>NZ_JAWIRS010000001.1:0-339064 GCF_036320005.1 Stenotrophomonas sp. SMYL11
TACAAGGCGGAAGCGGCTGTGCCGAACTTCGATAAGGCACACGTTGTATACATTATGCGAAATCCAGTATCCGTCGAATCTGGGCTTTTGTTGGCTCCGTGTGGCAATGGCTGGGCCTCTGGCTTGGCTCTTGCCTGCGCCCTCAGTCCCCGGCCAAGGATGAGATCGCGGCATGATTGAGTTCGACCCGCACCACCGTATTGACCTCACCGGCCCTTGGGCCGGTTTTTTCCTTCCTCGGTGATCGGCTGATCACCCCCGAAGGCCGCGAACTCCTCCCGGAAGATTTGGCCTGGCTGTCGCTGACCGCCTGCCAAGCGCAAGAATGGCGCCGAATGATGGACGCTGCTCGCTCGGCATCGTCGATCGACAGTTCCAGAAATGTGCGCAATCGGAACGCCGGCGTTCGCCATCATCCTGCCACTGTCGTCAATCTGCGGCCTGCCGCTCGACTACTGAAGTAATTTGAGCCCGACCGACACTGGCCAATCCGCAGACCGCTGTCCCAGACCGACCATAAACATTTTGCCATCTGCCGCCGCCTTCGCCTAGTTAGCGGCGCAACCACTCGTCGCGGATCTTATCGATCGCTAGATCCTTCCATTGCTCCTGCCAGAGATCCCAATAGGGAATGTCAGTCGACGCTGGAGCCACTGTGCATGCCTCGATCTGGACTACAGACGGCAGCGCGATCGATTCTCCGACCAGCAGCGCCTCCCCCTGCTTGAAAGCCGGCATCTTATCGATGAGCGTCCCCAGCGAGTCCGGCAGCAACTTACGAACGTAGCCTTGGTCGACCGGATTGGTCAGGCGCATTGCGATAAAATTGTTGCACTGTGAAAAAATCGTCTCGGAGATCTCCGAGGGCCGCTGACTCGCGAGAAGTAATGTAACGCCATATTTGCGGCCCTCCTTGGCGATGCGCTCGATCGACATCTTCGAGGCGCGGAACTTCGACAGTTCACTATTCGGCACATACTTGTGCGCCTCTTCGTAAACGAGAAGAATCGGTGCATCGTTGTTGATCTTTTCCCGCGGATCGGCGGCGCAACGCAGGCGCTTGTAGAAGTAGCCATGCTCGAAAATCAGGCGCGAGATCAGCGAGACTGTGATGCTCAAAACTTCGAACGGGACGCCGCTCAAATCGATAACGGTCACATTGTGCAGCTTGCCCGTGCTGTAGCCGAGAATGGACCGCAGCGTTTCCTCGAAAGAGATCGACTTGGATTTCTCGCCTAGGAAGAAGTCGAGGCGCCGGTCGTTGATCTTGCTCTCGAGACGGTTCACGAAGTTGGTCAGCCGCCCATAAAGGCTGCCCTGCGTGAGCTTAGGCTGCCCTGCCTTTTCCTTATTGCTCGAAGCATATACCTCTCCGGTATCGACCATCTCCGTGTTGCGATGGTTGGCGTGATCCAGAACATCGCGAATATCGAACAGGAGCGGTGTGTCCAGGTGGATCCGGTTCTTGTCGTCATCCGCTCCGGTAAAGTGCGCCTTACGGCTCTGGATCACGGCATCCTTAAACACGTTGCGCTGATTGTGATCATTCGCCTCGGTGTCGAGGAAGAACTCCTCCAACTCCTCGCCGCTCAGCATCCAGTAGGGGAGTACTAGGCTGGAGCTGTCGATGAAATTCGCTTCCGGAAAGGCCGCGCGATATTCTGAATGGATATCAAAAATGATCACGTGCGAGTTGTTCAACGTATAGTCGCCCTTAGCCCCGACCGCCTTCTGAACGATCTTTGCGACCGTGTGGGACTTGCCGGAGCCCGTGGAACCGACCACCGCGATATGCTTGTTGAAGAATTTGTTCCCGTCGACGGGAACCTCAACCTCTTTGTTCGTCGCGAGCCTCGAAAAGCAGAAGCGATCCTTCACGGGTAACGAGCTGCCATAGATCAAGCGAATATCGTCGATCGACGCCGGCTGGACCGTCTTCGGCGGGATCGCGAGGGCGTCTCCGCCGCGCTCAAACTTCTTATCGCGCAGAATGCCGAGCGGGAAAGCCTCGATCACATAGTCCTGGCTTCCGTCGTCGCGCGCCTGAATCTGGAAGTTCTCAATGATGGCGACCAGTACCGAATTCTCATTGTCGGCGATCTTTAAATATGAGCCGACGCGTAGAGATTCCTCAGCAATCCTGAAATTCTCGAGGTCATCGACGACGATCTTGACCTTGTTAGGAAAGACAGCGACGACTTCTGCTTTTACCTCACTCATAGCCACCCCCTAAATGATCTTGTCGATATCTTCGTAATTTGGAATCTGAAACCGGATGTGCCTTATAGCGCTATCACCAAATTCTTCAACGTGCTGATTGCGATAGAACTCGTAGATCTCGCGCGAGCGTCGGAACGATAGAAAGGTCTGCCTCGCCTCCGCAAGATCGCAGAATAGCCTCAGGGCCGGACCGGCTTGGGCGGATGCCGGTCGGGAGATCGACCCGGCATCGAACTTGGCACCCTTGAAATCGTAGCCGTCAACGAAGCGAACGTCTTCGTTGTGCAGCTCCTGCTTGAGACCGGCAAGTTCACTATCATCGATGCCCACGAGCAGCACGTAGGGCGAAAAGGGCTTTGCATCTCGCTTGGAGAGCTTGGAGTATTTCCGGGAGATAGTCTTCAGAAGCGTCTTGACCACGTTCCGGCTGTATTTTTCGCCAGCCGGGTGGATGATGAAAAGACGGTCGGCCGGGGAGACATTGACGCCCGCCGCGAAAAACTCGTTGCGTAGTTCGCCATAATATTTGGCCGTACCGAGCTTGGCGATGAACCACTCATCAAAAATGTAAGAAGATGTATCTATTCGCTTTATGAAGGCTGCCCTTGTCGTGGCGCGCAGAGCCTCGTCCGGCTCGATCGCCAGTTCCTTGATCACCCGCAGAGCGTTGTTATAATAGAAAAATTCTGCCACGAACGGTGAGCATCCGAACTGTTTGACAAGACTATCGATGATCGCCTGAAACTGATCCTTGAATTTCGCCGCATTCACGTCGATTGAGAGAACTTTCAGGAATTCTTCAAGCTCCGTGTCACTGACGTCAAGCTCTTCGTGTTTTTTAACCGTCTTATCTTTTGATGCAGTTGTGAGAAAATTTGTTTTGAGGAAGTTGATATCGAATGGGAGCGCCAACTTATCTTGCCCGGACGCAAAATGGCCGGTGAGCTGGTACTGGATCGTTGGCCGGCCGGCGGTCAGGCCCGCTTTATAGTGCGCGAGCATGAACATGATGGCAGGCTTGATGACCGAATGATTATATTCGGATTTCTCGTAATATTTGCACTGGACGGCAGTCGTTTCTGTAGCCGTGTGGATGTCGATATCCTCGATGCATTCGATCGATACCGAATCATTCGCACTGGATAGTCCCAGGATGCTGAGGATCGAGCGATCGAATTGATAGAAATAGCCAGTAATTGTCGAAATTGCGCTCCGATCAGCCACCATTACCCCCTGCGGTGATCTGCCGCGCGGACATCGCGTCCGCGTTCGTTCATCATCGAAATCCCCATTTTTGGATTCTCCCGTTTCTCGATGACTACATATCGGCGATTGATGACTTCATTGTCACAATGCGATCCGATTTCCAGCGACATGTCGGAAGGCGCGATCACGGCAGGTGAGAAGGACGACCTGCATGCGGGTTGCGGCCTCCGACAGAATCTCGATCATCGTGTCGAGACGGGCATCGTCGGAGTAGACCAGCGGATCGTCCAGTATCAGCGATACGGGCTTTCCCTGCTCCAACAGCATATCGGCGAATGCAATGCGCGTAAGGACAGCAAGCTGCTCTTGCGTACCGCGCGATAGGCTCGCGCAGCTTTCCTCCATGCCCGCACGGATCACGCTTTCGAGACCGAGATCCTCCGAAAAGGTGAGCTCGCATCCGGGCAGGAGACGCTCGATATGACGCTTCGCTCGCGCCGCCACCGGACCGACAAATTTGGCCGACGTCTCGTTACGGGCGGCATCGAGCGTGCTTCGCAGCACCTTCAGCGTTTGAGCTTCATCGGTGATGCGCTGAAGGGCAAGACGAGCCACCTCAACTTCCTCGGAGGCGGCAGCTGTCCGATCGGCGAGGCCGAGCCCGCCCTCGCTCTCGATAGTCCCTTCAAGGCGCGCGATATCGGTCTCCAGCCGAGTTCGGGTTTCTACGGCCGTGCGCACCCTTGCATCGATCAATTCAATCTTCCGCTCGATTGCCGCAACGTCGTGCGCAGAAGCATCGCGGAGCGCGTCTTCAACCCTGACCGAAGCCTCAGCGGCTTGCTCGCGCGCCTTGGCCAGATTTTTGGTAAGCGTCGTCCATTCAGGTCGCCGCTCGATCGCCTCAAGCGCGCTGACGGCGTTGGCAACGTCGCTCGAGGCCCTGGCTTCTGCCGTCGCAAGCGGCGCTTCCTCCTGCTCGGCGCGACGCAGGGCCTCGATGGCGCTATCCTGTGCCCCTTCGGCACGGGCTGCGGCGCTATCGGCCGTATCCATCGCCTTCGTGAGCGCCGCGATATCGGGAAGTTCCCCCTCCCCTATGGCATCTTCCGTGCCGAGCTCGGCGACGAACAGTTTGAGCGCGGCGGATCCAGCGGCAAGCTGAAGGACATCATCGGCGGGAGTGGCCGCTTCGATGCGCGCCTCCAAAGTTCGCAGCTCCGCTGCGGCATCCTTGGCAATCTCGTTGCGGGCTCTCGCGGCAGCAAGATCGACGACGCCGAGATCGTCGAGCGCCGTTTTCCGCTTACGAAGCGCAGACGCCAAGACCTCCGCGGCGCTGGTGGCAGACGCCGGCGGCGTGATCTGAAGCTCGGCGGCGCCGAAGCGGATATGAACTTCGCGATCAACGATGCGCGCGCCGATTGCCATTGGCTCGTCATCAATCGTAATTCCGTCCGCTGAGCCGGACAATGCAATCCGGGTTGCGCCGGCGTTCACCACCGCTTGCGCTTCCGCAACGGCGCGATCATGCGCTTCAAGCGACGCCAGCACTTTCGGGGCGATCGCCGTGTCGGAGAGCGCCTTCGCGGTGCTGTTTTGTTCCTCAAGCTTCAGGAGGTCGGCATGCCGCCGACGCGCGGCCTGGATCGCGGCACCACGACGGCTTTGTCGGATCCGCTCTTCGCCATCAGCCAGGGCTGTTCGTGCGGCCTGGCGGTCCGTGCGTGCGGAATCGAGTGCGGAGCGCGCATCCACCACCCTCTGCTTCGCCGCCGACAATGTGTCGATGACCCCGAGACGCTTTTCCGTTGCCTGGGTCAGCGCAACGTTGGCATCCATCCGGGCCTGCGTCGCGTCGTCGTGGCGCTGCTGGAGGTCCGCAAGCGCCTTCACCTTGCCGTTCACCGCTTCCTGCTCGGCACGACGGGTGGTGAGGATCTGGGCCGCCGCTCGTGCGATATCGAGCGAAGCAACCAGGCCGCTACGCGTCTGCGCGTCTGTGTTGTCCGACATCTCGCGCTGGATGATCTTCAGTCGGGCGCGAGTAGCCTCGACATCTGAGAAGCTGCGCTCCAGCGTGGCCAATCGATCTGCGGTTTCGCGCGCGGTAGTCTCGGCGGCCTCGAGCCGCTCACGCGCGTCGGTTTGTCGGCCACGCTTCTGGCCGGTCGGTGTCCAGTAGAGCTCATACTGAGCCTCGACCCGATCCCTGACGCGGCGATAGGCAGCGCCGCCAATGATCGATCCGACTTCCGCCTCGAGCGTGGAGGTGATGCTGTCGCGCACGATCTGGCCGGGCGCGGTCACGGACAAGGCCTCGGTCTGGGCGACCCAAAGTAAACCGAGCGCGCCATAGGTCGCGACATCGCCGCCTCGGCTCGTGTCGCGGACCGAGCCGAGCAGCGCACTCAACCGCGCCTCGGCCTCCTCCCCCTGCGCACGGCCCTGAGGCCCCGAGACCTCGACCGAGGCGCTGCGCAAGAAATGCTTGGTCACCGACCAAGACGTGCCATCGACATCGAAAGCGACCTCGACCTCAGGACTGACCGCATCGCCGTGTGGGGCGAAGGATTGGGCCAGCTGATTGCGCGTGTTGAAGCGGACGAAGAAGGCCGCGCGCAAAGCCTCGAGAAGCGTCGACTTGCCCGTCTCATTCGGCTCGATGACGATATTGAGGCCGTCGGTAAGGCCCTCGATCACGACGGGTGCGCGGAATTTCCGGAAATTCTTCACCACGATGCGACGAATGGCGAAACTCATGCCGACTCCTCCCGGCTATATTCGACGAAGAGGCGCTCAAGGGCCCGCTTCGCAATCGCCGCATCTTCGCCGCCACTTTCGATCCTGGTATTAAGCATCGCCGCCGCCGCCCCGAGCATGCCCTCGACGGCCAAGTTCGCAATGTCTTCTTCGCTCGGCCGACCCACCAGATCATCCGCGCGCACGTCGAGATACCGCAGCTGATGGCTAAGATCGTTTTCGAGTCGACCCAGCATGTCAATCCGGTCGCCGAGACTGGTGATACCAGCCAGCGTAAGGCGCAAAAGCGTTGTGGGCGCGTCGATCGCGCCGAGGAGCAAATCGCACTCGGCATCGAACGCTGCCCGGTCACTGACCATCCAGTCCCGCAAAAGCCATTGGAAGCGGCCCGTGCGGATCGGCGTGACGGACGGCTCCACACCGGGCGACAGCTCGACGACGAGGGCCTGTCCGGGATCGTCCCGCTGGAAGCGGTCGACTTCGGGCGTGCCAGCATACCAAGTACGACCATCGACGCGGAGTGCCCCGTGCCAGTCACCGAGTGCCAGATAATCGAGATTCGATCGGCGTGCGCGATCGGGCGCGATCTGGTTCCTCGTTTCGCCCTGCGAGCCGAAGTCACGGATCGAACCGTGTGCGAGACCGATACGGAGAGCCGCGCCGGGCGTCTCCATGGAGTCGAAGCGGGCGGTTGGATCTTCGAGATTGTGGCGATGCTCAAGCGGCGCGGGCAGCAGCCAGACGCCGGGGTTCATCTCGATCGGCTCGGGCTTCGACAAGATGGCGATGTTCTCGCTCGCCCGTTGACGGACGCGATCCCATAATCCGCCATTGCGGGCGAAATCATGGTTGCCTGGAAGCAGCCACCAGCGGCAGCTATGACGACTCATCCGGGATATAGCTTGGACAATCGTCCTGTCCTCCGGACCTTCGGTGTCGAAGATGTCGCCGGCAACGACGACGTGCTGTGCCCCGTGTTCGACCGCCGTGCGCCCAAGTGTATCGATTGCCTCGAACCGCGCCTCGCTGAGGCCGGCCCGGACTTCGGGCTCGAAGTACCGATACGGTTTGCCGAGTTGCCAGTCAGCAGAATGGATGAATTTCAATATGCCCCCCCGGTCAGGATTTCCCTATCCTCGCTATGCGCGGGACGTTTTGGGCCGCCGCCGGCTCGATCTTAACCGACGGGACAATGTTCGGCACCCTCAAAAAAAATACTGCTGCCCCTATGTTGGGGTCTTCCCCTAGAGTGTCACGTCGCGCTCACGCTTGCCATTCGCAGGCGATTGCCGCCCAAACTGCGAGACGATCCTGAATGACCACCTCGGGTCGAATGCAGCCCATATCTTCCCTACCCCCGATAAATCTTCCTAATCCCCTGCCCCGCTGGTGTCCGCTTTTGGCCAGTAGCGGACATCTATGCGGCACAATCGTAACCAACGCACACCTCGATCGCCCTGCTACTTCGCCGCTGCCCGCCACGCGGGCCACGCCTCCCCAATCACCCCCAACGCAGATTTCAGGAACAACAGGGCAATCACCGCGCCTGCTGCGATGTCCGGCCACCCGCTTCCGGTGAGCGCTACGCCCCCGGCAGCCACCAGTACACCGATGTTGGCGGCAACGTCATTGCGGGAGCACTCGAAAGTGCTTTTCATGTTGATGTTGAGTGCGCGGAACTGCCACAGCAATGCCAGGCACACCAGATTGGCCGCCAGCGCGATGGCGCCGAAGCCGAGCATCACGCCGCTGGAAGGGGGTACGCCGTTTGCCAGCTTGGCGATGACCTCCAGCACGATGAACACAAAGAAGCCCAGGATCAGCACCCCCTTGGCCAAGGCTGCACCGGCTTCCCAGCGCGCACCCCGGTTCACCGCCCACAGGCTCAGGCCGTACACGATGGCGTCGCCCAGCATGTCGACAGCGTCGGCCTGTAGCGCGCTTGAGCGCGCCACGATGCCTGCGCCGAATTCGATGAGGAACATCGCCAGATTGATGATCAGTACCGCCACCAGCACGCGCCGTTGCGCGCTGCGGAGTGCCAGCGTTTCCAGTTCTTGGCGCTTGTGGCCGCAGCAGTGATCCATGGGTATCTCCGGCTAGGCTTGGCCTGGGCTTGAACAGAGGCGGGGCAGCTGTTATCAACCCTGTAGCCCCTACAAGGTCAAGCCCATGTCCGCCCACCTCACCATCGGCCAGCTGGCCCGCCAGACCGGCACCAAGGCCGAGACCATCCGCTATTACGAAAAGATCGGCCTGCTTCAGCCACCGCTGCGGTCGGACGGCAATTACCGTTACTACAGCGCACAGGACCAGCGGCGGCTGTCATTCGTGCGCCGGGCCCGTGAGCTGGGCTTTTCCATTGAGCAGATCCGCGAGCTGATCGCCTTTGGTGAGCAGCGCGAACACGAATGCAGCTCGGTGGACGACGTGGTGAAGGCGCATATCGCCGACATCGCGCGACGGATCCGCGACCTGCAGGCGCTGCAGGGCGAACTGCAGCGGATGATCGGCAATTGCCCGGGCGGGCGCGTAGCCGATTGCAGGGTGCTGGAAGCACTTCAGCCGAAGGCCGCCGCTTGACCTTGTAGCTGCATCAAGGTTTACAAGACCGGGCTACTTCGCCACCGCGCGGCCTGCCCGCCCTGACGACCCATGACCCTGTTTCCCCATCCGCTTGCCCTGGCGTTGAGCGCCGCCCTGCTGTCCGCCGTCGCCCAGGCCGGTGCGCATGAACCACCCACCGCGCACGACGACCACCACGATGAGGCGGTGAAGCTGGATGCGGTGGTGGTGCAGTCCACCCGGTTAGGGCGTCGCGTTTCCGACGAACCGGTCCGAGTGGACGTCGTATCGCAGGAGGAGATCGAAGAGAAGCTGCTGATGTCGCCGGGCAACGTCTCCATGCTTGTGGCCGAGACGGCGGGCGTGCGGGTGCAGAACACCTCGCCGGGCATGGGGGCATCGAACATCCGCATCCAGGGCATGCGCGGCCGGTATACCCAGCTGCTGGCCGATGGCCTGCCGCTGTACGGCGGCCAGTCATCGTCCATCGGCCTGCTGCAGATTCCCCCGACGGACCTGGGCAGTGTCGAGATCATCAAGGGCGGCGCATCGGCGTTGTACGGCCCGGCAGCGTTGGGCGGCGTGGTGAACCTGATATCGCGCCGGCCCAAGGAGACCGCCGAGGCTGAAATGCTGCTCAATGCCACCAGCCGCGGCGGCCAGGACGTGACCGGCTATGCAGCCGGGCCGCTGGCCGAGCGCTGGGGCCTGTCGGTGGTGGGTGGCTACCATCGACAGGACCGCCAGGACCTGGACGGCGACGGCTGGGCTGACATTCCCGGCTACGAGCGAGCCACGGTCCGGCCGCGCCTGTTCTGGGAATCGGACAATGGAGCGCGTGCACTGCTGACGGCAGGCGCAACGCGCGAGAGTCGGCTGGGCGGGACGCTGCCCGGTCAGCTGGCGCCCGATGGGCAGCCCTTCGCTCTCACACAGCGCACGAAGCGCGTTGACGCCGGCGCCGTGGTCGATGTTCCGGTGCGCGAGAGCGACCGCCTGCAGCTGCGCGCATCGGCCATGTCCACCGATCACGACCACGGGTATGGCCCTGAGCAGGACAACGACACTCATCAGACCGGATTTGCCGAAGTGAGCTATGCGTCCGGAGCTGGCGCCACCAGCTGGCTGGCGGGCATTGCCGCGCAGCAGGACCGGTTCCGTTCCGCGCGATACCCGCAGTTCGATTACCGCTACACCGTGCCCGCCCTGTTCGTGCAGGCCGAGCAGGCGCTGCGCGATGACCTTACGCTTTCCGGCAGTGCGCGTTGGGATGACCACAGCGCCTATGGCGGGCACGTCAGCCCCCGCATATCGCTGTTGTTCCGCCCTGACGAGTGGACCCTGCGTGCCTCGATCGGCAGAGGCTTCTACGCGCCTACGCCCTTCGTCGAGCAGATCGAGGCCGCTGGCCTGTCACGTTTGGAGCCGCTCAGCGGCCTTCGTGCAGAGATCGCTACCACCGGGTCCATCGATGCTGGCTATGTGCATGGCCCCTGGGAGTTGAACCTCAGCGTGTTCGCATCCGACATCGACCATGCGGTACGCCTGGTGGGGTCTGCGACCGCCCCGGGAGAACGCGTGCAACTGGTCAATGTGGAGGGCGTTACCCGCACCCGTGGCAGTGAACTTCTGCTGCGCTACCGCTGGGAGGACATCACGGTGACCGGCAGCTACGTCTACACCGATGCGCGCGAGCCCGGCGAGGAAGGCGCAGGCCGACGCCTGGTCTCGCTTACGCCCCGGCACAGCGCAGGCCTGGTTGCCATGTGGGAGCAGCATGACCGTGGCCGCGTAGGGCTCGAAGCCTACTACACCGGCATCCAGGCGCTGGACGACAATCCCTGGCGTCGACGCAGCCGGCCGTATCTGGAAGTGGGTGCACTGGGGGAGGTTGTGCTGGGAAGAGTCAGCCTGTTCCTCAACCTGGAAAACATTCTCAACGTCCGTCAGAGCGGCTATAACCCGATGCTGCGCCCTCGCCGCGCCGACGATGGCCAGTGGACCGTGGATGCATGGGCACCGCTGCAGGGGTTTGTGGTGAATGGCGGCGTGAGGTTGAAGTTCTAGCGTGTAATCCAACGCCCTTGGCCGATGTCTGCTTCCGGCCGGCGTCCGACATCCACCCTACCCTCGATAAACATCCCTTATCGCTACTCCCCGTACTGAAGTGCACTGCCACTTTCAGCTTGGCGCTCGCCGAGATCCAGCCCTATGGGGCTGCCGAAACAGGAATCACACTCTTTCGCAGAATCTCCAACCTCCCAACATCGCCAACAGGCACAAGCACTGTAGCCTTCCGCGCCGGGTCCCACAGTGCATAGCTGTCACCAAGACGACCAATCAGGCTTAGGTCGCCCTGCACCTTTCCATCAACAGTCACAGCCGTCACGTGCTTGCCTCCGCCATAGGAAATCTTCTCGGCACGCTGGGAGCCAAGCATGCTTGAAGCTATCGAGACGTAGACCAGCATCACCAAGGCGTAGATCAGCCATGGGGAATCTTTCACTGCGGTGGGCACCACCGGCGAAAGATGCACGATCAACGCACAGATGACCGTCAGAAGAATCCCTATCAGAAGAGGCCACGTGTTCGACCACCAAAGCAGCAGCCCTAGGGCAGTGAAGAAAAGCACTGGAAACAGCCATGCGAACAGCTTGCTTTTGGAGCTGCCGCTCGTGACCTTCATTTCCACCCAGCCGCCTAACAGCGAGGCCAGCAGTATGAGAAATAACACCATGCCCATCCCAGCAAGCCCTGCCAGCGCAAGCTCACTCACCGCAACAAACTGAAAGGGATCCAGACCGAAGTGCCCCCAATACGCCTTCAGATAGAAGGCCCCTTGAATCAATCCGAACGTGACGAGCGCCGAACCCCATCCAGCAACATCAGCCATCGTTAGCGTCTTCTGCGTACGTTCCATGTATCCCCTTCCGTCAATGCAGCTCGCTGCATAGTGACATGTAGCGCTCCACCTCGCAGAATCCAACCAATTAACGTGACGCGTCACGCCAAGTCGCCCACCCATTGGCGCCCCACCCCACGCCCACTATAGTGCCAACCCCCACACGGACGAGGCGGCACTCATGCCCTATATCGGAATCGGACTCCACATACTGGCAGCCATCTACTTCGCGGTGCACGCCATCCGCTCAGGCCAGAGCCTCTACTGGCTCATCCTGCTCTTCTCGTTCCCGCTGCTGGGCAGCGTCGTCTATTTCCTGGCGATCTACTTTCCGGAAGCCCGTCACTCGCGCGGCGCCCGGCAGGTCGTCCGTTCCGCCAAGCAGCTCATGGACCCGGGCCAGGACCTGCGCAATGCTCGCGCCGAGCTGGCGCGCACGCCTACCGTGCAGAACCGTGTTCGCCTGGGCATGACGCTGCTGGATGCTGGCCAGGCGGAGGAAGCCAGAACCCTGCTTGAGCAGGCCGCAAGCTCGCCACTGGGTGACGACCCCTACATCCTTACTGGTCTGGCACGTGCCCGCCTGGAGTCCGGATACGCCGCACTTGCAGTCGAGACGCTGGACGGCCTGTTCGCCCGCCATCCGGACGTGCGCCGCAAGCCGGAGCAGTCGCTGCTTTACGCGCAGGCATTGGCAACCGCCCATGCCCCCGGCACTCGCGCCGCATTCGAGCGCGCTGTGGAATGCGGAAACGATGCGGCCGCCCGCTGCCTCTACGCCGAGTGGCTGATGGCACAACCGCAGCCCACCGACCGCGAGCAGGCCCGTAGCCTGTTCGCCAGCATCATCGACGATGCCCAGCACTGGTCGCGCCACGCGCGGAGCCACAATGCCGCCTGGCTGGAGCGGACCAAGGCCGCGTTGAAGGGCTACTGACGCCTGGCGGCCTTTGGCAATCCTGTCGCATCCGCCTCGCTCACGGCTCCACCGGGCGGATGCCGACACTCGTCAGGCTTGCACCACCGACATCGACAACAGCCTTGCGGCGCAAGGCTCCGGCCTCATTGAGCCGTATGCAACGATTCTGAAAATGTTGAATGTGGTGACGGCATCGGCCTTACTGCATTGGCATCGCGCACAGCCGGGCGTATTCCTCTCCGTGCCACCGAAAACAGGTGGCCGGGATTCGAAACCCCGGTAGTTCGCTGAAGTAAACGCTTGCCAGCCGGCATCACCCTGTGTGGTGCCGGCTGGCAATCCGTCGGCCGGCTATGGCGGGCGGTGCGTGGAGGCCTTGTGCCTGCCGGTTTAGCGAACACCGGGTTTCGAACCTCGCACCGTCCGCCACCTTTATCGGTGGCGGCTTCTGCATGCACGCAAGGAGCCCAGCCATGACCCCGCCCCACTCCCCTGCCCCGCATCCGATCCACGACGCGCCCGCCAACGGTCCCGCGCTGGATCCGAACACGCTCATCGCCCTGCTGCACAGCATCGGCTCCGGCGCTGCGTCCGATGGCCAGCCCTGGCCAGAGCGCCACCAAATGCCGGGCCGACGCATCGCCCTGGCAGACACCGATTGCTCGTTGGCCGGCCTTCGCGTAGTGCTGGAAATCCTGTTGGCCGCACAACGCGCCCGCGAGAACGGCGAGTTGGAGCAATACGTCGGCCCGCGCGTCATGGAGGGGCTGATCATGGCCGGGCTGGGCTTGGTGGCGCACGCCAGTACACGGGTACGCCCGGACGGCTGAGTGACGCGGCATCGCTGGGCGGCCACCGCGCTCTGTCTCGTCGCGGTGGTTGCGGCACAGGCGCAGTGGCCGGCGCCACCGGTGCCCTCGCCTGTCGGGTTCCAACGCATCAACGACGATCGATTCTCACAACTGCGCCGCCAGGCGATGCAGTTCGTGGAGTCTCGGCCACGACAGGGCTTCCAGTTCGTCGAGCGGCATCGAGATGCCGACTTCCAGGTTCATTGCCGAAGCGTACCAGTGCTGTGGCTGGAGAGGCGCTCGAAACATCTGCTGTTGCAGGTCTCACTGGACGCGGAGCAGCGGGCGCCCGCCGTTGTGCAGTTGCGGGCGCTCCTCCAATGGCAGCTGCAACCGTTGGGCCACTTGGAGCAGGTACTGGCTGGCGTGCCGGAACCTGTTCTGTTGGATCGGGTGCTGCAGATGTTCGCGGGCGAGGTGCAGGAGGGGGTGAGATGTGGCATGCCGTAGCCGAGCCTGGCTCGGCTCTAGAGAGCCGCGGCTGCGAGGGTTCGGGGCTAGTCACCTGCGCGGCGGGCATTGGTCCAGTGATCACGCGACTCACCTCACGGCATCGATCCATCCCGCAAGGCGCGCACGCGCGAGATCTTCTGGCGTGTCGATATCCAGGCCCAGCTCCGGCGCTTGAAGGGCATGCACGGCATCGATGGGAAGTTGCCTCAAGCGCGCTCCGAAGCCGCGGTCACCGCTTGCACCCACCTGATTGAACCATGCGCGCGGCACCACTGCAGGAACGCCAAGGGCGTTTGCGTGACGGGTGCCAGCGCACCCTGACGCCGAGGCGCGGGCACCCGAAAGCAACGCATGCAGATGGGAGTGCTCGATCGCGGGCTGGTCGCATGCCACGACCATCACGGCAGCCACCGCGGGCAGCAGGTGTGTGCCAGCAACCTGCAGGCTGCTGGCCAAGCCGCTTTCCCAGTGGTGGTTGGTTACCGGGGTGGCATCCAGCCCGGCAATGCTGGATGTCACGGCCTGTGCGTTCGCGCCCACCACCACCAGCACCTGCGAAGGCGCGAGCTCCAAGGCCAACCGCACTACGCGATGTACAAGGGTCTCGCCCTGCCGGGTCAGCAGCTGCTTGGGCTGGCCAAGCCGGGTGCTCCCGCCCGCAGCAAGCACGACGACTGCATGCGCGGCGGTCACGTGCCGGCGGTGCTTCGCCATTGCTGCAGCTGCGCCGCGATGCTGAGCGAAATCGCCTCCGGTCCCCGCCCGCCGATGTTGAGGCCGATGGGCGATCGAAGTCTGGAAGACAGGCGGTGGCGCTGATCCGGTGTCAGCAGCTTGAACAGATCCTCACGCCTTCGCCGCGGACCCAGAAGTCCAATGAAGGCAACCTCGGTATCGGCCAGGGCCACCAGCGCCTCGCGGTCCAGTTCGAAATCGTGATGCATCACCAGTACCGCGTCGCACGGGTCGGCATGGAGGGCCTCGGCCGGGCTGGCCTGGAGATGCGCATCCGCGCCCTGCCCCGCTGAGGCCCAGCGCGCCCGCCGTTCGGCCACGCCGACCCGCCATCCCAGGCCCCGCAGTAACGGAACCAGGAAGGGCGTTTCGGGACCGCCCCCCAACACCAGGGCCCGCGGAAGCCGGGGCAAGGGCAAACGCCACGCTGCTTCTCCAAAGGGCTGCGTGCCGTCCATCGGGTGCAGCTGCCATGCCTGCTCGCGATGGCCGGCGCGGAAAACGATCTGCCCCGACGTGCGAAGGTCGCGCTGGAGTGACACACCTTCGCGCAACCAAGCCTCGATCACGTCGTCGATGCCGGACATGGCACGCAATGGCAGGAGCGCAATCCGAAGTCGGCCGCGGCAGCCGAGCGCGGACCCACTCAACAGATCGTCGTCACTGCGGGTGTCGATCTCGATCCAGTCGACCTGCCCTGCCGCGCTCACCTGCTCCGCGCGTCGCGCGAGCTCGGGCTCCAGGCATCCGCCGCTGAGCCAGCCGACCTGGCTGCCGTTGCAGAACAGCACCATGTCGCCGGAACCGGCGTAGGTGGAGCCATCGGTTTCCAGCACCAGCGCGAGCACGGCGTGCTCGCCCGCGCGCAGGTGCGTCAACGCCGCCTCGAGCACGCCGCGCGGGCTGCCTTCGGTGAGGAAGCCCGGCGCTGCGGACAGGTGTCCGGCAGGATCCCTGGGTTCCACTCCCTCTGCCGCAGAGGGCTCCAGGACGGGTGAGGCCACGGGTCGGTCCATGCGCAAGGGTCAGCCCACGTCGGGCAAGCCGGGCAACAGCTTGTCCAGGGTGATGGGATAGTTGCGCACGCGCACACCGGTGGCGTTGTAGACCGCATTGGCGATCGCGGCACCGACCCCACAGATGCCCAGCTCACCCACGCCCTTGGCCTTCATCGGCGAGATCACCGGGTCCAGCGTGTCGAGGAAGACCACTTCCTGATACGGAATGTCGGCGTGCACGGGAACCTCGTAGCCCGCAAGGTCGTGGTTGATGAACAAGCCAAGCCGCTTGTCGACCACCAGTTCCTCCATCAGGGTCGCGCCCGCACCCATCACCATCCCGCCGATGACCTGACTGCGTGCGGACAGAGGATTGAGGATCCGGCCGCCATCGCATACGGCCAGCATGCGGCGAATGCGCGTCTCTCCGGTGTAGGCATGCACGGCGACCTCGCAGAAATGCGCTGCATAGGTGCCGACGTCGTACCCCTGCTTGAACTTGCCGAAGGCAATGCCGTCCTCTGCCGAAAGCGTGCCCGCTTCGGCCAGGTCGATGGTCCGCCCACCCGCTTGGATGTGGCCATTGGCGAAGTTTGCGGTGTCGCCGTCGAAGCCCAGTTTCTCGCCCACCTTGCGGCGCAGGCTGACGCACGCCGCGTACACGCCTGCGGTGGAGCTTGCCGCGCCCCACTGGCCGCCGGAACCGGCGGAGGCCGGATGGCGGGAGTCGCCGAGGGTGACCTGGACCCGGTCCAGCGGCACGCCCATGGTCTCGGCCGCCGTCTGCGCGATGATTGTGTAGGAGCCGGTGCCGATGTCGGTCATGTCGGTTTCCACGATCACCCCACCCTGGCCATCAAGCCGGACCCGCGCCGCCGACTTCATCGTGGGTGCGCCGCGATAGCCTGCGGACACGCCCATGCCGACCAGCCAGTGCCCTTCCCTTACCTGCGCCGGCTTGGCGTTGCGCTTGTTCCAGTTGAAGCGTTCCGCGCCCTCGCGCAGGCAGCGCACCAGGTTGCGGTCGGAGAACTTCTTGCTCGGATCGCCGGGTACGACCTCGGGTTCGTTGAGGATGCGGAATGCGATGGGGTCGAGGCCCAGCTTCTCGGCCATTTCGTCCATCGCCACTTCCAGCGCCATGTGGCCCGGCGCTTCGCCCGGCGCGCGCATCGCATTGCCTTCGGGCATGTCGAGCGTGGCGATGTAGTTGGCCACCAGGCGGTTGGCGCCTGCATAGAGTTTGGGCGTCTGCAGGGTACCGTTCTCGCCGTCCTCGCCGTTGATGTTGCCCGACCAGTTCTCATGGGCGATGGCGGAGATCCTGCCGTCCTTCGCGCAACCGATCCGGACGCGTTGGATGGTCGCGTGCCGGTGCGTGGTGTTGTTGGGCATCAATGGGCGTTGCAGCGCGATCTTCACCGGTCGCCCGACCTGCTTGGCCGCCAGCGCGGCCAGCACTGCATCGGCGCGGATGAACAGCTTGCCGCCGAAGCCGCCGCCGATATAGGGCGAGTCCACGCGCACCTTGTCGGGATCGATGCCGAGGATCGCGGCCATGCCCTGCTTGGCCCAGTCGATCATCTGGTTCGCCGTCCACAGGGTGAGCGTGTCGCCTTCCCAGGCGGCGATGGTGGCGTGCGGCTCCATCATCGAATGACTTTCGTCGGAGGTGTGGTAGGTCTCGTCGAGCTTGACCGCAGCGCTCGCGTAGGCAGTGTCGAAATCGCCCAGCGCCTGCCGGTCGGGCTTGCCGTCGCGCCCCTTTGCCAGCGGCGCGGACGGCGCCAGCGCCGGGAAATCGAAGCGCCCCTTGCCGCGCTCGTAACGGGTGCGGATCAGCGCCGCAGCGGCGCGGGCCTGCTCGAAGGTCTCTGCTACCACGCAGGCAATGGCCTGGTGGTAATGGGCGACCTCGGACCCGCCGAACAGCGGCGCGTTGTTCCAGTTCGATTTGCCGACCGGCTTGGTTTCCGGTGCGGTGATGACCGCCAGCACGCCGGGAGCGGAACGTGCGCGGGAGGCATCCATCGAAATGATGCGCCCCTTGCCGATGCCCGCGCCGACGATGTAGCCGTAGACCTGGTTCGGCGCCACGTCATGGCGCTCGTAGGCATAGGGGGCGGTGCCGGTGGTCTTGCGGGGGCCGTCGATGCGCGGCGTCGACTTGCCGACGACCTTGGCCTTGTCGAACAGGTTGTCACCGGCGGGGGCGTTGAATTCAAGGGCCATCAGCGCTCTCCTTCGGCCAGCACGGCGGCGAGGGTGCGCTCGGCGAGCGCGATCTTGAACGCGTTCTCCCGCGTTGGACGGGCACCGGCGAACACCTGTTGGGTCGCGGCCTTGACGCTCTCGCGCAGCAGGGGTTCGGCTGCCTCGATGCGCCACGGCTTCGGCGCGACCCCACCGAAGGCGAACCGCGCCGAGCCGTCACGCTGCACGACCGCGGCGACCGACACCAATGCGAACGCATAGGACGCGCGGTCACGTACCTTGTGGTACACGTGCCGGCCGCCCAGCGGTTCCGGCAGCGTGACGTGGGTGATCAGCTCACCGCGCTGCAGCACGTTGTCCTGCTGTGGCTTGTCGCCCGGGGAACGATGGAAATCGGCAATCGGAATGCTGCGCGTGCTGCCGTCACCCTTGACGGTCTGGACAGAGGCGTCCAGCACGCGCAGCGCCACCGCCATGTCGCCCGGATAGGTCGCGATGCAGCTGTCCGAGGTACCGATCACGCCCATCTGCCGGGAAAACCCTTCGAGCGCGCCGCAGCCTGATCCGGGCAGGCGCTTGTTGCAGGGCAGATGGGGGTCGTAGAAGTACGGACAGCGGGTGCGCTGCAGCAGGTTGCCGCCGGTGGTGGCCTTGTTGCGCAGCTGCCCGGACGCACCTGCCACGATCGCGCGGGTCAACACTGCGTAGTCGCGGCGCACGCGCTCATGCGAGGCCAGCGCGGTATTGGTGACCAGCGTGCCGATGCGCAGACCGCCGTCGTGGGTGGGTTCGATCCTGTCCAGGCCGATGTCCTGCACGTCGACCAGGTGCGTGGGCGTCTCGACCTCCAGCTTCATCAGGTCGAGCAGGTTGGTTCCTCCCGCCAGGAACTTCGCGCCCTCGGTGCCGGCGACGGCCCTGGCGGCCTCGGCCGGGGATTTCGCGCGTTCGTAACTGAAGGCCCTCATGAGCGCCTCCCCGCAGCGGGCACGCCAGCGACCTCTGCCATCGCCTCGGCAATGTTGGAATAGGCGCCGCAGCGGCAGAGGTTGCCGCTCATGCGTTCGCGCATTTCCATGTTGGTGGCCCGGGGCCGTGCGCTGATATCGGCCTGCACATGGCTGGGGACACCCCGCTTGATCTCGTCCAGTACCGCCACCGCCGAACAGATCTGCCCTGGCGTGCAGTACCCGCACTGGTAGCCGTCATGCTTGATGAAGGCGGCCTGCATCGGATGCAGGTCATCAGGGGTTCCGAGGCCTTCGATGGTGGTGATGGCATCGCCCTGGTGCTGCACTGCCAGGCTGAGGCAGGCATTGATGCGTTCACCGTTGACCAGCACGGTACAGGCACCGCATTGACCGTGGTCGCAGCCCTTCTTGGTGCCGGTCAGCTTCAGATGTTCGCGCAGGGCGTCGAGCAGCGTGGTCCGCGTGTCGAGCTCAAGCTCCCGGCGCGCGCCGTTGACGGTCAACGCCACCGTGCTGATGACCGGCGGCCTGGGCGGCGGGGACGCCGCCAGTTCGGCGGCGAGCGATGACGCCCCCGGTGCGGCGGACATCGCTACGGTCGTGGCGCCGCCGGCGATCACCTGGCGACGCGTCAGCTTCATTCCTTCGTCCCAACTTGGCACAGTGACCTCCTGGCGTTCGGGGAAACCCCGTGGCTGGATGGACGCGCTCAGACTACCCAAGGGGCACTATGCCCGGCTGGGTAGTACAGATCTGTGAAGCCTGTCCAGGGTGTGCCGGGATCGTCGGCCGAGCCTACTGGCCGGTCATCTTCAACGCCGCCTCTGGCAAACGTGCGCCTGGTGGACGGCGTATCGATGCCCAGGTAAAGCCGCTCAGAAAGGCCCACGGCGTGCCGTGGGCTGGTCTGCGGAACTGCGCCATGCGGCGCTCGGATACGGTGCCGCGTCAGAGGGGTACCCCAGATTGGGATCGAACGGGCCGAGCATCCAGCCGAGGCTCTTGAAGTAGTCACGTGCGAGAAAGTACAGGAAGACAAACATCCCCGTGAGTACGCTCGCCAGCAGCAGGTACCCGCCGTTGTGCATGCGCCACTGCCCGGCGATGCCTCGCCAGTCTGACCATCGGGATACCGCAGGCACCGGCGCGGCCAGCCATCGGGCAAGATCCTGGCGGCACATGCGAAGGCTGAGCATGGCTGAATAGGGTTCTGACACGGCGGTCCTTCCTCCGGTCTGCGTCTGCAGATGGGCTTGTAGCAGACAACGTGCATCACGCCAACAGGCGATACGAGGTCACCGCTGCGGCGGGATGACGCTGCCGGCAATCGTGACGAAGACCGGGTTGGAGTAGAACCACAGATCCTGCCACGGGTCCTCGCCGGGCGCGTCCGCCAGTGCATCAACCGCACCGGTGCTGTTGCCCCGCACCCGCACGAAGCCGCCGCGCGGCAGTGCCGGCAGTGACCCGCGCGCCACGATCCAGTCACCCTCCCGCACCCAGGTTGCCGCGTCGAAGCCGCGCCGTTGCATCTGCAGCCTGCCCTCCCCGTCCCTGCCGCCGATGATCAGCTCGATGCGCTTCAGCGCCGGGGGCTGCCCGTTCGCGTTGGTGCCGGCCGGCTGCCGTACCCGCACCTCCACCTGCATCGTCTGCGCTGGCCGCAGCACCAGCGTATCGCCCATTCCGCCGCTGGAGTCGCCAGCGGTCACGCGCAATTCCAAGGCATCGATCAGGTCACCGGTGACGGTGAACATGCGCCCCTTGCGCAGCGCATCCAGGATGTCTTCCGCATCCGGGCGCGCCCAGGCATAGGTCTTGCTGTACTCACCCGGGTCGTAGTCGCGCCCACCGTCGCGCAGGTTCACATGCGAGTCGGAGTTGGCGGTGATCCAGAAGCGGATGCCATCGGCCAGCATCTGGTCCCACACACCTCCCACCTGCGCGGTCATCTGGTCATAGCCGCCCATGGTGGGGGCGGCCGCATTGCGGTACAGCCCGCGTTCGCTGCGGATCGCCTGGTGCCCGGGCGCACCCTCCATGCCTACCAGCACATTGGGTGCGGCCGCATGCCAGCCGCGCAGCTCGCCCGGGGTCACCTCGCCCCACTGCCCCATCGCCGTCGCGGTGCGCGAGGGATGGTTGATGAACATCAGCGGTGCCGGGCGCAGGCTCCCGAGGTAGGCCAGTGCGGCCTGCATCTGCTGTTCGCTGTCGCGGCTATCGTGCAGCGGTTCGCTGCGACTGAAATCCCGCTCGGCGGTGACCAGTTGCTCCCGTTCCTGCGGGCCCGGCGCGATGATCAGGGAGGCGTGCTCGCCTGCGGGCACGTCGAATTCCATGCCATTGAACTGGAACACCTCGGGAACGTCGGTGCGTGCTTGCAGCAGCGCGGGATATGCCTGGTCGCGGGTGACCGCGGAGTGGCCGGGGCCACCGTGGTCGGTGTGGACCATCCAGCGCAGGCCGAACGCTCTGGCCTGGACGGCGTTGCGGCTGCGGCTGTAGGGCGAGTCACCACCGCGGACCGGGGTGGGCGGCGTGGTGCTGCGGTCCCAGTCCACGCTCCATTCGCTGTGCACGTGGTGGTCGCCGGCCAGCCATTGGCGGCCGCCATCGGCCGGGGTCGTGGCCGACAACGCCGGGGCCGCTGCTGCGAGCAGCGCCAGCATCAGAGGGGTCTTCATGAGTCTTTTCCTGAGAAAGCGCACGGACGACGCACGGACCCTCTCCGGTCCGCACGCCGCCCGTGCGGGAACGCTTGCCTAGAAGTCCGCGCGCAGGCCCAGGCTGATGCGACGGCCAGAGGTCTCATCCATGGTCGGGAAGGACGGATCCATGGTGTAGCCGCTGGTCCGCTCGTTGGTGAGGTTGATGCCCTTCAGGCTGATCTTGATGTTGTCGGTGATGCGGTAACCGATCGATACGTCCATCTGGCCATAGGCATCGCGCCAGATCGGGTACAGGTTGTAGCCGATCGATTCGACGTACTCGTCCTTGTGGTTGTAGGACACGCGCGCGTCGAAACGTTCATTCTCGTAGTACGCGGTGAAGTTCCAGGTCTTCTCCGACAACCCCGGCATCGGGGTGCGGATGCCCAGGTCGGACTCGCCGGCCAGCGAGCTGTCCAGCATCGTGTAGTTGGCGTTGATGCCGAACCCGTCCAGCCACGGCGTGAACATGTTCAGCGGCAGCTGCGCCACCAGTTCGATGCCGTCGACCTCGTAGGCACCCTTGGCATTGACCGGCTGGTACACGTCGAAATCGTAGATGCCATTGAGGCTGCCGTTGGCGTTGTACACCGCCACATCTTGGACCACGCCGGTCAGCGAGTTGATCACCACGCCGTCGATGTTCTTGCGGAAGTAGCTGGCGGCGAACAGCGCACCGTTGTCCAGGTACTTCTCCAGGCCGATTTCCCACTGCTTGGCGTAGGTCGGCTTCAGTTCGGGATTGCCGTCGGTGAAACGGTAGGAACTCCAGCTGGCGGTGCGCTTGTAGGCGATGTCGGTCAGCGCCGGGCGCATCATTACCTTGGACGCGGCCGCACGCAGCAGCAGGCCATGCGCGAGCTCAGCGGTCATGTTGAAGCTGGGCAGCAGATCGTCGTAGCTGCCATCCTTGGACACCGGCGTATCGGTGTAGCCGGTGCTGCCATTGGGCAGCTGGATCGGGTGGTAGCCGAACGAATCGACCTTCGTATCCACGTAGCGTGCGCCGGCGTTGACAGTGAAAGGCACGCTGCCGATATCGAAGGCGAAGTCGGCCATCGCGTAGAAGCTCATCACCTTCTCATCGACCTGGTAGAACTGGCCCGGGTCGAACGGGGTCTGGAAGCCCGCGTAACGGAATGCGCTGCGGGCGTAGTCGTTGGAGATCTGCTGCCAGGCCAGCCCCTTGTTGGAGTAGCTGCCGCCGGGGACGATGTCGTCGATGTACTGCAGCGGGCTGTCGGCCATCGTGCGGGTGTTGACCCAGGCCGCGCTGCCAGCGCTCGGCCCGGTGATCTTCAGTTCGCCATACTGGCGCTCCTTGGAACGGTCGGTGTAGCGCGCGCCGAACCGGACCGTGTGCAGCGCGGGCAGGAAGGCCATGTCCAGCAGGCGGGTGACATTGACCTGGGCGGCGTACTTGTCATCCTTCACCTTCTCCAGCGTGGTCTCGTAGGCCTCGAACAGATAGCGGCGCGGATCGTTGTACATGTCGAAGCTGCCGGCGGCGCCGGTGGAAAGGGTTTCACCACTGGCGCCGGTCCAGCGGGTACGCGACGGCGCATAGGCCACATGCTTGAGGTTGGAGAAATCCGAAGTCTTCTCCGCGCCCGAATACCCTACCAGCGCATCCACGTACCAGCGGTCACCCTTCCAGTCCATGGCCAGGCTGTACTGGCTGTAGTCGGTCTTGTTGATCCGCTCCTTGCTCAGCATCTCGTGCTGGGTGGCGGTGTAGGACACATCACGCAGCACCACCATGCCGTACTCGGACAGGGTGCTGGCGTCGTACGAATGGATGGTGTCGAAGGTGCTGCGGCTGGAGGCGGAATAGGCGGCCGCGTCGTACTCATCCTCGGTGCTGTCATAGCCACCGACCATCGCGTCGAAGGTCAGGTTGAAATTGTTGCTCGGCTTGTACTGCAGCGATCCAGTCGCGCCCCACTTGTCCTGCTCGTTGAGGTAGACGCGGTCGCCGACCTTGTCCTGGAACACGACCCGGTTGGTCTGCTCGGCATCATTGCGGTTGGTGATGTTGACGCCTGCGTCGCGGCGCAGCACCGACTGCGCCTGGGTGCCGCGGGTACCCGAAGCCGTGAGGAAGCGTGACGACGGGCGGAAGTTGATGCCCGAAGTGGAGTCGGTCCGGTTGGTGCGCTTGGACTGCGAGTACGACACCAGAGCGCCCCAGTCCCCCCACGTGTCGGCGGCGAGGAAGGCAAAGCGCGGGTCCACTTCCTCCGAGATGCTGTTGTGCGCGCCCTCGGCGGAGAACACCAGCTTGCGTTCGTTGTAGTCGAACGGGCGCGCGGTGGAAATCTTCACCGAGCCGGCAATGCCCCCCTCCTCGTCCGCGGCCGTGGGCGACTTCTGCACGGTCACCTGCTGGATGATCTCCGAGGCGAACATGTCGAATTCCACGTCGCGCCCGCCGCTGCCCGACGCGGTGGCCAGGTCGTTGATCGAAACGTGGGTGTACTCCGAAGGCAGGCCGCGCACATTGACCTTGGTGCCCAGGCCCTTGTTGCGTTCGATGGTCACGCCCGGCATGCGCTGCAGCGCTTCTGCGAGATTCTGTTCGGGAAAGTCGGCCACGTCGGTGGCAACGATCGAGTCAGAGAAGCCCACGGTGGCGCGCTTGATGTCCACCGCCTGCTCCAGGCTGCGGCTGTAGCTGCCGGTGACCTGGATGGTTTCCAGGTTGGCCGCCTGCGCGCTGGGCGCCGCCGCCCCTGCCTGCGCCGATGCCGCGACCGCGCCGCCCACGGGGCCTGGCGTTGCCAGCGCCGAGGTGGATGCCGGTGCAGCCGCATCCTGCGCTTCGATGGTGACGGTGGTGGCGTTGAGATAGCGGTAGCGCAGGCCGGTCCCGGCCAGCAGGCGGCTGAGCGCCGCGTCCGCGCTCAGCCCGGCCGGTACGCCCGCGGTACGCGGATTGCCGGCAGTCTGCGCGTTGTAGACGAACTGCAGGCCGGTCTGGCGCGACAGCGCGTTGAGCGCCCCATCCAGTGGCTGCGAGGCGATCGCCTCGCTGGCGATGCGGGCCGGTTCTGCGGCGTGGGCGCCGGCCGTGGCGGTGACCTGCAGTGCAAGGGCGATGGAAAGGAACAGTGTGCGGCGCATCGTGGGATCCAGTGAGGGAATGGCGGTGGTCGCGGAACGGATGTGTTCCTGCTTTCCCCAACTACGAGGGCGCAGCGCGCTGATCGGGCACCGCTTTTTCGATGAATTTTTTCTTACAGCGCCGGAGGCGGCCCGGCACGCAGCCGCACGTGGATCCCGTCCGCATCGGCCTGCGTGACCAGCGTCGGCTGCTGGTCAAGAAACGCTCGCAGCGATGCCACGTCATCGGCGCGCAGGTTGCCGGTCAGGCGCAGCGCGCCGGCGTCGTCGCTGACATGCAGGCGCAGCGCGTTGCGCCGGTTGAAGCGGTCGGCCACGTCGCGCAGCGCCTCGTCGCGGAAGATCACCCGGCCCGACCACCACGCAGTCATGCTGGCGGCGTCCTCATCGCGGATGCGCACGCGCTGGTCACGGTAATCGACCTGCGCGGCCTGCCCGGCGCCAAGGTCGGCGAGCATGCGGCCGCGACCACCATCGCCACGCACATGCACGCGGCCCTCGCTCACCCCGATGCGCGCCTGCTCGCGCAGCAGCGAGACATCGAACGTGGTGCCGATATCGGTGACCTGCAGGCCTGCGGCGTGCACCGCGAAGGGGCGCCGGTCCTTGGCCACGGCGAAGCTGGCCTGGCCACGTTCGAGCTCGACGCGCCGCCCCAGCAGGGTCATGCGCACCGATATCTCGCTTTCCGCATCCAGGCGCACGACGGTGCTGTCGGACAGGGTGATCTGGCGTGGCGTGCCATGTGCGGCCACGTAGTGCCCGGTGCGCGGCCAGGCAACGGTGGTGCCCACCCCGACGGCCAGCATCAGCACCGCCGCCACCGCGATGCGGGGCAGCCCGCGTACCGGCCGCGCCGCGCGTTCCCGGGCTGCAACGGCGGGCCGTGGCGACAACCGCACTACATTGTCGACGTCGTTGCGGGTTGGCGCAGGCGCGCTCAACAGCGCGTCCAGGTCATCGGGCATGCCGCGCAGCGTCTCGGCCAGTGCCCCGGCCACCTCGCTGATGGCCATGTACTCACGCAGATGGTCGGGGGACACCAGCAGCCACTGCATGAAAGCGCGCTGCTGCGATGGGCTGAGGTCACCTTCGCGCTGCAGCGCATGCCAGTGCGCGGCGGCCCGGGTCAGCGCCGACGGGTGTTCAATGGCCACGCTCACGACCTCCCCGCCGGTTCGGCCATCGCCCGGCGGCATACCGACAGCCCGCGTACCACGTGCTTCTTCACCATGTGCGGTGAAACACCCATGCGTTCGGCGATCTGCTTGTAGCTCAATCCATCGCGGTACTGCATGACCAGCACCGCCCGGGTGTGCTCGGGAAGGGTTCCCAGTGCCGCCTGCAGGCGTTGACGGCGCTGTTCGCGTTCGGCGGCATCTTCCACGCATTCCCCGCTGGCCAGGCTTTGGCCCGGGCCTTCGATCTCTTCGATGGACAGCGTCGACCAGCGCCGGCGCGCGGCCTGCTCGCGGGCCAGATTCTGCGCGACAGTGAACAGGTACGCTTCCGGGTTGGCGATCGGCTCGCCCTTGCCTTCATGCGCACGCAGCAGGCGCAGATAGGTTTCCTGCACCAGGTCCTCGGCATCCTGACGCGCGCCGCGCCGCACGAAAAAGCCGCGCAGCAGCGGCGCGTGGTCCTCGAACATGCGCGCCAGGCGCCGTCTTGCCTGCTCGGCCACCTGCGTCGCCTTTACCCCCTGAAGTGCGCCGCAAGGTAAGCGTGCCGTATGACGCGTTCATGACGGCCGCCTCGCCGTCAGGCGCCGGTCCCTGCGTCGGCGTCGACGGGCAGCGGGTGGCGCGCTGCGTCGATCAGCTGCAGCACCACCGCTTTGCCGCTGCAGGCGGGCATCGCCCGCACCAGATTGCGCAGGAGCCGCAGATCCTGCATGTCGCCCAGTCGATCGCTGAGCTGATGCAGCGATCGGGCGGCCTTGCCGTGTTCCGGCCCTTCGCGGGAGCGTCCAGGGCGCAGTTTCATGTCCTTGAGCAGCTCCAGCTGCATGCGCAGCCGCCGCGCGCGCCGGCGCCAGCGGTGGACGCCTTCGACGTCGTGGGTACCGCCATGGGGCGCGCGGGTTGCGGCCTTGGGGGGCGGCGGGGGGGGGGGGGGGGGCCCGCGGGGGGGGGCCGCCCGGGGGCGCGCGGGTTGCGGCCTTGCGGACCCGGCGCCGGGTCCGCTCCAGCCCGGCGCGGACGTCCCGACGGCGCAGTGCGTGCCAGGGCTGGTCCTGCAGCTGCCGGGCGACGCGCCGGAGCGTCATGGCCCTGCGCTGCAGCCCGGGATCCCGCCGCAGCAGCTGCTCGAGAATGCGGGCACGCCTGGCCGCGAGCACATCGATCACCGCTGCCCAGCCCGGTGCCGGATGAAGCTGCTGCAGCCGCTGCGCCGCTTCCACCACGACATGCGCATCGCGTGCACCGGACAGGCTGACGCCCAGGCGGCGCAGCGTGGCATCCAGGTCCTGCAGATCGAACGCTGGATTGCGCACCAGCGCCAGCAGCGAACGCAGTTTCCTGATGTGCTTGCGGGCGGAATGGATCGCGGCATGCGGATCGGCGAGCAGCGAAAGCTGCTGGAGTGCCTCCTGGCACTCACGCTGCGCGCGCTTGCTGATGATCGGCCCTGCACCGACGGCTGGCATGGGGTTGTCCATCGCATGGGTGGGGTCGAGTGTACCCGCCGGTCGCGAACAGACCAACGACGAGTCCTTGGGGTGTGTGGATGTGCTGCATCGCCGTATCACCACCGTCGCAATGGGTGACGGACGGAGCCACCTCTGCCGGACAACCGATACAGTGATCGGCATCGTCCGGCGCATCTGCGCCAGAGCGGCAACGGCACCCACGAGGCCTGGGTAGCATCGCGTGCCAGCGGAAACAGCTGCGAATGACGATGGTGCAGTTCAGCGCGCAGTTGGGCGCGATTCGGCCCGGAGGTAAGCGAGCACCAAAGCCGCAACGGGTATCGCCAGCAATGCCGCTGCCAACGCGGGATCAGGAAGCACGAACGCCGTGTAGAAGACATCCGCGCAATCGAGGCTGGCCAGCATCAGCGAGAAGCCTACAAAGCCCACGCAAATGTAGAAAAGCCAGACCTCGTAAACCCCAACGGGACACAGCAGGCGAATGACTCGCAGCACCAGTGGCAGCGCAAAGACGACAAACGCCATGATCATTACATCATCATCGCCGCCCGAGCTTAAAAGCTCTTTGCAGAAGAATGGGCCGGGTGCTGCAAAGCCACCGGGCGACCACTTCTGCCAGATCCAAGGGGTAGATGCCAGCAAGGCAAGAAGCATCATATAGACAAGCAACAGTCCTGCACGCAGGTTTCGTTGGGTCAAGCTGTATACCTCTCACGACGGGCACTTCTTTATGGTGATCCTGCCAGGAACCCCCTGAATGATGCCGACCGCTTCATCCTGGCCGAGGCGAACTTCCGGTGGCGCCACTGCGGTCGCTCACATGCCCAGGTCAGACAGCCCCGGATGATCATCCGGCCGACGCCCCAGTGGCCAGTGGAACCTGCGATCGCTTTCCTTGATCGGCATGTCGTTGATGCACGAAAAGCGGCGCTGCATCAGGCCATCGGCGCCGAATTCCCAGTTCTCGTTTCCATAGGAGCGGAACCAGTTGCCGGAGTCGTCATGCCACTCATAGGCGTAGCGCACGGCAATACGGTTGTCGGTGGAGGCCCATAGCTCCTTGATCAGGCGGTACTCAAGCTCCTTTTTCCACTTGCGGGCCAGGAACTGCCGGGCTTCCTCGCGCCCATGGGTGAACTCGGCACGGTTGCGCCACTCGGTGTCCAGCGAATAGGCCAGCGAAACCTTGTCGGCATCGCGGGAGTTCCAGCCATCCTCGGCAAGGCGCACTTTCTCGATGGCCGATTCACGGGTGAACGGGGGAAGTGGCGGGCGGGGTGCTTCAGTGGACACGGTGGGACCTCCAATCAAGTGGATGAACGGGGTGCTTTGATGGGTTTTGATGACTCAGGCGTCAGCGCCTGGCCTGCTCCAACAACACCGCTGCAACATCCCTTGCAGTGTCTGCGGCGTTGTAGTCGCCCATCACGCGCGAGACGGTGATGGCGCCTTCCATGAGAAGCAGCAGCTGCCGCGCCAGTGCTTCGGGCTGCTGGATATCCAGTTGCGCGGTGAGTTCCAGCGTGTAATCCAGCAGCTTCTGCTTGTGATGTTTTGCGATGTGGCGGATCGGATCGTCGGGGTCGCCGACCTCGCCTGCGGTGTTGATGAAGGCGCAGCCGCGATAGCCCTCGGACTGGAACCAGTCCTTGAGCACGGTGAACATGCCGAGGATGCGCGCCTCCGGGGTGTCGGCCTTGTCGCACTCCTGCTGGAACCACTGAAGCCATCGAACGTCGCGTGCGCTCAATGCCGCAGCGGCAACCTGGTCCTTGTTTTCGAAGTGGCGGTAGATGCTCTTCCGGGCAACGCCGGAGGTCTTCACCAGTAGGTCCATGCCGGTGGCGTGGATTCCGTTCTGGTAGATCAGCGCCTCGGCCGTGGCCAGGATCTTCTGCGCGGTGTCGGTGCCGGTCTTGTGCATGACGGCAAGGTAGAACGCACGTTCTACCTTGTCAACGGGCAATGAGCGGCGGTTTGTGTGCGCACAACCGTGCAAGACGCTATATCAAGAAATCCGGACAGTTCATCACCCAGGCGCCTGATTGCAGGCGCAAAGTACGCCTCACCACTCACCCATGAGAGTTCCCGCATGAACACCTTCGCCCGTACCCTGGCCGTTGCCACCCTCGCCCTCTCGGTCCAGGCCGGCCTGTCCGCGCAGGCCGCCGAACCGGCCAAGCCGGCGGCAGTCACCAGCATCGCGCGCACCGCCAGCTACATCACCACCGCCGATGGCGTGCAGCTCTACTACAAGGACTGGGGCCCGAAGGACGGCCCGGTCGTTACCTTCAGCCACGGCTGGCCGTTGAACTCGAACAGCTGGGAATCGCAGATGATCTTCCTGGCCAACCACGGTTACCGCGTCATTGCCCATGATCGTCGCGGCCACGGCCGTTCCAGCCAACCGTGGGAAGGCAACGACATGGATCACTACGCCGATGATCTGGCTACGGTGATCAACACGCTGGACCTGCACGATGTCATCCTGGTGGGCTTCTCCACCGGTGGTGGCGAGGTGGCGCGCTACATCGGCCGCCATGGCACCGGCCGGGTGAAGAAGGCGGTGCTGATCAGCTCGGTGCCGCCGCTCATGCTGAAGACCGCCGACAACCCCAACGGCCTGCCGATTGAAGTGTTCGATGGCATCCGCAAGGCCCAGATGGACAACCGTGCGCAGCTCTACAAGGACATCCCGTCGGGACCGTTCTACGGCTTCAACCGCCCGGGCGCGAAGGTCTCGCAGGGTCTGATCGATGCATGGTGGGCGCAGGGCATGCAGGGCGGCCACAAGAACACCTACGATTCGATCGCCGCCTTCTCGGCCACCGACTTCCGCGCCGACCTGAAGAAGTTCGACGTGCCCACCCTGGTCATCCACGGTGATGACGACCAGATCGTGCCGATCGACATCTCCGGCCGCCAGTCGGCGAAGCTGATCAAGGGCGCCAGGCTGATTGTGTACCCGGGTGCCCCGCATGGCCTGACCGACACCCACAAGGACAAGGTCAACCAGGATCTGCTGACATTCCTGCAGGAAAAGTGAGCAACAGGGGCTCCGGCACCGCGCCGGAGCCCGTCCCGGGCCGCAGAGTGTCATTACGGCGCCCTGCCCTGGTGTGCTTCCGCTCTCGGCCAGGAGCGGTCATTGCGAAAAAGTCACCTGTACACTGCCTTGACCGAGCTCCTGACCCAGGCCAACAGGATCATCCACGCGCGCCAGCGGGGTGTAGGCGTAAGACGAGCGGAAGGTTCTGTAGAAGACGACGACCGTACTCGATCCATAGAGCATGAGGTCGCCGCTGTGGATCGTCCCGGGGCGACTGGCATCGGCCGGAAGCGCTTGCGAGAGTTCAGCGTGCTTTTCGTTGCCGTTGAGCTCGGCCATGTCCAGCGTTAATGGGCATCGCGTGGCGAAAGTCCTTGCGGTTTCGTTGTCGGCCAAGGTGATGGCGAAGCGGCGTTCGCCGATGGTCATCCACATTCGGGACTCCTCCTGCCTGGTGGATGCCGTAACGGCATCCTGGGCGACGGCTACGGACGCCTCTGGCTGGCTGGCCTTGCACCCACCCATGACCGACAGGCCGAGCACTACGCCAAGCGCGCGCAGAGCCTTCTTCTCCGACGGTCCAAGGGTGGGGCGAGAGTAATTCGAGGTCATGGTCGTGCCGCTCATGCAACGCCCCGCGGCGCTTGTGAGCGCGATGCCAGCAGGGTCAGGAAGGCACCCAAAAAGAGGACGGCTGCACTCACCACGAAGGTGCCTTGATAGCCGCTGCCGTCGAACAGCATCCCGCCAATGGTGGAGCCCAAGGCAATCGCCAACTGGATCACCGCTACCATCAATCCACCGCCGGCTTCGGCATCCCCCGGCAAGGCCTGCGCGATCCAGCTCCACCAGCCCACTGGCGCCGCCGTAGCGAGCAGGCCCCACATTGCCAGGAGGGCGGCCGAGGTGCCGAGCCCGGTGCCGAAGGGGATCAGGGCCAGGGCGATGGCCGCCATCAGGACGGGAATGACAATCAGGGTTCGATACAGACCTTGTTTGAGGAATGTCCCGATGATTGCGGTGCCGATGACGCCGGCCACACCAATCCCGAGCAGGATGAGCGACAGCGTGGATACGTTCACGCGCACCACTGTTTCCAGGAACGGTCGCACATAAGTGAACAAGGCGAACTGCCCCAGGAAGAACGCACCACAGGCAGCCATGCCCAATGCGACCGATCGGCGCTTGAACAGACGGAACACGTTCGCCGGCTTGCTTGCCGGCTCCACGTCCATGTCTGGCACGCTGATCCACTGCCAGACGAGCGCCATCGCCGCCACCGGCACCAGGCAGAAGAAGGCCCCGCGCCAGCCGATGACCGAACCCAGGTAGCTGCCCAAGGGCGCGGCAATGACCGTGGCCAGGGCGTTGCCGCCATTGAAGATGGCCAATGCGCGCGGCACCTGGTCCGGCGGCACCAGGCGCATCGCGGTGGCCGCCGACATCGACCAGAAGCCGCCGATCACCACGCCGATCAGCGCACGCCCGGCCATATAGACAAAATAGTTCGTCGCCAGCGCGACCACGGTGCCCGACAAGGCCATCAGGCCGGTCAGTGCCAGCAGCACGGTCTTGCGGTTCTTGCTGCCGGCCAGCGCGGAGATGGACAGGCTCGTGAGCACGGCGAACGCCCCGGAAATGGCAATGCCGTAACCCGCCCAACCTTCGCTGACGCGAAGGTCGGCGGCCATCGGCGTCAGTAGGCTCACGGGCATGAACTCGGACGCGATCAGCGCGAACACGCACAGGGTCATGGCGAAGACCCCGCCCCAATGTGCAGGTTGCGCCGCCCCCCCGCCTTGGCCGACGACCGCCGGCATATCCACCGGCATGCTCATTTCGCCGCCAGGTTCTGATTGAAGAAGTCCGCCATCCTGTCGAACGGAATCTTGTCCATCTGGTCGTACAGGTCGACGTGGTTGGCGCCCGGTACGATCACCAGTTCCTTCGGCTGCGCCGCAGCGGCGTACGCGGTTTCGCTGAAGTAGCGGGAGTGGGCGTTCTCACCGTGGATGAACAGGATCGGGCGCGGCGAGATTTCCTTGATGTAGGTCAGGATCGGCATGTTCATGAAGGACAGCGGCGTCGTGATCGTCCAGGCGTTGCCGGAATTGACCGAGCGTGCGTGATACCCGCGCTTCGTGCGGTAGTAGTCGTGGTACTCGACCAGGAACTGCGCCTCGCCGCCCTTCAGTTCGTTGTAGGGTGGCTGGTAGGCGGGCTTGCCGGCCTCCGTATCCTTCCACCGCTGCCGACTCAGTTGCTCCAGCGTCTGCGTGCGCTGCTCCGGCGTCACGCGGTCGTTGTAGCCCTTGGACATGACGCGCGTCATGTCGTACATGGTGCTGGCCACGACGGCCTTGACCCGCTTGTCAACGGCGGTGGCATTCAAGGCCATTCCGCCCCAGCCGCAGATGCCGATGATGCCGATGCGCTCGCGATCGACGTTGGGTTGCAGGCCGAGGAAATCGACGGCGGCGCTGAAATCCTCGGTATTGATGTCTGGCGAGGCGACATTGCGCGGCTCGCCACCGCTTTCGCCTGTATAGGACGGGTCGAACGCCAGAGTGACGAAACCGCGCTCGGCCATCGTTTGCGCATACAGGCCGGACGACTGTTCCTTCACCGCGCCGAACGGGCCGCCGACGGCGATCGCCGCCAATTTGCCACTGGCATTTTTCGGCCGATACAGGTCGGCCGCCAAGGTGATGCCATAGCGGTTCTTGAACATCACCTTGCGGTGATCGACCTTGTCGCTTTTCGGGAACACCTTGTCCCAGGTCTGCGTCAGTGTCATGGCATATCCTCCTGATGTCGGGGCGTCCTGGGCGCTGCCAGCGACAGGCACCAGGGCCAATAGCAGCGCGGCGGACAGAGCAAGGGCTTTCATATGGCTCTCCTGGGGGTCGGGCGACCACCATTGCCGGTGCAGTCTGGTCCCAGGACGCTTCTGCGACTAGGTACTAACTAGTGAATGCGTCTATTAGTGCTTCTAATTGATGTGCATGGCACACTGGGCCCCATGGCCAGGAGCAACCTCAACGATCTGCTTGCATTCATCGCGGTAGCGCGCGAGGGCAGCTTCACGCGCGCAGCCGCCCAATTGGGAGTCACCCAATCGGCGGTCAGCCAGGCGGTCAGCGGCTTGGAGGCGCGGATGCAGATCCGCCTGCTCACCCGAACCACGCGCAGCGTGGCGCCGACACCTGCCGGCGAGCGCCTGATGCGGGCCATCGGGCATCGCTTCGACGAGATCGAAGCCGAACTCGACGCCATCACCGAACTGCGGGATAAGCCTGCCGGAACGGTGCGCATCACCAGCGGCGACCACGTGCTGCGCACGACGCTGTTGCCCAAGCTCACGCCGTTGATGCACCAGTACCCTGACATCCATATCGAGTTCGACGTCTCCTATGGCCTGCGGGACATCGTGGCGGATCGTTTCGACGCTGGCGTGCGGATGGGCGAAGAGATCGACAGGGACATGATCGCCGTGCCCATCGGGCCGCAGTTGCGCATGGCGGCAGTGGCTTCACCTGCGTACTGGGAAAAGCATCCGCCGCCGAAGGCGCCGCGTGATCTGGTCGGCCATCGCTGCATCAACATCCGGTTCCCGACCCATGGCGGCCTTTACGTTTGGGAATTCGAGCGAGCCGGGCGAGAGCAGAACGTGCGCGTCGAAGGGCAAGTCATCTTCAATGCCAGTCACCATATCGTTGCTGCGGCGCTGGAGGGCCTGGGTGTCGCCTTCCTGCCCGAAGATGAGTTCGCGCCCCACATCGAAACGGGCGAACTGGTGCGGGTGCTGGCACGCTGGTGTCCGCCATTTCCCGGATACCACCTGTATTACCCCAGCCGACGGCAGTCATCGCCAGCATTCCGGTTGGTGGTCGATGCGCTGCGCGTCTAGGCCTGCCCAGGATCGATCGGGGGCTCCAGCACTCTTGGCCGGGTTGTCTGGCGCCGGCACCTCTGACTTCGGCCAGCCGCGGACACTCTCGGTCAAGTCGAGATCTGGAAGCGCGGCCTCGATGTTGTCCTTCCGGTGCCATGGCTGGACTGGAGTTCGCAGCACCCGCTACCTGGGAGGCTCGATGCGGCGGAAATCGACAGCCGAGCATGGCTCGGCGCTACGCGGAAGCCAGCTCCCGCGCCAGGAACGGCGCCGTCCTGCTGCCCTTGGCCCGAGCCACCTGTTGCGGCGTGCCCTTCGCCACGATGGTGCCCCCTGCCCCGCCTGCGCCAGGCCCGACATCAATTACCCAGTCCGCCTGCGCAACCGCGCGCATGTCATGCTCGATCATCACCACCGTATTGCCCGCGTCCACCAGCCGCTGCAGCTGCACCAGCAGCCTGTCCGCGTCCGACGCATGCAGGCCGGTGGTGGGCTCGTCCAGCACGTACAGCGTGCGCCCGCGCTGGCTGCGCTGCAGCTCTGTGGCCAGCTTGATGCGCTGCGCTTCTCCGCCTGAAAGTTCCGTGGCCGGCTGGCCCAGCCTCAGATAGCCCAGGCCGATCTCCTGCAGCAACTGCAGCGGCCGGGCGATGGCCTCTTCCTCGCTGAAGAACGCATGCGCCTGGTCCACCGTCATCTGCAGGACCTCGGCGATGTTGCGGCCGTTCCACTGCACCTTCAGCGTGGCGTCGTTGTAACGCGCACCGTGGCAGGTGGGGCACGGCGCGTAGACGCTGGGCATGAACAGCAGTTCGACGCTGACGAAACCCTCACCTTCGCAGGTCTCGCACCGGCCCTTGGCCACGTTGAACGAGAAGCGCCCCGCATCGAAACGGCGGCGGCGCGCGGCGGGTGTCGCGGCGAACAGCTTGCGCACGTGATCGAACAAGCCGGTGTAGGTGGCCAGGTTGGAGCGTGGCGTGCGTCCGATGGGCTTCTGGTCGACCTGCACCACCCGCTGGATGGCGTCTACATCGCCGGCCAAGGTGCCCCGCGTCGTTTCAATCACGGTTGGCCCGTCAGAGGGTGCGCTGTCGGCACTGTCGTCCGCGGGCTCATGCCCGAGGTGCAGCAGCAACAGCTCGGGCAGCGCCTGCGCCATCAGACTGGACTTGCCCGAACCGGAAATGCCGGTCACTGCGGTCAACAGCCCCAATGGCACCTGTGCGTCCACGCCCCGCAGGTTGTGGCGGTGGATGCCCTTCAGTTCCAGCCAGCTGCTGGCGTTGCGCTGCCGGCTGGCGGGTGCGGGCACCTGGTCGAACAGGTACTGCGCCGTGCGCGACCCCTGGATCTGGCGCAGGCCGTCGGGCTCGCCACTGTAAAGGACCTGGCCACCGTGCTCGCCCGCCTCTGGCCCAACATCCACCAGCCACTGCGCGCGGCGCATCAGCTCCAGATCGTGTTCAACAACGAACACCGAGTTTCCGCCGTCGCGCAGGCGCTCCAGCGCGTCGTACAGCGCCTGGCTGTCGGCCGGATGCAGGCCGGCCGAGGGTTCGTCGAGAACGTACAGCACGCCAAACAGCAAGGAGCTGAGCTGCGTGGCCAGCCGCAGGCGCTGAAGTTCGCCGGCCGACAGCGTGGGCGTGGCGCGATCCAGCGAGAGGTACCCCAGGCCCAGGTCACGCAATTGCCGTACACGGGCCATGACCCCGCCTGCCAGTCGTTGTGCTGCCAGGCGCTTCTCTTCCGACAGGGCGGAGGTCAGGCGCACGTCGGGGGCAGCCTCGTGGGTCGCCTGGCCACTCGCGGCCCGACGGGCGCGATCGCGGGGTGTCGCGCGCCTGCTGGTACGCGCGCCGGTGCTGTGGGCACTGAAGTCGCCTTGCGCGATGGGCCCCAGCAGCGCCGCCAGTTGATCCAGCGGCAGCCGCATGAACTCGCCGATATCCACGCCGGCAAAGGTGACCGAAAGCGCCTCCGGCTTCAGGCGTTTTCCGTGGCAGGCCGGGCACAACCGGCCTTCCATGTAGCGCGAAACGCGCTTGCGCATCAGCGCGCTCTGGGTGTTGGCAAAGGTGTGCAGCACGTAACGCCGCGCGCCGGTATAGGTGCCCATGTAGCTGGGCTCCTGCTTGCGTTTCAGCGCGGCACGGGTCTCGGCGGGCGTGAACCCGGCATAGACGGGCACGCTGGGCGCTTCCTCGGTGAACAGGATCCAGTCCCGGTCCTTCTTCGGCAGCTTCTTCCACGGCACGTCGATGTCGTAGCCCAGCGTGACCAGGATGTCGCGCAGGTTCTGGCCATGCCAGGCCGGCGGCCAGGAGGCGATGGCGCGCTCGCGGATGCTCAGCGAGGGGTCCGGAACCATCAGCGCTTCGGTCACTTCGTAGACATGCCCCAGGCCATGGCAGGTGCTGCAGGCGCCCTGCGGCGTGTTGGGTGAGAAGTCCTCGGCATACAGCATGGGTTGGTTGGCCGGGTACGCCCCCGCACGCGAGTACATCATGCGCACCAGGCTGGACAGCGTGGTCACGCTGCCCACTGACGAACGCGCATTGCTGGCCCCGCGCTGCTGCTGCAGGGCCACTGCCGGCGGCAGGCCATCGATGGCGTCCACGTCCGGCACGCCCGCCTGATCGATCAGGCGGCGTGCATAGGGCGCAACGGACTCGAAGTAACGCCGCTGCGCTTCAGCGAAGACGGTACCGAAAGCCAACGATGACTTGCCGGACCCTGATACGCCGGAGAACACCACCAGTGCATTGCGCGGGATGGAGACATCGACATTCTTGAGGTTGTGCTCGCGTGCGCCACGCACCTCGACGCAACCGCTGGCGGCGGCAGCGCATGACGATTCACCAAAGGGGGTGTTGGACATCTCAGCGTTCCTGCAGTCGGTGGGCGCGACGTGCATGGGCACGCCGATGCGACATTCTCGCCGCTGCGGGGTGAATGGTGTGAGGGCGCCGGAGGCGGAATGCTGCCTTCACGTCCCCTTCCTACGCCGTTGCCCGGCCAAGGGCTAGCGTGAGCAATCTGGACGATGGGAGGCAATCATGCACCCCGATGTACTTGGCTGGGTCGCCACGGCGGTCCTGATGGCGACGTTGATCCGGCAGATGGTGAAACAGTGGCAGTCGCCGAACCCGGAGGCGGTATCGAAATGGCTGTTCGTGGGCCAGATGACCGCGTCCGCGCTGTTTACGGTGTACAGCGCGATGCTGGGCAGCACCGTCTTCGTGGTGACCAACGCGATGTTGCTGTTGACGGCGGTGGTTGGCCAGGTGATGGCCTGGCGCCGTCGCGGCCGACCCCGTACACCCCCGCCCTGCTGATTGTTAACGCGCTTTGCCTGAAGGCTTGACGCCACGTTGCTCCGCTCTTGATGGGACCGCTCACGATGCAGTTCCTATGCTGGGCCCCGCCACCTGAGCCGTGGCACCCAACCTGGAGACCGCACCATGCAACGTGATCAGAAAGACCTTCCCCACCCGGACCCGGAAGCGCAGAACCCCGATCCTGTCAGTCCAATACAGGCGAAGCTGCACAACCACCGCAATCATGACGAGGCGCTGCAGGAGACCTTCCCCGCCAGTGACCCGATCTCTCCCTTTGTTGCTGCACCAACACCGGAAGAGCAGGCCAAGCGTCTTGAGAAGCGGGTCAGGCTGCCGGACCGCCGCACGGATAAGGAGGCCGCGGGAGGTGATCAATGATCCGGCGCAGTTTTGCGCGTATTGCGGCCACAACGGCACGTATGTCGGGCAGCCTGGGCGCATTCGTCACGGCGCTGGGGGTGATCATCACCTGGGCCGCCTGCGGGCCGGCCTTCCACTTCAATGATACGTGGCAGCTGGTGGTCAATACGGGAACGACCATCGTGACCTTCCTGATGGTGTTTCTGATCCAGCATACACAGAACGCCGATACGGCCGCGCTGCACATCAAACTGGATGAACTGATCCGGGTCAGCAAGGACGCCAACCAGGAGCTGTTGAACCTGGAATCGATGGAGCCCGCTCACCTTGAAGAGATACGCCAGCGTTACGAGGCGCTGGCGAAGACCGCTGCAGACATCAAGTGCAAGAAAGAGCGTTGCATGCCCTGCGATGCGGATGCAGCCGCCGAAGCCTGAAAAGCGCCGCAACGGCGGCAGCCCCGCCTCAGGATGTCCTGGTGCAAGGCACTGCCTGGCAGAGCTTTGCAGCACTGTTCCGACGGAGGCCATCGACCTGGGGCGCAGACAGCCCCAGGCTACTTTCGCAGGTGCTTCCGCACAGCGACGGTTGTGGGCCCGACCGCCGCGACTGCGGCACGAAGTTCTTCCGCGGACACACCCAACGTCGTGGTCCAGTACCGCAGCTCATAGTCTTCGTCGACGTTGATACGGTCCCGGTCCGGACTGCCGGTATTCTTCTTGTCATCGCTCATGGGAGTCTCCAAGTGTGGCCCGCATGGTCGTGGCGGTAACGGTCACTGCATGGGCGCGAAGCGATGCCATCGTGAAGCCATGGCGAAGGTCTGGCTGCATTCAGATGCGGGCACGCAGTGACAGGCACAGCTTCGTGAAGACGGCGCGCAGGGTCAGCGTTGGCGCTCACATGTCACCTTCACCCGCCGCCCGCCAGGTCACAACCGGGCAGTGCCTACTCTGAGCGCTCCACTCACCACGGAGTCCACTATGGCTATCAAGACGGCGGAAGACCTGTTCATCCACGAACTCTCGGACATCTACAGCGCCGAGAAGCAACTGACCAAGGCCCTCCCACGCCTGGCCCGTGCGGCCGAGAACCCGGATCTGGCGGCGGCTTTCGAAACGCACCTGGAAGAAACCCAAGGCCAGATCGAGCGCATCGACCAGGTAGTGGAGGTGCTTGGCATCCGCCTGAAGCGCATCAAGTGCGCGGCGATGGAAGGTCTGGTAGAGGAAGGCAAGGAAGTGATCGACAGCATCGACAAGGGCGCTGTGCGCGATGCCGCCCTGATCGGTGGCGCACAGAAGGTCGAGCACTACGAGATTGCGTCCTACGGCACCATCGCCGCGCTGGCCAAACAGCTGGGCTACAAGGATGCCCTCCCCTTGCTGCTGGAGACGCTGGAGGAAGAGAAGGCGACCGATGAAAAACTGACCCTGCTGGCCAAGGGTGGCGGCAATGCCAAGGCGGCGCAGGCTGCCTGAGCCACGTCGCTGGCATACCGGCCGCCAAGGAAGGCGGCCTCAGGGCTCGTACAGCACCTGGTCGTTCGGGCAGAAGAAGGTGCGCCGCCGAGTGGTCCCCATGTAAAGCTTGCTGACCGGCCCGCTGCACGACGGGCAGATCCTGCGTGTGTGTACCTGCCAATGCTTTTTCAACTCGAAGCGGCGCTTCCACTCCAGGAAATCGAAGCTGTAGGCGCGTGCCTGCGCGATCAAGGCGGTGAGCTTGCGTGGCGGCAGGTTACCCAGGCGGGTGGCCGGATGCACGCCTATGCGGAACAGCACCTCGTTCTTGATGATGTTGCCCACGCCGGCGAAGACGGTCTGATCCAGAAGCGCGTCGCAGACCAGGACATCCGGCATTGCCTTCAGCTTGCGCCGGGCCAGCTTCGGATCCCAGGCATCGTTCATCACGTCCGCGCGCCAGTCGTAGACGTCGTCCAGTGGCTCGCCGATGAGCTTTACGGAACAGGCATAGAAGTTCAGTTCCCCATTGTCGAACTCCAGGGACACCCGCGCCGGGGTTGGCTTCCGTTCGTCGATGCGCCAGCTGCCGAACATCATCAGATGGATGCGCAGGGTCTGGTGGCTGAACTCCAACAGAAAGTGCTTGCCCCAGCTGCGAACCGCTTTCACCCTGCGCCCTTGAAGTGGCGACAGATCGATCCTGCTGTTCCCTGAAACGGTGCGGACGACGTGTCCTTTGAAATGCCTCGCAGCCTCGCGCATCAGTACGATGGATGGTCCCTCAGGCATGCTCGCCCTCCTGCAGCAGGGTCTGCAGGCGAAGGGCGTTGCTGGTGGCGTGGCCCAGCGCGGTATTGTCCAGTACGACCCAGACTGATCGCTGCGTATCCGATTCGAGCTGCAGCGCCCGCGCCAAGCCTGCCAAGGCCTGTTCGCTGTAGGCGCTTCGATAGATCTGCGGCTGGCCGTGCCAGCGCCAATAGCTCCACGTGCGGTCCCCGCCGGGAATCGCTGCCGAGGGCGCCCGTGCCGGGTCCGCTGCAACCCGTGCGACACGATGTTTGCTCAGCAGGGCGTCCACTTCCGTAGTGAACCAACTGGGATGGCGCGGCTCACAGGCCACATCGACCTCGGTACGTGCACGCAGGCCCTGCAGGAAGCCCTCCGCCGTCGCCGGGTCGTATGGCAGGTTGGGGGGCAACTGGAGCAACAGCGGCCCCAACCTGTCACCCAGTGCCAGCACGCCATCGAGGAACCGCTGCAGCGGCGGCATTGCATCGCGAAGCCGATGTTCATGGCTGATCGAGCGCGGCATCTTCACTGCGAAGCGGAAATGGTCCGGCACGCTCGCAGCCCACCGTGCATAGGTGCTGGGCAGGTGTGGACGGTAGAACGAGGAGTTGATCTCGACCATGGGCAGGCGGGTGGCGTAGCGTTGAAGAACACTGTTGCCCTGCCCAAAGGCTCCCTGCGCCGACCGGGACAGCGACCAGCCGGCGCAACCGATGCGTACCGTCCCAGGCGGCGACGGAGCTGTGTTCATCGTGCCACCCAGCCGTCAGGTTCCAGAGCGCTGCTGGCAACACCTTCCACATTTGACTGCGTCACCGACAGCAGGCGATCGAGTGCGCTGCTACTTGATGCCAGCGCCGATGCGCTGCGCACGAAGCCTGTCCAGTCGGAGATGGCGATCTTTCCCAGGACCAGTTCATCCACCCGTACGCAGCACATCCGCCAGTGCGGGAACTGCCGCCGGCCCACCCTCCCCCGGTTGAGTTCGACCACGCCGCTGTGGCTGGTAGATGCCAGGATCCGCTTGTAAGCGCCGTTGACCCCAGCCTCGGGACCTTCGAGGTACTGCAGGAAACGGGTGCCATCAAACAACAGCGTACCGGTGACATCGGCGGATTCATTGAACAGCACCGCGTCCATCACAAGCTGCTGCAGCCGTTCCGCAGTCAGGCTGTTGGACGCTTCACTTACATAGGCAATTGCGCGAAGAGGCATGACACCACCGGTTGTTGCAGACAGCTCTACCTTAGCGACGCGGATCGTACGGGCGGTGAGACCAGTGTGGAGGTTGCGTTGAGCCGTGGCGTGGCCGCTGCGCATCGCGTCTACACGCAACGTGCGCTTCGGATGTGCGCACGCGTGCCAGCACGTGGCAGGCATCGGCCGCGACGGCGGCCGGGATGGGCTGACGGTGGCAATCAGGCCGGAATGCCGTATCGGCCCAGGTCGCACTCAGGCGGTCATCGAGCTGGAGAGTGCCGCGCCCGGGAAACTCTTGAGCCTGGCCGGGTCCCGGTCCGGTTCCGCCGACATCAGCGCCTGCACCACGCGATGCTGGACGCGATGCCCACTCTCCTCCATGCCCACGATATACAGAAACTGGCCATCAAACTTCGCCTGTGCTCCCTCCATGGCGATGTCGGCCTGAAGGGCTCGCTTCACTGACTTCATCCACGCCCGTTCGGGTGTCCGGTCAAGCTCTACCACAACCGCGGTGCCACCGCAGTCCAGGGACATGTTCTCGACACGCAGCACGCGTGGCGAAGCAGGATCGGTTCCAGGTCGATGCATCGCAGAAGCTCCACTGTCGAAGATGGCGGCAATAATCCATGGCCGCTGCCAAAATGCCGTCAAGGAACAGCGGACTCTTTCCACGCCACCTCGACAGCACTGGCGACGCCATCGCAGCTTCGCACCGGCCTGACATTCCACACTCGCAGCGTTGATGGAGCACAGCACACACTGCAGTTCCCGAGGCAATACAGGCATGCGCGCATGCAATCCGATATGAGCCTGCGCAGGTGCAGCCTGCTGCTGGTGGAAGATCAGTTCGATCTGGCCGCACTCATGGAGCAGGCGCTCGAAAGCAGTGGGGGCCAGGTAACCCATGCGTACAGCGTGTTTGATGCAATGGGTCTATTGGAGAAGCAGACGTTCGATGGCGCCGTGCTGGATGTGGAGCTTCGGGATGGCGTGGTTTTTCCGGTCGCCGATCGCTTGGCCGAGCTTGGCATCCCCTTCCTGTTTGTATCTGCGGTCTACGACCAGCTGGTGCCGCAGCGCCACCGAGGCGCAGCCTTCGTGGCCAAACCCTTCCACATTGCCCAGTTGCAGAAAGCCGTCCAACGCGTGGTGGGGGACGCCTGCACGCCTTTGACCACGCACTGATGCTGCATAGCAGTCAGCTCAGATAGGGCGTCGGCACGGGAAAGCGCATTTCACTTGGCGTGCGCCGCCCCGTGAAACCCGGCAGGGTTGGCCTACAGCAGGCGCATCGGCCAATCAGGCCGCTGTTGCGTAGGGCTCGACGATCGATAGGAGCTTCTCCATCGCGGTAGCACCCGCCTGGTTCATCGCCGCCCGCTGGATGAAACTGGTCCAGTCAGCAAGGGCGATCATCCGCAGCTCATCCGCACTGACTGGCAGGCAGCGCATTGGCCAGAACGGCAACCGCCGTTGCCCGACACGCCCGCGAGCAAGCTCCATCAGGTCGGTGTGACTGCCGGCGCCGCTGACGCGGGAAAAGGCCACATCCAGCCCATCGGCGGGGCCCTCCATGTATTGCAGGAAGTGCCGGCCGTCGAATAAAAGGACGCCAGTCACACCCGCTGATCGGTTGAAGCGGGCCGCATCTTCCATAAGTGTTTTCAAGCGCTCGGACGTGAATCCAGGTACGGCTTCGCTGACGTAGACAACCGCTCTGTTCGGCATGATGACACTCCTACTCTCCCGGCCGCTCAATCTAAGGCCGGTGTCGTTGAGAGACCGTAAACGCCAAACGTGAATTGGTCACATATTGCCCGGCGAACCCGGGTTTTTCACAGTATTTTCGGCATTTCCCGCCACGGTGCGCCGAAACGGCTGATTCTCAAGCCAACAGGATCGGCTGGCCTGCCGCCGAGGCGGAACCCGCCACTCCCATCTCCGCCAGGTAGGCTGAAAACCCTCCTGCCGCGCGGCCTGCCAGGCGTGCACTGGTCATGACGAGCGGGGCACCCGCCCACCGCACATCAGCACCGAGACGCTGCAATGTCTTTACCAGCTGGACGTCCTCCCCGCAGTGCAGTGGCGCAAAGCCGCCTGCGGCAAGATAAGCCTGGGCGCAAACACCCAGGTTCGCACCGTGGATACGCCCATGATCGTCCCCCCATTGCTGCCGCCTCCGGAACGCCTTGCGCAGGCGCACCTCGGCGCTGCAGTTCGTTGCGATGTCCACCAGCCCGCAGAAGACGTCCCGGCGTTCCTCAAGCTGTGCGACCAGCCACTCAGGAGGTACCTCGCTGTCCGCGTCCGTGCTCGCCAGCCATCGTGCACCCCGGCCCAGCAGCTCGGCGGCGGCGGCGGCCCGGGCGATGCCGACGCAGCGTGCACGCAGCCGCAGCGTATCAACCCGTTGCTGGGCGCAGATGGATTCCGTGGCGTCCGAACAATCGTCCAGCGCAACAATCACCTCCACCGCTTCGCCGCCCAGCCTGGGATTCAGGGCCGCCCTCCTGATCGACTGCAGGCACCGCTCCATGCTCGCTGCCTCGTTGTGGGCCGGAACCAGTACGCCTATCACCGCAGGCCCTCCAGACGGGCCAACGACATCGCGCCGCGCGTCCACCCCTGCAGTACGAAGTCCGCGTCGCGATAGTGGAAGGCTTCCTGCAGGCCTTCACCCAGGCAGCGATGCACGACCTCGGTGCGGCTCGCGCGTCCCGGGAACGAAGGCAGCCAATGGCAGGCCACCAGCAGCCCGTCATCGCGAAGTGCTTCCCCGATACCGGCGCGCAGCTCACGCAGTGCGCCGGCTCCCAGGTAGTAGCCCATCTCGCCGCAGACGATCAGATCGAAGCGGCCCGGCGGCCATTGCTCGGGATGGCTGGCGCAGTGGACCTGCACGTGCGGCAGGTGGGCCAGGTTGCGGCGCGCCTGGAACGCAGCACGCGGGCTGATGTCGGTTGCCAGAAGGCGCTCGCAGCGGGTGGCCAGGGCCTCGGTCAGCACGCCATTGGAACAACCCAGCTCCCACCCGCGAGTGAAATGACGCTGGCTCAGACTTGCCAGCAGCAGCGCACGCTTGCGTTCTTCATACCATCGGCTGCGGTAGCCGAACGGGTCCTCCTGCTCATGCAGGTCATCGAAGTACGGTTGCGCGCTCATGCCAGGAATACCTCGTAGTTTCGGAAGAATCGGGTCAGTACATGCGCGGGCAGCACCGGAGGGCTGTTCAAGCCCGGCACGTCGCCCGTCTGCGTCCGGAAATGCGCGATCGCCTTTCGTTTCGCGGCCGCCACTGCTGAAATGTCGACCAGCCTGGGCACCTCCCACGCCATATGTGCGCAGGCCGGATCCAGCCAGTGCCAACCCCATACCGGGTACTCCAGCCGGCGACAACCCACTGCCCGCGCAGCGCTGCAGGCAGCACGCCCTGCCGCTTCATGGTCGGGGTGGCCATCAAACCGCCAAGGCGCGAGGACCAGGTCACGCGGCTGCAGATGCTGTTGCAGCCAGCCTTCCAGGCCCTGTTCGTGCGTGCTGACTGCGCCGTCGGCTATACCCAGGTGAAATATGGAACCGGCCGGTATGCCGAGTTCGCCAAGTGCCCCGGCAAGCTCCGCCCGTCGTGCCGACCGCAGGCGCTCTGGCGTCCACCACGGCTCGCCCGGGTAGCATGCTTCGCCATCCGTCACTGCAACGATGCTCACATCCATGCCCTGCCCCACTGCGTGATGGAGCAGCCCGCCACAGCCGAGGATCTCGTCGTCCGGATGCGGCGCGACCACCACCAGGCGGTCATGCCCGGCGCACAGCGCGGTTGCCGTTGTGAGCGGCTGCTGCCGGAGCCAATGGCAGCGCAGCCATGCCTGCTCGTGGGTTCCTTCGCCTTGCAGCGGTGCTTTGGCTACAGCGCCCATGTCGCCTCCTGGGCCGCCCGCTGCCCACCCAACCACTCCCAATCGCGGTCGGCGTGGTTCTGGCGAAGGAACACGGTCAGGTCCGCGCAGCGGTGGGCATGGGCGTCTTCCAGGCACATGGGGGCCGCGCCCAGGGCCCGACCCGCCAGATCCAGCACACGCGTAGCCGCACGCTCGACCACGCAGCGTACCCGCACCACGTCGTCGCGATGCGCCGATTCGGGTTCGGCATCGATGCGTGCCGCCAGTTCGCGAAGCAGCGCCGCGGCCGGCGCCAACGCGAGGTCCACTTCACCCAGTAGACGTGCGCGATTTCCCTCGGTGCAGGCTGATCGCATGCGCTCGGCCAGCGCGACCGCTGCGCCAAACCAGACTGCCGCAATACCCGCGCCTCCATGCCAGAAGCCCGGTCGCTGCAGATAGTCATCGCGCGCGCCCAGTATCACCATCGGCGCGGCATCAAAGCGCACGGTGGTGGACGGAATCCCGGCCATGCCGACGGCGGGCCATGGTTCACCCGACAGCGTCGTCCAGTGCTCCGCTGCCACCTGGCATAGCCACACCCCCTCAGCACTGCGGACCGTGACCAATGCGGCATCCACCCAGGCGCTGCCCGAACACCAGGGCTTGTCCCCGCGCAGCCTGCCCTCCGCATCGATGCGGAGTGTGCTCGCCGGGCCCTCTGCGGCCCACACCGCCCACAGTTGGCCTTCAGCAGCCGACGGGGCCTTCAACTCGGCCATGATCGCCTGCGCGTCGTAGTGCGCCTCCAACACCTTGGCCAGGCAGAGATCTTCGCCCCCCAACGCCGCAAGCGCCCTCCAACGATCCAGTGTCTGCCCGCATCCCGGCAATGGCAGTTCAGGCTGCTGGACAAGTACCTGGCGGGCGCGGTTGATCAACGATGATGGCGGCGTCACATCCTGCATGAGGGCTTCTGCAATGAAGACATGTCATGAACGTAGGCGGCAGACGGTCACATCACTGTCTTGGAGGTGTGGCGGGCACATGAATGCCCTGCGCAGTGATCCTCACGCACCTGTCCCACGCCCTTGCTGCCTCACGCGCAGGCACTGCTGCAATTCCCACAGCCATGGCAGCACCACCAGTACCAGCGCCGGCAACAGAACGAGCCACCAGGCCTCAAGCGCCGCAGGATCCACGCTCAGCGACCACCGCGGCTGCGCGTGCCAGCCGACCCAGCCCAGCAGAACCCAAGGCGCGGCATCGAGCACGCTGTGCACGTGCTGCTCCGCTGGACTGATGCGCCTGCGCCCGTCCGCGCTGACGGTGTCGAAATAGCCGGTGATCGCGTGTGCGATGACCAGAAGCGCCAGGAGCGCGACGAGTGACCGGGTATTCTCCAGCAGGAGCCATGCCAGCACGCCACTGCCAATCAGCAGTAGCTGCAGCCCGTGCAATGCGCTCTCCCGCAACGCAGAGGTGTGCGGCAGGTCGGTACGCCGGTGGAAATGGAAGTCGAGCCAACCGGCGGCCAACCAGAGCGCATAGACGCATGCCATGACGATCGCGCTCATGGCGGCATGCTCAGGGTGTCAATACGATCTTGCGGCAGTCGTCATCCTTGGCATCAAACATTGCATAGCCCTGCGCTGCATCGGCCAGGCGCATCCGGTGCGAGATGATGTCACCCGGGTCCAGCTTTCCTTCCATGATTGCGTCGAGCAGTTCCGGCATCAGTCCCTGCACATGGGTCTGCCCCATCTTGAACGTCAGCCCCTTGTCGAACGCGTCACCCAGCAGGAAGCCATGGATGAAGCCGGCGTAGACGCCTGGGATGCTGACCACCCCGCCGCGGCGTGCTGCCGCGATGCACTGCCGGATCGCCACGCCGCTGCTGCCTTCCAGTTTCACGGCGGTCAATGCTGACTCCAGCGCACTGCCCTCGGCCTCGAAGCCTACCGCCTCGATGCAGGCATCCACGCCCCGCCCGCTGGTGTGGGCAAGAATGAAATCGGCCGGGTCTTCGATCTCGTTGAAATCGATGGGGGTCACCCCGTAGGCCCGGCGCGCATAATCAAGGCGGTACCGAAGATGATCGATCATGAAGATCGTCTCGGCCCCCAGCAGGCGGCAGCAGGCCGCGCTCATCAGCCCCACCGGGCCGGCGCCGAAGATGGCTACCGTCGAGCCCGGCTTCACCCCTGCGTTCAGCGCGGCCTGATACCCGGTGGGGAGAATGTCAGACAGGAACAGCACCTGCTCGTCGGCCACGCCTTCCGGAATACGTAGCGGGCCCACATTCGCCTTGGGCACGCGCACGAACTCCGCTTGTCCACCGCCAACGCCCCCATACAGATGGCTGTATCCGAACAGCGCGGCCGGCGGCAGAAGGCCCTTCTGATTCAGCGCGGCGCCCTTGCCGGTATTGGTGGTTTCGCAGGCGGCATACTCGGCCAGCCGACAGTGGAAGCACTCACCACAGGCGATCACGAAGGGAATCACCACCCGATCCCCCGCCTTGACCTGGGTAACGCCGCTGCCGACCTCTTCCACGATGCCCATGAATTCGTGGCCCAGCACATCGCCGTCGTGCAGATCGGGAATCTTCCCCCGATACAGGTGCAGGTCCGAGCCGCAGATGGCGGTAGCGGTAACACGCAGGATCAGGTCGTCGTCTGCCGCCAGTACCGGGTCCGGCACGGTCTCGACGCGTACATCCTTGCGGCCGTGGTAGGTCAATGCCTGCATCGCGCTTCTCCAGCAAGAGGGGGTTCCAGCTTCGCAACACCCCCCTCCCCCCTGCGGTGACATCCCGGTGTGCATGGTGTTCATTTCGCGACGTCACCGCGTTAACCGGACGGGTCGCACGCTTCAACCTCCTGCTGCAGGAGCAACCCATGACCGACAAGCTTCCCTTCAATCCGACCACGGACGTGGATGATCAGTCGAAGGCACATACGCCTGACAAGCGGCGCAATGATCGAGCCAAATGGAAGGAGCACGACATGCCCGACGATGGCAATGGCCCCAAGGCCGTACCCGAGGACTACGAGCGTCCTGATCTCGATCCAACAGGAAAGCGTTGAGTCCGCCTCACATCCTGGATGCGCCGGATTCACAGCTCATGGGCCGCTGGCGGCGCAAGCTTCATCACGGCCATTGGAACAGCCTGAACGAGGTGTTGCATGTGGAAACGCAACGGTCTCTCGCTGGTACTGCTTGTGCTCACCATCGTATTCATCGGTGGGCAGGCAGTTGCGGGACATCACGTGCACAACCAGGAGCTGGTGCAGCACGGACGCACGCCGATCGATCTCTGGAACTATTTGGCGACCGGGCATTTCGTCAGCGCCACATTCGAGAACTGGGAAAGCGAATTCCTGCAGATGGGGATGTACGTACTTCTGACGGTGAGCCTGCGCCAGCGAGGATCGGCTGAATCGCGGCAGCTGGATCCTGCAAAGGAACAGAATCGCATCGAACCAGGGCCCACGCCGTGGCCGGTCAGGCGTGGTGGCGCATGGAAGGTCATCTACGGCCATTCGCTTGCCATCGCCTTCGGCCTGTTGTTCCTGACCAGCTTTACGCTGCACGCATTGGGAAGCTGGCGAGCCGAGCAGGCCGAGCAGCGGCTGCAGGGCCTGCCAGTGCCGGGCTTTGTCGAGCACCTGGCCAGCAGCACGTTCTGGTTCGAATCGATGCAGAACTGGCAAAGTGAGTTTCTGGCCGTGCTGTCTCTGGTTGTGCTGACCATCTTCCTGCGCCAGAAGGATTCGCCACAGTCCAAGCCGGTCGAAGCGCCGCATGCGCAGACAGGAGATTGAGGCATGGCACGCCCCCCTTCTACCGCCCTGCTGATCATCGACATGTTCAGTCGTTTCGACTTCCCAGGTGCAGACGCGCTGGCGCCAGCGGCAGAGAAGGCGGCCCGGCAGATCCGCCGCCTGAGAGACCACTTCGATGACCAGGGGTGGCCAGTCATCTATGCCAATGACAACTTCTCAGATTGGAAGCGGGACTTCCGCCAGCAAGTGGAGCAGTGCCAGCGGGACGGGGGGGCGGCTGCCCGAATTGCCACAGCCCTCTCCCCCCTGCCCGGCCACTATTTCGTGCTCAAGCCCAAGCACTCGGCGTTCCTCGCCAGTCCCTTGCCGATTCTGCTGGCCAAGCTGGGAGTACGCCGTCTTTGCCTCACTGGCATGACGGCCGACTCGTGTGTCCTGGCCACGGCGCTGGACGCCAACGCCAGGGAGTTCGAGGTCATGGTGGCACTGGAAGCTGTGGCGGCGATGCCCTCCCAGAAACGGCGTGCACTGGCAGTGCTGGAGGACTCGGGCGCAGCCCGGGTCATTCGACTTTCGTCGCTGGTCTCTGCGTAGTCGGCAGGATCAACCCGAGGCAACTCAGGCCCGGTCCGCTACACCCTGTACACCGGCATGACCGGCGCAATGTGCACAGCAGAAGATCTGGCCTTTTCCTTCAACGCCATGCCCGATAACCGCGCAGTCGCAATGTGCGCAGCGTGGCGCGAATGCATGGATCGCGCACTCGAACGAATCGAAGGTTCCGCTGCGTCCGCCCTGCTGCAGGGTAAAGCTCTTGTCGTAGTTGTTGCCGCAGACATCACAGGTGGCCATGTCGCACCCCTTCGTGTGTAAGGAAGGTGCAGTGTGGTGAGCGCAGGTGTTGGCAGCCGTGAATGCATCGTGTGGTATGCGTGCAGAATGCGGAATGCGGAATGCGCCACAGCGATTGCTTTGCCTGCCCTCAGCCTGCCCTCAGCATCACTACCAGCAACCCCATCAGGGCACTCCCCGCCGCCAGACTCAGCCACACCTTCCCAACACTACGGGCGCTGAAGACGCCCACAGCAATGGCAATGAACAGCACGAACCCCAGCAGTGAACCGGCCAGGACCGAAACGGACGTCCTTACCCCGAACAGCGCGGGCAACAACAACGCCAGTGCCGAAGCGGTAACGGCGGTGAGCGCGTAGCCGCCCAGCGAGGCGGCCAGCACGCGGCTCGCCACCTGCCAGCGATGGGCTGCTCCCCGCCCGGCCGGAGGCTTGGCCGTGCGCGCCGCCTCCGGCGCCCGTGGCCAGCGGCGCTGCAGCATCAGGGCCATTCTTGCCAGCATCAACCCGAACGCTAGTGCGACCAGTTCCACGCCGGCCTGCTGCCATGCACCCCGCTGCAGATACATCAGCACGCCCTGCCCGGTGGTTGCCATGTTCACCAGGGGCAGCGCCAGGCACAGTGCTGCGGCCAGCCACAGCTGCTCGATCCAGGCCAGGCGCGGTGGGCGCCACAGCGCGTGCAGCACCGAGGCAGCGCAGGCAGCAAGAAAAATGCGTATTTCCCACGCGCTGCGATCGCTCATTTCCAGTGGCAGCAACCGATTGCCGTGCAGGTAGACGATGCTTGCCAGTGCCACCCCGGCCAGCGATGCCACGTTGAAGGCTTCCACGCAGCGATAGATGCCCGCCGTGGCCGCGCCGAACTCATGCTCGCTGCGCTTGCGCCGCTTGATGGAGAACAGCAGCGTGCCAATGGCGATCATCGCCGTGCCGAGCAGACCGCTGATGAAGTACAGCCACTTCATCGGCCAGCCGCCGAAATCGGCCTTGTGCAGTGCTTCAATGGTTTCGTGCACCTGTACGGCGCCAATGACATGCGGATGTGCGCCATGCTGTTGCAGCAGCGCACCGCTGGCAGCATCGAACGTCACCCGGCTGGCCTCGGTCAGCAGATGCCTGTCCGCGCGCCCCTCGGGCTTGCGACCGATCACCTCCACCACGCTGTGCACGGTGCCGGGCGCCTGGATTACGATCAGTGCTGGCGACTGCCCGCTGATGGCCTGCGCGCGTGCCAGCAGTTGCGGCAGGTCCGGCAGTTGCGCGGTGGATACCAGAATGCCGGGCGGAGCCAGCTGCGCAGGCGCCAGCTCGGCTTCATAGCGCGCATAGGCGTCATCGGCATCGCCATAGGCTGCCTGCACGGGCCACGGCAGATAGCTGCTGTAGAAGAAGGTCAGCCCGGTGTAGCCGATCATGAACAGGAACGGCAGGGTCAGCACGGCACTCAGGTTGTGCGCATCCAGCCAGCTGCGCTGTCCCTTGCCCGGGCGGAAGGTGAAGAAGTCCTTGAAGATGCGTTTATGCACCACCACGCCGGACACCAGCGCCAGCAGCATGCAGGCGGTGATCCAGCCGACCAGCCAGTAGCCGGCCATGCCGCCGTGCAGGGTGTAGTGGAAGGACATGAAGTGGCGCCCGCCTTCGGTTTCCCGAAGACGAGGTGGAGGGTGTGACATGCCTGTACCGGCATCCACCCAGCGTTCGTGTGCGGTGCCGTCGCCATCCTCCCATGACAGCTCCAGCGGCCAGCCGTGCTGGACAGGCCAACGGATCTGCCATGCCCGGGCATCGGCGGCGTTTGCAGCCAGCCAGTGCTGTGCACGCACCGCCTGCCTTCCCGTGTCCACCGCCGACGAGGAGTCCGGCACGGGGCCGGCCTCCATCCAACGCGTGATCGGCTCACGAAACACGCTGAGCGTGCCGGTCAGGAAGATCGCGCACAGCAGCCAGCCACAGGTGAGGCCGCACCAGGTGTGCAGCCACGACATGCTCTGCCGAAAGCCCGCTTTCATGCCTGCCCCGTGGCGGGCAGGCCGTTGCCCCGCCGGCTGCGGAAGGTCACAGCGAGCCGCGCAGCGTCAGCATCACATTGCGGGGTTCGCCAAAGAAGTTGCCGCGGCGGACCTGGCTGATCATCGTGTAGTAGCGGGTGTCGAACAGGTTGGCCACGTTGACGCCTACGCTCCAGCGCGGATTGATCCGGTAGCCGGCACGCAGGTCCCACACTGCACGTCCCGCTGCGCCCATGCGCCAGTCCGGGTCGTCGTAGGCCGGATAGGAGTAGCTGCTCTGTGCCGATACTCCACCGCCCACGGAGAACGCGTTCCACTTGCCCGGCAGCTGGTAGGACGTCGACAGGCGCAGCAGGTGGCGGGGCGTCTCGGCGCTGATGGTCGCGCCCTCATCATCGCGGCTGGTGACGTGGGTATAGCCCGCCATCATCTGCCAGCCCGGCGCCAGTTCGCCGCTGGCCTCCAGCTCAAAGCCCTTGCTGCGCAGCTTCCCGCCATTGCGGTAGCAATCGGACGACGCCAGCGAGCCACGGCAGCTGCCCGGGTCGGATTCGTCCACCACGGCGTTGCCGGTCTTGCGGATGGAGAACACTGCGGCGGAGACATTCAGGCGGCCATCGTTCAATTCACCCTTCACGCCCAGCTCGTAGTTGGCGCCGATGGCCGGATCCAGCACCGAGCCGGACGCGGTGACGTACGAGCTCTGCGGCTGGAAGGTATCGGCGTAGCTGGCATAGACCGACCATTGCGGGCCCAGGTCGTAGACGAGGCCGGCGTACGGGGTGAATTCGTGTTTCTGTTCGTAGTCGCGGCTCTTTGCGCCGGTGAAGCCATCGCTGGACTGGTACTTCACCCAGCTCAGCCGGCCACCCAGCGTGAGGTGCAGCGGTTCTGCCAGCTGCAGGCGCAGGTTGCTGTACAGGCCGCTCTGCTGGGCGCGGGCGTTTTCTGACCAGTCCCACGCTGGCTGCAGCGGCTGCGCAATGGCGCTGTGGTCCGGTGCGTAGACATTGATCGGCACGTCGATGGCCAGGTCCGCCGAGCTCTGGCGGGTACGCTGGCGCGACCACATCGCGCCCAGCAGCAGCTGATGGCTGCGGCCGAAGGCGTCGAAACTGCCGGTGGTGTGCAGGTCGATGCCATCACTGCGCACGCGCGAGCGGTTGAAATAGATGTCATAGAAGCGCGAACCGATGCCGGTGGCGCGGTCTACCCCACCCAGCGGAACCGCGACACGCTGGTCCAGGTCCGATTCGGTGCGGTTCACCGACAAGCGCGCCTTCCAGCGCTCGTTGAAGCGGTGTTCCGCTTCGGCGAAGGCTTCGTCGACGGAGCCCTCCTGCCGGTTCCAGTCTTGGATGAGCGAGGTGGAGCGCTTGATGTCCAGCGCACCGCCATCGGTGTAGCGCGGCAGGCCGAACAGCCAGTAGCCGTCGGTGTCACTGGCCTGATGGCGCAGGCCGAACGTCAGCGTGGTGTCCGTGCCCAGATCGGCGTCGATCACTCCATAGGCCACCGGCGTCTTCGATGAGGTGCCCCGCTGGAAGTAGTCGCGGTCCTGGTAGGCGGCGACGAATCGGCCGCGCACGCTGCCGGCGGCATTGAGCGGGCCGCCACCGTCGACCTCGACGCGGTAGTTGTCCCACGATCCCACGGTTGCGGCCAGATCCAGATGGGCCTGGTCGCGCGGGCGCTTGCGCACCATGTTGATCGCTCCGCTGGGGTCGGCTGCACCCAGCATCATGCCACCGGCACCGCGCAACACTTCAACGCGCTCCAGCACGGCGGTGTCGATCGGCAGCCAACCCACGGGGGCATAGACGATGCCGGCCACGCCATCGACCAGATAGTTGCTGTCGTCCACGGTAAAGCTGCGGATCGAGAACTTGTGGTTGCCGAAGTTGCGGGCGGTCTTGGTCACACCCGTGGTCTGCGCCAGCGCCTCGTCCAGCGTGGTGAGGTTGCGATCGTCCAGCTGCTGGCGGGTGATCACGCTGACCGACTGCGGGGTCTGGCGGATGCTCTGCCCCAGCTTGCCCAGGCTCAGTTCACGTGCCGTGTAAGCGCCATCGCTTGGGGCATTGGCGGTCACGTTCACCGTCTGCAGGGTGGTCTGGGCATCCTTGCTGCGCGCAGGCGATGCCGCTTCCTGCGCCAGCGTGAACACACCCGGACGGGTGGCATTGACACGCACGCCACTGCCCTCCAGCAGGCGCGCCAGTGCTTCCTGCGGCGTGTAGCTGCCGGTCAAGGCCGGAGCGCGACGGCCCGCCACCGCCGATTCGCTGAACAGCACCTGCTGCCGGGACTGCTCGGAAAAGCGGCGCAGCGCGGCATCCAGCGGTTGCGCCGGAATATTGAACTGCACGCGCGCGGCCGGCTGCGCCTGTGCGATGGCCGGCGCTGCCAGCGCGCTGGAAATGCACAGTGCCAGCAACGGCAGTCGCTTGGCGTGTACCCCCGTAGAGAACGCGCCAGCGACAAGTGCGCGCTTGATCTTCATGTACCCCATTACCGCTCCATCATGCTTGGCCGCTACTGGCCTCACTGGGGTAAACGGAAAATGGCGGTGGAGTGGGAACCCGCGCCGGAAGAAATTTTCGATCCGGCGTCAGCGGGCCACAGCCCGCTCGTCGATGCGATAGCCGCCCTGGGCAGTGCGCGTCACCTGCACCGGCAACAGATCCGGCAGTGCTTCCAGGAAGATGGCCGGGGCATCGGTGGCTGCGTAGCCGGAGACCGGCAAGAACTTCAGCCCTGGCTGGCCCAGCGTGACAGGGTGGCCCAGATACTGCCCGACCTCCTGCGCCACTTCGTCCAGCGGAGTGCGCCGGAACACCAGGCGCCCGTTGCGCCAGCCGCCAACGCTGTCTGCACTGGCGGCAATGGAGCGGTAGGCGGCTGTGAGCGTGGTAACGGCCAGGCCCTGTTCGGCGTGCAGGCTGACCGGCGCGGTGCCTTCGGCGCGATCCGGCTGCACCCGCACGTGCCCATGCAGCACCTTGACCACGACTTCGCCCGGCCCATTGCGCACATTGAAGGCCGTGCCGACCACCGTCACTCGGCTGCGCTGGGCATCCACGGTGAAAGGACGGTCGGCCGCCGGGGCGACCTCGAAGAACGCCTCGCCCTGGCTGAGCACCACTTCACGACGGGATCGATAGAAATGCACGGCCAGCGTGCTGCGTGCATTGAGTGAAATCCGTGAGCCGTCCGGCAATTGCAGATCACGTATCTCGCCCGCACCGGTGACCACCTCCTGTACGTAGCTGGGCGCGGTGTACCAACCGTAGCCGACGTACCCCAAGGCCAGCATCGCCACGGCCGCAGCCGCCGCAACGCCTGGCAGCCGCCACGACCGCGCACGCCGCGCCGCCCTGCCCCGCCGTGGAGCGACTGGTACTGCCGGGGCGATCAGCGCATGCGCGTCCGAGGCCAGCACGGGGCGCGCCAGCTGCCCCAGGTCGTGCCAGGTTCTGGCCACGTCGGCGAACGCCTGTCGGTGCGCTTCGCTCTCGGCCAGCCAGTGCTGCAGGGCCGCCTCTTCTCCCGGTTGCCAGTCCGCATCCTGCCGCCGCACCATCCACGCGGCGGCCGCCTCATGCAGGGCAAACGGGTCGGAACCTGCGGCAGAAGGGAGATCGGTCATCGGCAGGGAAAATCAGCATCGATGGCAGGCGCCAACGCCTCGCCCGCCTTGATCGGGCGATGCAGTTCCTGCATCTGTGCCAGAGACGCATAGCGTACCCGCACTTCGCAGTAGGCAACCGCTCGCGACAGGTGCTTGACCACCATGCGGCGGGAGATCTGCATGCGAGCGGCCACGTCCTCCTGGGTCAGCCCATCGAAGCGGCAGAGCACGAATGCCTCGCGTTGACGCTCGGGCAGCTCGGCCAGCGCTTCTCGCAGGCGCTCCAGGCGCTGCCGCTGGGCGCTGAGCTGCAACGGGCACTGTGACTCATCGCTGGCGATGGCTTGGCCCGCATCTTCTGCATCTGCCAGTGGCAGCGTCTGGAGACGGCGGCCTGCGGTATGCTCACGATATTCATCAGCCACGGTGTTCATCACCGTCCGCCGGAAATAGGCGCCTTGCTGGTCGCACGAGGCCAGTGCAGGGTTTGCCGCCAGCCATTTGACTGCACCGTCGTGCAGGGCGTCCTCACCGTCCGCACCTCTGACACGCGCAAGGCTGCGCAGAATGGGCCCGCGCCAGCGGGCATAGGCTTTCGCAAGGAGGTTACCGCCCATTGGCGAGGCGTCTTCCGGAATGCCCGCCTCCGTGGACGAGGCCCGATCCGCGTTGCTGCCCGTGCCCCGGCCTAGCGTGGACACATCACCCTCAGGGCAAATGCCTGCGGTCTGCACGGGTGGGGCGGGGAATTCACGTTGGGAGCCGGAGTTCTGGCCGCCATAGGCGACGGAAGGGGTGGGATGCCGCAAGTGTAGTGAGAGTCATTTGCAATTGGAACCACTCGCCCCGCCCCGGCCCCGTAATGAAATGCAAGCAACAGCTCATCAGTGATGGTGCTGGACGCCAGCGAGACCTGCCGAATGCGCTGATCGCGGGCATGCGGGTTGATTGAAGCTTGTAGGGACAGGGTTGTCGGCCAGCGGCCGGCACCATCCTCCGGGGTTATTAACGTGACGCGTCACGCTGGAGCTGGTATCAGTCTGCGACCCCAACCCCTTTACCTGCCTCGCCCAGTCGCAACGAGGCCAGATAGCGGCAGTACTTGCCGATGAAGAGGCCAGTGAATCCGCCTGCCAGCAGCAGGTAGGCGGCGCTGGAGCCGGCGTTGCCGGTCAGCGACGGCGACACTGCAAATGCGACTTCGAAACCGTACTTCACCAGGAAGGTGATCAGCAGCAGCGGCAGCAGGCTGAAGTCCGCGTTGCGCCAGAGCTTTCCGGTGGCGCCATCCAGGGTCAGCTTCACGTGGCCCAGCAGCAGCCATCCCAGTGCCGCCCCGGTGCCGATGCCGGCCAGCCACTCGCCCCAGGCGTTCAGCGACGCGCCGAAGCGATGACTGATCGACCACGCGCCCCACACGGCGAACAGGACGGGCACGATCGCCAGCTTCTGCAAGGAGGTCTCACCCGGCTTCATGGCGGCGATGCCACGCGTGACCAGGAACGCCAGGAGCAGCCAGACCCAGATCGGCGTCTGCGAGGTGAGTTGCTGGAGCATGTTCATGAGCGGTCGCCTGGTGGGTGGTGGCGAGGTGCCCTCGCCTTGGCGCCCACTATTCGCTTCCGCCCGGGTTGCAACCAGTGACAGCTGTCAGTCTTCGGGTGTTACGGGCCGGTAATCGGGCGCACCCAGAACGCTCTCGATCCAGCCCACATAACGCGATACCCGCACGTTCTGCACCACCTGGCCATAGAAGCCGGCCTCAAGGGCATGCTCGGGAACGGCGGTGATCCAGGAGCCCAGCCCCACCAGCTGCCAGACGCCGTGATCCTTGATCACCAATGGGCCGCCGCTGTCCCCGTTACCGAGCACGCCTTCAAGCGGCAGGCCCTGTGGCGGGGCATCGAACCGATACCAGAGATAGCGATCATTGCCACCGGTAATGGCGTTGTACGCCCGCCGCAGCGTGGTGCGATGCGGCCCGCCCGGTACCAGCCCCATCGCACCGTTGCCGGTCGCGCCCTTTCCCATCAAGGCGACGATCTGCGCAATCTCGGCGCTACCGCGATACAGCGCCACGGGCTGCACATCCTTCACGGGCGCTGCGAGCCGGATCACTGCAATGTCATCCGACCTGGCCAGGAACGCATGGATCTTCGCCGGGCTCCCCGTCGCCAGCGCCTCTTTACCCAGTGCGTCGGGCATTCTCCTGTAGCCGGGATGCACGATTACACGCTCCACGCCGTAGCCCTTTCCGTTGATGGCGATGGTCTGCCCCATCCCTTCCATCGGTGCGGCATGCGCTGCTGTCAGCACCCACTGCGGCGCGATCAGGACGCCCTGCCCTTCGCCCGGCATGTCAGCCAGGGCCGGAAGCTCGGATCCATCGATCCGATAACGGGCATCGTCCACATCGTGGCGGATGACCACGGCTCCAGCAGCGAGCGGCAGCGCGGCAAGCGCCAGAAACAGCCAGCGGATCATGAGTGCCTTCATCCTTGCGATCAGTCGCTGCAGCCTAGCCGAACACCTCCGGTGAAGGGGAAACGTCCGACCAACCTCCCATGTTCGACGACGAATGCCGCAGAACCGGCCCCGAAGCCGGGGCGGCCACAGGGCGTTAACAGCCCCGCTCTATGCTGGTGCCTCATTGGAGACCCATGAGGAAGACCCATGACCAAGCTGCACACCCTGATGTTGACCGGCTGCCTGCTTGCACTGAGCCCACTGGCCTCGGCCGAGACCGTGAACCTGACCAACAGTGCCGACGGCGCCAACCGCGATACGGGCATCGCTGCGGTCAAGAAGAAGCTGCAGGAGGCGTGCACCGACCGCAAGGGCTCCCCCGATGCGGCTTCGTTCGAGGTGGTCTTCGAGAAAACCAGCGAGAACCCGAACGTACCCAAGCCGTACTACGTAGATGGCAAGATGAAGTGCGAACTGCCGGGCTGAAGGGCCGGGCCACGCGATCATCGATAGAGCATCAAACGCTGGCGGCCGACGTGCGCCGCCGGTACCGCTCGATCCAGTCCAGTGACGGGGCAATGCCGCCGAACGGGAAGAAGTGGGGGCTGACCGGGCCATGGGCGTCCGTCAGCCCTTTCACCAACCGATCCACAAACACCTCCGGCCCCGCCGTGCCGAGCAACCGGCCGATCGAGACGCCGTATCTGGCCAGCATCGATGCACTGGCACCCACGCCGCACATCGCGGCGTAGCGGGCCAACCGCGCAATGCTGGCCGGCCCTGGCACGCCCACCAGCACTGGCACCGTGATGCCACGGGCCCGCAGTACATCCAGCCAAGCCAGCACGATGTCCGCATCGAAGCCGAACTGGGTGATGATCAGCGGTGCCATGGCCCGCACCTCGATGGCCTGGCACTTACGCTCCAGCACGCGCCACCGATCCCCGGCGCTCATCACCGGATGCCCTTCCGGATGCCCGCCCATGGCGACAACCTTGATGCCGTAACGCTCAAGAAGGCCGGTCTCGATGATCGAGGCACTGTCGGCATACGGCCCTGCTGGCGCGGAAAGATCACCGGCGATCAGCAGGCACGTCTCTACCCCCGCTTCGCTGGCGGCGCGTTCCAGGAACCGCTCAAGCGCCGCACGCGACCCGATGCGGCGGGCAGAGAGATGCGGCATCGGCTCGAAACCGAGCTCGCGCACCGTCCGAACGGCCGCCAGCCGGGCATCGTCGTCCTCGCTCGCCAGGTAGGGAATCGAGATCGTCGTTCCGGGAGCGATGCGGCCCGATTCCGCGCGCAGTGCCGGCATGGCCTTGGCGCTCACTTCCAGAGAGAACGCGTTGATGAAGGCTTCCGTCCGCAGTGATCCAGGTGCAGACATCAACGCGCTCCGCCCACATTGCCGGCAACCGGCGTGCTGTTACGCGCCAGTTCGACGAAGGCCTGCAGATAGTCGATACCCGTATCGGCCTCACGCGCGCCCAGGTAGATCTGCTTGGGAATGCCTTTCGCACCCAGCCGCACCGGCACCACGTCCATGCGTGCGGCGTATTCCTCCACCAGCCAGCGTGGCATGGCGGCCACACCGCGGCCGCTGGCCACCATCTGCATCATGATGTCGGTGGTTTCGATGGTCTTGTGGCGCCGCGGCGTGATGCCGGCCGGCAGCAGGAACTGGTTGTAGATGTCCAGGCGCTCGAACGGCACCGGGTAGCTGATCAGCACTTCCTGGCCGAGCTGGCGCGGCTTTACGTGGTCCACCTTGGCCAGGGCGTGGTTCCTGGCCACCACCAGCACCTGCTCGTAATCGAACACGGGCACGAACTTCAGGCCCGGCTTCAGCAGTGGATCGGGCGTGACCAGCAGGTCGATCTCGTAGCCGAACAGCGCGCCGATACCGCCGAACTGGAACTTCTGCTTGACGTCCACATCCACGTCCGGCCACGCGGCCAGGTAGGGCGAGACGATCTTCAGCAGCCACTGGTAGCAGGGATGGCATTCCATGCCGATGCGTAGTGCACCGCGCTCGCCCTGGGCGAACTGTCCCAGCCGCTCTTCGGCCAGGTCCAGCTGCGGCAGCACACGGTTGGCCACCGCCAGCAGGTACTGCCCGGCCTGGGTCAGGCGCAGGCTGCGGCCTTCGCGCAGCCAGACGTCGGTGCCGAGCTGCTGCTCCAGCTTCTTCATGCTGTGGCTCAGGGCTGACTGGGTCAGGTTGAGCACGCCGGCGGCAGCGGTCAGCGAGCCCTGCTGCTCGACCTGCTGCACGATGCTGAGGTGGATCCGCTCCAGCATGACGATGAATCTCACTCATGGATTGGTGAAGTAATACCATTTTACGTCATGGAAGGGCATGACTAGGATCGGGTCATGCCTTCGGTTGCCTGCCAGCCCGGTCACCTCGCCGGCCTGCAGGACTGCGCCCCCGCAGATCGCCTGAAGGAGCTCCCTCCCCTGCTGAAAGCGAACAGATGACCCGCCCCCTCCGTATCGTCGCCGTTTCCGGCGGACTGCAGCGCCCCTCCAGGGCTGCAACTCTGGCCGAGCACCTGCTGGGCCTGATCGGCGAAGACGTCCTTTGCGAGCAGCACCTGATCGAGCTGGGCGAACTGGCGCCGCAGCTGGCCGGCGCACTGTGGCGCTCGCAGTTGCCCGACAGCGTGGAGCGGCAGCTGGTGGCCGTTGAACAGGCGGACGTACTGGTGGTGGCCACGCCGGTCTACCGCGGTTCGTACACCGGCCTGTTCAAGCACTTCTTCGATTTCATCCACCAGGATGCACTGGTCGACACCCCCATCCTGCTGGCCGCCACCGGCGGCAGCGAGCGCCACGCGCTGGTGATCGACCATCAGCTGCGGCCGCTCTTCAGCTTCTTCCAGGCCCGCACCCTGCCCCTCGGCGTCTACGCCACCGACCGCGATTTCGCCGATGGCCGCGTCCACAACGAGGCACTGATCCAGCGCGCACGGCTGGCAGTCCAGCGGGCACTGCCCCTGCTTGCCCTGTCCCATCGCGCAGCGCCCGCCATCGCCGAGACCGCCGCAATTCTCTGAATGCCGGATGCCAGCACCCTGCATTCGGATATCACCCCGCAAACCGGAACGCCACCCATGACGACCGAGAACTTCACCTTCAGCATCACGCGCATCCCGTTCAACGAGGATTACCAGCCCGCTGACGGCACGCGCATCACCACCAACTTCGCCAACCTGGCCCGTGGCGCGTCGCGGCAGGAGAACCTGCGCAACACGATCAGCATGATCAACAACCGCTTCAACGACCTGGCGCACTGGGACAACCCGAGTGCGGACCGCTACGCCGTTGAGCTGGACATCATCTCGGTGGAGATGCACATCGATGGCGATGACGGCAGCGATCCGTTCCCGCTGATCGAAGTGCTGCGCCCGACCATCGTCGACACGCGTACCGGCGCTCGCACCGAGGGCATCGTCGGCAACAACTTCTCGTCCTATGTGCGTGACTACGACTTCAGCGTGGTACTGCCGGCCAGCAACGAGGGCAAGGCCACGTTCGGCATTCCGGAAGGCTTCGGTGACCTTCACGGCAAGCTGTTCCAGCACTTCCTGCAATCGGAGGCCTACCGCGCCAATTTCAGCAAGGCGCCGGTGATCTGCATCAGCGTTTCCAGCAGCAAGACCTACCACCGCACCGAGAACCACCATCCGATCCTGGGCGTGGAATACCGCCAGGGCGAGTTCTCACCCACTGACCAGTACTTCGACAAAATGGGCCTGCAGGTGCGCTATTTCATGCCGCCGGGCAGCGTGGCGCCGCTTGCGTTCTATTTCCAGGGCGACCTGCTGGGCGACTACTCGAACCTGGAGCTGATCGGCACCATCAGCACGATGGAAGCGTTCCAGAAGATCTACCGCCCGGAGATCTACAACGCCAACTCCGTGGCCGGCAAGATCTACCAGCCCAGCCTGAAGCACCAGGACTACTCCTCCACCCGCATCGTCTACGACCGCGAAGAGCGCAGCCAGCTGGCGGTCAAGCAGGGCAAGTTCACCGAAGAACACTTCATCAAGCCGTACCGCGCCGTGCTTGAGCAGTGGGCTGCCCGCTGATCCATCGATTTCCCATTCGCCCCAGGACACAGAACGCAATGTCGACGAAGAAACTGCTCCCCACCTCCACCGCCGGCAGCCTGCCCAAGCCCTCCTGGCTGGCAGAGCCCGAAAAACTCTGGTCGCCCTGGAAGCTGCACGATGAAGGCCTGACCGAAGGCAAGCAGGACGCGCTGCGCCTGTCCCTGCAGGAACAGCAGCACGCCGGCATCGATATCGTCAGCGACGGTGAGCAGACCCGGCAGCACTTCGTCACCACCTTCATCGAACACCTCGACGGCGTCGATTTCGAGAAGCGCGAAACCGTGCGCATCCGCAACCGCTACGACGCCAGCGTGCCGACCGTGGTCGGTGCCGTGAGCCGCCCCAAGCCGGTGTTCGTGGAGGATGCGAAGTTCCTGCGCCGGCAGACCACGCAGCCGATCAAGTGGGCGCTGCCCGGCCCGATGACCATGATCGACACCCTGTACGACGCGCACTACAAGAGCCGTGAGAAGCTGGCCTGGGAATTCGCGAAGATCCTCAACGAGGAAGCCAAGGAGCTGGAAGCCGCCGGCGTGGACATCATCCAGTTCGACGAGCCCGCCTTCAACGTGTTCTTCGACGAAGTGAACGACTGGGGCGTGGCCGCACTGGAGCGTGCGATCGAAGGACTGAAGTGCGAGACCGCCGTGCACATCTGCTACGGCTACGGCATCAAGGCCAACACCGACTGGAAGCAGACGCTGGGCTCGGAATGGCGCCAGTACGAAGAGTCGTTCCCGAAGCTGCAGACCTCCAACCTCGACATCATCTCGCTGGAATGCCACAACTCGCACGTGCCGATCGATCTGATCGAGCTGGTGCGCGGCAAGAAGGTGATGGTGGGCGCCATCGACGTGGCCTCCAGCACGGTGGAGACGGCGGAGGAAGTGGCCAGCACCCTGCGCAAGGCGCTGCAGTTCGTGGATGCCGACAAGCTGTACCCGAGCACCAACTGCGGCATGGCGCCACTGGCCCGTGACGTGGCACGGGGCAAGCTGCGTGCACTCAGCGAAGGGGCCAGGATCGTGCGGGAAGAACTTTCGGCATAGCCTTCGCCGGGAACGCACTCGCATCCGGCCGTCGGGTTGACGGAGCCTGGGCTGGTATCGGCCAGGCTCCACCCCGCCCCGGCACCTCACGCTTGGCCAGCATCTCTGAGCGCCGCGGCGCCAACGCCTCCTTGATCCGCCCCATCTCGCGCGACCCGGCCTCAGCCAGGCGGCGGGCCTGCTGCCGCTGTTCCCGCGTGGGCGCCGGAGGTGATGGAGTACCGGTATCTACCAGCCGCGCCACCGCATCGCGCAGCCGCAACTGCGGGCAGAGCCGGGCGGCGCACCATCGTTCGGCGTAGCGCTTGGCCTGCCGCGCATTCGCGGCAGCCACCACCTTGGTCTGGGAGGTTTTTCGCGCATCCAGGAACAAGCGGACGCCGAATACGGCATGCGGCACGATGCTGGCCACGCAGCGGCCGTTCCACCACAGGTTCCAGCGCTCACCGTTCTGCACCCAGCCAGAGGGCCGGGTGTCCGTCATGAAACCGGGAGGGCTGGCGGTGGAGTGCATGGCCGGAAGAATACGATTGGCCGTCGCACGGACTGAGATTGCGGGTTGGTGGTGACAACGTCACAAGGCCTCCCTCGCAGCGAAGCCCCGTTCACCACTCTGGGCCAAGCAGCTTCTCCACCTCGGTTTCGAGCCTCTTGGCGGCTTCTGCCTGCGAGGCCACCTTGATGCACAGTCCGGACTGTGCGGGCCCGGGGGTCAGCCGGTAGCGGTTGATGGTGCCGCCGCCGTCGCCATCCAGTTCCACCCGGGCCACCAACGTTCGACCGTTGGCGTTGAAGGTCCAGTCCTGATATTCGAACATCGTTGATGCCACCGCAACGCATAGAGTGGTTCCCACTCTATGCGGGACGGTGGTGAAGAACGCCCGAAGAAAACGTTCGCGGAGCGTGCGCGCCAGGGGCGCAGGGCAAGCAGCCCAGCATGGGCGCGGCGCTACGTTTCGGGTGCGGCTCACGGAGTATGATGCCGCCTCCTCCCGAACTGCCGTGATTGCAGCGGACGCGTGCCGTTGAGGTATGCGTCGGCGCCGCTGAGACACTCCGCCCGATGCTCGCTTCCTACTCCTCTTTCCTCATCTGGATGGCCGTGGCCGTGGCGACCGTCGGCCTGCTGTTCCGGCCATTCCGCATTCCGGAGTATGTGTGGGCCCTGGGAGCTGCCATTCTGCTTCCGCTGCTGGGAGCGGTGTCATTCGGCACGACCTGGCACGCGGTGGCCGAGGGGCGCGATGTCTATCTGTTCCTGGTCGGCATGATGGTACTGGCCGAGCTGGCCCGGCGCGAAGGCCTGTTCGACTGGCTGGCGTTGTACGCGGTCCGTCATGCGGGTGGCTCGGGACGGCGCCTGTTCGACCTGGTGTTCCTGGTTGGCACGCTGGTGACCGTGCTCCTTTCCAACGATGCCACGGCGGTGGTGCTGACCCCGGCGGTCTACGCCGCCTGCAAGGCCGCCCGCGCCAACCCCCTGCCCTATCTGTTCGTCTGCGCTTTCGTCGCCAATGCGGCCAGCTTCGTACTGCCCATTTCCAACCCGGCCAACCTGGTGGTGTACGGCCAGCACATGCCGCCGCTGTTGCAGTGGCTGGCCCAGTTCGCGCTGCCGTCGCTGGCCGCGATCGGCGCCACCTATCTGGTGCTGCGCTGGGTGCATCGGCGCGAGATCGCGCAGCCGCTGGTGGCGGCGCCGGCGCATCGCCCGTTGACCGAAGGCGGCCGGCTCAGCGCACTGGGCGTGTTGTTCACCGGCACCGTGCTGCTGGTGACCTCCGCACTGAACGGCCCACTCGGCCTGGCCACGTTCTGCGCAGGCACGCTGAGTGTGGCAGTGGTGGCGATGCGCCAGCGGCGCAGTCCGTTGCCGCTGCTGCGCCATGTGTCATGGGGCGTACTGCCGCTGGTGGCCGGCCTGTTCGTTCTGGTGGAGGCGGTGGCCCAGACCGGTGTCATCCATACGGCGGCCAGCGCGCTGCAGGCCGTGGCGCAAGCCTCCCCACACCAGGCCAGCTGGCTGGCCGGTGGTGTGGCCGCACTGCTGAGCAACGTGGCCAATAATCTGCCGGTCGGCTTGGCCGCAGGCTCGCTGGGCCAGATGGCCGACCTGCCGGCGCAGACCCGCGCCGCATTGCTGGTCGGCGTGGACCTGGGCCCCAACCTGTCGGTGACCGGCTCATTGGCCACGATGCTGTGGCTGGTGGCACTGCGCCGCGAGGGCGAGCATGTCAGCGCGCTCGACTTCCTGCGCGTCGGTGCCCTGGTGATGCCGCCAGCGCTGGTCGGGGCGTTGTTGCTGCTCTAGGTCAGGCGTGGCTCGGTCGCCATGACCAAGCCGCTCAGCGATCACTGTCCAGTTCAATCACCCGGTCGGCCGAGCTCACGATGCCGCGCCGATGGGTGATGGCCACTACGGTTACGTCATTCGCCAGTGCGCGGATGTGGTCCATGATCTCGCGCTCGGTGGCCTCATCCAGCGCAGAGCTTGCCTCGTCCAGGAACAGGATGCCCGGCTCGCCATACAGTGCACGGGCGATCGCGATGCGCTGGCGTTCACCGCCGGACAACTTCAGGCCGCGCTCGCCCACCGTGGTTCCAAGGCCCTCGGGCAGTGCTTCGATCAACGGCAGGATCGCGGCCTTGCCTGCGGCATGCCACAGCCGGTGGTGATCGCGCGCACGCCCGAGCAGGATGTTGTCGGCCAGGCTTTCGTTGAGCAGGATGACATCCTGCGGAACCACCGCGACAGCAGCATGCCACGCAGCACGGTCGATCCGGGACAGGTCAACACCATCGACCAGGATCCGGCCATGCTGGGGATCGATCGACTTCAGGGCCAGCTTGAGCAGGGTCGACTTCCCTGCCCCGGTCGGTCCCATCAGGAAGTTGATGCTGCCCCGCTCCACCCTGAAGGACACGTTGCTCACCCCTCGCCCGTTGCCATAGCGATGGCTGACCTGCTGGAACTCCAGATGGCCACTTGCCCCGGCGAAGCGCTGGGCATCGGCCACCTGCTGCTCCTCCGGCGCGGCCCAGAGGGTTGAAAGCGGGCCCATCATGCTCCAGGAGCGCGCGACGTCGTCGATCGAACGGGCGATCATCTCGAATGGCATGTTGAGCTGCAGCAGCAGCAGATTGAACAGGACGATGTCGCCGATGCTGAGCGCACCGCTCTGGTAGCGCGGCAGCAACAGGTGGAAAGTGACAACGAACTCGACCGCCAGGCCGATGCCCAGCAGCGCGATGAAGCCGATGCGCTGCAGTACATAGGCACGCCAACTGTCGCGCACGCTCTGGGCCTTCTGCTCGAAGCGCTGCACCATCCAGGTGCTGCCGCCGAACTGCCGCAGCGTCTCCATGGCGTTCATGGCATTGCCAACGAAGCGGGCGTTCTGCTGCCCGGCCTCGACCGCGGCTTCGCGATGGATCCGGGCACGCCGGGTGGCAATCGCGGAAACGGTGACAGCCACCGTGCCGTAGACCAGCACGATCAGCACCACCTGCAGGTTGATCAGCGCGCCCAGCGTGACCAGGGTCAGCACAATCTGCAGTGCGCTGGGTATGAAGGCCACCAGCCCCAGCTGCACCACGATCTTCAGCGCGCCACGGCCTTTCTCACCTGCCACCTGCAGCTCGGCTGCATTGTGATCCAGGAAGAAACTGTTGGTCTTCTTCAGCAGGCGGGCGAAGTAGCGGGTGCTGGTGATGAAGCCGAGGTTCTCGCCGCTGAGGAACGACAGGTACTGCACGGTGTTCTGCAGGACGCTGCCTGCGCCGAGCATGACGGCGTACAGGAGGAAGCCGCCTGCCAGAGCGTCCACCCCATCGCTGGGCAGGCGGTCGATCAAGCGCGAGAAGAGATAGGGCGCCGCAACACTCGCCAGGCTGGACAGCACGACACTGCCGGCGATCAGCAGCAACAGCCGACGATCCGTCTTCCAGTACGCGCCCAGGATTTCCGCCACAGGGGGCGGAACGGCGTTCTTCATCATCGGCCTCGTTCCAGCATGGGCTCGGCCCGTCTCCGTCGCTCGCTTGAATGCTATGATATAACATCGCCATTCAGAGGCGGCGTGACCCTGCCGCAGGCCACACTCCAATGAGATCGATGGACCGGGGAATGACGAACGCATCCACTGCCATGGCGCGCGCGCGCCTGGCGATCAGCATCACCGCGGCCTTGCTGGCCAGCCTGCCCGCACTGGCCCAGAACCACGACAATGACCGTGGCTCGCAAGCGCCAGGCACACCGCCCGAGGCGCGGACCGCCACCCTGGACAAGGTGCTGGTTGTCGGCAGCAACATCCGCGATGCCGTTGGCGGCGGTGCGTCGCCGGTCATCGTGATCGACAAGGAGGCCATCGACCGTACTGGCGTGGCCACCGTGCAGCAGCTGTTCGAAAAGCTGCCACAGAACTTCGGCGGTGGCGCCAATGGCGCCAACGTCGCCAATCTCGGCGTCGACCGCGATACCGGCAACAACTTCGGCCAGGGCACTGCCCTCAACCTGCGCGGGCTGGGAACCGGCACCACGTTGACCCTGATCAACGGCCATCGCGTGACCTCATCGAACCGCTACCAGTACGTGGATATCTCCCTGATTCCGCTCAGTGCCGTCGAGCGTGTGGAGATCCTCACCGATGGTGCCTCGGCCATCTACGGCACCGATGCGGTCGGCGGCGTGGTCAACATCATCCTGCGCCGCGACTTCACCGGTTACAAGACTGCTGTGCGCTACGGCGCCGTCACCGCCGGCAGCATGGAGGAGTACCAGGCATCGCAGTCGGCAGGCTGGTCATGGAATGGCGGTCATTTGCTGGCCAGCTACGAGTTCCTGAAGCAGAGCAACCTGCCGGCGGTGGACAAGGATTTCTCGAAGAACGTGCGGGTCAAACCGTACGACCTCTACCCGGGATCCAAGCGCCACAGCCTGTATGTGGACGGCGTGCAGCAGCTCAGCGATGTGCTGACCCTGAACGTGACCGGCTCGTTCGCCAAGCGCGAAATGGACACCACCATTTCCGGCACCGCCGACGAAACCCGCCTGTTCCCGCACACGCGGCAGTTCGACCTGTTCGCCGGACTCACCCTGGATCTTCCGCGCGGGTGGCAGGCGCGCCTGGATTCCGGGTTCGGCAGGAGCGATGTGTCCTACCAGCGCACCACCATCACCGGCAGTTCGGCCAGTACCGCGCCACCCACCAATACCAACTCCGAATCGCGTTACCTGGACCTGGTCGCCGACGGCGAGCTGTTCAGCCTGCCCGCCGGTGGGGTTCGTGCGGCATTCGGCGCTGGCTACCGCCGCGACGGCTACGAACTGATCGATCACCGCGGCCTGGAAAAGCCCCTCGACCTGCAGCGCACCGTGAAGTCCGCCTTTGCCGAGCTCAACGTTCCGCTGCTGAAGGAACTGCCGGGCGTGCGCAGCCTGTCCCTGACCGCGGCAGCACGCTACGACGACTACAGCGATTTCGGCTCCACGTTGAACCCGAAATTCGGCCTGCTGTGGGAGACGACCCAGGGGCTGTCGTTCCGCACCAGTTATGGCCGTTCCTACCGGGCGCCGGTGTACCAGGACATGCAGTTGAACAACACCGTGGTGGTGGCGAATGTGCCCAACCCGAGCGCAGCCAATGGCAACACCATCCTGATGATGCTCTCCAATGGCAACCCGGATCTGGGCCCTGAGCGTGCCAAGACCTGGACCGGTGGTTTCTCGTTCGCGCCACCGTCCGTGCCCGGCCTCAAGATCGACGCGAACTACTACCACATCGAATACGCCGACCGCATCGGCAGTGGTTTCGGCAGCAGCTTCCCGTCGCTGTTCCAGCAGTCCACCGCACCTTACGCAGACATCCTGACCACCAATCCCACGCAACAGCAGATCCAGCAGGCGCGCCAGCTGGGCGTGTCTGGCCTGGGACTGTTCGTCTCGCGCGTGGGGCCGTATGCGTTGCAGCCAGGCACGGACGAAACCAACAGCCAGGTGATCCTCGACAACCGCTTCCGCAACAACGCCTTTACCCGGCAGCGTGGTGTCGACTTCAGCGGATCCTATGGCTTCGACGCCGGCCAGACCCACATCGCGATGAACCTGGCCGGGCAGTACATCATCGAATCGAAGCGGCGCGTGACCAGTACATCGCCCGAGGTGGATGCGGTGAACGCGGTGTACTACCCCGTCGATCTCAAGATGCGCGGCGGCATCACACTCAGCCGGCAGCAGGCAGCGGGCGGGCTCTTCGTGAACTACGTGGACAGTTATCGCGACCCTGCCAATGTCTCCCGGCCGCACGTCAGCTCCTGGACGACCGTCGATCTGAATCTCGCCTATCACTTCGGCCCATCGGCAGATCCGCAGCGTGGCACATCGCTTGCTTTCAACGTGCAGAACCTGTTCGACCGGGATCCGCCGTTCATCGTCAACAGCATCAACACCGGCTATGACCCCACCAATGCAACAGCGCTGGGTCGCTTCCTGTCCATGACGCTGACGCACCGCTGGTAAGCCGCCATGCGTGCCGAAGCCCCTGCCTTGTCCCGGTCCGTCATGGCCATCCAGCAGGCGTTTGCTGTTGCGGCAACCCAGCTCACGCTGATGTGGCGCGAGCGGCGCGTGCTCTGGCTCGCCCTTGCCCTGTTGCTGATTGCGGGAGCATCGGTGCTCAGTGGTGCCGCACGCCTGACCCTGCAGGCGCAGGAGCGGCAGGCAATGAGCGAGGAAGAGGCGCGGCTCTGGAACAGCCAGGGCACGATCGACCCGCATAGCGCCGCACATGTGGGGCGTGCCATTGCTGCCCCTGTGCGGCCACTGGCTGCACTGGACCCGGGGCTGACGGACTACCTGGGAACCTCGGTGTTCATCGAAGGCCACGCACAGAACCCGGCCCGGCACCGTGCCGTGGATGGTGGCACTGCACTCAGCCGCTTCGAGGGTTTCTCTGCGGCGTGGGCGCTGCAGGTGGTGGCGCCGCTGCTGATCGTCCTGGCCGGGTTCGCCACACTGTCCGGCGATGTGGCCCGCGAGACGCTGCGCCAGGAGCTCGGCACCGGTGCCTCGGCCGGCGTGCTGATCAGCGGGCGCTTGATTGCCCTGGCGACCGCCTCGCTGCTGCTGGTGCTGACCATGCTGCTGATCAGTCTTCCGGGCCTGTCCGTCCAGTATGGCGACACCGCGGATCTTGCCGCCCTGCTCGCACTGGCGGCCGCCTACCTGCTCTATCTGCTGGTGTTCTGTGCACTTACCGTGGGGGTGTCGGCTCTTGCCGGCTCGGCACGGACGTCACTGGTCGTGCTGCTGGGCTTCTGGGTGGTGTCCACACTGCTGCTGCCGAGGGTCGCGCCTGCGGTTGCCGAATCCATGTACCCGACTCCTTCGGCACCGGCATTCCGGACCGGCGTGACCGAGGAAGCGGAGAACGGCGCGGATGGCCATGACCCGGCCGACAAACGCCTTGATGCCCTGCGCGCGGCGTTGATGGCGCGCTACCGGGTCGACAGCGTTGACGACCTGCCGCTGAACTTCCGTGGCGTGGCGCTGGAGTTTGCCGAGGCCAACTCGACGCGCGTCTACAACCGTCATTTCGATCGCCTGCATGCCACCTACCAGCAGCAGGACGCCACCCAGCGCCTGTTTGCCTTTGCCTCGCCGACGCTGGCGCTGCAGTCCTGGTCGCGCGCCTTCGCCGGCACGGATTTCCCGGCGCATCTGGCGTTCCTGCGCGGCGTGGAGGACTACCGTTATCGGTTGATCCAGGCACTGAACCAGGAAGTGAAACTGCACAAGGCACCGCAGGGCGGGAAGCACGTGGCCGACATCGCCGGCATCACCCGTTCAGTGGAGTACCGGCCGCCGCAACAGACCCTGGCCGGCACTGCTATCGCGCAGCGCGGCAATCTCGTCATTCTGCTGGCCTGGCTGATGCTGGGCTGCGTGGTGGTGCTCATCTCTGCACGGAAGCTGGGGAGATCGCCATGAGCGGTGTGTCGATTGCACGCTACGAGATCCGCCGATTGCTGCGTGATCGAGCGCTGCCGGTGCTGCTTGTCCTGCTGCTCGGGCTGGGTGCCTACGCCGCGTGGAACGGCCGCGCATGGGTGGACCAGCGCGAGGCGGCCATCGCCCTGATCAAGCAGGAAGAACAACAGACGAAGGAACGCAGCCGGGCATTCGTCGGCAAGGCGCCCTCGGTGCTGCCCCGCGCCCAGCCGGTGCTTGCGCCCGCCGCCATGGCACCGCTGTCGATCGGCCAGGCAGACGCCTACCCCTACACCGCCGATGTGGTCGCGCTGGGTGATCCGACCCAGCTGCTCAAGCACGTCTGGGCCGACATCGGCAATCCAGCGGCACGGGCTGCGGGACGGTTCGACCTGGCCTTCGTGATCGTCTTCCTGCTGCCGCTGGTCATTCTCGTGGCCACCCACGATCTGTGGTCCCGTGAGCGCGAGCGCGGCATCGCGGCGCTGGTGCTGTCGCAGCCGGTGTCGGCAACGCGCCTGCTGGTGGTCAAGGTGCTGGCCCGTGGCCTGGTGGTGCTGCTGCCCGCACTGGCCATCCTTCTGGCGGTGACGATCGGGGCCGGCGCGCGCAGTCCTGCAGGCCTGGCCATGCTGGCACTGACCGTCCTCCTCTACGGCGCCTTCTGGCTGGCCCTGGCACTGCTGATCGGCTGCGTTGCCCGGCGCACCACCGAGGCGGCCATCGCCGCCGGCGCGCTGTGGCTGCTGATCGTGGTCATGGCGCCGTCGCTGACCCTGGCCACGGTGAACCTGATCGCGCCGCCGCCGTCACAGATGCAGTTCGCCACCGAAGTAAAAGCGATGCAGTCAGATATCGCCAAGCGCCAGCAGCGCGAGCATGCGACGTCGGCGCCAGTGAATTCGCCGTCCCCCGTCATCTCCGACACTGTGCGCCAAGCCTACGCCGATCGGGTTGCAGCTGACCGGGAACTGGAACGCCTGATGGCCTCGCATGCGCAGGCCGAGGCCGCACATCGCCAGGTTCTGGACAAGGTGCGGCTGCTGCTGCCGGCTGTGGCGACGCAGGACGCACTCGACCGCATCGCAGGCTCGGATGCCGACCGCGCGCTCGACTTCCAGCACCAGGTCCACGACTTCTGGCAGGCACGACGGCTGTTGCACAAGAGCTATCTGGACCGTGACGCGCCGCAGACCCTTGAAGAGTACGACGCACTGCCCCGCTTCCAGTACCGCGAGCCCGCGGGCACCGCCCGGCCCGGTGTCCTGGCCGATCTTGCTGCCTTGATCATCGCCACCCTGCTTGTCCTGCTTGCGGCCGGAGCGCTGCGCAGTCGACTGGAAATGCCCTGAGGAGACGTCCACATGCTGTCTGCAAAAAGCCTGGTCATGGAACACAGTGCACATCGGGCGCTGGATGACGTCAGTTTCGAGGTGAAGCCGGGCGAGATATTCTGCCTGCTGGGCGCCAACGGCGCCGGAAAGTCGACCACCATCAAGCTGTTCCTTGGCTTTCTGAAACCCACCTCGGGTGCGGCCGAAGTGGACGGTCTCAGTGCGCACCAGCAACCGCAGGAGGTACGCCGGCGGCTGTTGTACATCCCCGAGACCGTGGCGCTGTACGACGAGCTGACCGGCTACGAGAATCTGGATTACTTCGCGCGCCTGGCCGGTGTCGAGGAACGCTCGCCTGCACGGCTGAAGGACGCACTCAGGTCCGCCGGCCTGGCAACCGACGCATTCGGGCGACGCGTGGGCCTCTATTCCAAGGGCATGCGGCAGAAGGTCGGCATCGCACTGGCCATCGCCAAGGAAGCCAGCGCCCTGTTGCTGGATGAGCCCACCTCGGGCCTGGACCCAACGGCGTCGGCCGAGTTCCACGAGCTGATCGTGCGGCAGCGCGATCGCGGCACGGCGATCCTGATGGCCACCCACGATCTGTTCCGCGCCCGGGAAGTGGCGACCACCATCGGCCTGATGCGGGCCGGCCGCCTGCGCAGGACGCTGGATGCCAGCACGATCACCGCGAACGATCTTGAGAGCCTGTACCTGGAAGAAATGAGCCGCAGCGCCTAGGCCACTGCGGCCGCCTGCGTGCCATGCTGGCCGGACCAGCGCCGCAGCCACGCTTCGATGTTGATCTGCGGGCCGAAGATGCCGAGCACCTGCGACGAGTGGTCCGGGCCGACCTGCTGGATGCCCGCATCGGCCAGCGCGCTGTCGAGATAGCCGCGCCTGGCCAGCATGCCGTCAACCAGTAGATTCCTGATGAACTGCTGGTGCCCCTGGGTGACGGCCACCGAGTGATCATCCAGATAGGATTTCACCTTCCGCGACAGCAGCACCTCCGGCAACAGGCCTTTCATTGCACGCCGCGCGATGGTGCGGTCTTCCGCGTCCGCGATGAGCAGGTGCAGCGGAATGCGCGCGAACAGTTCGACAAGCGGCTGCGCACTGATCGGCGATACGCCATGCCAGTGGCCGGCGCCTTCAAACGGATCAAGGACGCTGGTCGGGAATACCATCCGGCCGATATGGGCCAGCTTGTAGGGTGATACTCGATGGCCCTGCGCCTGCGCATGCCGCAACCAGGCCGGCTGCAGACTGTCCTGTTCGGACAGGTCCACCCGCACCCACGGGCAGGGCTTGCCCCAGCGACCATTGATGATGCCCGGCCGCTTCAGCAGGCCGTGCACGACTGCATCCCTCAGTACGCCGTACAGTGAGTCGCCGGATTGCGCGGTTTCGAAGGCCACGCCGAAGAACGCGCGGTCGATGCCGCGTCGCCAGGCATAGTCGATCGCAGCGGCGTTGCCCTTGAAACGCAGGAACACCGCATCACCGCCGACACCGGTGAACTGCACGGTGTCACCGTCGAAGGCGACGTCACGGCGGTGGAGAAGATAGCCGGAACAATGCGCCGGCCGGGCCGTGCGCGGGAAGGTCATGATCTCTTCCAGCGCGCAGTGAGGCTGCCTTCGGTACTCGATGTATTCGCAACGCCTGCCCGAAGAATCACTGGCCCCTTGCACCGCCATCCGCGCAAACAGCCGTTCGTCGGCGCCAATGCCATCATCGTAGTGATGGACACACGCCACCTCGGGCGCCGATGGCGCCTGCAACAGGCCGGCCAGGATGATCGAGGAATCCAGCCCGCCCGACAGCTGCAGTTGGATGCGCCGGTGCTGGCTGGCCAGTGCACCGATGCAGCCCAGCAGCGTGGAACGCGCCAGCGACACGGCTTCCTGAAGATCCTCGATCGGCGCGTCGCGGGCCAGACGCACCACGTCCCACTGGCAGTGCCGGCCCACCGGCTCACCATCGCGGATTGAAACCGCTTCGCCCGCTTCTATCGCCGTGACCTCCTTGAAGCCGGTCTGCAGTCCATCACGAAACGGGTACAGCAGCGAGTACGAAAGGAAGGACCAGTCGACGCTGAAATCGCGCAGGCCCAGCATCAGGCAGTCTTCCATGTTGGAGAAGACCAACGTCAGCTGGCCCACCGTGGTCAGGTAGCACGGGATCTCCGCAGTGGGATCGCGCAGGACGAACCAGCTCCTTGTTTCCTGCTGGAAGCCGAACGCCACGTAGCGACCCCAGTACTGTTCGATGATGCTGCGGCCCTGGCTGCTGCATGCGGCGTGTGCTGATGCGGCATCCAGGTTCACGCGGCCAGGCACGGTGCCTTCGCCGAACATCTTGTGAAACAGCTTGCCCAGTACCACCAGCGCGTTCGAGCGATTGCATTCGAAATAGCCGTGGTTGTCGCTCTGCACGTGGATCACCGCGCCGTTGTCGTTCAGCACGCAGGCGATGCCGGGCAGCCGGGCGCCGATCCTTTCCACGATCCGTTCCGCCTGCGCCGTCGCGGATTCCGAGTGGGTGTTCCAGAGCACGGCGATGTATCGGTACATGGCAGGTTTCGTTACAGCACCAGGATGGGAACCATCCGGCGCAGGTTGAAGGGAATGTCGGTCAACACCTGATCGCCGTGCTGCAGCCAGCAGTGCGCGGCGAACGGCTGGGTTCTGACCGCGAACACCCAGGCCGGAACGATGCCGTAGTTCGACAGGAACCCGCGCATCGCCAGGCAGTAGAGAAAGCATTCATCGGTCTTCCGGAATGCCAGGGGTCGAAGCCAGTCGAACACCCGCACGCGCAAGGCCAGTTCTTCAGCGCTCACCGGCCTGCTGTGGCCGCGATCCGCCCGACGGCGCACGGCCGACACCGTGGTACTGAAAGGAAGGAATGTTCTGCTGCAGACGGCATAGGCGCACGAGGCAATGAATCGGCGGAGGTCGCGCGCATTGATCGGAGGACGGCCCCGCGGCTCGCCCTCGCGCACCCAGTGCCGTGGCAGCGCAATGGCGGGGCTGGCGGCGGATTTCCCCTGCTGCGGATCCGCAGTGATCAGGCGGCGGTCGATCAGGGCCTGCAGAAGCCTGGGGGCGCTTGCATCTTCGGACCGCAGGGGCCAATCGAGAACGAGATTGCCAAGGCCTGCGGCGCCGCGTTTTTCAAGGGAAAGATACTTTCCCGTGGCCTGGTCCAGTATCACCATGGCATCGCCGGTGACACAGACGTGCGCGTGCTTTGAGAGGAAGTACGGGGCAACAGCCTGCTCCATCATGTGCTCCTGCGCCGGAACCGGAGAAGCGGTGCATGCAGGGCATGCACCGCAGATGCGACATTGCGCAGTGGATCAGGGCGACGTGGTCGGGAACACGCCATCCCACAACGTGCCGTGGTTGTGCGCCTTCGTTTCCGAAACGACCGAGCCCAGCTCGATCAGTTCGCCACCCACACCCTGATCCTCAGGGTTCTGCTGTCCTGCCACTACACCCAGCTCAATCAGCTCGTTCATGAACATCTCCTATCGTCAGTGGATGTACCCACGCATTGCGTTGAACCGCGCTGCATCGGATACGGAGCAGCCAAGCCACCATCGCCACTACATTGCAGGGCGATTGCCGCCAAGGCACTGAAATGTTACGCTATAACATATTATTTTGGCGTGACGAATGACGCCGCCCGCCCGCTGTCGATGCGACCCATGAGAGGCAAGAGGGATGAACACCGAGATCAGTGATGACGGGCTGGATCCCACACTTCTGCTGAAGGGGATGTTTCCCCTGCCGAAGTTCATCCGCTTCGTACGGGAGCGCTGCCCACCGGGACGCCTCGACGAGGCTGCGCTGGTGGAGGACTGGCGGACGGCTCGTGCCGCGGTGCTGAGGCTGCAGCAGGAAGACGCCGGTGAGGCAGATGCCATCAATGTCCATGCGTTGCCGGATGAGATGCTGCCGCTGGCTGAGCAGGCGCTGCGGCAACCCTCGATGCACCGCATGACGAGTGTTCTGCCGCGCAGTTGGCAGATGGTCGATATCGATCGACTGGTGATCTTCCAGGAGTGCATCAACCTGCGTCACATCGACCAGTTGGCGGCATCCCTGACCTCCTCGCCCACCGCGCAGGAGGTCATGCAGCTTGTCGCCCGCAGCGGCAGCCATGCACATCCGGAAGTACGCTTCACCCAGTCCGATGGCAGCTACACCTTCGCGTCCACCTCGAACGACCTGCGTTTCCTCGACGTGGCGACCCTCGATCCGGCTGCCATCACCGATTACGAACCGTTCGGCGCGGCCAGCCACGCCGTCGTCATCTATCTTGGTTTCAGTGACAACCTGATCAGCGCCACCCGGTTTGGCAAGCGCCTGGTGCTGACCAATGGCTCCCATCGCCTGTACCTGCTGCGCCGGCTCGGGTTCCGCCATGCGCCCTGCCTCGTCACCGATGCCTCCGACAGCGACCTCAGCGAGATTCTGCTGCCGGCAGCGGTCAAGCAGGATCGCGGGTTCTACCTGTCTTCTCCACGGCCGCCGCTGTTCCGGGACTATGTCGATCCCCGCCTGACCTGCGTCGTTCCGGTCACCCGCAAGCACTACGCTCTGAGGGCCAAGCTCGACCTGCAGAGGATCACGGTTCCGGCCTTGTAGCTCGCGCCCACGTGGTGATTGCCTGGCCCGGCTGAGGATATGGCCGGATTGGTGAATCACCTGGCGGAACTGTCGAATGACGCCCTTCGGCTTGCCACCTACGCTACCGGTCCTCGAACAGAGAGGATGCCAACGTGAGCGAGAAAGCACTGGCTGCCGAAGCAGGAAGGACGGATCCACCCATCATCCATGTCCTGATGGGGCTGATCTGTGTCTGGCACAGGCGCGAACCGGGATCGGCACGCGATGACGAGTAAGCGCTACCGTGCTGCCCGGCGTGGCTTTGGGGCGTAGGTACCAGCGTGGAGATTTCGATTGCAGGGCTGAGCGAGGTTGGGCCCGACTACCCGGACCGTGTCGATCTTCCGGTGATGGTGCTTGGGCTGGACCCCATTCCAGATGCCTGGCAGATGCCCTTCCATGCGCATCGGAAGGCGCAGCTGCTGGTTGCCACGCGTGGCTTGATCATGCTGGAGACCGCAGCCGGACTATGGGTGGTTCCGCCACAGGGCGCGATCTGGATTCCCGGTGGCCTGTCCCATCGGGCCAGCAGCAGTGGACGGCCGCATGGCTTCGTGGTGTTCGTGGAATCCGGCGTCGTGCCGGGGCTGCCGACGCAGTGCGCTGCGATGGCGATCACTCCCTTCATGCAGGCCCTGCTGGAGCGCGCGTCCGCCCTTCCCCAGCACTACGAGCCCGGCAGCGCGCAGGACCGCCTGATGGCCGTGTTCCTGGATGAGCTGATCGCCGCGCCACCGGAGTGGCTCCATCTGCCCATGCCATCCGATGCAAGGTTGCGCCGGCTGGCCAACGCAATGCTGGACACGCCAGCCGAACGGGCAACGCTTGAAGTCTGGGCGAGCCGGATTGGAATGAGCGAGCGCAACATGTCGCGCCTGTTCTCTGGAGAAACCGGTTTAAGCGTAAGGCGCTGGCGCAGGCAGCTGCACGTGGTGGTGGCACTGCCGCTGCTGGCCAAAGGCAGGACAGTACAGGCCGTTGCGGACCACCTGGGCTATGACAGCGCCGGGGCATTCGTAACCATGTTTCGCAAGACCGTGGGTGCACCACCCAAGCGCTTCCTGGCGGAACGAGGCACTCGGCAGCGGACATCGGATGCCGACGATCAGCGGCCGCAGGAGCCACGTTGACGGATGCGGGAGCGCGTGGCTCCCGCACCGGCAAGGATTGCCCCTCCCCTCAGCGCTGGTAGTCCTTCAGGAACAGCCAGGTGATCAGCGTGGCATCCGGCCCCTTCGGGTCGGTGAACGGCAGGCCGGACTGGCTGCCGCTCCACGCATGGCCCATGCCCTGCACCACATGGTGCTGCACCAGCGTCCTGCCACCGTAGGCGTAGGTATCCACCGTATACGCACGTCCACCCGGCACCTGGCCGTGATAGGTGCTGGTCGGCACGTACTTCACCGAGTCGTTGTCCAGGCCGTCGTCGGCCAGATCATTGGTCTGCAGGAACTGGCGCACGGCCTGCTGGCCGTTCACCGGATTGACGGTGAGATCGGCGCTGCCATGGAACACCAGCACCGGCAGCGGTCGCGGCGACGGCGAACCCGAACACTGCCACGCCAGCCGGCCATTGCTGTCCGGGGAATAGATGCTGCCGGCCAGCAACGCATAGGCGCTGCCGGAAATCGTGGTCGCCCCCTTGAACATGCCACCGGAATGGATGGCGCCGGCAGCGAACATATCCGAATAGCAGGCCAGCATGATCGAGGTCATCGCACCGCCCGCGGAAATGCCGGTGACATAGACGCGATGCGGATCCACGCTGTAGCCCGCCTTCACCTTGTCCACGATGCCGGCCAGGATCGACGCTTCGCCGCTGTCGCGGGCCTGGTTGATCGGCAACTGCCAGTTCCAGCAGCGGGCCGGGTTGGAGGTGACGTTCTGCCGGGGGTAGACCACGATGAACCCTTCGCTGTCGGCAACGTCATTGAAGCCGGACGCCTCGCCCATCAGGTTCGGCCCGGTCACGCAGCCATGCAGCACCAACAGCAGCGGCAGCGGCTGGCTGTCGTCATAGCCGGCCGGCACCCATACCTGGTACTCGCGGGCGCCGAACAGATTGCCGTACAGGCCGATATCCCAATGCCCGGCCGGGCCAGCGGCAACCGCGCTGCCCGCCATCGCCAGCCAGCTGCACAACATCAGCAGTAACACCTTGATCGAATCGATTCCGGATTTCATGGCCAGATCCTCGTCAGTGAGTCGTGGATGAAGTAGTACCGGGGACCGCTTCCGGCTGGGGGCGCGCCCAGTATCCGCATCCACGGGCCGCTGCCGACTGGACCTAGGTCCACTCGCTGCTCGCCGATGGCACCGCTAGCCTTGGCTGCAGGGGTGGCAATGGGCCATCCGCACGCTCATGCCTGGGGGAGGACCGAATGAAACGGAATTGTTTGAGTCTCATGATCGGCGCGCTGCTGGCCACAGGGCCGGTACTGGCACAGGACGCGCCGACGGCAGGCAGATCCGCTTCGCCGACCAACCTGGACAGCATCAAGGTCACCGCGCGCAAACGCGAGGAGACCCTGCAGGAGGTGCCGGTTGCCGTCACCGCATTTACCTCCGAGGCGCTGGACAAGATGAATGTCCAGGACATCAGCGACCTCGATGCACAGGTCCCCAACCTGACCATCTACGCCGCCCGTGGTGCCAGCAGCACGGTCACCGCCTACATCCGCGGCATCGGCCAGTCCGATCCCACCTGGGGCGCCGATCCGGGCGTGGGCATCTACCTGGATGACGTCTACATCGCGCGTCCGCAGGGTGCGCTGCTGGATGTGTTCGATGTCTCGCGCATCGAGGTGCTGCGTGGCCCGCAGGGCACGCTCTACGGCAAGAACACCATCGGCGGTGCGATCAAGTACATCTCGCGCGGCCTGCCGACCCAGACCGAGGGCTTCGCCCAGATCACCGTGGGCAACTACAGCCAGCTGGATGCGAAGGCGGCCATCGGCGGCCCGATTGGCGGCACCGACAGTGGCCTGCGCGCCCGTGTGGCGGTGGCCAGCATGAACCACGACGGCTTCGGCGAGAACACCTTCAATGGCCAGCCGGTCAGTGACAAGCAGATCAACGCGGCACGCCTGAACCTGGGCGCGTACGCGGGCGATGACTTCGACGTGCAGTTCGCACTGGACTGGATCGACGATCAGTCCGGCATGCGCGGTTCGAAGATGCTGGCGCCCAATCCGTTCCTGCGCGCGTACCCGCCGATGGACAGCCGCTATGACATACGCTCGGGCATGCGCAACCTCAACAACGTGGAGAGCAAGGGTGCCTCGGCCACGGTGAACTGGCGACCGAACGAGGACATTGCGCTGAAGTACGTGGTCGCCAAACGCGAATCGGACAGCGAAGCCAACATCGACTTCGATACCACGCCGGTCAAGCTGGCCGACGTGGGTGGCACCTATCATGACGACCAGGTCAGCAACGAAGTGCAGTTGAACTACGACGCCGGCGGCCGCGTGCGCGGCGTGGTCGGCCTGTATCAGTTCAGTGGCGAGGCGGGCGGCCAGATCCAGAACAACTACTTCAGTGCGCAGTTCGCCGACAACCAGGGCAAGGTCTTGACCGACAGTATCGCGCTGTACGCGGACTGGACCTTCGACCTGACCAGCAAGCTGAAGCTCGATGTCGGTGCCCGCTACACCGATGAGGACAAGCGCGCGATCGTGTTGAACCGCCTCTACGCCGACCCGGGCTTCAGCCGGCCGGTGGCGGTGACCGCGGACTTCGACAAGAAGACCAACTTCAAGAACGTCTCGCCCAAGGTCTCGCTGGACTACCAGATCACCCCGGACATCATGGTCTACGGTCTGGCCACGCGTGGCTTCAAGTCAGGCGGTTACAACATCCGCGCCAACGCCGTGGCGGTGCCGCGCTCGGCCGAGCCGTTCGACGACGAGACCGTGGACAGCTACGAGGTCGGCAGCAAGATGGCCTTCCTCGACCAGCGCCTGTTCCTCAATCTGTCGGCCTTCTACAACAAGTACAAGGACATCCAGTTGTCGGTGTTCACCGGCCTGGATACCAATGGCGATGGCATCGACGATTCCTTCTTCGGTGATTTCACCAATGCCGGCGCGGGCACGGTCAAGGGCCTTGAAGTTGAATACCAGTACCTGCCCAGCCAGCACTGGCTGATCTCCGGCAACCTGGCCTGGCTGGACACCAAGTACGACGAGTACATGGACCGTGGCGTCAATGTGGCCAAGCAGATGAAGTTCACCAATGCGCCGGAATTCTCCGGAGCGTTCAACGTGGAGTACCGTACCGAGCTGGCCAATGGCAGCAACCTTTCGGCACGGGTGAGCTACAGCTACCAGAGCGAAGTGTGGCCGACCACCGATCTGAGCCCGGTGATCCGCCAGCAGGGTTACGGCCTGGTCAATGCCGGCGTCATCTGGCGCCTGGATGATGCGTGGACCTTCTCGCTGCAGGGCACCAACCTGGCCGACAAGGAATACCGCACCACCGGCTACAACATCCCGGCGGTCGGCACGCTGATTGGCTTCTATGGTCCGCCACGCCAATATAGCCTCAGCGTCCGTTACGATTTCTAGCGCATCCGTTACGATCTCCAGGAAGCTCCTGCATGACGCAGTCTTACGACGACCTGTACTGGAACAGCAATGATGGGTTGCGCCTGCACGCACGCGACCATGCACCCGATGCGGGGCAGGCAGCGCGTGGCACGGTGGTCTGCATTCCCGGGCTGACCCGCAATGGCGCCGATTTCGATGCGCTTGCCGATGCGCTTACCGCCGAGGGCTGGCGCGTGATCGCGGTCGATCTGCGCGGTCGCGCAGGGTCGGAACGCGCATATGACCCGTCCAGCTACAACCCGCGTGCCTACGCGGACGACATGGTTGCGCTGCTGCGTTCGCAGAACATCGACAAGGCAGTGTTCGTCGGCACCTCGCTGGGCGTGCTGGTGACCATTACCCTCGCCTCGCGCGCGCCCGAGCGGATCGCGGGCGCGGTGCTCAACGATGCCGGCCCCAAGGTGCCGCGTGAGGCGCTGGCACGGATCGGCAAGTACGCCGGCAAGCCGGTGCCGCCGATGGACCTGGTGCAGGCCACGGCTTACATGGAATCCATCGGCAAGGCCGCGTTCCCTCGCTTCAGTACCGACGACTGGCGGCAGATGGCGGTGCGCACCTTCCGCCCGCGCAGCGATGGACTGCTGGAGCTGGATTACGATCCGGCCGTGATCCGAACGACACGTCCTTGGCTGCTGTGGTTGCTGCGGCCGGTGCTGTGGCGTGCGGTTCGTGGGCTGACCGCACGGGTGCCGGTACTGGTGGTGCGCGGTGCGCTGTCCGACATCCTGCCGGCCGATGTCGCGCGGCAGATGGCGGCCACCTCGGAAAGTGCCCGCCTTGTGGAAGTGCCGGATGTGGGACACGCTCCGATGCTGTCCGAGCCAGAGGCGCGTGACGCGATCCTGACCTTGCTGGAGCGTGTGGCGTGAGTGTGGACAGCAACCTGCCTCCCGCGCTGCAGGCGTTGCAGCAGTGGGCGGCCAGCGAGCGGGTGAGTGGCGTGACCCGCGTGGACCAGGCGCGCATCGATGCCTTTGCCGACGCCACCGGCGACCACAACTGGATCCACGTCGATCCAGGCCGCGCGCAGACCCAGCTGCCGGGCGGGCAGACCATCGTGCACGGTTTCCTGCTGCTCTCGCTCACCGTGCAGGACGATGTGGCCGCCCTCACCCGCTTCCCCGGCATCGCCCATGTGCTCAACTACGGCCTCAACAAGGTCCGCTTCCTGGCACCGGTACCCAGCGGGTCCGGGGTGCGGGTACGCTCGCAGCTGCTGTCGCTGGACGCGCGCCAGCCCGGCCAGTGGCTGTTGACCCAGCGCAAGGCCGTCGAGCGGGTTGCCGATGGCGAGCTGGCACTGGTCGCTGAGCAGCTGTCACTGATCGTGGTCGCTCCCTAGCACCACCCTGCTCGGTTCTCTGCCTACACTGGAGCGATGTTGACGCCCTCCATCGTCCTCTTCGCCTGCATTGCATGGACCGCACTGCTGTTTGGCGTGGCGCTGTGGGGTGAGCACCGGGGGCACCGGCTTTCGAAGGCATGGCCGCTCATCCATGCGCTGTCGCTGGCCGTGCACTGCACCGCGTGGACCTACTACGGCGCGGCCTCGCAGGGACTGCAATGGGGCTTCCCGATTCCACCCACCCTGGCCGGCATGGCGTTGATCTTTGCGTTCGGCCTGCCGTTCCTGCTCCGCCTGGGGCGGCTGGCCAAGCAGCACAACAGTGCCACCATCGCTGATCTGGTCGTCGCACGACTGCGTGCCGATCGCGGCCTCGGCTTCACCATCACCCTGGTGGCACTGTTCGGCATCATTCCCTACATCGCCCTGCAGTTGAAGGCTGTCAGTCAGGGCCTGGGCGCGCTGCTGGGCGATCGTTTCGCGCCTGCTGCCGCGCAGCTGGACATGTCGTTCTGGTTCGCCCTGACGATGGCCGCGTTCACCCTGCTGTTCGGTGCACGCAAGGCATCGGCCACCGAGCCCAATCGTGGCATCGTGGTCGCACTGGGGCTGGAGTCGGTATTGAAGCTGGTGGCGCTGCTGGCCATTGGCCTCTATGCGGCGCTGTCGGTGCGCCAGGCGGGCACGCCGCTGCTGGAAAAGATGGCGCAGCTGCCGCCACCAGCCATCATGCCGGACTATCTCACCATGGTCGCGCTGGGGGCGATCTCCGCGTTTACCCTGCCGCACCAGTTCCATGTCGGCGTGGTCGAACTGCGCCAGACCTCGGACCTGAGGACGGCACGCTGGTTGTTCCCGGTCTACCTGCTGCTGATCGGGCTGCCGTCGGTGCCGATGGCGCTGGCCGGTACCGCGCAGCTGCCCGCATCGGTGTCGCCTGACCTGTACGTGCTGGCGCTGCCGCAGGCCGGTGGCCACCACCTGCTGGCCTTGCTGGCCTATCTGGGCAGCCTGAGCGCCGCCACCGGCATGATGATCCTGTCCGGGCTGACCCTGTCGATCATGCTCGGCAACCATGGCTTCGGCTCACGGTTGCTGGACGGCATTGCCGGCGGAGCCGCGGCGGCCGACCTGCGTCCGCGCGTGCTGGCCTTCCGCCGTGCCGGCATTCTCGCCGTGTTCCTGATGTCGTGGCTGTACAGCCGGGCGATGAGCGACACCGAGGCACTCAGCGACTTCGGCCTGATGTCCTTCACCGCCCTCTCGCAGCTGGCGCCGGCGGTCCTGCTGGCGGTGTATCGCCCGCGCACGCCCTCCCCGGCCATCATCGCCGGCATCGTGCTGGGGTCGTTGGCCTGGCTGTGGCTGGTGCTGCTGCCGATGGTGATCCCTGCCACGCCCCCAGCCTCGGGGCCCGATGACCTGCACTGGCTGTCCGTGGTCTCGCTGCGCCTGCAGTCGGGCCATATCGCCATCAGCATGGGCGCCAGTCTGGCGGTCAACCTGCTGACGGTTGCGCTGGTGTCGCGCGCGGTGCGTCCCTCGTTGCCGCGACGACGGGATGCGGTGGCGGCAGCCTCGCTGCGCAGGACGGCCGGACGCTTCCTCGGCCAGGAGCGGGCCCGGCAACTGATGGATGGGCATGCCGGGCAGCTGCTGGACGACGACCGGGTCATCACCATCGAACGCGAGCTGAGCGCCGTGGTCGGTGCGGGCATGGCGAGGCTGCTGGTGGAGGCCGCTCGCGACGGCGGCACTGCGCCACTGGATGCGGTGACCCGTGCAGTCGGCGAAGCAACCCAGGTGCTGCGCTTCAACCAGCGCCTGCTGGAAGCGGCGCTGGAGAACATGAGCCAGGGCATCAGCGTGGTCGACGCGCAGCTGCAGCTGGTGGCCTGGAACAGCCGCTACGCCGCGTTGTTCAAGTTTCCGCCCGAGTTGCTGCAGGTCGGGCAGCCGGTGGTCAATCTGACAGCGTGGGCGCTGGCCGAGCTGAAGATCGGCGACGGCCCCGGTGACTCTCGCGACAAGGCCCTGCAGCGTCGCGTCGCACACATGCGGCGTGGCACACCGCATCTGTCCGAACGGATCTTCCCCGACAACACCATCGTCGAGATCCGTGGCAATCCAATGCCCGGCGGTGGCTACGTTGCCACCTTCACCGACGTCACCGCCTTCCGGCGTGCCGAGGAAGCACTCAAGCGCAGCAACGAAACCCTCGAGCGCCGCGTGCAGGACCGCACCGCACGGCTGGAACAGGCAGTGCACGAAGCCGAGCGCGCGAACGTTGCCAAGACACGCTTCCTGACGGCGGTCGGCCACGACCTGATCCAGCCGCTGCATGCGGCACAGCTGCTGACCGATGCGATGTCACAGCACATCGAATCGGAGTTCCTCGACAGTTTCCTGCGCCAGATCCGTGGTGCGCTGGACTCCACCGACGACCTGCTGTCCGGGCTGCTGGATATCTCCCGTCTTGAAGCGGGCGGGCTGGTCGCCGATCCGCGCCCCTTCGCGCTGTCGACCGTCCTGGATCCGCTCGCGCAGGAGTTCGCGGTACTGGCAGCGGCGCGTGGCCTGCAGTTCCGCCATGTGCGGAGCCAGGCCTGGGTCCATAGCGACCCCCTGCTGCTGCGTCGGGTGCTGCAGAATTTCCTGGCCAATGCCATCCGTTACACCCGCCATGGCGGTGTGCTGATGGGTGTGCGCCGCCAGGGACAGGCACTGCTGATCGGTGTGCATGACACCGGCCCCGGCATTGCTCCGGAGCAGCAGGCGGTGGTGTTCGAGGAATTCCACCGGGTCGATCGAAGCAACGGCCAGGGGCTGGGCCTGGGCTTGACCATCGCGCACCGCATCGCCGACCTGCTGCACGCACCCTTGCACCTGCGCAGCGTGCCCGAGCACGGCTCGGCCTTCTCGATCAGCGTGCAACGCGCAGCCCCCCCGGCGACCCCGCGCAGCTCGCCGCCAGCGGCCGGCAGCAGCGCGCTCAAGGGAGTCCGCGTGCTGGTGGTCGACAACGACCCGGACGCATTGGAGGCGATGCGGCAGCTGCTGCTTTCCTGGGGTTGCGATGTCATCGCGGCAGGCCAAGCCGATGACATCGGACCCTCAGCGCACGAGGCGGCGCTGTGGCTGTTCGACTATCACCTGGATGATGGCGATACCGGTGTTGCGCTGTGGAAGCGGCTGGTAGGCGTGCATGGGCCGCGGCCGACGGTGATCCTCAGTGCGGATGCCGGCAGCGATACGCGCGAGGCGGTGCGCGGCGCTGGGCTGTCCCTGCTCAACAAGCCGTTCAAACCGTTGGCGCTGCGCTGGGCGATCAACCACCTGCTGGCGGCCAGCACCCCGTCCTGACCGGTCAGGGCTCAGGAAGTTCTTCGATCTGCCGGGACGGATCGGCCAATCCCATTTCGTGCAGCACGCGGATGGCCTGCGCGCGATTGCGCACGCCCAGCCGCTCCATGATGCGTGTCATGTGCGCCTTGACCGTGCGCAGCTGTACGCCCAGCCGGTCGGCAATCTGCTTGTTGAGCAGGCCCTCGGCCACCAGCCCCAGCACCTTGTACTGATGTGCCGACAGGCTGGCCAGGCGCGCGGCCAGGTCGGCATCCCTGCTGAACGTCGCCACCCGTGCCACCGGTTCGCGCAGCAGCGCCGGGATCCAGCGCTCGCCGTCGAGCACCGACTGCAGCGCCGCCTGCAGCTCGTTCAGGCCCGAACTCTTGGGTAGATAGCCGGCCGCGCCGAGATCGAGGGCGCGACGGATCACCTGCGGCTCTTCATTGGCCGAGACGATGATGATTGCCAGGCCCGGTTGCAATGCGCGGATGGTGGCCAGGCCCGCCAAGCCGTGATTGCCCGGCATGTGCAGGTCCAACAGCATCAGGTCGATCGACTGGCTCTCCAGTGTCTCGATCACGCTGTCCAGCGAGTCGGCCTCGCTGATCTGGAGATCGGCCACCGCCTCCTCGGCCGCGCGGTGCAGTGCCGCGCGGAACAAGGGATGGTCGTCGGCAATGAGCAGGGTCGGCATGTCCTGGCGAGAGTAGCAAATCACCCTTCGACAGGCACAGGTACCTAGGTACGCTGGTACGGGCGGGTGGGATGGCTAGTGTGGCCAGGAGAAGACTGGCCACCGACATGCCGCCCACGAGGAACCCTCATGCCATCCGCCCCCGCTACCGATGCCGCTGCCTATCCGCTGTTGATCAAACAACTGCTGCTGACACCCCTGGCGGTGTCCCCCGGGCAGGAGATCGTCTACGGCGATACGGTCCGCTACGACTACCGCACCCTGCATGCCCGCATCGGCCAGCTGGCGGGGCTGCTGACCTCGCTGGGTGTGAAGCATGGCGATACGGTGGCGGTGATGGACTGGGACAGCAACCGCTACCTGGAAGCCTACTTCGCGGTACCGATGATCGGCGCAGTGCTGATGATGGTGAACATCCGCCTGGCACCGGAGCAGATTGCCTACACACTGAATCACAGCGGTGCACGGGTGCTGCTGGTCAATCGCGAGTTCCTGCCGCTGTTGGATGGAATCGACGAACAGCTACCCGATCTGCGCACGCGTATCCTGATGGAAGATGCCCATGGGCCGCTGCCGGCCGGTTTCGTCGCCGAGTACGAAGCCGGGCTGCGCGACGCTGCGGCGGCCAGTGAATTTCCTGATTTCGACGAGAACACCCGCGCGACGGTGTTCTACACCACCGGCACCACCGGCTTGCCCAAGGGCGTCTCCTTCAGTCATCGGCAACTGGTGCTGCATTCACTGGCGGGGATGGCTGCCCTCGGCAGTGCGGCCAGCCAGGGACGGCTGCACCGCGACGACGTCTACATGCCGATCACCCCGATGTTCCATGTTCACGCCTGGGGATTGCCATACGTGGCAACCCTGATGGGCATCAAGCAGGTCTATCCGGGGCGCTACCTGCCGGGAAATCTGTTGGCGTTGATTGCCCGCGAGAAGGTGACCTTCTCGCACTGCGTGCCGACCATCCTGCACATGCTGCTGGAACATCCTGACGCCGCGCAGGCCGACCTGCGTGGATGGAAGGTGATCATCGGCGGTGCCGCCCTGCCCCGTGCGCTGGCGCAGCGTGCATTGGCGCGGGGTATCGATATCTTCGGCGGCTATGGCATGTCCGAGACCTGCCCGCTGCTGACCGTCGCGCAGATTGATGTGGACACCTCGACTGATCCGGATGAAGCGCTGTCACTGCGCACCAAGGCCGGTACTCCGGTGCCGTTGGTGGACCTGCGCATCGTCGACCCGGACATGGCCGATGTCGCCCACGATGGCCTCGCCACTGGCGAAGTGGTGGCGCGTGCACCGTGGCTCACCGGGGGCTATCTGCACGACCCGGCGGCTTCGGCGGCGCTCTGGGCCGGCGGCTACCTGCACACAGGGGACATCGGCAACATCGACGAAGGCGGCTACCTGCGGGTGACCGACCGTATCAAGGACGTGATCAAGACCGGTGGCGAGTGGATCTCCTCGCTGGCTCTGGAAGACATCATCGCGCTGCACCCGGCCGTCAGCGAGGTTGCGGTGATTGGTATCAGCGACACGAAATGGGGCGAGCGCCCGTTGCCACTCGTGGTCAGGAAGCCGGGCAGCGAGGTGAGCGAGGGCGAAATCATCGAGCTGGTCGCAGCGCGCAGTCGTTCGGGGGATATCTCACGCTATGCGATTCCGGAGCGTGTGAGTTTCGTGGAATCGATCGAGCGGACCAGCGTGGGCAAGATCAACAAGAAGAAGCTGCGCGGGCTGCATGATGCGGCGGTGGCGTCGGGTAGAGACTGAGAGATCTGGCCTCCGGCTTGCTTCTGTTTGCGGATGCCGGGAAGATTGCCCGGACTTGATGAAGCAAGGACGCGGCATGGCAAGTGTACTGAAGCTCTATCTGCAACCTCTCAATGCGCCGAAGTGGCCGCCGGGATACACCCATGCAGACATGACGGTGGCCTTCGCCCCACCCACCATTTCGCCACTGCCACATCCGCACGCCGTCGACATTCTGTTCGCAGCACTCGACTGCGGCTACGGGAACGTGCTCGCATTCCTTGGGCCACCGGGAGCCGTGCCTGGCCCGGGATTCGCCAACATGGGCGTGATGACCAAAGCGGATTGGAAAGCGCTTGGTACGTACATCTACGGAAAAGTCACACTGTTGGGCGATATCTTCGGCACTGCCGCAGGGGCTGGCGGTCCCTGCGTCAATACCCTTCCGTTTGTGCGCAAGCTCGAAAAGAACGAGAAAGGCAGCTTCAGCTACTTCCTCGGCATGGTCTATGCCCGCTATGCACTGGAGCAGGCCGTCGTTGCTGCGCCGGCAGTCCCGGGTTTCGTGAGTCGCATCCTTCACTTCCACACTGCTCAAGGCGGCCCCATCCAGATCCAGGGCTTGCCCATGCCCCCGGTCGCCGGGGCTGCAGATGCTCCAGATTTCCTGGTCCAGTTGAACAATGGCACGTGGGGGCTGCTCGAAGCCAAGGGCTCGTTGGGCGCACGAGCAAACAGCACCTTCCATGAAGCCCAGCAGCAGGTTGAGCAGTACCCGGCGGTCAATTTCTCCGTAGGGATCGGCGCGCCTGCACTTCTTGCCATCAATTTCTGCGCCATCAGCTACGCCTATGTTGAAAACGGAAATCTGCAGGTCGAGTACATCGATCCCGAGCCGGATAATGACCCTCTGGAAAGGGTGAGACGGGGCGAGGCATTGGCGAATCCCATTTTCATGCCCGCTGCAGACTGCCTCCGATTCCTGCAGGCCTGCGGACATTTTTCCAGCCAGGCTGAGGATGGCGGCGAAGCAGAGCGATACATGCGCTGGACGCGCTCCAAGGACGGTCTATGGTTGGGAGTGCCCAAGGATATGTGGAACAGTTTCGAGAAACTTGCCGACCTCATGACGCTGTTCCAAGCAGTCTTTGGAAAGGGATGCGTGAACAGTTGCGCCCCTTTGATCGGGACGAATTCGATCGACTTCGAAGTGACATTCACCAGGATGGCAACGACCCGCCTGCAGCGCCTTGCCGATGACGAAGCCTTTATCTTCAATCAGCACGCATCCCGTCAGCTTGCCAGGGTTGATGCCTCACGGCACTCAAATGAGGCGATCAGGCTGGGAGAATTCGCCAGGGACGTCGCTGATCCTGCGTCTGCCAACGGCATGATCCAGAGCCTGAATAGACTGTTGAGTTCGCTCCGCAGATTGTCCGAACTGAAGCTTGCTGACAAGCGCGAACGATACATCAAGTTCCTGTCCAACGGCCTCTGCATCGCCGACGACGCAGGGCGGCGGTACCTGGATGTCGACCCGCCTTTCAATACCGAGAGGTTCTAGGTTGGAGCCAACTGATTTGCTGTGATTGCCGGCCAGCGGCCGGCACTACCGACGCGCAGTCGCAGTACAACACGCTGCGCCCGCGCGAAGACGCCCTTCAGATCCGCGTCGTGGCCATGAACCGTTCACGGTCCTGCTGCGTACGGCGGCGGATCTCCTCCAGCGCCTGGCTTTCGGTCGCCTGCAGCATGGCTTCGAACAGGCGCTGGAAGTGATGGCGCATCGCATTGCGCGCGGCCACCGGATCACGCGCGCGCAGGGCTTCGAAGATCGCCATGTGCTCGTCCGCACGGCTGGCGCCATCGTCATGGCAGACCCGCGAATAGACCTCGGTCACGCGCGGCAGCTCGCTGCGCATGCGCCATATCTGCTGCACGAAGTACTCCACCACCGGATTGCCTGACAGACGGGCAATGGCCAGGTGGAAACGGCGATCGTACTCGCCGGCTTCCGCGTCGCTCAGGTCGCGGCGACACAGCGCCTCCGCCAGGACCTGCAGTTCGGCGATGCCGGCATCATCCAGATTGCTGGCGGCCAGGGCGGCAGCCTCGGCCTCGAACACCGCGCGGGCGGCAGTGAGGTCGAAGGCGCTGACATCCGGCAGCCCGCCGGACGCCTGCGTCGGGCGCGGTTTCACATGCACGCCCGAGCCGATGCGGATGGCGATCCAGCCCTGTGCTTCCAGTGCGATCTCGGCTTCGCGGACGGTGACCCGGCTGACACCGAACCGCTCGGCCAGCTCACGCTCGCCCGGCAGCCGCGAGCCCGGCGGAAATTCGCCGTCCTCGATCAGCTTGCGGAGCTTGGCAGCGATGGTCTGGTAAAGGCGGTTGGCGGACATGCGGCTGACCCTTGGCGATTCCTTCCGGGTCCCTGCCCTGCCACCGCGGCCGGCAAGGGTCCGGTTGGAGCGGCGGCGCGACCACTGGCCGCGCCGCCCTGTTCAGAACTTGTATCGTACACCGAAATACGCACGCCGCCCGTAGGTCACCACTTCGCGGAAGTTCCCATAAAGCGGCTGGTAGGCCACGCGCGGCTCGTTGGTCAGGTTCATCAGTTCCAGCGACAGCGACAACCGCTTGTTCACCCGGTAGCGCAGGCGCAGGTCCACGCTGGTGTTGTCATCGTAGTAGCGGTTCTGCTGCGCGGTGTTGCCGGTGAAGTCCTGGTAGTAGTGCGAGCGGTACTTGCCGATGGCCTGGATGTTGAAGCGCCCGACGTCCCAGTAGATCGAGCCGGACAGGACGTGCCGGGAGAAGCCGCTCAGGCCAGCCGGCGGCACGATCGCCGGGATGACCGTGCCATCACTGGCCAGCTGTTCGCCCAGTCGTGAATCCTGGGTCTGGTAGTCGGCATCGGCGTAGTTGTAGCTGACCTTGAAGCCCAGCCCGTCGAACGGCTTGGGCAGGTACGACAGGCGATGGGTGGCGGTCAGCTCGAAACCGGTCAGCGTACTGTCCTCGTCGGTGGTCACCTGCTGGCGCACCGGCACGGTCACGCTCTGGCCATCGATGGTGTAGGTCTCTGGCACCAGCGCAGTGGCGGTGCCGCCGTTGAACTGCTTCCAGTACACCGCGCCGGCCAGCATCGTGTCCGGGTTCGGGTACCACTCCAGGGAAAGGTCGCCGTTCCAGGACATCAGCGGCTGCGCGGCGGGGTTGCCGCTGGCGCTGATGTCATCCAGCGCGTCGGCCAGATTGCCGTAGGTGGCATCGCTGCTCACGTTGATGGTGCGCCCTGCACCCAGCGCGGCGATGTCCGGCCGTGACATCGCGCGGTATGCACCGACCCGCAGCAACACGTCCGGACGCAGCTCGAAGGCCGCGTTGAGGCTGGGCAGCAGCTTGTCGTTGCCCGCCTTGAACACCTGCGTGCTGTAGTCGCCGGTAGGCTGCAGGCGGATCGTGCCGTCTCCGTTGTCCTCGATGCGCAGGCCAGTACGCACCCCCTCGGAGCGCACATCGGTCTTCACCCAGCGCAGGCCGAGGTTGCCGGTCACCGGCAGCCCGAGCAACGTGCTGCTGAACTCGCCCATCAGGTAGAGCGCGCGGGTCTTCTCGGTGATATCGACATTGTTCGGATCCTGGAAACCCGGATCCAGCCCGCTGTCGAGGCTTCCGCGGAACGACTGGTACAGGCAGTTCGGATCGAAGTACGCCCACGAGGAGATCGTGTTGCCGCTGGCGGCATCCATGAAGTCATCCTGAGGGAAGAGTGCACGGCAGGCCTGGTTGGCGGCGATGATCTTCGCTTTGTCGGCCGCCACGCGCTGGTCGTAGTCGGTTACCAGGGTGTTGTCGCGCAGGCGGTAGTCGGCCTGGCTGGCGCGCACGCCGCCTTTGATGCGGGTGAAGAAACCGGACTCCGGCATGAAGCTGGCATCGAAGCGGCTGGCCTTGATCTTGTGGTCATTCTCGGTGGCGCTGGAAGTCACCCGCGCCGCCCCCGTGTAGGCGTCCCAGTTGTTGGGGTCGAAGTTCGGCGCCAGGGCAACACTGGGCACTTCGCCGTGCCAGTCCCAGTCATAGTCCACGTAGCCGGTGGCACCACTGCTGATACCGGGCACGACGGCATTGTTGACGTCGCGCTGGTTGGCGCGCACGCGGGTCATGCGCTCGCTGTCGAGGCGATTGGTATGCGAGTAGGAAAGATCGGTGGACAGCTCCCAGGCCGGGGTCGGTCGCAGGATCAGGTTCAGGCCACCTCCGGTGTATTCCTCGCCACGCCAGTAGCGGTTGGAGGTGGAGTCGATCGAGGTGCTGCCATGCAGGTGGCGCACGATGCCCCCTGCGTCCACGTCGCGCTGGGTGATGCCGCGTCGTGCGTTGGACAGGCTCAGATCGCTGCGATTCTCATACCAGTTGCGCTCGGTGTGCTCGAAGTCGAGGTTCACCTCAACCACATCATTTGGCCGCCACTGCAGTGCGGCGAACTCGCTCTGCCGGTCGTTGCGCTCCTGCTTGAGCCGGTAGATGCGGCTGCTTGGCACCAGGTAGTACGGCGCGCCGTTGGCGATGGCCTGCGCGGACACTTCGTTGCAGTTGGCATTGCCCACGTTCTGCGTACCATCGCAGGCATACCAGGTGGAACCGCTGGTAATGCTCTCTTCCGGATCGGTGCCGTCCAGGCGCTGGAAGCCCAGCGAGATGCCCAGCTTCTGCCCGTTGCCGAACTCGAACTGATCGATGTAGCTGGCGGTGCCGCGATAGCCGATGCCATCGTCGTCGCGGTACTTCTTGTCATACTCGGCCCAGCTGCCACGCAGATCGATCTGCGCCGAGCGCTTGCCGTATTCCAATGGCCGTACCGTTTCCAGGCCGATGGTGCCGGCCACGCCGCCTTCGATGAGGTCGGCGCGCTGGGTCTTGTAGATGGCCACCGTATTGATCAGCTCGGCCGGGAACATGTTGAAGTTGACCGAGCGGTCGCCACTGCCGTTGGTGATTTCGCGACCGTTGAAATTGGTGCTGCTGAGGAAGGCACCGAGGCCTCGGATCGAGATCTCCGAGGCGCCGGTCTTGTCGCGGGTCGAGGCGGCACCGGTCAAGGTCTCGATCGCATCGGCCAGCGAAGGTGCTGGCAGGTCGCCGATGTCATCGGCCGAGAGCACGTCGGCGATGACCGTGTCGTCGCGCTTCTTGTTGATCGAACTCTGCATTGATTCGCGGATGCCGGTGACCTGCACCTGGTCCAGCGTGGTGGGATCCTGCGCTGACGCGTCCTTGCTGGACTGCGCCTGGGCCGCGGGCATGCCCGCCAGCACGGCAAGCAGCGCCACGATCAGGGGTGTGGGGGACAACGAGATGCTGTGCACTGCTCCGGCGGGTCGCCGCATGGTTTCCTCCTCCCAAAGGATCGCCTGCATGCCAGGCGTGGGACGCAGCTTCGGCACGGCGACATGAAAATGTCAACCAATTGGTATGCGAATGTTCGAATGCCTTTTATCCATACCAGTTGAACGCAATTTAATGTGCTCATGCAGCATGACTTTGCGCGAAAGCTGGCTTACAACGGACTCGAAAGTGGTATGCAGGCCCACCCTGAAACGACGGCCCGCCCGTCTCTGGAAGGATTTCATGCGCATTCGTCCGCTTGCTCGACATCCGCTCAGCAATCCATCACTGTTTTGCCTGACCACTGGTCTGGCCATGTGCCTGACCACTTCAGCGGCAAGTGCAGCCAGCTGGCTCGTCCACGATGTCGCTGAGTTCACTACCGCCGCCTCGGCGCTGCAGCCCGGCGATGAGATCGTGCTGGCTGACGGCACCTGGACCGACGCCCGGTTGCTGCTGAAGGGCCAGGGCACGGCAGCCGCGCCGATCGTGTTGCGCGCGCAGACCGCCGGCAAGGTCGTCCTCAGCGGACGCTCGGACCTGCGCCTGGCGGGTAGCTACCTGCAGGTGTCCAACCTGGTGTTCCGCAACGGCTATACGCCGGGTGATGCGGTGGTGGCGTTCCGCGAATCCAGCAAGGCGGTCGCCCGCCACAGCCGGGTAACCGGCCTGGTGATCGATGACTACACCAACCCCGATGCCAGCGACCAGGACTACTGGGTATCGCTGTATGGCAGCAACAACCGGTTGGATCACAGCCAGCTGCGCGGCAAGACCAACGCCGGGCCCACGGTAGTGGTGGTGCGCGATGCCACCCAGGGCCTGGACAACCAGCACCGCATCGACCACAACTGGTTCGGACCGCGCCCCGCGCTGGGCGTCAACGGCGGTGAAACCCTCCGCGTCGGCACCAGCGACACCTCGTTGAGCGATTCCAACAGTACGGTGGATAACAACTGGTTCGAAGGCTGCGACGGCGAGACCGAGATCGTCAGCAACAAGTCCGGCGGCAATACCTACCGCGGCAACGTGTTCTACCGCTCTGCTGGCGCGCTCACGCTGCGCCATGGCAACGGCAACCGGGTGATCGACAACGTGTTCCTGGGCGACGACAAGGCCGGCACCGGCGGCGTGCGCATCATCAATGCCGACCAGACCGTCAGCAACAATTACTTCGAACGACTGGCCGGCTCCAGCAACCGTTCCGCGCTGGCGATGATGGACGCGCAGGCCGATCCGCCGCTGTCCGGCTATGCGCCGGTGGTGAATGCCACGATCAGCCGCAATACCTTCGTGGACGTGGCGAAGATCAGTTTCGGCGTCGGCCATGATGAAGCCAAGGGCATCGTGGTCGCCGCCAGCGACAGCCGCTTCAGCGGCAACCTGATCGTCAACCGCACCAGCAGGAACCCACCGAATGCCACCAGTTCGCTGGCCGGCATCGACTTCAGTGGCAACGTGCAGTCACCGGCAGCCAGCAACGTATTCCCAGGCGGCGTAGAGGGGCGTGGCGTCAGCCTGCAGCAGGCTGACAGCGGAATGTGGGTGGCCGCGCCCGCCCTACCCGCCGTGGGCGCCGATCCTGCCCTGGCGATGACCGCGCGCGAGGCGACCGGCGTCGACTGGTATCCCAAGGTGGGCGAAGTTGCCCTGTCACGCACCCGCAATGGAGTTGATCGATGAGGTTGCAGCCGCTGTTCGTCTCCCTGGCCCTGGCCACCCCCTTTGCCCTGCTGCCGGCCGCGCCGCTGTTCGCAGCCCCCGCTGCCGCTGCGAGGCAGGCCGACACCGCGCCGGTGCTGGTGACCGCAGCGCAGTGGCAGCGCATGGCCAGCGAAGGCGGCCGCTACCCGTGGTTCGCCAAGGAACAGGCACGCACGGAAAAATCGCTGAAGAAGATGATGAAGGCCGGCATCGACGTGCCGGTACCGAAGGACAAGGGCGGCGGCCGCACCCATGAACAGCACAAGCGCAACTACCAGGCCCTGCTGGCGGCCGGCACCCTGTACCGGCTGACCGGCGACAGGGCCTATGTCGACTACGCGCGCGACATGCTGCTGCAGTATGCCAAGCTTTACCCCACCCTGGGCCCGCACCCCGAAGGCCGCGGACAGATTCCCGGCCGCGTGTTCTGGCAGGTGCTGAACGATTCGGTGTGGCTGGTCAACGCCATCCAGGGCTACGACGCGATCCGTGATGCGCTGTCTGCCGAGGACCGCGACACCATCGAATCGAAGGTGTTCCGGCCGATGGCTGAGTTCCTCGTCAGCGAGCCGAAGAACTACGACCAGATCCACAACCACGCCACCTGGGCGGTGGCCGCCACTGGCATGACCGGCTACGTGCTGCGCGACCCTGAGCTGGTGGAGAAATCGTTGCGCGGCAGCCAGAAGAACGATCAGTTCGGTTTCCTTCGCCAGATCGACCTGCTGTTCTCGCCCGATGGCTATTACGAGGAGGGCCCGTACTACCAGCGCTACGCACTGGCACCGTTCCTGCTGTTCGCCAACGCCATCGAACGCAACGAGCCGCAGCGCAGGATCTTCGCGCGCCGCGACGGCGTGCTGCTGAAGGCCGTGGACGTGCTGGTGCAGACCAGCTACGACGGCCTGTTCTTCCCGATCAACGATGCGATCCTGGACAAGGGCATCGATACCGAGGAACTGGTGGCCGGCATCGGCATCGCGTATGCGCGCACCGGTGACGACCGCCTGTTGTCGGTGGCCCAGCAACAGAAACGCCTGCTGTTGTCGCCCGAGGGACTGCAGGTGGCGCAGGCACTGGCCGCCAACAAGGCCAGGCCCTTCGATTACCGTCCGATGCTGCTGCGCGATGGCCCGGACGGCGACCGCGGCGGCCTGGCGATCCTGCGCATGAACGGCGAACGCGGCCAGGCGCTGGTGCAGAAGGACACGATGCAGGGCATGGGACACGGCCACTTCGACAAGCTCAACTGGCTGTTCTACGACAACGGCAATCCGGTGGTGACCGACTACGGCGCCGCCCGCTTCCTCAACGTGGAAGCCAAGCGGGGTGGCATCTACCTGGCCGAGAATCGCAGCTGGGCCAAGCAGACGGTGGCCCACAACACCCTGGTGGTGGACGAGCAGAGCCACTTCAAGGGCGACTGGAAGCGCGGCGAGGAACATGCGCCGCAGGTGCGCTTCTTCCAGGCCGATGCCGATATCCAGATCGCCTCAGCAACGATGCGCGATGCGTATCCAGGCGTGGTCTTCACCCGCACCCAGGCGCTGCTGCGCCACCCTGATCTGGGCCTGCCGGTGGTGTTGGACCTGCTGCAGGTGCACGGTGACAAGGCTGCTCGCTACGACCTGCCGCTGCACTTCAACGGCCACATCGTCACCACCGGCTTCGAGGCAGAACACTTCCCCGCCCAGCGCCCGGTGCTGGGTAAGGACAACGGCTACCAGCACCTGTGGCTGGATGCGCGCAGCAAGCCCGGCAGCGAACCGCGTTCGCTGGCCTGGCTGCTGGATGGGCGCTTCTACACCTACCGCTTCGGCAGCAGTGCGCCGGCACAGGCGCTGCTGGTGGAAAGTGGTGCGAATGATCCGGAGTTCAACCTGCGCCGTGAACCTGCCCTGCTGCAGCGCGTGGAAGGTCAGAAGGACGTGACCTTCTTCAGCGTGCTGGAGCCGCATGGCGAGTACAACGGCACCGCCGAGTACGTGCACGGCGCCGACAGCCGCATCAAGGACATCGTGCGCACCCGCGGCAGCGATGCCGAGGTGATCGAGCTGCGCCTGGCCAGCGGCGCCCGCATCGCCCTGGGCGTGGCCGATGACAGCAGCGCCAAGGGCGAGCACAGCGTGACCGTCGATGGCCACGCTTACCGCTGGAGCGGCAGCCATGCGCGCATGGACCGCAGCAAGGGTGACGCGAAATGAACGGCCCGGCGGTGGTGAGCCAGCTGCGCAAGGTGCCGGTGCGGTCGGCGGTGCGCTGGCTGATCGTCGGCCTGATCGCCGTGGCCACGGTCATCAACTACATCGACCGCAATGCACTGGCGGTGATGTGGCCGGAAATCGCCAGGGAAGTGGGCGCGACCAAGGATGACTATGCCCTGCTGGTAACGGTGTTCATGCTGTTTTACGCCGCCGGCCAGTTCCTGTTTGGCCGCCTGTTCGACATGATCGGCACGCGCCTGGGCTTCGCCCTGTCGATCAGCGTGTGGTCGATCTCGATCGCGCTGCACTCGATCACCCATTCGATGCTGTCCTTCAGCCTGGTGCGGGCGATGCTCGGCATCAGCGAGGCCGGTGCGTGGCCGGGCGCGGTGAAGGCCAATGCGGAGTGGTTCCCGGCACGCGAGCGGGCACTGGCGCAGGGCGTGTTCAACGCCGGTGCGTCGATCGGCGCGATCGTTTCGGCACCGGCCATCGCCGGCCTGTACCTGTGGCTGGGCTGGCGCGGCACCTTCGTGCTGGTCGGTGCCATCGGCTTCCTGTGGCTGCTGCCGTGGCTGTTCGTGTACCGCGCCGGCCCGGACAAGCACCCGTGGGTGAGCGACGCCGAGCGCCGTTTGATCATGGAAGACCGGGCCGGGCAGCAGGACGCCGCTGCACCGAAGGTGAGCGTGCGTTCGCTGCTGGCCCATCGGCAGAGCTGGGGCATGCTCGCCTGCCGCTTCCTGCTGGACCCGATCTGGTGGCTGTTCGTGTCCTGGCTGCCGATCTACCTGGCCGAAACCTTCGGCTTCGACATCAAGCAGATCGGCCTGTTCGCCTGGGTGCCATTCGTGGGCGCGATGCTCGGCAGCCTCAGTGGCGGCTGGCTGTCCGGTCGCCTGATCCGCGCCGGGCAGAGCGTGGACCGCGCCCGCAAGCTGTCCATCACCCTGGGCTGCGTGATCATGGCCCCCGCCCTGCTGGGCGCGGTGCTGGCCAACCAGCCCTTGTTTGCCGTGCTGGCAATTGCCGCCGTGCTGTTCGGTTTCCAGGTCGCCATCGGCAACATTCAGACCCTGCCGGGCGACCTCTTCGATGGCCGCTCGGTCGGCACCCTCGCCGGCCTCGGTGGCCTGGCTGCGGTGGCCGGCACCCTCATCACCACTTGGCTGGTGCCGGTGCTGACTCGTCATTCCTACGCCCCGATCTTCATCCTCGTCGCCGCGCTGGTGCCGCTGTCGCTGGCCGCGCTTTGGTGGTGGACCGGACCGATCCACAAGCTTGACCGACCCTCCGGCTGAGCCCTGCCCTTCCCGTTCATTCCCCCGCAAACCAAGGAGTTTCCCGCATGTCGTTCCAGGACAAGGTGGCCATCGTCACCGGTGGTGGCCGTGACATCGGCCGTGCCGTCTCGATCAAGCTGGCCGCCGCCGGCGCACGCGTCTGCATCAACTACGCCAACGATGAAGCCAGTGCGCAGGACACGCTGGCACAGATCCAGGCCGCCGGTGGCCAGGCCATCGTGCATCGCGCCGATGTGACCGACGCGGCCGCCGTGGCCGGCCTCGTCGCCGCTGCCCAGGCCGCGTTCGGCGAGCGCATCGACCTGCTGGTGAACGTGGCCGGCGGCATGGTGCAGCGCCGTCCATTGGCCGAGATCGATCCGGCGTTCTTCCACACAGTGATGGACCTCAACCTGACCTCCACCTACCTGACCACCCACGCGGTGGTGCCGCACATGGGCGAAGGCGCGGCCATCGTCAATTTCGCTTCGCAGGCCGGCCGTGATGGCGGTGGCCCGGGCGCATCGATCTACGCCACCGCCAAGGCGGCAGTAATGACCTTCACCCGTGCCATGGCCAAGGAGCTGGGGCCGAAGGGCATCCGCGTGAATGCACTGTGCTGCGGCATGATCGCTACCCGCTTCCATGACCAGTTCACCAAGCCGGAGGTGCGCACCGCCGTTGCCGGCAACACCCCGCTGCGCCGCCAGGGCGTGCCGGACGAAGCCGCCGATGCGGCGGTGTTCCTGGCCTCGGAAGCAGCGGCGTTCATCACCGGTGCGAACCTGGACGTCAACGGCGGCACCTACTTCTCCTGACTGGAATCCTGACCATGCAGCGCTGGACGCTCCTGCTTTCATTGACGATCTGTTCCGCCGCAGTCGCGCCTGGCGCTTTGGCCGCACCGGTCTGGGTCACCGCCTGGACCGCCTCGCCGGCACCGGACCGCAAGGGTGGCACCGCCGAGGCCCCCGTGCAGTTCGCCGCGCAGACCGTGCGCCAGGACATGCGGATCGGCAGCCGTGGCGACGCGTTGCGGCTGCGCATCAGCAACGAACTGGGCACGGCGCCGTTACGGGTCGAGGACCTGCGCGTAGGAGTGAAAAGCGGCAAGTCCGCTCCTCTGCCGGTAACGGTGGATGGCCGCGCGGTCATCGAGGTGCCGGTGGGTGCCGCGCTGCTGAGCGACCCGGTACCGATGCCGGTGACGCCGCTGCAGGAGATCAGCGTGACAGCTTACTTCCCGCAGCCTACCCGTCCCGCCGTGCGCCGCACCGAAGTGCGGGTAGCGGACGGCAGGCAGACTTCGGTTGCCGACAGCGTGCGGCTGAGCTACCAGCAGAACGTGTTCTCGGCAGTGATGGTGCAGCGCGCTGATCGTCCCCAGGTGATCGTGGCACTCGGCGATTCCATCACGGAAGGCGCCACCGCGCGCCGTGGCACCTTCAACCAGTGGCCCGAGCGCCTGGCGCAGCGCCTGCAACAGGCCTGCCCGGACCGGTTCGTGGTGCTCAACCAGGGCATCAGCGGCAACAAGCTGCTTGACCATGGCCGCAGCCACAGCGCCCTGTCACGATTGGATCGCGATGTGATCGCGGTGGCCGATGCCGATCAGGTCATCCTGTTCGAGGGCATCAATGACATCCGCCACGGTGGTGGCGCGCAGCCGCTGCCTGGACGCAGTGCGGCGGACATGCTGCTGGGCTATCAGCAGGTTGCCGCGCGACTGCATGCGCACGGCATCCGCGCCTGGCTGGGTACGTTGACCCCGTTCGGCGGTTCCGAGCGCTACGAGCCCGTGTCCGCAGCGACCCGCACCACGATCAACCAGTGGGCACGCGATGGGAAGACCGGGTTCAATGGCATCATCGATTTCGATGCCGCGCTGCGCGACTCGAAGGCCGCGGAATCGTTGCCCAACGACATCACCCGCGACTACCTGCACCCCAATGACGAAGGCTACCGGCGCATGGCCGATGCCATCGATCTGCGCATGCTGGGCTGCACCCCCACCGAGTGAGAGAGAACCGATGAGCCGCGTCGTTTGTTTCGGTGAATTGCTGCTGCGCCTGGGCGCACCCGGTCGGGAACTGCTGCTGCAGACGCCGCAGCTGCAGGTCCACGTGGGAGGCGCCGAGGCCAATGTGGCGGTCTCACTGGCCTGTCTCGGCCACGATGTGCAGATGGTCAGTACGGTACCCGGCAACGCACTGGGCCGGCATGCCGTGGCCGAGCTGCGGCGGCATGGCGTGGGCGTGGCAGGTATGCGCGAAGTCGACCGCGACCGCATGGGTCTGTATTTCCTGTCCACCGGTGCGATACAGCGCGCCAGTGAAGTGGTCTATGACCGTGCCGGTTCGGCATTTGCCAACGGTACCGCGGCCGAGCATGACTGGCCGACACTGCTGCGTAATGCGCAGTGGCTGCACGTCTCCGGCGTCAGTCCTGCCCTTGGCGCCAATGTTGCCGAATCCGTATTGGTCGCTGTACGCGCCGCGCGCAAGGCGGGCGTGCGCGTGTCCTTCGATGGCAACTATCGCCCGTCGCTCTGGCAGCGGTGGGGCGGCAACGCCTCCGCCATCCTGCGGGAGCTGTTCGCCGAGGCGGATATCGTCTTTGCCGACCATCGCGATATCGAACTGGTGCTGGGACTGCGCTTCGCCGAGGACAGCCCCATCGCGCGGACCGAGGCGGCTGCAGCGGCAGCGTTCGCGGCCCTCCCCCACCTGCAGTGGCTGGCCTGCACCCAGCGCGACGTGGTGAGTGCAGACCATCACATCCTGGGCGCGCTGCTGTTGGGACGCGACGGTACCCGTGCGCAGGCCCCCTCGCGCCCATTGCCCGGTATCGTTGATCGCATCGGCGGCGGCGATGCATTCGCGGCAGGCATCCTGCACGGACTGGCGTCCGGGTTCGATGCAGAGAGCACCGTGCGCTTCGGTCTGGCGGCAGGTGCGCTGAAGCATTCCATTCCCGGTGACTTCAGTCCCGTGCGCGAGGCCGAGGTCTGGGCGCTGCTGGAGAGTGACCAGTTCGACGTCCGGCGCTGATTCCGCTGTAGTTCACTGTACTCAGCGCCCAACGCTCGACGCGGGTGAAGGGGCGAACCATGGCGAATCAAAACCCGCGAAGAAACTGACCGGGCTGGCAACTGCGGCAAGCAACAGGATCGGCAGCCCTGCACGAGGCCCGGCGCGCACTTACAGCGTCAACAGCCACGCTTCCAGCGCCCGGGTGTCGCGCATGTCGCCCGTATAGCGATGATCGGGCACGTGCGGTTCATTCGAACCACGTACCCGCCCACGGAACACCTTCATCGGCACCGAGATCCTGGCCAGCCCGCTGGGCAACCGCTCCGGCCGCACGTCCATGTACAGACTGTCGGCCGAGGTCTCGACGCCCACCTGCACCGCGCCCAGCCGCTTCCACAGGTCCAATGCATCCAGGCAGGCCGAGCCACAGGCAGCATCGGCCACAACCAAGACCCTGCCCTTGCGCACAGGTCCGGCTTGGCTTGTGGCGGATGCTGGATCTGCGCTGGCCTCGGATGGCTCGCGCCACAATGCCTCACCCCGGCTGCGTGCCTGCGTCATGCCCGCCGTCACCGATTCCAGCATGCGACGCAGCTCTGGCGACGCGTCGGGCGCCTGCTCCAGCTTCTGCAGGAAGCCGCGAAGCTGGGCGATGTTGCGCTCCGAGGTCCGCCACTCCACCCAGCTGCGGTCGGGCAGCGCGTCGACAGCGGCACGGCCCCAGATCAATCGCGCCAGTTCGATGCTCCAGTGCGACGCACCGCCACTGTTGCCACGCACGTCCAGCACCACCGACGGTGCCTGCTGCAATGCCTCGGCTTTCGGAGCGAGCTGCTCAAGCAGCGCGGTCAGTTCCTTGAAGTTCTGCTCCGTGGGGTCGGCATTGAAGCTGCTGGTGGTGATCCAGTAGCCGCCATCGGGCATGGTGTGCCAGCCATTGGCCGGGCGGAAGCTGCGCCGGGTGTCGGCCAACCGCTCCTTGCGCTGTGCCGCCTGCAGCGGCTGCCACTGCAGTGCATAGGGTTTTTCGCGTCCATCCACCTGGAATACGCAGGTTCGCAATGCCGGCACGTAAGGATTGCCCTGCTCCAACAATACTTCACCACCGCCGTGGATGCGGCTGGCCTGCAGGTTCCAGCGCCCGTTGAAGTCCCCGACCCGGCGCGCAGCCAGCATCTGTGCATCGATGCCATCACATGACAACAAACGCGCCCCCAGTGGCGGGTGGCCCGGACCACCCTCCACGCTCATGACCACCTGCGTGTCGCCGTCGAAGCCTGTCAGGAAGCCGGGCCACTGCGTTGGAAGATCGGGAGCATCGGCAAGCGCGTTGAGGCTGACATGCCCATCGTTGAAGGAGGCCGCATAGCCCTTCATCGCCCACCAGTAGCCCGGGTAGCTGGCGACCCGTTCCGCGCGCGAGCGTGCAAGCGCCAGGGCCTCGTCCAGCTGCGCGCCGAAACCAGGATTCCGCAGGTCCACGGCGCCCGGATGGCTGCCGCGCATGGCGGCGTCGGCAGCGTCCAGATCCTTCAACAGCGTATCCGACCAGTCGATCGGCGCGCCTTGCGCGGTAGGTGCCGCAAGCACTGCACCGAGCAACAGCCATGCAATGACCATGGATTCTTCCCTTCCCCGGAACAAACGCCAGTCTCGCAGTTCTACTGCCTGGCGTACCGCGCCCGCCGCAACGGGCGCGGCCTTCCATCAATGCAATGGCACCTTCAACACCGAAGGCGCATTTGCCGGCGAACTGAAGGTCACCGTGCCACCCAGCTGGCTGATGCCCGCATACCGCAGGTCCACGGTGTCCACCACCAGGGTCAGGCGACTGCCGGCCGGAAGGTTCCAGCTGCTGGCTTCCAGCCGCAGGTCGATGGTCTTCGCCTGCCCCGGTGTGGCACCACGCAGGGTATAGGGCTTGTGGCTGATCAGCTGGCCGTTGCCCAGCACATCCTCGGCGTACAGGTAGGCGTACAGCGTGGTGTTGGCGCGGCTGGGCGTGACGGTCAAGCGTACCTCCGGTGTTCCATCCAGGCGCTGCGCACTCCACTGGATCGGCCCTTGCCAGACACCTGCGGCGTTGCGGCCCACGAAGGGCACATAGGCACCCGGCGGCAGGTTGATCATCTGCAATGCACCGGAGGCCATCGCCACGCCGGAATTGGCGGCGGTCAGCAGCCCGCTGCCGATCCGGTAACTCCAGCCGGTGCTGCTGCCGCTCACGACCAGGCCGCCCGTGGGCAGCAGAAGTCCTTTGGGTGCGCTCAGCGCATAGCTGACAGCAGCGGCATTGGTCGCCTGCCAGTTCGGATAGGTGCTCCAGCTGCCCTTCTGCGATTTCAGCTGTACTGCAGGCTGCCGGTCGATGCCATTGGGTTCACCCTTGAGGTAATGGTCGAACCAGTCGCCCACCGAATCGTAGACCTCGTTGGGAACACCCAGAGCGCCAAAGGCTTCGTTGAGCGCATGATCGCCGTGGCGCAACTGCAACTGCTTGGGGCCTTTCAACCGGGTGAAGAAATCGACCAGCTGGCCCGGCGGGAACAGGCTGTCGTTGAAGGCGTTGGCGAGGAACACCGCTGGCTGGTTGGCGTTGATCTCGTCGATGCTGGACCCGGGGCTGCGCTGCGCCGCCACCGGCAACAGCGAATCCACCGCGCCCTGGTAGTTGCCGACCAGTACATTGCGATTGATGGTCGTCAGTTCCGGTCCCGGCCGGCCGGTGGCCAGGCCGGCTGCCACCAGCAAGGCGATGCCCTGCGCGCTGGGGGTGTCGTTGCTGTACAGCGAGGCCTGCAGATCGGCCCAGCCACTGAGCGCCGCCACGGCCTTGATGCGGGGATCGCGCGCCGCCGCCAGCAGGCTGGTGCCCGCGCCGTAGGAGATGCCCGAAACACCGATCCGGGCCGGGTCGGCGCGGGTGTTGTCCAGCGCCCAATCGATCAGGGCGCTGACATCTTCGACCGTGGCTGGGCCGGCGATGTCGATGCTGCCGCCGGATTCCCAGAAGCCACGCGAGCTGTAGCTGATCACCACATAGCCGCGCCGCGCCAGCGACTGCGCCACCCCCACGTACTCCACGCTGGGCACCGCCCAACTGCTGGGCATCACCAGCAGCGGATAGCGTCCGCTGCCCGCGTCCTGCGGTTCGATGACGAAGGCCCCGAGAGGCGTTCCATCCCAGCTGGGAATGGTCCGGTGTGTGGTCTTGACCGTGGCGGCCCAGGCGCTGGGCGCCAGTCCGGTCAGCAGGATCAACAGCAGCAATACCTTGCGCATCGTCGTCTGTCCCCGTCGGTGGTGGTGCAACGGGTTGGACCGTACCAGTGCGAATGGTGGGTGACACCTTGCGACGCAACATGACGTTTGCCGCCTTGCCGGCTATGGGATCCATGCCATGAGAGCTGGGTCCCAAGGATGAATGGACGTTATGAGGTCACGCTTCCTGCTCTTCGCTGTACTCGCGCCATGTGCGCAACGAATCGTGATGGTCAACGAACGGGGCCTATCCGGCGCGGCCGCCCGCGAGGTCTTCCGGCGCGCCGAACAGCTCTGCAACGGAGACGGGGCCAGCTGTGGGGTCACTGCGTGTAAGGGCCGATGATGCAGGTTGGTCCAAAGAGCCGGCAGGTCACCGCCTCGCAGGCAGACGCACATGGTGCGCTGAAGGAGCGCGGCAATGTGTTCGCAGGCCAGCTTCCGTCTGATGCGATCGTCGCCAACACCGCCGTGGACTGGTCCGGCATACGCTGGACGCAGCGCGATGTCCTAGCACGCCTGCGTTTCATCCACGCGCCGCATCATCTGACACATCTCCAGTGCTTGCGCGCTGTCACAGCTTCGTCGTTTCGCCATTGACCGAAAGACGACAGCTTGTGACGCTTACGACACCGCACGGCCTCCACGGCCCTGTCATCGCGGTCACGTCCCACGCATTCCGCACTACCCGACTCCGCAGTGTCCTCACATGACCTCGCTCCGGCCCGGTCGTGGCGGACGGCTGCGCCCTGAACTTCTGCTGGAGAATCGCAATGCGCCTTGCAGGTTTCCTATTCGCGTTCGTCCTCAGTGCCTTCGCCGGTGCCGCCCAGGCCCAGGTCGTCACCCTCAACAAGGGCGGCTTCGTGCTCACCTACGACTGCAGCATCCACAGCGCCACCCGCTACGAGTACACGCTCACCGCCGACACCGGCTCCGCCGCGCGCCCGTCCAGCTTCTACAAAGACCCGGACCTGCCAGCCGGCTGCCTCGGCCAGAACAGCACCGCGTCGTATGCCAGCATCCGCAGCGGCTATGACCGCGGCCATCTGGTGACCTCCAACCACATGGACTACAACGCGACCTACATCCGTCGCGCCAACTACATGACCAACATCGTTCCGCAGGTTTCCAGCTTCAACCAGGGCGTCTGGGTGAAGGCCGAAAACGTGGCCGAGTGCTACCGCGACATCGCGCCGGTGGATGTCTACGGCGGCGTGGTCTACGGCGACGCGTCCAACGATTACTTCCTTGCCAGCCACGGCATTCCGACCCCGGAGTTCTTCTGGAAGACGATCATCACCCGCGATCCGAACACCGGCACCTCCAAGGCAATCAGCTGGATCATCCCGAATGAAGCGAACCTGGGCAGCCTGGACAGCTACCTGGTGACCATCGCCGACCTGGAGGAGCTGCTGGGCGCCAGCTATGTGGCGATCAACGCGCCCGCTTCGCTGAAGAACATGCTGCCGGCCACCACCTGGCCGCAGCCGACGGGGTGTGATCTGGGCTGACCGGCCTGCCGGGAATGGGTGGCACCCGATCCGGGTGCCACGCAAGGATGGCTGTGGGAAAATGGCGGGCAATTGCACCACCGCATTGCCCCACTGGAGCTGTAGATGTCCCGTTTCCCCTTCGATGCCGTGCTGTTCGACTGCGATGGCGTAATCGTTGATTCCGAGCCGCTGGTGGCCCGCGTGCTTTCGGAAATGCTGACCGAGCGCGGCTGGCTGCTGACCCCGGCGCAGGCCGGTGAGGTGTTCCTTGGCCAGTCCGTGGCCCATCTGGCCAGCCTGATCGAAGAACGCACCGGCAAGCCGTTCACCGAGGAATGGCTGGAAGAGTTCCGCCAGCAGCGCAACCGAGCGCTGGAGCGTGACCTGGTTGCTATCCAGGGCGCACCTGAGGCTGTGCGCGCGATCAGCGCCGCCACCGGCGGGCGCATCGCCTGTGCCTCCGGCGCCGATCTGCACAAGGTGAAGCTGCAGCTGGGCAAGGTCGGCATCCTTGATGCCTTCGGAGCCCACGTGTTCAGCGGCCAGGACATGCCGCACACCAAGCCGCATCCGGATGTCTATCTGGCTGCCGCCGCAGCGCTGGGCGTGGACCCGAAGCGTTGCGCGGTGATCGAGGACACCGTGACCGGTGCAACGGCCGGTGTGGCCGCTGGCGCGACCGTGTTCGGCTTCAGTGAAGGCGGTCCGCACCACAGTACGCCGGAGGCCCTGCGTGCGGCGGGTGCACAGGTGATCTTCCAGCGCATGGAAGACCTGCCCGCCCTGCTTGCCGCCCATGCGGTCGACGTGGTCGCCTGACCTTGCCTCAGCCCGCAGCGCCGAGTGCGGCGCTGCGGCGCCTTCCGGCGTAGTGCAGCACGAACAGGTACAGGCCGGTGAACAGTTGCAGGAACAGGGGGGGCAACGGCGAGTAGGTGAGCCACGCCGCAGGCTCGCCCTGTCCCATCGCGCGCACTACGAAGTTGGCGATCACCGCCAGGGTGAATACGATCGAGGTCCAACGGTGCACGGGCCGTGCCCAGCCACCGAGGCTCATTGCCGGCGCCTCGTCTCGGAGCGGGCTTCGATCATCTTCCAGCCATTGCCTGATGGATCACGGAATCCGGCGTCCAAGGCGCCATAGCGCTCGATCGGCTCCTGGGTGAATTCCACGCCCAGCGCCAGCCATTGCGTGTAGCGCGCCTGGCAGTCATCCACGGCCAGCACCAGCGGCGGCATTGCGCCCTTGGCCACCAGCTGCTGCAGCGAAAGCGCGGTGGCCGCATCGTGGGTGGGCGGGCCTGGCACGAACAGGCCCAGCTGGAAACCGTCCTGGCCCGGGCTGCGTACCGTCAGCCAGCGGTAGCTGCCGTTGCGTACATCGGTATGCACTTCGAAGCCGAGCTTGCCGACATAGAACGCGAGCGCCTCATCCTGGTCGCGCACATACAGGCCGACCGTGTTCACAGTGTTCGTCATGGGACCTCCCTCAGGTGGGGTCCACGTTAGCAACCGCCTCGCGGCGACGCTTCTCCAAAACTGCGATTTTCAGGTCCGGGCGATGTGCGGCACGTGCGTGGCATTCCGGCACGCTGGCCGACGCCACCTGGCCTGCACGCTCACGCTCACGCACATTGCCCGGGCTGTCACCGGTGATGTCACGGAAGATGCGGCCAAAGGTGCCCAGGCTGCTCCACCCGGTCTGCACGGCGATTTCGGTGACCGGCAGGTCGGTGTCACGCAACATCCCCACGGCCCGTTCGATGCGCCGGCTGAGAAGATACCGGTGCGGCGGCAGCCCGAATGCCTGCTTGAACGAGCGGGCGAAGTGCGCCGGCGACACCGCACTGACCTCTGCCAGGCGTGTGACTGGCCATTCCTCATGGCTGGCCCGGTCCATCCGGTCCTTGGCACGCAGAAGGCGTCGCAGCAGTTCGGGGCTCTGGTTCACGGCGTCACCGCTTGCGCCAGTTGATGGCGTGCTGCGTGCCGTGCCTCGGCGGCCTGTTCGACCAACCAGTCACGGAATGCGATGACCTTGGCGCTGCCACTCCGCGCCGAGGGGGCCACGAACCAGAAGCTGCGACCGTCGCTGGCGACACCCGGATGCGCCTGCACCAGACGCCCGCTCTCCAGCTCGGCCTGGAACAGGATCGGCGAACCGATGGCGATGCCCTGCCCTGCGATCGCGGCGCCGACATCCAGATGCTCGACGGCGAAGGGCGTGACCAAACTCCCCGGTGCCGGCGGTGGAAGGTGCCCGTGCGTGGCGAACCACAGGGCCCACCAGTCCGGCCGACCGAGCAGGGGAATCTCCAACGCGGTGCTGCCCAGCCCACGGGCCGCCGGCAGCAGCGCCGGCGCACACAACGGCATGAAAACGCTGGGGAACAAGGGCGTGGCCTGCAGCCCAGGCCACTCGCCATGCCCGTTGCGGATGGCGGCATCGAAGTGGCCGGCGGCCAGATCCTGTGGCGCTGCCGACAGATCCAGTTCCAGCAGCAGCTGCCGATGGCGGGCGCGGAACGTACCCAGCCGCGGCGTCAACCAACTGGTGCCCAGCGTTGGCAATACGGACACGCGCAGCCGCGAGGCATCCATGCCAGCGGCGCGCATGAAGCTGGCGCGTAGTGCATCGAATGCCCGGGTGGCCTCCTGTGCGACGCTGGCACCCACCACCGTCAGTTCCACGTGCTGTGCGTGGCGCAGGAACAGGCAGGTACCGGTCTGGGCCTCCAGCCGCCGCACGTGATAGCTCACCGATGCCGCAGTGGTGTCGAGCTCCTCGGCGGCACGCGCGAAGCTACCCAGCCGCGCCGCCGCCTCGAAGGCGCGGATGGCGGCAAGCGATGGCAGCTGGCGTTGGGTGACCATAAGTGTGGCTTAGCCTGAGCCCCGATATCTGCGTGGTCAATCCCCTTCGTACCCGCAACGATGGAGGCACCTTCGGTAGGGGATCACGCATATGGATCGACGGCAGTTCCTGGTCACCCTGGCCGCCACGGCCGCGTCCACCGCCCTGCCCTCCGGGTGGGCCCTGGCCAGTCACAGCGACGACTGGAAGTGGTTGCAGGGCAACTGGCGGGTCCGGCACCAACGCCTGAAGGAGCGGCTGGTGGGCGATACCCGCTGGGAAGCCTTCACCGGCGCCAGCGCGGTCTGGCTGACCCTGGGCGGGCTCGGCACCATCGATGACAACGTCATGGCGCTGCCTTCGGGTCCCTACAGGGGACTGGGCGTGCGTGCCTTTGATCCGGTGTCTTCCACGTGGTCGATCTGGTGGATCGATGGCCGCAATCCTGCCCATATCGAAGCTCCCGTACGCGGCGGTTTCAAGGGCGATGCCGGCAGCTTCCGCGGCACCGACCGGATCGACGGGCGCCCCATCGACGTGTGGTTCCGGTGGCACGCCATCCACGGCGATGAGCCGTGGTGGGAGCAGGCATTCTCCGACGACGCCGGTGCGCACTGGGAGGTGAACTGGCGCAACTGGTTCCGCCGCACGGCTGCGGCCCCCTCTCCGCTTCCGAAGCTGCCGGATGCACCGGGCGATTTTGATTTCCTGGTGGGCCATTGGAACGTGCGCCATCGTCGCCTGCGCGCCCGGCTGGCAGGCAGCGATGCGTGGGACGCGTTCAACGGCACCCTGCACAACTGGCCGGTACTGGGAGGATTCGGCAACGTAGGTGACAATCTGATGGACGTGCCAGGAGCGCCGCTGCGCGGGATGGGCATCCGCGCCTGGAATGCGGCTGAGCGGCACTGGCTGAGCTGGTGGCTGGATGGCCGGGAACCGACCCGGATCGGCGCGCCGCTGCGCGGTGGTTTCGAGGCGGGTGTCGGTCGTTTCTTCGGCGAAGACCAGCACGACGGACGAGCAATCCAGACGCGGGTGATCTGGTCACGCATTACCCCGCGTTCGGCGCGCTGGGAACAGGCGGCCTCGACCGATAGTGGACGCAACTGGGAAACCAACTGGGTCAGCGACTTCGAGCGACAGGCATGAAGGCGCTGCTGGCCGTGATGTTGCTCGTGTCTGCGTCGCCTTGCGCGTCTCCATCCAGGGTGCTGCAGATTACCGGTCCGGCCGAGCGCTTTGCTCCGGGCGTTGCATCCACGCAGTACGACGAGATTCGACTGACCTTGAGTCCGGACGGAAAGACCGCACTGTGGTTCAGCCGCAACCGGCCCGGCGGTCCGGGCGGGTATGACATATGGATTTCACACCACGACGGACAGCGCTGGCGGCCGGCGAAGCCGGTCTCGTTCAACACGCCGGGACGTGACTTCGATCCCGCCTTTTCCGCCGATGGCCGCGTGGTGTATTTCTGTTCGGATCGAGCAGGCGGCCAGGGCGGCGACGATCTGTATCGGGTCAGCTTGGGGAGCGACGGCCGATTCGGAGAACCGGTCAATCTTGGCCCTGCAGTGAACAGCCGGGCCGATGAGTTCGCGCCGATGCTCTCGCCAGACACAGCCACGCTGCTGTTCTCCAGCGATCGCACAGGCGGTGCGGGTGGCCATGACCTCTACATCGCAGCGATGGTCCGTGGCGTGGCGCAGCCCGCGCGGCCGCTGCCCGGAGATCTCAATACCTCGGCGCAGGAGTTCGATGCCACCTTCCTCGGGGATGGCCGCACTGTGGTCTTTGCGCGCGCTCTCGACTTCGGCAGCGCACCGGTGCGCCAGTTCATTGCCTACGAACGTGGAGGCCGTTATGACGCGGGCCATGCATTGCCCTCGCCCTTGAACGAGACCTCCGGCGACAGCTACGGCGCGATGCTGGATGGCTCGCACCCCGGCACCTTGACCTACTCGGCGCGGCGTGCGGACGGTGCAGGATTGGACCTGTACCGCATCCGCTACCGGATGAAGCGCCCTTGAAGGCGGATGTTGTCGATTCCCGGCGCCCCGGTTCGTCGAGAGGATGAATACCCCAGGAGAAAATGCAGATGCCCTCCCATCAGTCCCTTGCCTGCGCCTGCGGCCAGGTCCGCCTGACCGCCACGGGCCAACCCATTGCCACTGTCGAATGCTGCTGCGACAGCTGCCGCAAGGCCGGCGCCATGCTGCAGTCGCTGCCCCGAGCACCCGACGTACTGGGCCCACATGGCCAGACGCTTTTCGTAATGCACCGCAAGGATCGCGTCAGCATCGAAGCCGGACATTCCAGGCTGCGTGCGTTGCGCTTGTCCAGCACGGGCGGCAGCCGCCGCGTCCTGGCGGGCTGCTGCGATACGCCGCTGTTCCTGGAGTTCAGTGGCGGCCATTGGCTGAGCCTGTATGGCCTGTTGTGGCCCGCATCGGCAAGACCCATCGTGGAGATGCGGACGATGGTCAGTGATCTGCCTGATGCGTCTGTCCTTCCGGACGATGTGCCGAACCTGGAGACCCGGTCGCTGCGGTTCCATGCACGGTTGATGAAGGCGTGGATCGCCATGGGCTTCCGCAGCCCACGCATCGAAGTGGCGGGAGATGGCCATGTCTGAGCCCGAGCGGATCGAGATCGAGAGCATCACCACGCCCGGGCACATCCAGCGCGTGGATCGTGCCAAGTATCTCGCCATGCGCCATGCCTTGCTGCAGGCCCTGCCTGCGCAACCGCCAGGCCTGACCGTTGCGCAGGCCAAGCAGGCGCTGCTGCCGCACCTGCCCGCCGCCCTGTTCCCGGCAGGCGCCACCGCCGGCTGGTGGTTGAAGGCCGTGCAGCTGGACCTGGAAGCCAAGGGCGTGATCGAACGCATCACGGGCAAGCCGTTGCGCCTGTTCAAGCACCTGGCGGCCGGCTGATCAGCGCTGCGCAGGCAGCTCCAGCCGGTGCTTGCGGCACAGGCGATACACCGTCACCCGCGAGATCTGCATCTGCCGCGCGCACTCGGAAACGTTGTAGCCGGTCTGGCGCAGGGTCTGCAGCAGCACATCGCGCTCGGCCTGGCCCCTCGCATCGTGCAGCATCGCCCCAGGCAAGATCGCTACCGATGCACCCAGTTCCAGGTCACGCTCGCTGATCAGCTCGCCCTCGGCCATGATCGCTGCACGCTGCACACGGTTCAGCAGTTCGCGTACGTTGCCGGGCCATTCGAAACGCCGCATGGCCTGCAGTGCGACCGGCGCAAAGCCGCGTGCACGCACGCTGTGGCGCTGCCGGAAACAGCGCAGGAAGTGTTCGGCCAGCAGCTGCACATCGGCACCGCGCTCACGCAATGGTGGCATCAGCAGGCGCAGCACGTTCAGACGGTAGTAGAGATCGCTGCGGAAGCGCCCCTGCGCCACCGCGTGTTCCAGTTCGACGTGGGTAGCAGCAAGCACCCGCACGTCTGCGCGCAGGGGCTGGCTGCTGCCCACGCGCTCGAAGGTTCCCTCCTGCAGCACGCGCAGCAGACTGGTCTGTGCCTCCGACGGCAGGTCACCGACTTCGTCCAGAAACACCGTGCCTCCGTGCGCGGACTCGAACACGCCGATCTGCCGCTTGTCGGCGCCGGTGAACGAGCCGCGTTCGTGACCGAACAGCTCCGACTGCACCAGGTTGGCCGGAATGGCCCCGCAGTTGACCGCAATGAACGGCTTGCCCGCGCGTCCCGACAGCGCGTGCAGCGCATGTGCCGCCAACTCCTTGCCTGTACCGGTCTCGCCGGTGACCAGCACCGGCAGCTCCACCGGCGCGAACTTGTGCAGCACCGTGCGCACCGCATGCAGCGCAGCGCTTTCACCAATCAATGCGTGCGGTCCCTGCCCGCTGCAGGTTGCGTCGACAGGCGGATCATCTGCGTCGAACTGCTGGCGCATTGCGCAGACCAGGTCCTGCAGGCCAAACGGCAGCGTGAAGCGGGCGCAGCATCGTTGCAGCAACGGCAGCCAGGCCTGCGAAGTGGGCCCAGCACCCGGTGGCAGTACCGCCAGCCAGGGTAGATGCTGGTGCTGCTCGATCCACGGCACCAGCAACTGCAGCGCGACCGCATCGAGGTGGCGCAGATCGAGCACGGCAAGCAGGCGATCGCGCCCGCGCAGGCCAATCGCCATGGCGGGATCGGGACGGATGCTGCGCACATACCAGCCTGCTGCCGCCAGCGCACTGCGTTCGTTCGCCAACGGCTCGCCAAACCAGAGCACGCAACGTGACGTTGAAGCCTCCGGGACCGCTGCCATGCTTCCCCCAGCATCCGGACACCGTCGGCGGACTGTCAGGCAATCACCGGCGTGCCGCCCCCCCGCCGGGACCTCTACGGCCACCGGGGCGGCCTTTGTTGGGCGGATCCTAGCGCTTCCCTAAACGGCGGCGCAATGAGCAGTGCGTAAAGAAATTCCTGGCTGAAGCGGCACCGTTGCAGACCGCGACGCCACCTGTAACACGGATGCGACAGCCGCCCGCCGCCCTTGCCCTGCGGTGCCTGGAGCTTCGAAATTCCAACAATCCCGCGACGTGCCTGTAACAGCGTGGCAGCAGCCCGGTCAGGTGCGGCACGGTGCCGACATTGGCCGGTGGGCATTTCGAAGTTGGCACGGTTGATGCGTGGTTCCGCCGCACCCATCGCGGGAGATCGGCATGGACGGCTCCACCCTGATTCGCGGCCTGGCCGCAGCACTGGCAGTGGCCCTGCTGTCGGTTGGCGCGGGCGCATCCGCATCCGGTGCCCGCCAAGGCGTGAAGGCACAACCGGGCGAGATCGTCCTGCTGCGGGATGTATCCGCGCGACCGGCGTATCGCATGGCACCGCCGGGCATGGCGCTGATTGCCGACCCGAAGCCGCAGCGCGAGATCGCCACCGCATTGGGCGCCGGCGGCACAACGACCGGCATGGACGAGTTGAGCGATGAGGACTATGCCGGCATGGCCGCCGGCCAGGCCGCGTCCATCGCGGCGCCGGGTGGCACCACCGTTGAACGGGTCACTCAGCAGGCCCTGGGCGGCACGCTGGGCCGCGGTGGCGACGGCATGGTCGGCAGCAATCTGGGGGGAGCCATGAGTGGGCCGCTCGGTGCGGTCGGCAGCAGCACCCGCGGTATCGCCGACACCGTGCGCGGCGCACTGGCCCAGTTCCCGCTGCAGGGCACGGCCCCGGCAGGTGGAAAATGAAGCCCCTGCGCGGGTTGCTTCTGCTGCTCGCTGCCGCGCCCTGGGCGACCCGGGCCGATGACTACAGCGGCATGCTCGCCTATCTCGACGTGGCCCGCATCGACGGCCACGCACTGGCCGGGGCGAATGGCGCCATCGCGGTCAACCAGGCCGCCGGTGACCTGAACCTGCAGGCCAACCTACGGGGTATCGCCGAGGGTGATCGCGCCGATGTCGCGATCAATGCGCGGCAACTGCAGCAGGGCAACCGCGTGCTGTCCGGGCCGCTGCAGGCCACTGCGTACATCGGCGGTGACGCACTGGCCGGCGCCAGTGGCATCGCATCCATCAACCAGGCCAGCGGCATCGCCAACACGACGCTCAACGTCGTCAGCGCGACGCTGGCCCGACAGGGCATACGCGAAACCGACGATACGGCCTTGGCCGCCGAGGGTTCCGCGTTGGCAGGGGGGCGGGACGACACCGGTCACGGCGTCGCGACGGGCACCCGCAGCGCAGGTGTAGCCAGCACCGCACTGCGGGGATTCGACGGGGTCCTGCAACTCAATCAGATCGCGGGCAACGGCAACGACACGGCCAACGTATTGGGCCTGGTCGTGCAGGACCGCCCGTGACAACCACCCAACCGATGCACCACCTGATGAGAGAGAGGGCACCATGAAAGCGACCGTCAAACAGACCATGCTCGCCATGGCGATTGCCACTGCCTCGACCGCCGCTGCGGCCAATGGCTGGGACAACCAGAACGCCAACGCGAACATCAATCACAACCACACCGTCAGCGAAACCCGCAACGACACGCACAACCACACCGACAACGACGTGCGCAACCGCACCGTCAATGTCAATGTGCAGAAACACAGCAACATCCAGGCCGACGAACGCAAGGAAAAGAACAACCACGGCGTCGACGTGAACCTGGAGAAGGACCTGCGACTGAGCACCGACATCGATTTCTCCGGTGACCCGAACATCACCGGCGACATCGACCTCGACTCGGCGGCCATCGCCGTGATCGACAACCGCCAGTCGATCAGCAACAACGCCACCAGCAACAGCCTGGTCACCAACAGTGCTTCCATCGGTGACAGCGTGGGTGCCGGCGCCTCGGGCAATCTCGGCTTCAACGTGGTCTCCGGCGACAACAACGCGCAGGACAATGCCGCGTCGCTGTCCGCTGCCGATGCATCCTTCAGCTTCGGCATGGCCGACGCCGAGGTGTTCGTCAACCAGGCCGGCTTCGGCAACGCCACCATGAACTCCGGCGTCACCAACGCCGCAGGTCTCGGCGGCAACGCCTTCGGTGGTGCTTCGGGCAACATCGGCGTGAACATCGCCTCGGGCAACAACAACGAGCAGAAGAACGCGCTCGCGGCTTCGGTAGCGACCACCGCGGTGGCGCAGTCGAGCATCAGCTCCAACCAGGTCTCCACCGGCAATACGGTCAGCAATGCCGGCTTCGTGCAGTCCTACACGGATACCGTGCAGGTCGGCATGCGTGGCGGCGTCAGTGGCCTGACCCTGGCCTATGGCGCGGGCACCTACCGCGGCTCCGGTAACGCCTACCAGATGGCCAATTACTACCTGGACACCTGGAACGGCGAGCTGCCACACCCCGACGGCAACAGCACCGGCCACATCGATCTGGACAACGAGATCCAGAACGCCACGATGAACCCCAACCGGCCGGGGGTGGGCGGCCTGGGCTTCGATACGCGTGAGAGTGGCACCAGCCAGTTCGTCGAACTGGGCGTGGCCGACCTGTACGCCAGCCTCAGCGGCACGGTCAGCACCACGCGCTGGGTGAATGTCAACGCGACCAATACCTCGGCGTTGTCCGGCAGTGCCTTCTCGGGCGCCTCCGGCAACATCGGCGTGAACGTTGCTGCGGGCACCGGCAACCTGCAGGCCAACAGCCTGGCCCTGGCAGTCGCCCAGCCCAGCACCGGCGGCGGTGGCGGCAGCGGCGAGTAAGCGCAACACCCCGGCCGTCCGCCAATGGCCGGGTCCCCGGGAGCCCCTGTTCCTCCTCCCCCTTGGGACAGGGGCTCCCCCCTGCTGCCGGAGAACGTGATGATCCGTTGCCGCTTCCTGATGCGCCTGCTGGCGATGCTGTTGCTGCTGGGTACGGCCTCCACGTGGGCGGGCGAGGTGCGCTTCAGCGGCGTACTGCCCAATGGCGCGTTGCTGCAGCAGAGGGTGGAGAGCATGCAGGAGCGGCGCTACCGCAACGTGGTGCGGCAACACACCGATTACAGCTGCGGGGCTGCCGCGCTGGCCACCATTCTGCGCCACGCCTACCACCTTGATACTGACGAGGCGACGGTGATCGAGGGGATGATGGGGGTCTCCGATCCCGCTCTGGTAGCCGAGCGCGGCTTCTCGCTGCTCGACATCAAGCGCTACGTGGAATCGCTGGGCATGCGCGGCCGGGGCTACCGCATCGATGAGGCACGCCTGCGCACGCTTCGCGTTCCCGGCCTCGTCCTGATGGACGTGCGCGGCTTTCGCCACTTCGTGGTGCTCAAGCAGGTGCGCGACGGTGTGGTCGAGGTGGCTGATCCCATCCTTGGCAACCGCAGCCTGGCACTGCCTGAATTCCTCGCTGCGTGGCCATCGCGTGCGGTCTTCGTGGTGATCGGCAGCGACTTCGATCGCAACACCGCTCTTCTGCAACCCAGCGAACGGCCAAGCGCCCGCGCGCTCTACGCGCGGCAAGGGCCGATCACCGATGCCGAACTGGTCGATTTCGGCTTCAGCCACGCCGACCTGTTCTGAGGAGGTACGACCATGTTCCGTCGACACGTATGGATGGCGCTGCTGTTGATGGCCCCTGCCCTGCCCCTGCAGGCCGCCGACGGCAGGACCGGGCGTGGACTCACGGAAATCCCCGACCCGGAACTGAGCCTGATGCGAGGCCGCTACACCGTGGGCGGCAACAACGTGGCCTGGTTCGGGGTGACCATGGTTTCGCAGTGGCAGGCCGGCAACGGCACGACGCTGCAGGGCAGCCTCACCTTGGGCATGGACTTCCGTGGTGGTGGCGCGCCGAAGCTGAGCTTCCAGCCCAGCGTGCATGTCACGGCAGCCGATGCACCGCTGCCCGATACCCACGGGCGCAGCATCGACAGCAGCGGCCTGGCCAACGCCAGCGGCCTGGTGCAGAGCGTACAAGTGGCTGGCGATGGCAACGTCGCCCGCAATGTCACCACGCTGAGCGTGCGTGATGGCGAGACGCCTTCTGCAGCGAGCGAGGTTGCGCGTTCGGTCAGCGCGCAGCAGGCCAGCGCCAGCGCGACAGCCGTGCTGGAAGGCAACCAGGCGCGCCTGCTGCTGCAGGTGGATGGCCAGGGCCTGGTGCAACAGTGGATCCGCAATGGCAGCGTCGGCCAGGGCATTGCCCTGGCCGGTGACGGCCAGATCGCCAGCAACCAGCTGCGGCTGGAGCTGGTGCGCAACACCGTGGGCGGCAACCTGCCGTTGAGCCAGAACGTGGCCCAGGCGATTGCGTTGAACCGCGGCATGGGGCCAGGCCAGTAACAGGGCCTGGCATTGGGGGAAATGCTCCACAACGCAGGACACGAACATGCACACCCTGATGAGGATCACCCCGTTGGCGCTGGCGGTGCTGGCGGGCACCGCGCTTGCCGCACCGCCGACGTCAGACGATGACGCTGACGTGCAGGCCCTGGCCAACCAGCTGGAACAGCTGAAGGCCAACTACGCACAGGAAGTGCGGCGGTTGCGCGAACTGGACATGCAGGTCCAGGCCATGCAGGCGCGCTTGAACGGGCGGGTTGGCCCGACCACGGCCCCACCGGCCGCGCCATTGGTGCAGGCGGCGGCCGCCGTGGTCCCACCGAGCAGCGAGGGCTACGCCAGTACCGCCGCCGAGGCGCAACAGGCCAAGCAGGAGTCGCGGCGCAGCGTGGACGACGTGAAGCAGCAGCAATCCGCGCTGTTCTCGCGGCGCTTCACCATCGAGAACAGCCTCACCTACGCGCGCTACGACCGCAAGCAGCTCACGCTCAACGGCTTCCTCGCGCTGGACGCCATTTTCCTCGGCAATATCGCCATCGAGAACGTGGAGTCCGACTCGCTGACCTACAACATGGCGGCCCGCTGGGGTGTCAGCCCGAACCTGACGCTCAACCTGGACGTGCCTTACCTGGCCCGGCGCACCGTATACCAGAAGGGCGGCGCCGGCGGAGCAGCGGCGGCCATCGCGCAGGAGCAGACCAACGGCAACGGCCTGGGTGATATCGGGCTGAGTGCCAACTACCGGTTGTTCGGCGAACGCGGCTGGCGCCCTGAGACCGTGCTCACGGCCGGTGTCACCGCCCCCACCGGGCGCGCACCCTACGGCCTGGACTGGAAGGTGATCGAGCGCGATGACGACGACTACATCCGCTTCGCCGTGCCGCGCGAGCAGCCCACTGGCAATGGCGTGTGGCAGGCCAACCTGGGCCTGTCGATGGTGAAGACCGCCGACCCGGCCATCCTGTTTGCCAACATCGGCTACGTGCACTCCATCCCGCGCGGGTTCAACGACATCGACAGTAATCCGGACACGGTCAATCCGGGCGATGTGAAGCTGGGCGGCTCGGTGTACTTCGGCGCAGGCGTGGCCTTTGCGTTCAATGAGCGGACCAGCCTGAGCCTGTCCTTCAGTGACCGCATCAGCGCCCGCGCTTCCACCCGCTTCCAGGGCGGTAGGTGGATGAAGGTGATCGGCAGTGACGCCAATGCGGCATCACTGAATCTGGGCGTGACCTACGCATTGAACCAGCACACCACGCTGGTGACGCTGCTGGGCATCGGGCTGACCCCGGATGCGCCGGACTTCACGTTGGCGTTCAAGATTCCGTACATGCTCTAGAAATGAACTGAACGGTATCAATGGCCATGCTTCACGCGCCCCACCGTGCACTGAAGCCGGCGCGGTTCTGGGTCATGATGGTCTTCCTTCCTGTCGCGCGGGTCGCACCATGTACATCGGATTCATCGGTCTGGGCGTGATGGGTACGCCCATGGCCGTCAACCTGGCCCGTGCCGGGAACCGCGTACTGGCATGGTCACGCTCCAGCCGGAACGACGAGGCAGCTCGCTCAGCAGGCATCGAGCGCGCCGGATCCGTGCAGGAGGTATTCAACGCCTGCCACACGGTCATCATGATGCTGGCCAACGATGAAGCCATCGACGCCGTGCTGCTGCGCGGCTCCGATGACTTCGACACGTACGTGCAAGGGCACCTGCTCATCAACATGGGCACAAGCTCCGCCGCCTACTCAAGGGCGCTGGCCGATCAGGTCCGTCGCGCGGGTGGGCGCTATGTCGAAGCGCCGGTCTCCGGGTCACGCCTGCAGGCCGAGGCGGCACAGCTGGTGGTCATGCTGGCAGGCAACCAAGCAGATCTGGCCGAGGCAGAGCCCTTGCTGGCCTCGTTGGGGCGGCAGATTGTCGCCTGTGGCGAGGTTCCGGCAGGCCTGCAGATGAAGCTTGCGGTGAACCTGTTCCTGATCACCCTGGTCACCGGTCTGGCCGAAGCCGTGCACTTCGCCGAGGCACATGGCATTGCCCTGGAGCGCTTTGCCCAGGTACTCAACGCCGGGCCGATGGCCAGCGAGGTATCGCGGATCAAGCTGGACAAGATGATCCGCGGGGACTTCACGGTCCAGGCCTCGATCACCGATGTTCTGAAGAACAGCGGCCTGGTGGCCGGTGCCGCGCACGAGGCGGGCATGCAGGCGTCCCTAATCGACGCCAGCGATGCACTGTTCGCACGGGCGCAGCGGATGGGGCTGGGAGGGCTGGACATGGCGGCGGTACTCCAGGCGATCCGGGGCGGCCGACAGGCCACCAGCGGAGCCTGATCCGGATTCATCTTCCGGCACCACGGCGGTCCCTGCCCGCTGCTATATTCAGTCCAGCTCGGCAGGCATGGTGCCTGCCCTCGAATCACAGGGAGTTGGTCATGGGTCTGGTACAGGCGGTGAAGGGTGCGGTTGGCGGTGTGCTGGCCGACCAGTGGAAGGACTTCTACACCGTGCCGGCGGGCCTGCCGTCCACGGCCGCCCTGTTCGCGGCGGTGCCGCAGGGCACCAATGCCGGCCGCGGCTCCAACACCAGCGGCTCGTCCAACATCATCACCAATGGCTCGAAGATCATCGTGCCGGAAGGCTACGGCCTGCTGCTGTTCCAGGACGGCGCGATCACCGCGTTTGTTGCCGAACCGGGCGGCTACGAGTGGCGCTCGGACGACCTGAACTCGCAGTCGATCTTCGCCGGTGACGGCCTGGTCAGCACCTTCATCAAGCAGAGCTGGGAACGCTTCAAGTTCGGCGGCCAGCCGGGCTCGCAGCAGGCAGCCTACTTCGTCTCGCTGAAGGAGCTGCCGGACAACCGCTTCGGCACCCAGTCGGAAATCTACTGGGACGACGGCTTCCTCAACACCCAGGTGGGTGCGGTCACGCGTGGTTCGTACACGCTGAAGATCGTCGACCCGATCCTGTTCGTGAAGAATTTCGTGCCGGCCAGCTACCTGCGTCCTGGCCAGGTGTTCGACTTCACCGATCTGGACAACGCCGCCGCCAGCCAGCTGTTCAATGAAGTGGTCGGCTCGCTGGCGCCGGCCTTCAGCCTGTATACCAACGACCCGAGCAAGGGCAACCGCATCACCAAGCTGCAGCAGGACTCGCTGGGCTTCGCGCAGAGCCTTTCGGCTGCGGTCGAACAGGGTTACCAGTGGAAGTCCGACCGTGGCCTGGCCATCGTCAAGACCGCCATCATCTCGATCGAGTACGACGCCAATACCCGCGAGCTGCTGAAGACCGTGCAGCGCGCCGACGCGCTGTCCGGTTCGCGCGGCAATTCCAACCTGCAGGCCAGTGTCGCCCAGGGCATCCAGTCTGCCGGCGAGAATGGTGGCGCTGCAGGCCTGGTCGGCGTCGGCATGGCCTCGGGCATGTTCGGTGTCGGCGGCATGCAGCAGCCGGTCACCCCGGCTGCCGACGATCCGGTCGCCAAGCTGAAAAAGGCCAAGGAAATGCTCGATCTGGGCCTGATCACCCAGAGCGACTACGACGCGCTCAAGGCCAAGGCACTGGGCCTGTAACCGGCAGGACGCACAAACCCTATGTCCGATCCCCGAAACGGCCCACCGCCGCTGCCCGGATCCGCGCCCGCGACGCCACCGCCCTTGCCGGCGGCGTCGTTGGACGGGCCCGGTTCGCCGCAGGACGTCCCTCCCCTGCCCGGCAGCTTCCCGCTGGACACCTCGAAGCTGCCTCAGGCCATCCGCGATGAAGTGGAAGCGCCCGATCCTGTGGCCATCGATACGTCGGCCAGCGAGCTGAAGGACGGCCTCAACCGCTGCCCCAAATGCGGCGCCACCGACATCCGGCCCAAGGCCGGTACCGATATCCTGGTCTGCCTGTACTGCCGTCACGAATGGCATGGCGCACGCGTCGAGGAGGAGTTCGGGCTGGGCGAGGCCATCGACCAGCTGCGTGGCACCGTCATCGCCTCCGGTGCACGTGACATCGATGCCGACACCTCGGCACTGATGACGTTCAAATGTACCGGGTGCGGCGCAGAAGTCACGGTCAACACCGAAAGCACGATGACGGCGCGATGCCACTGGTGCCGCCACGTGTTCGGCGTCAACGAGCAGATCGCCAATGGCGCGGTACCCGATGCGGTGCTGCCCTTCCACATCAAGAAGGACGATGCGGTCGCGCGCATCCGCCAGTTCGTCGACAAGCGGCGGATGTTCGCGCTGAAAGCGTTCAAGGACCAGTTCACTCCTGAAAACGTGGTGGGCGTGTTCCTGCCCTACATGATCGTCGACAGCAATGCCAGCGCTGCGGTGGCCGGCAAGGGCGAGATCCAGACCCGGCAGTACACCGTGGGCAGCGAGAAGAACAAGCGCACCCTCTACGACGCCGATGTCTACCAGGTCGAACGCCAGGTCGATTTCACCGTCGACGATCTTCCGCTGGAATCCTCGGCCGAGCGCGGCAATCTGGATACCCGCGCCAACACCAACAACATCATCAACACCATACTGCCGTTCGATACCAAGAACGCTGTGAAATGGAACGCCTCCTACCTGGCCGGCTTCACTTCGGAGAAGCGCAACCTGGATGTGGAAAAGCTGCGGCCGCGACTGGAAGACCAGCTGCTGTCGATTGCCCGCGCACAGGTAGAAGGCTCGGTGAAGCGCTACAACCGTGGCGTGCGCTGGGAGCAGGAACAGCTGGAGGTGCATGGCACCCGCTGGGTGTCGATGTACCTGCCGGTCTGGCTGTACTCGTACCACCAGCCCGGCAGGAACGGCGGCATGCTGCACTACATCGCGGTGAACGGCCGAACCGGCGAAACCATGGGCAGCGTGCCCGTGCAGCAATGGAAGATGCTGCTGGCGGCACTTGCTACCGGCACCGTCATTGAAGCCCTCGCAATTGCCTTCCTGGTGGCATCGACATGAGCGACGACAGTGGCCTCTGGCTGTTGGCGGCAGGTCCAGTCGGCGCAACCGCGCTGTACTGGGCGCTGTACCGCTATTACCGCAACACCGACAAATCGCATTCCTTCGAGCACGAGACCGAAATCGAGGCGCAGCCCGTGACCGGTTCGGACCAGCAGGTGGGCCGGGTCACCGGCACCGAGGAAAAGCGCATACGCGGTGACAATGTGTATGAGTACCGGAAACGGGTGGTGCGGGTGAAGCCCGATCAGTAGAGCCAGGCCATGCCTGGCTGCGGGGAGCGCCGGCCGCTGGCCGGCATTCCCTTGGTCTCTGGACATCAAAGGGGAGCCGGCCAGCGGCCAGCACTACCCTCAGCCAGCCTGCCCCAGCCGTACCTTCAACTGCTGGATCTCCTGTTCACTGACCCCGATCGACTTCAGGTACCCTTCCGCACCACCATACTGGCTGTGCAGCACCGCCAGGAACTGCTCCATGTTGTCCGGTGCGGTACCGGCCATACCGGCCATCTTGCGGCCGATCTCCGGGTTCTGCTTGACCAGCGCCATGATCTGCGCGTTCATCGCGCTGTCCTTCGGCTGCCCTTCCAGGTAATGCGCGGAGATCGCGTAGTTGTGCACGATCTCGGCCTTCGGCACGCCCGCCAGGTCCAGCAACAGGCCGGCGATGATGCCGGTGCGGTCCTTGCCGGCCGTGCAATGGAACAGCACGGCACCGTCCTGCTGCGCGGCAATGCGCTGGAATACCTGCTTGAACTGCGGCTGGCTGTGGCCCAGCCACTGCACATAGGCTTCGCCGAGCGAATCGGGGAAGCTGGTCATCATCTTCTGCAGGTCCATCTTCTCCGTGCCCATCAGCGAGATGCGCTGGTAGTCGAAGCGATCATCCTTGGCCAGCAGGTCCGGTGACTGCGCTTCCTCATCAGCGGTGCGCAGGTCGATGTCCAGCTTCACGCCGGCCGCGGCCAGGGCATCGCGGTCGGCATCGGTCAGGCGACCGAGATCGGCCGTGCGCACGAACGCATCGGCCGGAATCGGGCCGTGGCGGCCTTGGAGGCCGGCGAACGTACGCACGTTCCAGGCGCCCTGCAGAGGGATCACACGCTGTGCATCGGCAGCGACGGGCTTCACATTGGCGGCGGCCGTCGCCTTCGTGGAAACGGCCTGCGGCGCATCGGCGGCAACTGCGGTTGCAGCCAGCGGCAGGCTCAGCATCAGGGCCAGGGCGAGTTCGGTATGGCGGGTCTTCATGGGGTTCTCCGTTCGAATCAGAAATTGACGGCCACGTCCAGGCCGAAAGTGCGCGGGTCGTTGAAGATGCCGCTCTGGCCCAGCGCCGCGCTGTTGATCTTGTAGAACAGGTGCTGCTCATCCAGCAGGTTGCGCGCCCACAGCGAGAACGACATCGTGGTGCCGGTGCTGTTGACTGGAACGTCCACCAGCGCCACCCGCGCGTTCACCACGAACGAGCTGTCGGTCAGCATCTGGTCGTACTCGCTGGTGTAGTAGCCATCGGACCAGTTGCCGTCCACATGGAACTTCAGCGCCGAGAAGTTGGCGAACGGCACCAGGTAGTCCAGCGACAGGCTGCCCGCATTCTTCGGCGCCAGCAGCGGCTGCACGGTCACCTGCACCCCTGCGCCGAACGGGTCGGTCGCGGTCTGCGCATCGATCTTCGTGTAGGCGTAGTTGAGGCCGAGCGTGAGGTTGTCGATCGGCATCACATTGAACTCCAGCTCCGCACCCCGGGACTTGCCATCGCTCAGTGCGTTGGTGGTGACCATGGTGGTGCGGGTTTCACCGCTGTTCGGGTCGAACGGCAGCGAGAAGTCCATCTGCTTGTGTGCGATGGTCGAATCGAACACCGCCAGGTTCAGGCGGGCGCGGTTGTCCCAGAACTGCGACTTGAAGCCGAGCTCGTAGGCCGTCACTTCTTCCGGACCGAACGCGGTGTAGTTGGTCGAGCGCGAGTTGGCACCGCCAGCCTTGAAGCCAGTGCTGTACTTGGCGTAGACCATCGCGTGTTCGCCGAGGTCGTAGGCGATGTTGACCATCGGATCGAAGCGGCTCCAGCGGTCCTTGAACGCAAGGTTGGTCGCCGCACCATTGACAATGTACAGGCTGCCCTTCTTGTCATCTCGGGTGTAGCGACCGCCGGCGGTCAGGTGCAGGCGCTGCATCGCTTCCGGCGTCCATGTGGCTTGACCGAACACACCCAGGCTGTCGGTCCATGCTTTGCTGGCGCGGTCGATGCGTACCCGAGAAAGATCCAGCGGGTTGGTCGCCGGATTCACCGTATAGCTGTTGCCACCCGGCCCCCAGACGAGCATGTTCGGGGTCTGGGCGTTGTCGCCGGCGGTCTCGTGGTAGTAGAACGCGCCGCCGAGGAACTGGACCTGCGAGGTATTGCCGATCAGCTGGAATTCCTGGCTGTACTGGTGCTGGTAAACCTGGGCCAGGCTGTAACGCCCGAAGGGTGTGCCTGTGCCACCATAGGCCGAAATCGCATCGACCAGCCCCATGTCGAACTGCCCCTGGGTGAGTTCACGGTAGGAACTGATCGACTTCAACTCCAGGTTGTCGTTCAGCGTCCATGAGAGGTGCAACAGATGGCCACTGGTGCGGCCGATGTTGTCTTCCTGCGGACCGCCGAGGATGGCGCTGTCGCGGCGATCCTGGCTGGCGCCGGCCTTCTGCAGGGGGCTGAGGTAGGCGCCTGGCACCAGCACCTGGGTGTGATATGGCGTGGTGGCGTCATAGGAGCGATCGAACGCGTACAACAAAGAGAAGTCATCGCTCGGCTGCCACAGCGCACTCAGGCGTGCGCCTCGCTTGTCGTAGCTGTTGAAGTCGCGCTCGCCGCGCATCGGATTGTCGGTGGTACCGCCTCGCTTGGCCTGCACGGCGTCGATCTTGAAGCTGACGTCCCCCACCTTGGGCAGATCCAGGTGCAGCGCACTGTTGTAGCCACTGAAGTTGGACACGCCCGCGCTGACGCTGCCGCCAAACTCGCCGGTCGGCGCCTTGGTCACGATGCTCACCGCGCCGCCTTCGGTATTGCGGCCGAACAGCGTGCCCTGCGGCCCCTTCAGCACTTCGATGCGCTCCACGTCGTAGAGCATGCTGCCCAGGCCCTGCGCGCGGCCCATGAACACGCCGTCGACGTAGATGCCGACGCCGGCATCGCGGGCCGGCTGGTTGGCGTCGCCGGAGGCACCGATGCCACGGATGCCGATGTTCAGCGCCGAACTGCGGGTAGCGAACGGCGTGACCCGCAGTGATGGGATGGAGCCATCGGACAGGCTGCCCAGCGAGATCGCGCTGCGGTCCTTCAGCGCTTCGGCATCGACCACCGACACCGAGATCGGCGTCTCCTGCAGGTTGGTGGCGCGTTTCTGCGCGGTCACCATCACCTGGTCGAGGGCGACCACGGTGCGCGCGGCCTCGGCGGATGCCTCGGCGTCGGCGCTGGGACTGTCTTCGGCATGGGCCAGCGCCGGCAGAGCGGCGGCAATGGCGAGGGTGAGCAGCGGGCGGTGCAGCAGGGCGTGGCGCATCGGACTCATTCGCGGAAGGAGAAGGCCGGCGCAGTCTGGGAGGCGGGAATTACAAATGAATGACCGTTCATTCACACCTTTTGTGACGTACTATCCCGCCACTGGATGCCCCGACCTCACGCAATGACGCCGAAAACCGCCGTAGCCGTACCCGCCGACGCCCCAGCCGCCGCCCATGCCGAAGCCCAGCGCCGGCGCATCCTCGATGCCGCCCAGAGGTGCTTCATCACCCGCGGATTCCATGCCGGTTCGATCGGCGATATCGCCGCCGAGGCCGAGATCAGCCAGGGGCTGATGTACCGCTATTTCGCCAACAAGCGCGCCCTGATCCTGGCCCTGATCGAGCGTCAGCTGCGCCACGACCAGGCCTCGATCAGCGAGATGCCGGCGGCCTCGGATCTGGTCGAGGGCCTGCTCGCGTGCTACCAGCAATGGGCGCGCGGCGAGGTGCTGCCGATCCATGGCAATGCCATTGCCAGCGTGGCGCTGTATGCGGAAATCAACGCCGAGGCGCATCGCGACCCGGTGCTGGCCGAGGTGCTGCGCACCCATGACAAGCAGACCAGTGCCGCGATCCATGCCTGGCTGCGCCAGCATGACGTCAATCTGGGCCGACCCATTGACGAAGAGCAGATTGCCGGCCGCACCCTTCTGCTGCGGCTGCTGGTGGAAGGCCTGGCGATGCGTGCGGTACGCGATCCGGACCTGCCGCCGGCGCGGGTGCGCGCCCTGCTGGCCGATGCCATTGGGCGGGTGATGGCCGATTGAGGAGCGTTGAGGCGCGCCCTCACACCGTCTCCCGCCCTACGGGTTCAATACTCGCGCGATCCAACCTGCCGAGGATGCTGCAATGGCCGCCTTGCTCGCCCGTACCTGCCTGCTCGCGCTGTGCCCCCTGGCCCTGCCCGCCCTGGCCCAGGACGCCTCGTTCGGCTTCGGCCAACAGACCACCCGCACCGACCAGACCACGCAATCCAGCAGCACCGAAACCCGGAACACGGGATCGATGACCACGCAGACCACCACTACGGACAGCACGCAGTCCGAGTCGCGCAGCGAAAGCAAAGGCATCGACGTGGACTCCGGTTTCCACGACAGCAACGACAACTGGGGCCATGACCACCGGCGTGATGACCGCGATGTGCGCGACGCCGATCTGTTCGGCAGCTGGACGCTGGGCCAGGAAAACGGCAGTACCTGCACCATCGAACTGAAGAACAACCAGTGGTTCGGTGGCTACAGTGCGTACGTACCTGCCGGCTGCCCGGACGGCTTCTTCTCGACCAACCGGTGGGTGTTGTCCGGAAACCAACTGCTGCTCACCGATACCAGCAACACTGTATTCGGACGGTTTCGCGCGTCGGGTGGAGGTCGCTGGTCAGGCTATCGAGAGTCGGACGGGGCGCGACTGTATCTGAATCCCAAGGGGCGCTGACCTTACGTGCACGCAGCGGGCACGCATTGATCGGGAAGATCAGGCATTCTCCCTGCCCCAGATCCGAATGTCCGCCCCCACCGGCTCCCGCCTCGTCATCTATGCCGCACTGGCTGGCAACCTGGCCATTGCCATCGCAAAGTTCATTGCTGCCGGCATCTCCGGCAGCTCGGCCATGCTCAGTGAGGGCGTGCATTCGCTGGTCGACACGTTGAATGAACTCCTGCTGCTGTACGGTCTGCGCCGCGCCGGCAAGGCGCCAGACCCCGTGCATCCGTTCGGCTACGGCCGCGAGCTGTACTTCTGGAGCTTCATCGTCGCCCTGCTGGTGTTCGCGGCCGGTGCCGGCGTCTCGGCCTACGAGGGTATCCAGCACATCCGCCGGCCGGAGCCGGCCAGCAACCACGCGTTGAGCTACAGCGTGCTGGGCATTTCCATCCTGTTCGAGGGCGCTTCCTGGGGGGTGGCATTGCGGGAGTTCCGGCGTACCAAGGGCAGACTTGGCTACTTCGAAGCCTTCCGTCGCAGCAAGGACCCGTCCACCTTCACCGTGCTGCTGGAGGATAGCGCGGCCCTGCTGGGCCTGGGTTTCGCACTGATCGGACTCGTGGCTGCCCAGGTGCTGGACATGCCGGTTCTTGATGGTGTGGCGTCCCTGTGCATCGCAGGCGTCCTTGCCGCTACCGCCTTTCTTCTCGCACGCGAAACCAAGGGGCTGCTGGTGGGTGAGCCGGCCCATCCAGCGGTGGCCGAGCGGATCATGGCCGTTGCCGAAACCGATCCGGACCTGCGCCGCGCCAACGGCGTCACGACCATGCAGATGGGCCCGGAGCAGGTCGTGGCCATGCTCAGCGCAGAGTTCGAGGATGACCGGCGAACGCCACAGATCGAGGCCTGCATCACCCGCATCGAAACCGCAGTAAAACGCGAGTATCCGGAACTGTTGGCACTGTTCATCAAGCCGCAGACGCCCGAGGTCTATGCCGCCCGGCGCGCGGCACTGGCCGCACCGCCTGCACCGGAATGACGCTGCGTCTGCACTCGTTTCACCTGGTCGATGCCACAGTCCTACCAACGTTTGCCCGAGCCTGCCTCTGCCGTGCCGGATTGGTTGCCCTCTTCTCTTCACATTGTCCAGCGAAGCTTCTACCGGCGCCCGCCCGTCGAAGTCGCGCCCGAGCTGCTCAACAAACTCCTGGTCCGTGACGATGGCCGAACGGGTCGCATCGTTGAAGTCGAAGCCTACGCGGGCAGTGTTGATCCAGCCGCGCACTCCTATCGCGGGCAGACACCACGCACTGCCAGCATGTTCGGTGAGGCCGGCCATCTGTATGTCTACTTCACCTACGGCATGCACTGGGGCAGCAACGTGGTCTGCGGCGAGATCGGCGAAGGCGTGGCCGTCCTGCTGCGCGCCGCCGAGCCATTGGCGGGGCTGGAGCGAATGCGTGAACTGCGCCCCGCGGCCCGGCGCGACCAAGATCTGGCCAGCGGTCCCGGCAAACTTTCGCAGGCCTTCGGGCTGGACCGCAGCTTCGACGGCGCGGATCTAGTAAGCGGCAGCCACGGCATCGTCATTGCCAGCGATGGCGTGCCTCCCCCCAAGGATCCGGTCATCGGGCCCCGTATCGGCATCACCCGTGCGGTGGACTTTCCCTGGCGCTGGCATGTTCGCGACCACCGTCACGTTTCAGTGCGCCCCTTGCGCGGCCCCCGCAAACCCTGACCGGGATGCGTCACGTCGGCGTCACCCCGTCGTGGCGATACATAACGCGGTACGCACTAGCGTATTGCCCGACAGCCGCCGAAGCCGCCCTCGCCACCCTGCCCTGAAAAGCGCCATGGACGAAGCCGAACGACTGCTTGAACTCGACCGCCTGCATCTGCTCGACACCCCGCCAGAGCCCGTTTTTGATGCGATCGTCGCCGCCGCCCGCGCCGCCACCGGCATGACCATGGGGCTGATCTCGGTGGTGGCCGACGAGCGGCAGTGGTTCAAGGCCAACATCGGGCTGGAAGGCGTCAGCGAAACCGCACGCGAGATTTCGTTCTGCACGCATGCCATCCAGCAGGACGCGCTGTTCGAGATCCCGGACGCACGCCAGGATCCGCGCTTCGCCACCAATCCGCTGGTCACCGGTGGCCCGCGCATCCGCCACTACGCCGGCATCTCGCTGGGCTCGGCGCACGGCGCGCGCATAGGAACGCTGTGCCTGCTCGACCCGATGCCGGGCGTGCTGTCTCCCTCGCAGCGCGAATTGATGGTGCATCTGGCGCGGGTCACCACCCAGGTACTGGAGCAGCGCAGCACGCTGATGGCGCAGGTCGGCCAGGCCAAGGCCCTGCATCGTGAGCTGAAGCGCAGCGAGGACTTCCTGGAACGCACCAACCGTGCGGCGCGGGTCGGCGGCTGGGAAATGGACCTGGCCAGCAACGAAGTGCGCTGGACCCGCGAGACCAAGCAGATCCACGGCGTGCGCAGCAACTTCGAACCGACGCTCGAGACCGCGCTGTCGTTCTATCGCGAAGACAGCCGCAACATCATCCGCACAGCGGTGCAGCGCTGCATCGATGAAGGCACCTCGTGGGAGGTGCAGTTGCCGATGACCACAGCCGATGGCCGCGCCATCTGGACCCGCGTGGTTGGAGGTCGGCAGCAGGTCGATGGCCGACCGCGGCTGGTCGGCGCCATCCAGGACATCACCGAGGAGCGTGCCGCGCTGGATGCCCTGGAGGCCAGCGAAACCCGCTACCGGCGGCTGTTCCACTACAGCCTCGGCCTGATCTGCACGCACACACTGGATGGCGTGCTGACCTCGGTGAACCCGGCGGCCGTGCAGTCGCTGGGCTTCGACGAGAGCTACATGATCGGGCGCAGCCTGTGCGACCTGATGCCGCCGGAGAAGCGGGTCGCCTTCAAGGCGTATCTGGGACGCATCGCAGTCAACCACACCGACGCCGGCGTCATCGAGCTGATCGCCGCCGATGGCACCCGCCATTTCTGGGCCTATCACAACGTGCTCGACAGCGAGGCCAATCCCCCCTACGTGCTGGGCCATGCGCAGGACGTGACGGCGCTGCGGATGCAGGAACAGCAACTGCGCGAGATGTCCTTCAAGGACCCGCTCACCCAGAGCTACAACCGCCGCTTCCTGCCACGCCTGGACGAACTGATCGACCAGCCATGGGCCTGCCTGATGTTCGATCTGGATCATTTCAAGCAGATCAACGACACCCAGGGCCATGCGCGGGGTGACACGGTGCTGGTCGAGTTTGCCGCCTTCCTGCGTGCCCCGCTGGGTGCGGCGGAGAATGTGGTGCGCATGGGCGGCGACGAATTCATGGTGGTGCTGACTGCGCCGGAACCGGGACGGCTGGCCGCACTGGAGCAGTGGTATGTGCAGCAGGCGGGACAGTCGCCCACGCCGTTCTCGCTCGGTTCGACCCACCACACTCCCGGCGAATCGGTGGCCGATACCCTGCAGCGTGCCGACAGCCGCCTGTATCGCGAGCGCGCACGCGTGCGCCAGCATCCCCGTCCAACATCCTGAGACCGCGGTTGCAGAGCCGAGCCGATGCTCGGCGTGCTGCGCGCTGCGCAGGGTTCATCGTGGACTGGCCGGACAGCAGCCGGGCATGGGCTCGGCCCTACCGGAGTGTCGCGATTGGCATGCCTGATCCCGTTCTCGCGCCCCGACGCTGGATTTCCAATAAATTCGAACTTTCCAACTATTCTCATTGGCAGTCATGGCGCTGCATGCAAATCATGTCGAGCCACCGACAACGGGTGGCACGGGCTTGCAATCCCGTTTGATGATTCATGCTGTTTACGCTTGTCTGCCGGCGTCGCTCATTCCTTGTGGAGCGGCGTCGGCAGGCATTCTGTCCGCGCACCTATGGCGGGCGGTGCGTGGGGGTCTCGTGCCCGCCGGCGTTTCGCATGAATTGTCACCGGTATTGCAACCACGCACTGTCCGCCACCTTGCTGTTAAGCCAGGTGGCACCTTCGTCATCTACATGAGGAAGCCGCCATGAGCGCCAACCACTACCCGTATCTGTTCGCCACGCTGGGCGATGCCGCCCGCCAGCTGCCCGACGACACTGCCCGCCCGCTGGAAACCACCCTTGCCGCCAACCCCGCTGCCAACGGCATTACCTTGCTGGCGTGCCTGCAACGCATCCGCGAAGTGGACGCGGCCGACGGCCAGCCGCTGCAGCGCAAGGGGCGCGCGCCGGGCCAGTGCACGGCGTTGGCGCGCATCAACCGGGCCAACGCGGGCCTGACGGTGCTGCTGGAACTGCTGCATGCCAGCGAGCGCGTGCGCGTGGATGGCGACGAAGCGCAGCAGGTGGGCAATGACGTGCGCGAGGGCCTGCTGCTGGCCTGCCGAGGGCTGTCGGAATATGTGGACACGCAGGTCTACGCGGCCTGACCGATCGCGCCGGGCATGCCCCGGCGCTATCCATAGGTGGACAGGCCATCACTCCGCCGCCAACGCCTGGATCGGGTCCAGCTGCGCCGCGCTGCGTGCCGGGAAGTAGCCGAACCCGAGCCCGATGGCCGAAGAGCACGCCAATGCCACCAGCACCGGCCCCGCGGTGAACAGGAACGGCACACCCAAAGACAGCAGGCTGGACAACGCGCCCACCCCGAACGCCAACAGCACGCCCAGCACGCCACCGAACAGGCAGATCAGCACGGCCTCGATCAGGAACTGGCGCAGGATGTCGCCCTGCCGCGCGCCCACTGCCAGCCGCACGCCGATCTCGCGCACGCGCTCCTTCACCGAGACCAGCATGATGTTCATCACCCCCACCCCACCGACCACCAGCGCCACTGCTGCGATGGCCGAAACCAACGCGGCCATGGTCTGGCTGGATTTCATCACCGCCTTGCGGATCTGGTCGGCGTTGTAGATGAAGAAATCACGCCGCCCATGAAGGCGCTCCAGCTCGGCGCCCAGCGAGGCCTCGGCGGCATTGGTCGGTATGTTGTCGCGTACGCGCACGGTAATGCTCTCCAGGCGCTGGCTGCCCAGCAGCCGCGAGGCGGCCGAGGTGTACGGCACGTAGACCGTGGGGGTTGCACCACCCGCGAACGCAGTGGCCCCCACCACACCGATCACCTCCACCGGCATGCCGCCCAACAGCACCGTACTGCCGATCGGGTTGCCGGTGAACAACGCCTTGGCCGCCTTCTGGTCGACCACGCCCACTGCACGGTGCGCCTCCACTTCGGCGTTGGTGAAGAAGCGGCCGGCCTTCAGCCGCAGCCCACGCACGCGCGGCATGTCGGCCCCCACGCCCAGCACCTGGGTGTTGGCACGCCGGTTGCCCTGCAGCGCTGCCACCGATCCGCTCAGGTTCGGGCTCACGCTGTCCACGTAACTCAACGCCGCAAGATGGTCCGCATCGCCCACCACCAGCGTCTCGATCTCCGCCGAACGCGGGTCACCGAAATCCGCGCCCGGGAAGATCTCCAGCGTACTGGCGCCCAGTTCGTTGATCTGTGATTCAACCTGCGCCTGTGCCCCCTTGCCCAGCGCAACCACGGTCACCACGGCCGCTACGCCGATGATGATCCCGAGCATGGTGAGGAGCGTGCGCAGGCGATGGGCCAGCATTGAGCGCACGGCCATGCGCGCGGCTTCGCGAATCGCATCCATGCGTGCGCGGCGCTCGGCAGTCAAAGGCGGACCGCGTTCGGCGATGGACGCAGCAGGCGTCACCACCGGCGCCCTGTCACCACGATCGGCGACCACACGTCCGTCGGCGATCTCGATCACCCGGCCGGCATGCCGGGCAATTGCAGCGTCATGGGTCACCAGGATCACCGTATGCCCTTGCACATGCAGGCGCTTCAGCTCGGCCATCACCTGCTGGCCACTGGCGTGATCGAGCGCGCCGGTGGGTTCATCGGCCAACACGATGGCGCCGCCGTTCATCAGCGAACGGGCAATGGACACGCGCTGCTGCTGGCCGCCGGACAGCTGGCTCGGCCGGTTCGCCATGCGTTCTCCCAGCCCCAGCGTTTCCAGCAGCGTGCGTGCACGGGCAGTGCGCACGTCCGCCTCCACGCCGGCATAGACTGCCGGCAGCGCCACGTTCTCGGTGGCACTCAGGTTCTCCATCAGGTTGTAGCGCTGGAAGATGAAACCGAAATATTCGCGGCGCAGGCGTGCCAGCGCGTCCGGCGCCATCTGCTCGGTGGCCTCGCCGTTCATCCGATAGCTGCCCTCGGTCGGCCGGTCCAGGCAGCCAAGGATGTTCATCAGCGTGGACTTGCCCGAGCCCGAAGGGCCGATGATGGCGATGAACTCGCCGGCATCGATGCGCAGTGAAACGTCCTTCAGCACCACCACCTCGCCGGCGGCCGAGCGATAGGCGCGCGATACGCCATGCAGTTCCAGCAGTGCGTCGGCCATGCTCACATCCCCAGCAGGCTGGTCGGTTCGGATTCGCCACCGCTGGGCGCCTGGCCGACCACCACGTTCTCGCCCTCGCGCAGGCCGGACAGGATCTGCACGGCGGTGGCGGTACGCAGGCCGGTCGTCACCGCACGTTCCTGGGGGCGGCCCTTGGCGTCGACCACGCGCACGGTTCCGCGGCTGCCGTCCATGTCATCCGACGAGGTCAGCGCCGTCAATGGCACCTGCAGCGCGTTGGCAACCCGTGCCAGCTGCAGGGTCACCTTCACCGTCATCGAGGGCTTCAGCTTCAGGCCGGGATTGGCCACGTCGAACAGCCCGGCGTAGTACACCGCCTTCGGCGTCTGCGCAGAGCCACCCGCATTGCCGGTGGCGACGTCGGCAATCGAGGACGGCGCCGGTTCCAGCTGCTGCAGGTGGGATTCATAGCGGCGGCCGCTCGGCCCCAGTGTCGAGAACCACAACGGTTGCCCCGGTGCCACCAGCTCGACGTCGGCCTCGGCGATCTCGGCGCGCACGGTCATCGTATCCATCTGCGCCAGCATCACGATGGTCGGCGTGGTCTGCATCGAGTTCAACGTCTGCCCGGCCTTGGTGACGATGGCCACGATGTAGCCGTCGCTGGGCGAAACGATGCGGGTATAGCCCAGGTTGATCCGTGCGGTCTCGACCTGGGTCACTGCCTGGTCGATCTGCGCCTGCAGCGCGGCCACCTCTGAACGTGCCGCATCTCGCGCCACGCGCGCGGCTTCGAAGCCTTCCTGTGACACCAGGCGCGACGCCACCAGCTGCGACTGCCGCTGGTAAGCACGACTGGCCTGCGCATAGCGAGCCTCGCTGGCGGCATGCTGGGCACGCAGCGTGTTGGTGGCCGCTTCAGCGCTGCGCAGGGCGATACGCTGCGGCTGCGAATCGACCTCGGCGATCAGATCGCCAGCCTGCACGCGCTGGCCGAGCACCACATGCAGGCGCTTGACCTGGCCGGACACCTGCGCGCCCACCGCCACCAGTTCCTTGGGATGGACCCGGCCGACCGCCTGTACGGTCTTCTCCAGATCCGCCATCCTTGCCGGCGCGGTGATCAATGCGGCATCATCGCCGCCGGCAAATGCCCACCATCCAGCGGCGGCGGCCAATGTGGCCACGGTGGCGGCAATGATCCAGGTCCTGTGGTTGCTCATCGAAACGCCCGGCTGCGTGCAGTCGCCCCGTGCGACCGCCGAAACTGCAGTCTGGAAGCCACGGATGGACGTTTCCTGGAGCCACTGTGGAGATTGCATGGAGGCGCGGCAGCCGTTCAGGCACCAGCCCCGCGCATGAATGTTGCAGCCTGCGTCCACGCAATCTCGACACAATCTCGACCGAGTCTCCATCAACGGTCGCTAGCCTCGTCGGCCTCGCCGACTGCCAGCCTGCCGTGTCCCCTTCCTACCCAGACCTGCCACCCATCGATGTACGCCATGCCTACCTGGCGTGGTGTGCGCCTTCGCCGTGGTTGATCGCACTGGTGCTGGCATCGACCAGCACATGGATGTGGGTCGCGCCGTATCCGGTACTGCCATTGCTGGCCGGCTTCGGGGCCGCCGCGCTGGTGGGGTTCCGCAGTGATGGGCCCGGCCGCACCCGCCGCGCCGGATCCCTCGCAGCGCTGGCGCTGATCGGCCTGGCGGTCTGGGCGACAACGCACCCGGCGGCCAACGTCACCCTGCATCTCCTGCTTGCCCTTGCCACCGCCGTGGTCGCCGCCCTGCTGGCAGTGCGCCTGCGCACCATCGTGGGCATGGCCTCGCGGCTGCAGGCCCGGGTGAACGCCACTCCCATGGCTTCGCGCTGGAGCAAGCTGCCGGCGGCGGTGTCCACCCTGATGCTGCAGCAGCTGCGCGACGCACGTGCAGTGGAACCCAGCCTGCGGCGCACGCTGGTGCTGGCCACCCTGGCCTGGGCTGCCAACGAAGAGGCGCAGGAAATGGAATACCGACGATGACCGTGCCCCTGATCCCGCCTTTGACCGCCCTTGCCCCGAACCTGCAGCACGCAATGAAACACGATCTCCGTAACCGACAGGCACCCTTGGTGCTGATTGCCGAAGATGAGGGCGAAATCGCCGACATCCTCAGTGCCTACCTGACCCGTTCCGGCCTGCGCAGCGCCCGCGCCGCCGACGGTGAGGCGGCACTCGCCAGCCACCGCCAACTGCGCCCGGACCTGGTGCTGCTGGATGTGCAGATGCCAAAACTGGATGGCTGGCAGGTGCTGAGCGAACTGCGGCGGATCGGCAATACCCCGGTCATCATGCTCACCGCGCTCGACCAGGACGTGGACAAGCTGACCGGCCTGCGCGTGGGTGCCGACGACTACGTGGCCAAGCCGTTCAATCCGGCCGAGATCGTCGCCCGCATCCAGGCCGTGCTGCGCCGCAGTGCCCGCACCGTGGCCGAAGAACCCAACGGGCTGATCCGCCAAGGACCCTTCGAGATCGACCTGCGCAGCCACGAGGTGACCGTGCGCCATGGCGAGCAGGTGCACGAACTGAACTTCACCCTCACCGAGTTCCGGCTGCTGGTGCACATGGCGCGTGCGCCACGGCAGGTGCATGCGCGGGCCGATCTCCTGCATGCCTGCCTGCCCGAGGGCGACGCGCAGGAACGCACCGTCGACAGCCATGTCAGCAAACTGCGGCGCAAGCTGGAGGATGTCGGCGTGATCGGCATTCCCGCCACCATCCGCGGCGTCGGCTACCGCTTTCTGGACTGAATGATGAACCCCAAAGGCAAGAGCATCGGACGCCAGATCACGCTGTCCATCACCGTGGCCTCGCTGTGTTCGACGGTGCTGTCGATCAGCGGCTTCTACCTGTTCTATTACCTGATGGAGGTGTTCTATCCACGCTGGTACGACGAGCCGGAAACGATCATGCCGTCCGGGCTGGAATGGCTGTGGATCGGATTGACCGCCACGGTGGTCGTCATCTTCGCCACGCTGGTCGCATCGCGCCTGACCCGGCGCATCATCACTCCGTTGAACTCGGTGGCCGAAAGCCTGCGCCGGGTCGCCAGTGGCGATCTGGAGGCGCGTGCACGCGGTGGTGACACCACGATGGCCGAAGCGGCCACCCTGGTCAGCGATTTCAACTCCATGGCAGAACGGCTGAGCCGGATGTCCGAGAACCGGGTGTTCTGGAACGCCGCGATCGCGCACGAACTGCGCACGCCGATGACCATCCTGCGCGGCCGCCTGCAGGGCATCGCCGAAGGCGTGTTCGAGCCGGGGCCTGAGCAGTTCAACAGCATGCTCACCCAGCTGGAAGGCCTCACCCGCATCATCGAGGACCTGCGCGTGGTCAGCCTGGCCGAGAGTGGTCACCTGGATCTGCGCCTGCAGCGCAGCGATGTCAGCGTGCAGGTGGCCGCGGTGGTGGAAGCGATGTCCGAGGCACTGACCGAGAGCGGTTTCTCGGTGACGCTGGACGCGCGTCCATCGCTGGCCGATTGCGATCCTGCACGCATCCGCCAGGCAGTACTGGCTCTGTTGGAGAATGCACGACGCCATGCCATTCCCTGCCCGTTGCGGGTGGCCGTCACCTTGGCCGAAGGCCATTGCACCGTGGCCGTGGAGGACGGCGGCCCCGGCGTGCCGGACGAGCTGCGCGACAGCATCTTCGAGGCGTTCCAGCGCACCGATGTCTCGCGTTCGCGGCAGAGCGGTGGCTCCGGGCTTGGCCTGGCGGTCGTGCGTGCGATTGCCGTTGCCCATCACGGAACAGCGCTATGCCGGGCCACCGAACGTGGTGGCAGTGCCTTCGAAATCCGCTGGCCGGTGCATTCGCGTCGTTGAGGCGGTAGACACTGCCCTGGTAGCGGCCCACCTTGGTGGGCATTCGAATCGCTGAACGGCGCCGGTTTCTCCACGCAATCTCCATCGTCCCTCCATACCCGCTCCAAAGGGCCGCCGATACTGGGCGTGACCAGGGAGGCGGCAGGTATCCGGCCCCCTGCCCTGCCTCCACCTTGCCCAGGCACCCCAATGAAACACCCGCACGATCCGGCGGCCGCCGCCGGCAGCATCGGCCAGCAGAACGCGGCCGCCACCCTCAAGGCCATCCTGCGCACCTACCCGTGGCAGCTCACCGGCACCTTTTCGCTGGTGGCGCTGGAAAATGCGCTGCTGCTGGCGTATCCGCTGTTTGCCGGCTTCGCGGTGGACGCGATCATCCGCGGCGACATCGGCCACGCCATTTCCTACGCCGGCGTGGTGCTGCTGTTCTGGCTGGTCGGCGCCGCCCGGCGTGCGGTCGATACCCGCACCTTCACCCGAATCTATGCCGACCTGGCGGTGAACGTGGTGCAGGCGCAGCGTAGGCTGGGCCAGGCCACCTCCACCTCGGCCGCGCGCGTTGTTCTGGCCCGTGAGTTCGTCGACTTCTTCGAAAAGCACGTGCCGATCATTGCTACCGCGCTGGTATCGATGTTCGGTGCGGCGGTGATGCTGCTGGTGATCGAACCACTGGTGGGCGCCGCGAGCCTGATCGCACTGCTTGGCGCAGTGTTGCTGATGCCCTCGTTCGCACGCCGCAACGAGCAACTGCATGGCCGCCTGAACAACCGGCTGGAACATGAAATCCGCCTGGTCGACCGGGTCAGTCCGTCGGTGCTGCGTCGCCACTACACAACGCTGTCGCGGCTGCGCATCCTGCTCTCCGATCGCGAAGCCGGCGCCTTCGTCGTCGTTGGTGCAGCGGCAGCGGTGCTGTTCGCGTTGACCATCGGCCGTCTCGCCACTACCGATGGTGTGACGCCGGGCCATGTGTATGCGGTGATGACCTATCTGTGGACCTTCGTCGGCAGCCTGGACGATGCACCATCGATGGTGGATCAGCTGGCGCGGTTGAAGGACATCGGTCGCCGCGTCAGCCCTGGCATGGAAGATGCGGAGCGCAAGGATGCCGCGTGACCGGTAGATGCCCACCTTGGTGGGCAACGATGTATCGCGGCGCCAACCAAGGTTGGCGACTACGTTGCCGTGCGCCCGCACATCGCCAACGCACCGATGATCAACGCTTCCATGCTGCGGTCGAACTCGGTTTCCTGTGCCTTCCGATCCAACGGACGTCGCGTGGTATCTACCACTGCGTGCCGCGAATACACGGTGTCAGCCAAGGCCACAGCGTGATAGGCCACGGTCGACAGCAACCATGCTGCCTGTTCCTGCGGCAGGTCATGCACGCGGCTGAATTCGGCATGGTGACGCTGGATGCGCGCCAGCATCTCCGGTGTCTTCGCGCCGTGGCTGACCAGGAATGGCGCCAGGCCCGGATTGGCATCCACCAGCGCCCGCAGTGAACGTTGGAATGCGCGCAGGTCCGCTTCGATGGAAACATCGGCGTCGGCATCCAGCGCCGGCGCCTGCCAACGCTCGAAGATCGCCTCGGCCACCAGCTCGCGCAGTGCCGCCAGATTCGCCACATGCTTGTACAGCGCGATGTGGCTGACCCCCAGCGCCGCCGCCACGCCCACGAAGCTCAGCCCCGGCAGCGTCATGGCAATGCCGGCATCGGCGATGCGCTCGCGGGTGATGCTGGGCGGCCGCCCACGGGCAGCGGTCTTTTTCGGTGCAGCCATGCGGTAACGGTTCCTGCGCGGTGCGCGGGCAAGGGCTGTCATGGTGGTCTGCGGCAACGCAATGGTCAACGCGCTGCATACGCCTCCAGCAGGCCTGGGTTGCGGGGCGCTCAATTTAGTTTACTATGATGTAACTAATTCGCATTCGCAGCCTTCTGGATCGTTGTCGATGTCCGCGCCCACCCTTTCCACCACCCCGGCCGGGCCGCTGCGCGGCGCAGACCACGACCGTGGCCTGCAGGCGCTGCGCGTCCACGTGGTTGACGTCACCCAGCCCTGCGCCAGCCTGCTCCGGCTGGTCGTGCAGCTGCCGCCACAGGCCGAGCTGGCACCCTGGCAGCGCGCCAACACCGCCGTGCGCATCCAGCTCGGCGCCGCCTTCAGCGATGTGTCACGGATCTACACCGTGCGCAGCGTCGACGCGCAGACGCGCCGTTTCACGCTGGACGTGGTGCTGCACGAGGCACCGGGGCCGATGCTGGCCTGGGTGCGTGCGCTGCAGCCCGGCGACGCCTTCGATCTCACTGGTCCGCGACCGCATCTGCAGGTGCCGCATCGTCAGGGTAGCGTTGCCCTGCTGTTCGCCGACCAGAGTGCCATCCCGGCCCTGTTCGCCTTGCTCCAGCAGTGGCCCAGCGGCCTTCGCGCGCAAGCCTGGATCGCTTCGGATGACCCCTTCCCGGTAGACGAACTGCCCGCCATTGAAGGCGTTTCTGTGCACCGCCTCGCCACCGGTGACGCGCCGTTGCTGCAGCAGGCGCGCCAACTGCGGCCGGAGCCCGGCAACACGGTCTGGGCGGCCGGCGAGCGCGAGGAGATGCGTGCCCTGCGCCGCCACTTCATCGAAACGGTCGGCCTGCCACGCAGCGATGTTGCCGTGGGGGGCTACTGGAAGCGTGGCGAGACCACCACCGAAACCGACCAGCGACGCCGCCGCAATTACGAGCGCGTGCTGGCACGCGGCGGTGGCCTGCAGGACCTCGACGACCTCGCCGACGATATCTGATCCACCCCGCAGCATCCGCGCTCCGCGCTTCGTTCCAGCCAGCCACAGATCGCCCGCGCACCTCGCGTGCAGCACTGCCACAGCGGCAGCGCCGTGCCCTCTGCCAGCCATTCCACAGCTCGCGTCGTCCTGCCCGTGCAGGTCACCGACGGCGCCGTGCTGGCCGATCGCACGACCCATCACACGAGAACTGCCATGTCCCTCCCCCTGCGAGCCCTGTCCCTCCCACGCCGCTCCGCGCTGTCCCTGGCCGCCCGTGCAGCGCTGCTGCCCACCCTGCTGATCGCCACCGCCGCCCACGCCAGCGACGCACCCGATGACGCCCGCCAATTGCCAACGGTGAACGTGCGCGCCGACAAGACCACGCCTGCCGATGCCTACGCCGGTGGCCAGGTGGCCCGCGGAAGCCGCGTCGGCCTGCTCGGCGAGCTCGACTTCATGGACACGCCGTTCAATACCACCCGCTACACCGCCGACTTCATCGACAACATCCAGGCGCCGGACCTGGTGCGGGTCATCGCGCTGACCGATCCCAGCGTCTACAACAGCGGCTCCAGCGGTGGCATCACCGACTACTTCAACATTCGTGGCTTCGGTGTCGCCTCCTCGGACATCGGCTTTGGCGGGCTGTACGGTCTGATCCCCTATTACCGCGTCACCCCCGAACTGGCTGAGAGCATCGAAGTGCTCAAGGGCCCGTCTGCGCTGCTCAACGGCATGCCACCCGGTGGCTCGGTGGGCGGTGCGGTGAACCTCGTGCCGAAGCGTGCCGGCGACACGCCGCTGACCCGCTTCACCGCCAGCTACGGCAGCGATGCGCGATGGGGCGGTCATCTGGATGTCGGCCGCCGCTTCGGCGCGGACAAGCAGTTCGGCGTACGCCTCAATGCCGTGCACCGCGACGGCGACACCGCCACCGACCACCAGCAGCACAAGGCGCAGCTGGCTTCGCTCGGCCTGGACTGGCGTGGTGAGCGCTCGCAGGTGTCGCTGGACCTGTTCAGCAGCCGCGACCATGTGGATGGCCTCAACCGTGGCGTCTCGCTGGCGCCCGGCCTGGCCGTGCCCCGCCCGCCGAAAGCCAGCACCCTGTTTGCACCGGACTGGACCTTCAGCACCGTCAAGGACCAGGCCGCCGCACTGCGCTGGTCGTTCGACATCAATGACCACCTGCAGGCGCATGCCAGCTACGGCCACGGCCATACTGATTTCGATTCCATCGCCAGTGCCACCACGCTGATCACCAATACGGCCGGCGATTTCCGCAACAACTTCGCCCACCAGCGTTTCATCTACAGCAAGGACACCGCCGAAGCGGGCCTCTCGGCACGCTTCCGCACCGGCACGGTCGATCACGCGTTGGCGATCAGTGCGGCCTGGTACCAGCACGACCAGAAGTTCGGCTTCAAGCGCAATCTGCTTGCCCGCGACTGGGTGACCAACCTGTACGACCCACAGTGGGGGCCGGCCATCGATCGCAGCTTCAGTGATGCGTCGCTGCCGAAGACCGCAGAAGTGCGTACCACCAGCTTCGGCATCGCCGACACGTTGTCCTTCGTCGATGATCGCGTGCAGCTGACCCTGGGCATCCGTCACCAGACCGTGCTCAGCGACACCTTCGACGGCAGCACCGGCAAGCGCACCGCACGCTACGACGCCAGCGCCAATACCCCGGCCGGTGCACTGCTGTTCAAGGCCAGCGATCGACTGTCGCTGTATGCCAACTACATTGAAGGCCTCAGCCAGGGCAGTACCGCCCCGGCAACCGCCGCCAACGCTGGCGACGTGTTCCCGCCGTTCAAGACCCGCCAGCGTGAGGTCGGTGCCAAGTTCGACTTCGGTCGCCTGGCCAGCGCATTGAGCGTGTACGAGATCGAAAAGCCCAGTTCCTATACCGACCCGGCCACCAATGTGTTCTCGTTCGGCGGCCAGCAGCGCAACCGTGGCGTGGAATGGACCGTGTTCGGCCAGGCCACCGAGCACCTGCGCGTGCTCGGCGGCATCGGCTGGCTGCAGCCGAAGCTGACCCGCACCCAGGGCGGCATCAACGAAGGCCGGCTGGCGACGGCCACACCCCAATGGCAGGGCAAGCTGGGCGTCGAATGGGACGTGCCGACCGTTGCCGGCCTCACCCTCACCGGCAACGCGGTCAGCCTGTCCAAGGGCTACATCAATGCTGACAACAGCCAGTGGGTGGCGGGCCGCACCGTGTTCGATCTGGGTGCCCGCTATGCGACGCAAGCGGCCGGCCATCCGCTGGTGCTGCGCGCCACCGTGCAGAACCTGACCAACAAGGCGTACTGGGCGGGCAGCCTCGGCTCCGGCCTGGGCACGCCGCGCACCGCCCTGCTGTCGGCCACCGTCGACTTCTGATCCTCGTTTCAAGGGCACCACGCCATTGCGCGTGGTGCCCTGGAGAAGTGCTTTGACCGTTTCCCGTTACCCTTCCGTGCTGGCCTGGCTGCCCCTGGTCTCACGCATCATCGCCGCGTTGTTCGGCGGCTATGTGCTGGCCGCACTGTGCAGCATCGCGGCACTGGCGCTGCCCATTGATGGTCGCCAGGCCGTGTTCACCGGCATGCTGGCCAGCTTCCTGCTGTACGCCGGTGCCGTGGTCTGGGTGTTCGCGGTTCGCTCGGCGTGGCGCGCATGGCTGGGCCTGATCATCGCCGCGCTTCCGCTGTGGTTGATCGCACAGACGCTCGGCAACGGAGGCGCTGCATGAGCAAGGTCGATCGCACCCCCAAGCCACGCGGCATCCGCCAGACCATGTCCGACCTGCATATCTGGGTCGGGCTGCTGGCCGGCTGGATCCTGTACGCGATGTTCCTCACTGGCACCGCCAGCTACTTCCGCGACGAACTCTCGCGCTACACGCGCCCGGAAATCGCCACACCGTCCACGTTGCCGGACGCCGCCACGGTCGCGCAGCGTACCGTCACGGCGATCATGGCCGACACGCCTGCGGCCAGCCAGATCAACCTGGGCCTGCCGAGCACGCGCATGCCGTGGGTGTCGGCGATGTGGGCCAGCCCGGGTGGAAGAGGCCGACATGGTTTCGACTCGGGCCTGTTCGACGCCAGCACCGGCGCGCCGCTGCAGGCACGCGACACCGGCGGCGGCGACTTCTTCTACGCCTTCCACTTCAACCTGCACTACATGCCGGCCATGTGGGGCCGCTGGATCGTCGGCCTGTGTGCGATGTTCATGCTGGTGGCCATCGTCAGCGGCGTGATCACCCACAAGAAGATCTTCGCCGACTTCTTCACCTTCCGCTGGGGCAAGGGCCAGCGCTCATGGCTGGATGGGCACGCGGCGCTGTCGGTGCTCGGGCTGCCTTTCCATTTCATGATCACCTGGAGCGGGCTGGTGATGCTGGCGGTGCTGTACATGCCGTGGGGCCTGGCCAAACTGCCGGACAAGCGCCAGCAGGCCGAGGTGGTCAGCGAGATGCGCCTGTTCCTGCCCCCGCAGAAAGCCGCCGGCCACCCTGCTCCGCTCACCAACGTCGGTGCACTGGTGCAGCAGGCCGAGCAGCGCTGGGGAGCCGGCGCTGTAGGCAGCGTGCAGGTGCAGAATCCCGGCGACGAGAACGCACGCGTGGCCGTGGTGCGTGCGCAATCCAGCCGTGTTTCGACCACCCCGAACTATCTGCTGTTCGACGGCAGCGGTGGGCAGTTGCTGCAGATCAAGGAACACTCGGGCGTTGCCGCCGATACCCAGGGCGTGCTGTATGGCCTGCACCTGGGCCGCTTCGCCGATGCCGCCCTGCGCTGGCTGTACTTCATCGTCAGCCTGGCCGGCACTGCCATGGTCGGCACTGGGCTGGTGCTGTGGACGGTGAAGCGCCGTGCGCAGCTGCCCGATCCGCAGCAACCCTACTTCGGCTTCCGTCTGGTCGAGCGGCTCAACATCGCCACTGTCGCCGGCCTGTCGGTGGCGATGACCGCCTACCTATGGGCGAACCGCCTGCTACCGACTGCCATGGACGGGCGCGCGGCGTGGGAGGTGCATGTGTTCTTCCTGGTCTGGGCGGCCATGTTCGTGCACGCCACGCTGCGCACACCGAAGCGTGCATGGATCGAACAGTTCCTGCTGGCGGCATTGCTGCTGGCGCTGCTGCCGGTGCTGACCGCGGTGACCACGCTGCATCCGCTGTGGCGCACGCTGGCCGCGGGCGATTGGGCGTTTGCCGGCACCGACCTTACCCTGCTGGCATTGGCCGCCCTGCACACGCTGCTGGCCTGGCGCACCTGGCGGCATGCGCCGAAGGTGAAACGCGCGCGGCCGTCTGCCGCGTCACGCACTGCGGCACCGGAGGCCAGCGCATGATGCACGTCATTCTGTTCGTGTTGTCTCTGGCCGCGTTCGCCTGCCTGGCACTGGCGATGGAGCGCCATCAGCGAGACGTATTGCGTCGTGTGTTGAGCGCGCAGGCAACCCAGCAGCTGCGGGCCATAGGCTGGGCGCTGCTGGTATTCAGTGCCGTGTTCGCGATGCGTGGGCTGGGGGTGGGTTTCGGTCTGGCCGCATTGTCCGGTCACACCAGTGTTGCCGCTGGCGTGGTCGTGCTGGCGATGGTGGCGCATGGGCGATGGAATCGGTAGATGCCCACCTCGGTGGGCACCGGTGGAAGCCAGCGCCAACCAAGGTTGGCGACTACCGGGCCTGAGCGGCGTTGCTTTGGTAGCTGCCCACCTCTGTGGGCACCGATGCATCGCGACGCCAACCAAGGTTGTCGACTACCGGGCCTGAGCGGCGTTGCTTTGGTAGCTGCCCACCTTGGTGGGCACCGGTGCATCACGGCGCCAACCAAGGTTGTCGACTACCTGGACCTGCAGGCACCCATGCGCCGCTTGGCGCTACAGGAACTCCGCCATGCGCTGCAGCTCGTCGTCCAGCGCGCCACGAAATACCTTGTCGCGGGCCAGCGACTTGCCGGCATAACCCACGTTCGACACCAATTCACCGTCGCGCACGCTGAGATTGGCCCAGCCCACCACCTGGTCGTGCCACAGCACCGGTAGTGCGTAGTAGCCGTACTGGCGTTTCGGCGCAGGCGTGTAGGCCTCGAACTTGTAGACCCAGCCCCACAGCAGCTCGAAGCGGCGGCGGTCCCACACCACCGGGTCGAACGGGGCCAGCAGGCGCACCTGTTCGTCCGGCGCATGGCGGCGCGAGCGCGGATTCTCGTCTGCCGGCCAGTACCAGGTGGTGCCCTCCAGCGTGCAGCTGGCCAGTTGTTGCTTGGCTAACGCCAACGCCTGTCGGGTCTGCTCGGCCAGATGTGGTGCGCCATAACCCAGCAGGCGCACCAGATAGGTCAGGCTGGCCGACGGCAGCGGCGCGTACTTGCGCACCACCAGATCGATCAGGGCGGCGGCGCGTTCGATCTGCGCCTGCGCGCTGGCATCGGATTCCGCGTGCTCGGCCACGGCATAGATGCGGGTGCCACTGTCGCGCCGCTGCACGCGCAGCAGGCCACGGTAGTGCATGCCATCCAGCAGGTGCGTGCTGGCATTGCTGGTGCCGCCCCAGTAGTTGGTCACCCGCCCATGCGCGAACGCCTGGTCCACCTCGCGCGGATGCACGCTGCCGCGCTCGCGCACGAAGGCCAGTACATCCGCCGCGCGACGCTGGGTCTCGGCGTCCCATACGCGCTTGGACACACGCGGATGCATCAACGCCAGATGTTCGCGTGGCAGGAAGCCGTAGTTCACCAGGCAATCTTCCTCCACCGGCAGGCGCGTATAGCGCCGCTCCAGATCACCGGCGCGGTAGTCCTTCACCCGATGGCGCAGGGTCAGGTCCTGTGCGCGTGCCGGCGCCCGGATCGGGTCAGCCTGCACGAAGCCCAGGCGACGGATCGCGGTCAGCAGCGTGGTGGGTTTGAACAGCGTGCGCGCCACCGCATGGCGACGCAGATCATCGAGGGTGGGCGTGGCAGGCATGGCCGCATTGTAGATCCACGCCATGCATGGAGGGGGCCGTGGCGAACCGTGCAACCGCATCCACGCATGGCGTGGATCTACCGAAGTTCCAACACCTCCAGCGAACCGATCACCAGCGCACGCATGCCCTGCTTGAACTCGGTGATCACCTGGCCCTCTTCGTCGTCGGCAATCCCGTAGACCGTGTCCGCACCGGCAATGCAGTAGAAAGCAATCGTGGCCAGCAGCCAGCGCGCCTTGTCCAGCGGCAGGCCGAACACCTCGGCCACATGGGCCTGGTGCGAGGCGATCTTCTCCAGCATCGGCGTGGTCGCCACCGAACGGCGCAACAGGTACGGCGGTAGTCCGGGGTGCGCTTTCACCACCTCGCACAGCGATTCCACGAACCCCAGCAGGTAAGCCTGCAGCCCGCCCGGTGCATCGGCCGACGCGCGCGGAATCTGCCAGCGCTGGAACACCGTATCGGCCACCAGCCGCTTCAAGGCCTCCAGGTTGGCCACACGCTTGTAGAGCGCGGCCTGGGTCACCGCCAGTTCGGCGGCCACGTTGGCCATGGTCAGGTTCGGCAGGCCCAACGTGATGCCGATGTCGGCCAAGCGATCGGGGGTGATGGTGGGCGGACGGCCACGGGCCGACGCCGGGGTTTCAGGGTGCATGTTCATACCGTAGTGAGGGTGCCAGCAAAGGGACCCTCTTGTCCGCTTCATATGGTTTAGTTTAATTTACTCAACTAATTCGGAATGCGTGTGGTTCGCAACCCCGCCGCCGTCCGCAATCGAGCCCATGGCTCACTTCCCGCCAGGTCCCCACCCAGCCGACAACCCTGCGCCGCGCCCTCCCCCGTGCTTGCCGTCGGCAGCGCGCCAAGCGCGCTCGCACCTGCGATTCACAGGAACCTGGCATGACCGTGTACAACCTTTCCTCCCCGCTGCAGCGTGCAGCGGCCGCCGCGACCCGCGTGCATCCGCATCCGCCGATGGCCCGGGGCTACCGGGTGTCGGCCCTCGCTCTGGGGCTGCTGGCATCGTCTGCCGCGCTGGCCGACTCCGCACCATCCACCCTGCCCTCGGTGCAGGTGCAGGAACAGCGCCGGGTCACTGCAGACTATGCGGGCGGCCAAGTGGCCGCCGGCAGCCGGGTCGGCCTGCTTGGCGACAAGGACTTCATGGACACGCCGTTCAGTACGGTCAGCTATACCGAGTCCTTCATCCGCGACCGCCAGGCCAAGGACCTCACCGACGTCATTGCCGCCACCGACCCCACGGTGTTCAGCAACGGCGTTACCGGTTCGTGGAGCGAAAACTACGCGATCCGTGGCTTTGCCTCCAACACCAGCGACACCACCTTCAACGGCCTCAGCGGCATGGCGCCGTACTATCGCACCTCGCCGGAGATGTTCGAGCGCATCGAGGTCTTGAAGGGTCCGTCCGCGCTGCTCAACGGCATGCCACCGGGCGGCTCGGTCGGCGGCAGCGTCAACCTGGTCCCCAAGCGTGCCGGCGATCAACCGCTGCTGCGCGTCAGTGCCAACTTTGCCTCCGATGCGCAGTTCGGCACCCATGTGGATATGGGCCGTCGCCTGGGCACAGACAAGCAGTTCGGCATCCGCTTCAACGGCGCGTACCGTGATGGTGATGGCGCCGTAGGCAAGCAGAGCAAGAAGGTACAGGTCGGTTCGCTGGCATTGGACTGGCGCGGCGAACGTGCGCGGCTGTCGGCCGATCTTTACAGCGCCGACGACCGCGTGGACGGCCCGGCGCGTGGCGTCGGTCTGGCACCGGGCGTGGCGATTCCGCGACCGCCGCGTGGCGACACCCTGATCAACCCGGACTGGGCCTACGTGGACAGCCAGGACAAGGGCGCGATGCTGCGCGGCGAGCTGGACATCAACGAACACCTGATGGCCTACCTGGCCTACGGCACCAGCAAGACCGACTACCGCTACAACGGTTCGATCAGTGCGCAGATCCTCAACCCCGCCGGTGACTTCACTACCGTGATCGGCCAGCTGGCGTTCGACATCAAGAAGCAGTCCGGTGACGCTGGCCTGCGCGGCAGCTTCCGTACCGGCAGCGTCGGCCACCAGTGGGCTGCCAACGTGACCCATTACCAGCACACCCAGAACGACTACGGGCGCCGCAGCGTGCCGGGCTGGGACTGGACCACGAACCTGTACAACCCGGTGTGGGGCCCTGCGGCACCGTTCGTGGCACCGCACATTTCGCATACCGAGCTGAAGCTGGACAGCATCGGCTTCGTCGACACCTTGTCCTTCGCCGATGACCGCGTGCAACTGACGCTGGGCGTGCGTCGCCAGCAGGTGGTCAGCGAGACCTTCAACGTGGCCAGCGGTGCGCGCACCTCGCGCTATGACGAAAGCGCCACCACCCCTGCCGCCGCGTTGCTGGTGAAAGCCACCGATAAGCTTTCGATCTACACCAACTACATCGAAGGCCTCAGCCAGGGCGCCACCGCGCCGATGACCGCCGCCAATGCCGGCGATGTGTTCGCACCATTCCGCACCAAGCAGAAGGAGCTGGGCCTGAAGCTGGACCTGGGCAGCTTCGCGCACACCTTCAGCGTGTACGAGATCAAGCGCCCGAGCAGCTACACCGACCCGGTCACGAATATCTTCTCGTTCGGTGGCGAACAGCGGAACCGTGGCGTGGAATGGGGCTTCTTCGGCTCACCACTGGATGGCTTGCGCCTCCTCGGTGGCGTGGCCTATGTAGAGCCGAAGCTGACCCGCACAGCAGGCGGTGTGAATGAGGGGCGCATCGCCACTGCCGTAGCGCAACGGCAGGCCAAGCTGGGTGTGGAATGGGATGTGCCGACCTTGCAGGGCCTAACCCTGACCGGCAATGCCACGGCGATGTCGAAGCAGTACATCAGTGCCGACAACAGCCTGTCTGTGCCGGGGCGCACGTTGTTTGATGTGGGTGCGCGTTACAACACCACGATGGCCGGACGACCACTTTCCTTGCGCGCCAGCGTGAACAACGTGACCAACAAGGCGTACTGGGGCATGCCGTTGCTTTCCAGCCTGGCGCTGGGCGCACCGAGGACGGTGTTGTTGTCGGCCACGATGGATTTCTGAACCGGGCGGCCTCCGCGCCAGACATGCATCACCTGTAGAGTCGAGCCATGCTCGACTCGCTTCATCAGTAGAGCCCGGCCATGCGTGGCTGCCGCCATGTTGATCCGCCAAAAGCATCCACGCATGGCGTGGATCTACTGAACCTCGGCCTACCCTTTCATTCCGGATGCAGGCGATAGATGGCATGACTGGTCAATGCCAGCGCGGCCAGCTTCAACCCTTCCATCACGCGGTCGCCGACGTAGTGTTCCGGGCCGCCATTCTGGCGGGCGCGTTCGGCCGCCAGCAGGATTTCCTGCACGATGCGCAGCCCGGCCAGCGCACCATCGGCATCGGCCAATGCCATGCATCGGCCCGGCAGTTGATGGCGCTCGGGCCAGGGCTGGCCGTCAGAAGCCGCGCCCAGCCCGATGCGATGCAGCAGGGCCGTCAGGTTGTTGGGATCGGGCGGGATGTCGTGCCCTTCATCGGCATTGGCCGGGGCGCGCTGATGGGGGAACTCCGATGCGTTCATGGCAGGTCTCCGTGCAAGGCATGCGGGACCACCGCCCTTAACAAAGGCGGCGGACGGTACGTGTGTGGAAACCGGTAGCCAAGCGTCATTACCCGGTGGGTCCGCTTGCGCGCACCCCACGTACCGCCCGCCATGGAACGCGAACGGAATGCCAGCCGGCGCCGCGCAAGGCGACGCCGTCTGGCAAGCGTAAACAACGCATAGCTAAACGGGTTTCCACACCCGGCCACCCTTTTTCGGCGGCAATCCATCATGTGCACAGCGGGGTGGCAGGCGCCAACAACCCAAGTGCAAAGACAGCAACGTTCACGCAGTGGCAGCATTGTCGCATATCGACAATCGCGCCGAAAATTCAATAACTTGCACCATGCCGGTGGCGGCATGCTTCACCCGCATCGGCACCGCGCATTCCTTGACCGCATCCGGCATTCAGGACATGCCACATGCCAGTTCCGACATTACGCAAGCAGATGGGCAATCAACGCCAGCACCGCCAGATGGCCCACGTAGTACCCGTAGAACGCCCACCGCCAGCGCGGCAGTTGCCACGGCACCCGCGCCGCCAACAGCACCACCGGAACGGCCAGCAATGCCCAGCCGTTGTGGTTGGCCCAGCACACCGCTGCAAGCCCAACCAGCAACAGCCACCACGCGCGATGCCGGAACGCGATCCAGGCCAGCAACACGCTGCCAACCCCGGCCCACTGGTAATCCACGAACATCGGCAGCACGCCGGCGGCCAGCAACAGCTGCACCGGCCGATTGTTCGCCAGCGCATGCACGGCCACTGCCGCAAAAGCAAAGGTGAGCAGAATGTTGAGTGGCAGCCAGTCGCCGAAGGCCCATGCGTGCAGCGGCTGTGCGATGACGCCCCATACGGACAGGCGACGGATCGACTTGCGCAGGTCCGCACCCGGCTGGGCGAGATTGCAGGCCATGACAAGCCCGAACAGCGGGAATGCGATGCGCCCCAGTTCGCTTACGACCGGCACGTAGCCTCCATAGACCACTTTTGCCACGTGGTCGCCGGTCATGGTCAGCAGCGCGATCCACTTCAGCAGCTCGCGGCCGCCGCTGCTGAGGCTGGGATCGGGCGTGGGCATCCCTGTAGTGGTCGCTTGCATCGCGGAAGCTTATGCGCATCGGCCAGCCCATTTCCAGCGCTGGGAAGGCGTGTGCGACTGCAGGCACCGGGCTGCGGCGCTATGCTGGCCGCCCCTGCTTGTGAGCACCACCATGCGTACCCTCTACCCCGCCATCGAACCTTACCGCGAGTTCACCCTGTCGGTGAGCGATCTGCACACCCTGCATATCGAAGAGTGCGGCACGCCAGAGGGCATCCCGGTGGTGTACCTGCATGGCGGCCCCGGCGCCGGCATCTCGCCCACCCATCGGCGCTTCTTCGATCCGGCGCGCTACCGCATCGTCTTGATCGACCAGCGCGGCAGCGGACGCTCGACGCCGTTCGGCGAGCTGCGCGACAACACCACGCAGGACCTGGTGGCCGACATCGAGAAGGTGCGCGAGCACCTCGGCATCGAGCGTTGGCTGGTCTATGGCGGCTCCTGGGGTTCGACCCTGTCGCTGGCCTACGCGCAAGCCCATCCCGAACGCGCCACCGGCCTGATCGTGCGCGGCGTGTTCCTCGGCCGCGAGATGGAGAACCGCTGGTTCGCGGAAACCAGCGGTGGCGCGCGCTGGATCTTCCCGGAGCGCTGGGACCGCTATGAGGCTTACATCCCGGAGGAGGAGCGCAGCGACATGATTGCGGCCTACTGGACGCGCCTGGACAGCCCGGACCAGGCCACCCGCATCGCAGCCGCGCAGGCGTGGCTGGGCTGGGAAGACAACGCCGCCACCCTGCTGCACGACGTGGATGCTGTTTCCACGGACGACCCGCTGGACACGCTGGCCAAGGCCCGCATCGAAGCGCACTACTTCCGGAACAGCATCTTCCTGGAACCGAACCAACTGTTGCGCGATATAGATCGCATCCGCCATCTGCCCGGCGTGATCGTGCAGGGCCGCTACGACATCATCTGCCCGCCGCGCAGCGCCTGGGACCTGGCCAAGGCCTGGCCGGAGGCAAAGCTGGAGATGGTGACGTCGGGCCACAGCGCGAACGAGCCGGCAACGGTGGATGCACTGGTGCGCGCGACGGATGCGTTTGCCGACAAGTACTGATGCCTACCCGGTAGAGTCGACTGTCAGTCGACTCTCGCCCGCAGCGCGGGATTTCGGTTTCCTGCCAAGTGCAGTCGACTAACAGTCGACTCTACCCAGCCGTCTTCGCGCAACCGCCTCTGCGCCGTCGATCGCGGCAGCCCGGTGAATGTCGGCCCACCGCAACCTGCCAGGCAGGTGGAGTCTTCGCAGCTCGCTTACAGGCGGGCGCCGATGATCCGGCCGTGGCCACGGACAACCCTGGCCTACCTCCCTACTTCTGGAGCCTGCCATGACCGGTGTTCGCTTTCTCGCCCTCGCTCTCGCCCTTTGCGCTGGCCTGCTTCTCGGTGCGTGTTCCAAGACCCAGGAAGCCAGCAAGGCCACCGCGGCCGAGGACGTAACCGAAGTGAAGCTCATTCCTGCCTATGAATCGCTGGACAAGGACAAAGACGGCATCGTCACCCTCGCCGAAGTCGATGCGGTTGCGCCGGACTGGGCTGAACGACTGCACGCCTGCGATACCGATCGCAACAAGACGTTGAGCCGCGGCGAGTACGACGTGTGCAAGCAGACCAGCACCTCGCATTGATTCCTTGATGCGCCATCAATTGGCGCGATGCGTGACCGGCTATACCAAGGTATAGCCGGGCTAACCCACGAGCCTCTAGGACTACCCCATTCAGGGGCGGACAATAGCGCCACTGGCCAGGGCAACCCTGGCTGGCACCCTCCCCTCATGGAGACACAGATGGACCCCGATCCTGCCGGGCGCGACGCGCCCCGGATGACCGCCTGTTGCCTGTTCCTGGCGCCTGCCCGCCGGTCCCTGCCTGCCTGAGTGACGGGGGATCGCCAGGCGCCGCCTGCTTGGAGATCACCCCCATGTCCTACAAGATCCTCTACATCACCCTGCGCCGCCTGATCGGCGAGCGCGATGTCGCCGCCCTGCGCAGCCAGCTGCTGCAGCACGGCCCGGTCATGTTTGCCCGTTCGCTGTCGCTCGGTTCGCCGCGCGTCGTCGCCGACGCGCTGTCACTGCTGCCCATCAGCGAGCGCATCAATGTGCTGCGCCATCTGCCCTATCCCCTGCGTGATGCGATGAAGCCGCTGTGCATCGGCGGCAGCCAGCGCCTGCACATGCAGCCGTGGTCGCCGGCGGTGCTGGCGATGCGCCACGCCTGATCTGTTTCATCCGTTCCGTTCGTGTTCCGGCCGCGGCCGGCTCTGACATTCGAGGAGAGTCCCATGAGCCTGCTCAACGCCTGGTTCAATGCCTTCCTGCGCAGCCGTCGCGCAGGCAACCTGTTCCGCCGCCGTGCGATGCCCGAAGTCGGGTTTGGCCCGGGCAGCGCCGAGGCGGCGCCGTTCGCGCTCACCACCGGCCTGGTCACCCTCGCCCAGCAGGAGGAAGCCGAGCTTCTGGCCACGCTGGAATCGCATGTCGATGGCCTCAGCCCGCATGAGGCCGAGGAGCGGCTGGCCACGCTCGGCCCCAATGAGGTGGATCACGAAAAGCCACTGCCGTGGTGGCGCCATCTGTGGCAGTGCTACCGCAACCCGTTCAACCTGCTGCTGACCGTGCTGGCGGCGGTGTCCTGGCTGACCGAGGACATCAAGGCCACTGTGGTGATTGGTGCGATGGTGCTGCTGTCCACGCTGATCCGCTTCGTGCAGGAAGGCCGCTCCAACCGTGCCGCCGAGCGGTTGAAGGCGCTGGTCGGCAACACCGCACGCGTGCTGCGTCGCAATCCGGGTACCGAGGCGGCCGATGTGGCCGACCAGTACTTCGGTGCGCACCTGAACAGCCGTCGCCCGGCGCGGCTGCTGGATCTTCCGATCCGCGAGCTGGTGCCCGGTGACCACATCGTGCTGTCGGCCGGCGACATGATTCCGGCCGATTGCCGCGTGCTGACCGCCAAGGACCTGTTCGTGGCGCAGGCAGCGATGACCGGCGAGTCGCTGCCGGTGGAGAAGTTCGCGCACCCGGGCGATGGCCTGGCTGGCCTGCTGGAGCAGCACAACCTGCTGTTCATGGGCACCAATGTGGTGTCCGGCACCGCAACCGCCGTGGTGCTGGCCACCGGCAACCGCACCTACTTCGGCACGCTGGCCCAGCGCAGCACTGCCACCGACCGTGCGCCCACTGCGTTCCAGGCCGGCGTCAACAGCGTCAGCTGGCTGCTGATCCGCTTCGCGCTGGTGATGGTGCCGTTCGTGCTGCTGATCAACGGCTGGACCAAGGGCGACTGGACCGAGGCGTTTCTGTTCGCACTGTCGGTGGCGGTAGGACTGACGCCGGAAATGCTGCCGATGATCGTCACCTCCACCCTGGCCAAGGGCGCGGTGCTGCTGTCGCGGCGCAAGGTGATCGTCAAGCGCCTGGATGCAATCCAGAACTTCGGCGCGATGGAAGTGCTGTGCACCGACAAGACCGGCACCCTCACCCAGGACAAGATCGCGCTGGAACGGCACACCGACGTGTTCGGTCACGATTCGGAGGATGTGCTGAAGTTCGCCTACCTCAACAGCCATTTCCAGACCGGGCTGATCAACCTGCTCGACCGTGCGGTGCTGGAGCACGTGGAGCTGCAGAGCTCGCTGCGGCTGTCGCAGGACTACCACAAGGTGGATGAGATTCCGTTCGACTTCGAGCGCCGCCGCATGTCGGTGGTGGTGTCCGAACGCGAGGACCACCATGAGCTGATCTGCAAGGGCGCGGTGGAGGAAATGCTGGCGGTATGCAGCACGGTGCGCGAGAACGGCGAGGACAAGCCGTTGGATGAGCAACGGCTGGCGCGCGTGCGGCAGACCACCGAGGAACTGAACGAACAGGGCCTGCGTGTGGTGGCAGTGGCGATGAAGGAGACCGCTGCAAGCCAGACCACCTATTCGCAGGCCGACGAATGTGGCCTGACCCTGGTCGGCTACGTCGCCTTCCTGGACCCGCCCAAGGAATCGGCTGCGCAGGCGCTGCAGGCGCTGGCCGCGCATGGCGTGGAGGTGAAGGTATTCACCGGTGACAACGAACTGGTGACCGCCCGCGTCTGCGCGCAGGTCGGGCTGGAGGCAGACACCATCCTGACCGGACCTCAGATCGAGCGCATGGATGACGGCGCGCTCTCGCGGGCGTTGCACCACCACCGCGTGTTTGCTCGCCTGACCCCGCTGCACAAGGAGCGCCTGGTGCGCGAGCTGCGTGCGCAGGGCAAAGTGGTCGGTTTCCTCGGCGACGGCATCAACGATGCGCCGGCGCTGCGCGCGGCCGACATCGGCATCAGCGTGGACAGTGCGGTGGACATCGCCAAGGAGGCGGCCGACATCATCCTGCTGGAAAAGAACCTGATGGTGCTGGAGGAAGGTGTCATCCAGGGCCGGCGTACGTTCAACAACATGCTGAAGTACATCCGCATGACCGCCAGCTCCAACTTCGGCAACGTGTTCTCGGTGCTGGTGGCCTCGGCCTTCCTGCCGTTCCTGCCGATGCTGCCACTGCAGCTGTTGGTACAGAACCTGCTGTACGACATCTCGCAGATCGCCATTCCGTTCGACAACGTGGACGAGGAACTGGTGCGCAAGCCGCTGAAGTGGAACCCGGCAGACATTGGCCGCTTCATGGTGTTCTTCGGGCCGATCAGTTCGATCTTCGACCTGAGCTGCTTCGCGCTGATGTGGTACGTGTTCGATGCGCGCACACCGGCCGACCAGGGTCTGTTCCAGTCCGGCTGGTTCGTGGTGGGCCTGCTGACCCAGACGCTCATCGTGCACATGATCCGTACGCCGAAGGTGCCGTTCCTGCAGAGCATCGCTGCGCCGCCGCTGCTGGCGATGACCGGCCTGATCATGGCCATCGGCGTGGCCCTGCCGATGAGCCCGCTGGCGGGTTACTTCAAGCTGCAGGCCCTGCCTACCGGCTACTGGCCGTTCCTGGTGGCGATCCTGTTCGGCTACGCGGTGCTGACCACCGTGCTGAAGAAAATCTATATCCGTCGCTACGGCTGGCAGTAAGCGCCCGCCGCCCGGTCCAAGGAGAAGCACAATGGACATCAATCCGAACCTGCCGGCGTTCAACGCCGGCGCGACCCTGAGCTCGTTGATCAGCCTGTCGGTGGCCTTCGTGCTTGGCACCGTCATCGGCCTGGAGCGACAGCTGCGCCAACGCACCGCCGGTCTGCGCACCAATACACTGGTGGCGGTGGGTGCTGCCGTCTTCGTGGACCTGGCCGTGCGCTTCCACGACCTGTACGGCGGCCCGCCATCGCCACTGCACGTGGTGGCCTATGTGATCTCCGGTGTCGGCTTCCTCGGCGCCGGCGCGATCATGAAGGACGGCGCGCAGGTGTCTGGCCTCAATACCGCCGCCACCCTGTGGGGCTCGGCGGCAGTGGGTGCCTGCGCGGGTATCAAGCTGCTGCCGGAGGCGGTACTGGCGGCCGTGTTCGTGCTGGCCGCCAACACCCTGCTGCGGCCGGTGGTGAACCGCATCCAGCGGCAGCCGTTGCCGGAGGCGTTCAGCGAGGCGACCTATGCAATCAACGTGGTCTGCCAGCGTGAGCAGCAGGCCGAGGTGCTGGACCAGCTGTTGCTGCTGCTTGAGCAGGCGCACTACCCGGTACGCGCGGTGGACCAGCGCCCGTTCGGCGAACGCGACGTGGAGATCGAGGCGGTGCTGTATGCCACCACGGTGGATGCCGGTGAACTGGATGCGGTACTGGCCACGCTGGCGACCACCCCCGGCGTGCTGCAGGGGTTCTGGAACGCCAGCCTGGAAGAATAGGTAGCGCGGGGCCATGCCCCGCGAGCGCGCAGCGCGGAGCCGGACGCATTCCGCCAGGCGTGGCCCGGCGCTACCGGAACCCAGGGTCACCTTTGCTATTCTTCCATCCCACGCCAGGGAGACGTCCCGATGCCATCGCTGTCGCCCCGCCGCCCGCTGGTGCTGCTGGTCCTGATCGTCGTGATGGCGGCGATCTTCCTGGTCGATACCGTCACCGACTACGCCGTGGCGGCGGCCTGCTTCTACGCAGCGGTCATCCTCGCCGCATCGCGCGTACTGGCCGCGCGCGGGCTGATCAGCCTGGCCATTGCCTGCATCGCACTCACCGCCCTGAGCTTCTTCCTCACTCGCTTCGGCACCTACCGCATCGGCCTGGTCAATTCGGTGATCGGCATGCTGGTGATCGGCATCACCACCTACCTTGCGTTGAAGATGGAAGCGGCCAAGGCCGCGGTGCAGGAGGCACAGGGCCGGTTGCTGCGGGTGGCGCGCGCATCGACCGTGGGCGAGCTGACCACCTCCATCGCCCATGAAGTGAACCAGCCGCTGGCGGCGATCGCCAGCAGCGCCGAAGCCTGCCAGCGCTGGCTGGCACAGGACCCACCGAACGTGGACAAGGCCCGGCAGACCGTAGCCCGCATCCTGGCCGACGCGCATCGCGCCGGTGACGTTATCGCCCGCATCCGCGGCCTGACCCAGGGCGCGGCACCGGAACGACGCGCCTTCGACCTGAACCAGGCGGTGGAGGAAATGCTGGCGCTGTCGCGCAGTGAACTGGACCAGCATGGCGTGGCCGTCGCCTTGCTGCTCGATGCCGACCTGCCACTGGTGCAGGCCGACCGCGTACAGGTGCAGCAGGTGATCGGCAACCTGATCCTCAATGCTGTGGACGCGATGGAGGCCGTGCCCGCCGCTGATCGTCGCCTGTCGCTGCTGACCCAGCGTGACGGCCAGCGGGTCAGCCTCAGCGTGCGCGACCGTGGCGTCGGCCTGCCCGCCGATCATCCCGAGCGTGTGTTCGATGCGTTCTGGACCACCAAGTCGCACGGACTGGGCCTCGGTCTGAGCCTGAGCCGTTCGATGATCGAGGCCAACGACGGCCAGATCCGCGCTGAGCGGCCGGCAGGTGGCGGCGCCTGCTTTGTGTTTGACCTGCCCATCGCCACGGAAGTCTCCCATGCGTAAGCCCGCTGCACCCATCACCGACCCGGCACCCATCGTCTACGTGATCGACGACGATCCGTCGGTGCGCGCCGCGCTGGAAGACCTGCTGGCCTCGATGGGCCTGCAGGTACGGGCCTTCGCCTCCACCCAGGCCTTTCTCGAGCACGAACTGGAAGACGCCCCGGCCTGCCTGGTGCTGGACGTGCGCATGCCCGGCCAGAGCGGGCTGGAGTTCCATCGCACGATGGGCAATCACGGCCTGCAGCTGCCGGTGGTGTTCATCACCGGCCACGGCGACATTGCAATGGGCGTCAACGCGATCAAGGACGGTGCCATCGAGTTCCTGACCAAGCCGTTCCGTGACCAGGAGCTGCTGGATGCCATTCACAAGGGCATCGAGATCGACCGCCAGCGGCGCCGGGACGGCGAGGCACTCGGCGCGCTGCAGCTGCGCTGGGACACCCTCAATGCCGGCGAGCGCGAGGTAGTTGACGGGGTGGTGCGCGGCCGCCTCAACAAGCAGATCGCCGGCGATCTCGGCGTCAGCGAGATCACGGTGAAAGTGCGCCGCGCACAGGTGATGCGCAAGATGGGGGCGCGTACGCTGGTCGACCTGGTGCGAATGTACGACCGCTTGCAGGCAGGTTCCCCATGAGCGTGCATGTCGCGCTGCTGCGAGCGGTCAATGTCGGCGGCACCGGCAATCTGCCGATGGTTGAACTGGTGGCGATGTGCGAAGACGCCGGCTTCACCGACGTCCGCACCTATATCGCCAGCGGCAACGTGGTGTTCCGCAGCGGACTTGGCGAAGCCGGCGTGCGGAAAGCCCTCGGCCAACGGCTGCAGGCCTATGCCGGAAAACCGGTGGGTGTGTTGGTGCGCTCCGCAGCCGAGATCGCAGCGGTTGCCGCCCGCAATCCGTTTCCGCATGCCGCCGGCAATCGCGTGGTCGCGCTGTTCGTGGATGAGGCACTGCCCACTGATCCCCTGACCGGGGTGACCGGCCTGCGCGATGAGCAGCTGGCGCTGGGTACCCGCGAGATCTTCGTCCACTATGGCGACGGCATGGCCGACTCGCGCCTGCGGATTCCCTATGCCCAGCAGGGCACCGCCCGCAACCTCAACACGGTCGGCAAGCTTGCGGCAATGGCCGCCGCACTCGGCCAGGTCACCGCAGACGGTAGAGGGCGGCGGTAGAGTCGACTGTCGCGCGCAGCGCGGGATTTTCCACAACCTTGTGGAAGAGCAGTCGACTAACAGTCGACTCTACATCGCGCGCAGCGCGGGATTTGCCACAACCTTGTGGAAGAGCAGTCGACCAACATTCGGCTCTACCCGGCAGAGGGCTGATCACGCCCGTTGCAGGCGACGCTTCAATCGCGTATCCATCAACCCCACCGCCAGCAGCACCGCACTGGTCAGCCAGCCAGCGGCCAGCAGATGGGTCTGCGGCAGTACGACACCGAACACCCCCAGCGCCACCGCACCGATCAGATGTGAGTACGGTGCGCGCCCGTACACCACGCGCTTGTACAGCGCGCTGCCCAGCAGGTAGATCAACGGGCCGGCCACCAGCACGGCCGCATACACCGGCGTCACCGCGGCATGCGGGTGGCCCATGACCAGGTCATTGCCCACCGCCGTAGCGATGATCCCGGCGATCAGCAACGCGTGCACATAGTGGAAGTTGGCCCCCATCCGGCCCGGGTCTTCGGCATGGCTGATGGCCTCGGTGGCGTCGCGACTGGAGATGCCGAAGTACAGCCACCACATGGCGATCGTGCCGGCGAAGGTGGCGAGCACTGCGGACACCACCGCCCCACTCCACTGTTCGACCTCGCTGAGCACGCCACCGGTGGCCAGCAACGTCTCGCCCAGTGCGACGATGACGAACAGCTGGCAGCGCTCGGCCAGGTGCCCACCTTCGATGGTCCACTCGCGGGTGTGCGAACGGCCCAGCCCCGGGAATGCGAAGCCGAACATCGGTGAGACGTATTCGCACGCCACCGCCACCGCCCACAGCGCCAACCGCGTATTGCCCTCGGCTGCCGCACCTGCCAGCCAGAAGCAGGCCGACACGCTCACCCAGGCCAGCATGCGACGGAAGTTCGGCGCCAGCGGGTGCGTGCGGCCAACCTCGAACAGCACGAAGGCGGTACGCCCGACCTGCATCGTGGCGTAGGCGCCGGCGAACACCCAGGCACGGTCGGCGAAGGCCTCGGGAATGGACGAGGACATCAACAAGGCCAGCAGCATGGTGGCGAACAGCAGGCCACGGATGCGCGGCGCCTCCGGATTGAACCAGTTGCTGACCCAGCAGGCGTACTGCCAGCCCAGCCAGACCGCGAACCACAGCACCAAGGTCTGCAGCACCCCGGCCAGATCCAGGTGATGCAGCAGGTGGTGGCTGAGCTGGGTGACCGCGAACACGTAGACCAGGTCGAAGAACAGCTCTTCGTAGGTCACGCGCGCGTGGTGGCCATCGCGCTGGCGCAGGGCCGGCAATCGCAGTCGTGTACGCATGGCTGTCCTTCAGCGCGCCAGGCGCCAGTAGAGCAGACCGGCCAGCAGGGCCGGCACCGCGAACACCAGCAGCAGGATCGGCAGTTCTTCGCGCATCCCGTAGCCGGCCTTGCTGACGCCCACCCACAGGTTGGCCACCGTCACCAGCAGCCAGGTGGCGATGAAGGCGATCAGGGCCGTGGGCAGCTGTGAGGTGCCCACGCTCCACAGCCGCCCGAACAGCAGGAACACCCCAAGCAGCACGACACCGCCCACCATCACCAGAAGCACGTGCATGGTCCACCTCCTTGAGCCTGCAGGCAGGCTAGCCGTGGGCGATTCTGCGCTCCAGCCGATGATCGTGGATTCACTTTCCAGATGCGGCGAACAATCGCCCTGACGATCGCGGCATGGCAGACGAGAACAGTTCCCATTAGTATTGCGTCATTATGCAGGGATGACCTCCCGGCACCCGCCTTTCACCCTTGCTGCCCGTACGGATGTCCCAGCCGACACTTCCCCGCCCACCTGCGCTGCCGCTGGTGACCTCGCTGGTGCGCCACTACGAGGAACTGGTGGACTACCTGCATCGCCGGTTCCGCTCGCCCGGGCTGGCCCGCGAAGTGGTGCACGATGTCTGTGTACGCCTGCTGGAACGTCCGGCCGTGCATGACGCCCGCCAACCGATCGCGCTGCTGCGGCGCATCGCCCACGATGCGGCGGTGGACCGCTGTCGCGCCGAGGATCTGCGCCGGCACTGGGTGGAGCCCCGCGCCGAGCTTCCCGAAGGCGCCTGCGAGCGCCCCGGACCCGAGCGCCAGGCGCAGGGCCAGCAGGCGCTGCAGCGCCTGACCACCAGCATCGAGCGCATGCCCTGCCGGCGGCAGCAGGTGTTCATCCTGCACAAGATCCACGAGCTGCCCCAGGCCGAGGTGGCGCAGCGGATGGGCATCGGCCTGAAGGCGGTGGAACGTCATCTGCGCCTGGCCATGGCCGACTGCCGGCTGCACGGTGCGCTGCGGTGAGTCCTGCATCACCCGATCCGGCACCGCCGTCGGCGCCCGCCGAACCGTCCGCCGAGGACACGCTCGACCAGCACCGGGAGGCACTGAAGAAGCGCTTCCCGTTGCCAAGCCCGGAGCAGCTGCAGCGCCGCCGCAGTGGATCTGGCGCGAAACGGGTACTGCCGGTGCTGTTGCTGGCGGCTGCCGCGCTGCTGCTGGCCGACCCGGCCTGGCAGGTGCGTGACTACCAGACCGCCGTCGGCGAGCGCCGCGACATCGAGCTGCCGGACGGCAGCCACGTGCTGCTCGACGCGGGAACCCACCTGCAGGTCCGTCGCCACCTGCGTTCGCGGCGGGTGCTGCTGGCGCAGGGCCATGCGCGCTTCGAGGTGCAGCATTCGGCGTGGCGCCGCTTCCAGGTCGATGCCGGGCCGGTACAGGTACGCAACTACGGCACGGTGTTCGATGTTGACCGCCAGGGCGATCTCAGCGAAGTCACGCTGTGGCGCGGCGAGGTCGGTGTCAGCGTGGATGGCGGCGGCACCGAGCAGCGGCTGAAGCCGGGGCAGCGCCTGCTGGCCCAGCCGGGGTCGCTGTCTCCGCCGGAAGCTGTGGATCCGGACCGGGCCGACTGGACCACCGGCCGGCTGCAGTTCGACCGCATGCCACTGAGCGAGGTGCTGCGCATCCTGCAGCGCTATCACGACCGTCCGATCGTGCTGGACGACCCTGCACTGGGTCCGCTGCAGGTGTCGGGCGTGTTCGATGCCGACCGTGCCGAGACGGCGGTCGCCTTGTTGCCGGAGATCCTGCCGGTCCAGGTGCATACCGCCGCCGACGGCAGCCTGCATCTGCGCGCCCGCGATTGATTGCCACGCCGAGGGTGGGTCGCGCGCCGTCCCATCCGGCAAGTGCTTGAACCCTTCCGAAGGACCCCCGCATGACCCGCCCTGTTCCGCCCGCCGCGCTGCGCCGGCTGGCCCCCACCCTGCTCGCCGCCTGCCTGTGTGCGGCGCTGCCCGCCACCGCGCAGACCGCTGCGTCCGCACCCGTCGAACTGCACCTGCCGGCCGGCCCGCTGCAGGCTTCGCTCAACTCGCTGGCGCGCCAGAGTGGCATCCAGCTGCTGTTCGCCGCCGACAGCGTGAGCGGCCGCAACGCGCCCGCCCTCGACGGCCGCTACACCCCGCACGACGCCCTGCAGCGCCTGCTGGCCGGGCAAGGCCTGGCGATGCAGGAGCGCTCGCCGGGGGTGTTCGTGGTGAGTGCCGCGCCGGCATCCCCCAAGCCCCGCGCTCCGGCCCGGGCCGCGTCATCGGCAGCGTCCCCGGCCACGACCACTTCGCTGGCCCGCGTCACGGTATCGGCCTCGACCGCGCGCATGCCGCAGGGCGAGACCGCGATGCCCAACACCATCACCGTGCTGACCCGCGAGGACATCGCGCAGCAGCTGGCGCTGGGCTCGGATGTCTCGCGCGTGCTGTCGGCGCAGATCCCGGCGTTTGCCCCGGCGCGCGAGAAGATGTCCAACTACGGCGAAACCATGCGCGGCCGCGGCATCCTGTACATGGTCGACGGCGTGCCGCAGTCGACGCCACTGCGCGATGGCTCACGTGATTCGCACACCATCGATCCGGCGATGATCGAACGCATCGAGGTCATCCACGGCGCCAACGCACTGCAGGGCATCGGCGGTACCGGTGGCATCGTCAACATCATCACCCGCAGCGCGCCCAGCGAGCCCGGCGCCTTCCTGCTCGACACCAACGTCAGCTACAGCTCGGCCCTGCCCAGCCGCCGCGATGACAATGGCCAGCGCGGCTCGGCACTGGTCGGCGTGCGCGGCGAGCAGTTCGATCTGGTCGCCGGCCTGGCCTATGAGAAGCAAGGCCTGTACCACGACGGCGAGGGCCGTTCGATCGGTACCAACGCGCAGGGCGAACTGATGGATTCGACCTCGTCGAACGTGTTCGCCAAGCTGGGCTGGAACATTGCCGAGGGCCACCGCCTGCAGCTGATGGCCAACCGCTACGAGCTGCGCGGGCTGGACAACTACCTGGCCGTCAATGGTGACTACCGAACCGGTCGCCCGACCATTTCGGTGCCCGGCGATACACCGCTGGATCCACCGATGAACCGCTCGCGCTCGCTGACCCTGGACTACAGCCATGCCGACCTGCTCGGCGGCCAGTTCCTGGCCCAGGCGTTCGCGGTGGATTTCGAAGGCCGCTACGGCGCCAGCCAGTGGGACCCGTGGGGCAACACCGGCGCCAACGCCGCCTGGGACCAGACCCAGAACGAATCGGACAAGCGCGGCTTCAAGCTGACCCAGAGCTGGGCCCGCATCGCCGACACCACGCTGGACGTGACCCTGGGCCTGGATGGCCTGCGCGACCGCACCCACCAGGTACTGCTGGCCAGCGGCATGAACTGGGTACCGCAGACCACCTATCAAAGCCTGTCGCCGCTGCTGCAGCTGCACTGGTGGCCAACCGACCACCTCATGCTGTCCGGCGGCCTGCGCTACGAAAAGGGCGAGCTGGAAGTAGGCGACTACACCACCCTGCCCCGCTACGGCGCACGCAAGGTGGCCGGCGGCAAGCCGACCATGAGCGAGACCCTGCCCAATTTCGGCGCGGTCTGGTACATCAACGATCGCCTCAACGCCTACGCCTCGTATTCGGAAGGCTACACCGTGGCCGACGTCGGCCGTGTGCTGCGTGCAATCAATCGCGACGGCCAGCGCGTGGACAATCTGATTGATCTGTCACCGGTGGTGTCGGACAACCGCGAGATCGGCCTGGAGTACGACGATGGTCGTTTCAGCGGTGACATCGCCTACTACACCTCCGAATCCAAGCTGGGCTCGGTGCTGATCTACGATCCGGGCATCGACGCCTATGCGGTGCAGCGCCAGGCCACCCGCGTGGAGGGCTTCGAAAGCAACCTGCGCCTGCGCCTGGGTGACAGCCGGCTGGGCCTGGGCTATGCGCGCGCCAACGGCCGCTACGATGCCGACGTCGACGGCCGCCTCGACAGCGACCTGGCGGGCGTGAACATCGCGCCGAACCGGCTGACCGCGTTCTGGGAGCAGAGCTGGACACCACAGCTGAGCACCCGCCTGCAGGCCAGCCACGCCTTCGACCGCGATTTCGACCTGCGTGGCGCGCGGGTGGCGGAATTCAAGGGTTACACCACGGTGGACCTGGTCGCGCGCTACACGCTGGACAAGCACGCCTTCACGCTGGGCGTGCAGAACCTGGCGAACAAGCAGTACATCAGCTACTACTCGCAGACCACGCCGTCGAACCCGAGCTATTTCTCGGGCCGCGACCGGGTGCTGACGCTGGGGTGGCAGTACCGGTACTGAACCTGCACGGGGCCCGGGGCGGTGTCGCCCCGGGCCCAAGTCGCACGCCTCGGGTCACGCGGCGTAGCGACGCTGCCCCTGCAGCCAGGTCTCCATCACCTTCAGGTCGATGACCCTTGCCGGATCGATCGTGAGCGGATCGCGGTCGAGGATGACCATGTCCGCATACTTGCCATGCTCCAGGCTGCCGACGATGTCGTCCACCCGGCATTGCCATGCCGCATCGATGGTCACCGCGCGCAGCGCCTGTTCGACACTGATGCACTCTTCCGGGTTCAACACTTCGCCGCCATCACGCATGCGGCGGTTCACCGCGTTGTCGATGTAGCGCAGCGGTTCGATGGTGGTGACGTTGAAATCGGAGTGCAGCGAAATGCGCAGGCCGCCCGCCAGCGCCGACCGGCATGGATCGTAGAGATCGGCGCGCTGCGGGCCGAGGATGTTGTCCCGGAAGGCTTTCCCCCAGTAGTACACGTGTCCGATCAGGAACGAAGGTGAAACCTGGAGATCGCCCAGGCGGACGATCTGCTCAGGATGCAGCACGCTGCAGTGCTCGATGCGATGGCGATGATCGGCGCGCGCGGTCTTTGCCAGCACCGCCTGATAGACGTTCAGCGTGGTATCGATTGCCGCATCGCCATTCGCATGGATTCCCACCTGCCAACCGAGGTCGTGGGCGCGCTGCACCCCGGCTATCAACTCGGCTTCGGTGTAGTTCAATGCCCCTCGCTTGTCCGAACCCAGATAGTTCTCGCGCTGATAGCCTGTCTGCGCCTGGTTGGATCCATCGGACCAGAATTTGATACCGGTCAGGCGGAATCGATCATTGCCATCGCCCGGCTTGAGGCCGCGCTTGATCCAGTCGTCCATCAGATCGGAGGTGAGGAATCCCGAGTAGCGGATGGGTGGATTCTTCGCCATCACCCCATTGAGCACGTCCAGGTCCGCCGTGCCGCCGGTGCCAATGCCTGCGTCATGCAGGCTGGTGCAGCCAGCCTTGGTCGCGTCCGCGAACAACTGCTGGATCAGCACGGTATAGCGTTCCGGGCTGGGCATCGGCATTGCCGCCATGAACGGTTTCATCGCAGGAGATTCCTGCATGCGCCCCGTGAGCTTTCCGTGCGCTCGATCGTAGCGCCCCTGGTCGGGATCGGGCGTTGCATCGGTGACGCCTGCTGCTGCGAATCCTTTCGTGTTGCTGTAGGCGATATGCCCATTGGACTCCAGCACGAACACCGGATTATGGGCCGCCACATCGTCCAGCGCCTGCATCGTGATGGCCTGGCCGGGCATCAGCGAGGGGTCGATGCCCTGCGCAACCACCCATTCGCCGGGTTTGCTCGCACTCGCGGCGGCACCAATCTTCGACAGCGCCTCGGCCAACGTGGCGGTACTGAACGGTGTCACGTCCACCCAGTCGGACAGCATCGCCATCGCCGAGTGCATATGCGGGTCGATGAAGCCTGGCAGCAGCGCCCTGCCGCGCAGGTCGACCACATCGGTCTGGCGCCCCCGATGCAGCATGACCTCCTCGTGGCTGCCCGTGGCCAGGATCCGCCCCTGGCGAACCGCGACAGCCTGCACCTTGCCCTTGGGCCCGAGCGTATGGATCGGACCGCCATGGAAAATCCGATCCGCCGGCCCTGCCAGGTTCGGCGCAGGCGTAGCAGAGAACGCCGGCAGCGGTACGGCAGCCCCGGCCAGCACCGCCGCCCCCAACCCGACCATCCCGCCGAGAAACTCGCGACGTGCCTGCAGGAATGCTGCGGCCCCTGGATTGCACACAATGCACATGCGCCTGCTCCTTCCTTGTGGTCGCTGCAGGCTACCCTGCGCGATGCGAACACGTTGCGAACTGCATCGCCCTTTCACGGCAGTTGTCGCGCCAATATTCCGGCACCCGCAACGCCGGCTTATGGCAGGCATGAGGAATCATAGAAACGGCACCGGAAAGCGCCGTGCTAGCCTCGGTCCACCTTCCCGATACACCTTTCACATGCGCCCGCACATGCTCGCCCTCTCGCTTGCAGCAGTACTCCCGATCGCCTACGCCAGCGCCGCCGAGGCACCACTGCCGCAGTTGCGGGCCTACACCGTGGATGCTTCCTGGCTGCAGCCGATGGCACCACTGCAGATTGCTGACCACACCTGGCAGATCGGCACCGAGAACCTGACCGCACTGCTGGTGCAGACCGCCGAGGGCGCAGTGCTGCTGGACGGCGGCATGCCACAGATGGCCGGCCACCTGCTGGGCAACATGAAGGCGCGCGGCGTGGCCCCGCAGGACCTGCGATTGATCCTGCTCAGCCACGCGCATGCCGACCACGCCGGGCCGGTCGCCGAGCTCAAGCGTCGCACCGGCGCACAGGTGGCGGCCAACGCCGAATCGGCGGTGCTGCTGGCACGCGGCGGCAGCAACGATCTGCACTTTGGCGACGACATCACCTATCCTCCGGCCAGCGCCGACCGCATCGTGATGGATGGCGAGGTGGTCGAGGTGGGCGGCATCGAATTCACCGCGCACTTCATGCCGGGACACACCCCGGGCAGCACCGCTTGGACCTGGACCGATACCCGCGAGGGCAAGCCGGTGCGTATCGCCTATGCCGACAGCCTGAGTGCGCCGGGCTACCAGCTGAAGGGCAACCCCCGTTATCCGCGCCTGGTCGAGGACTACAAGCGCAGCTTCGCGACGGTGCGGGCGTTGCCCTGCGACGTGTTGCTGACCCCTCATCCGGGCGCGAGCAACTGGGACTACGCCGCGGGTGCCAGGGCCGGTGCCAAGGCACTGACCTGCAAGGCCTACGCGGATGCGGCAGAACAGAAGTTCGACGCACAGCTGGCCAAGGAAACAGCTGGCGCCCGCTGATTTTGTAGATCCTGTAGAGCCGAGCCTATGCTCGGCTTGTCGGCGGAGAGCAGCCGAGCATAGGCTCGGCTCTACACAGGACGCGTGGAATGGTGCCGGTCTGGACGACCGGCACCCGCGATTGTCAGCCGCCCTGCCCGTGCTGGGCAAACGGCTCGGTTGTGCCATCGGTACGCACCAGTTCAACGGTGTACGGCTGCACGTAGCCATCCGGCATTTCCATGCCCGGCGAACCGGCCGGCATTCCCGGCAACACCAGCCCACGCGCCGCCGGACGTTCGGCCAGCAGTCGCTTGATGTCTTCGGCCGGGATATGGCCTTCAACCACGTAACCACCGATCTCGGCGGTGTGGCAGGACGCCTTGCCGACCGGCACCCCCAGCCGGACCTTGATCGGGTTCATGTCATCGGTATCGCGCACATCCACCTGGAAGCCTTCGGCCTTCAGGTGGTCGACCCATATGCCGCAGCAGCCGCAGCTGGCGGTCTTGTGCACGATGGCGATGGGCAGTGCCGGGTCCACCTGCGACGGGCTGGACTTGATCGGTGCCGCCGGGGCTTCGCTGGCAACCGGCGCGGCAGGCGATTCTTCGGCAGCACGCGCGCAGGCGGTGGTGGCCAGCACTGTGCCCAGCAGCAGGCCGAGGGAGAGAGAGCGGTTCATGGTGTTGATTCCTTTGCAGATGCGGGCAACGCGGCCCGCTGCCTGCGCATCGAAGGCACAGGCAGAGTCGAGATTGAGTCGAGCAGCTATGGCAGGCGCTTGAGGCCTGCAGGGAATCACACGATGGGAGGCCGTAGCGGATCCGGCAACGGCGGCGGTGCGCGTTGCTGGGCGCTGGCTGAAAAAGGTGCCTCACGCCAGGGTGACGCCGGCGTTCCGCTCAGGGCGGCCAGCATGCCGACGCTGGCCGGCGGGCATTCGCACTCATTGCTCTGGCAGACCGTTGAAGCTGTCTCGTCACAGCATCCGGCCATGGCCGCCGAATGCGGTGCGGCGCAGTGGTCCGCGCTGGACTGCGCCGCGTACGAGGATGAGGCAACCGCAAGCGCCGGTGCATTCAGCACCAGGGCAAGGAGGAGCATCCATCGCAGCAGCAGGCCAGGCAGGTTCACCCGCCGATGATAGCCGATGAACGCATCACGCAATTGCCTCGGCCATCGCCCGCATCCGCACCGGGATCGACTTGGCGGCTGGGGTACCGCTGACCCGATCGTAGTGGTCCAGCGGCAACAACGGGTTCAGTTCCGGGTAGTAACCGGCCAGGGCGCCGCGCGGCATCGGGTAGTCCAGCACGGTCAGGCCCTCGATGCGCCGGTTCACGCCGTCGCCGCTGATCGTCTCCAGGCTGACCCGCGCTTCCTTCTCCAGCCCACGCGCCAGCCGATCTTCGATGTTCATGAACAGCACCATGCGATCGTTGTACACGCCTCGGTAGCGGTCGTTGTAGCTGTAGATGGTGGTGTTGTACTGGTCGTGCGAGCGCACCGTGGCCAACCGCAGCATCCCGGGATCGTCTACCGGCGCGTCCACGTCCAGGCCTGGCATCACCAGGATGTTCGCCTTGCCGTTGGGCGTGGGCCACACCCGACGGCGCGGTGGAATGTCCAGGTGGAAGCCATGCGGCTGCTGGATGCGCTCGTTGAAGCCGGTGTAGATCTCCGGGTACACCACCGCGATCAGCTCGCGGATGGGCGCGTAGTCATGCATGCACCCGGCCCAGTCGACCTTGCTGTGCGGCAATGTAGCCATCGCCATGCGGCAGACGATCTCGACCTCCGGGAGCACGTCCGTGCTGACCGGCTCGAGCACACCGCGCGAGGCGGTCACGTTCGACATCGCGTCCTCGATCGTGACGAACTGCTCGCCGGCAGGCGTAACGATGCGCTCCGAACGCGCGACTACCGGCAGGATCAAGGCATCGCGGCCATGCACCAGGTGACCCCGATTGAGTTTGGTGGCGATGCCGACCGTCAACTCCAGGCCACGCATGGCCTCGTACGCACGCGGCGTATCCGGTACAGCGTGGATGAAGTTGCCGCCCAGGCCAATGAACACCTTGGCGCTGCCGTCCAGCATCGCCTCGATCGATTCGACCACGTGATGACCGTGCTCGCGCGGCGGATCGAAGCCGAACACCTGCTGCACGCGGTCCAGATAGGCTGGCTTGGGTTTCTCGTCGATGCCGACGGTACGGTCGCCCTGCACGTTGGAATGGCCACGGATCGGCCCGATGCCGGCACCGGGCTTGCCGAAGTTGCCACGCAGCAGGAGCAGGTTGGCCACCTGCTGCAGCAGGGTCGAACCATACTGATGCTGGGTCAGGCCCATGCCGTAGCAGATCACCGTGGCCTTGGAGCGGATGTAGATCTCGGCGCAGCGGCGGATCTGCGCCTGGGTGATGCCGGAGACCTCCACGATCTCGTCCCAGTCCTGCGCCAGCACGTCTTCGCGCAGCGCCTCCAGGCCCACCGTGTGTTCTGACAGGAACTCATGGTCAAGCACGCGCTCGCCCTGCGCTTCGCGTTCGAACATCACCTTCATCATGCCCTTGATCAGGGCCAGGTCGCCGCCGATACGGATGTGCACGAACTCGCTGGTGATCTCGGTCGAACCGAACGTGGCCATCTGCACCATGTCCTGCGGCTCGGCGAAGCGGATCAGCGCGCGCTCTGGCATCGGATTGACCGCCACGATCGGGATGCCGCGTTTGCGCGCTTCGACCAGGTTGCTCATCATCCGCGGCGAATTGGTGCCGGTGTTCTGACCGATCACGAAGATCGCCTCGGCGTGTTCGAAATCCTGCAGCACGATGGTGCCCTTGCCCACGCCAATGGCCGGCGGCAGGCCGCGGCTGGTCGGCTCGTGGCACATGTTCGAGCAGTCGGGGAAATTGTTGGTGCCGAACTCGCGCACGAAGATCGAATACAGGAACGCGGCTTCGTTGGGTGTGCGGCCTGAGGTGTAGAACTCGGCCTGGTGCGGGCTGTCCAGCGCCTGCAGGTGGTGGCCGATCAGCGCGAAGGCATCGTCCCAGCTGCACGGCACGTAATGGTCGGTCGCCGCGTCGTAGCGCATAGGCTCGGTCAGCCGGCCCTGCATTTCCAGCCAGTAGTCGGTCTGCGCCATCAGCTCGGTGACCGTGTGCTGGGCAAACAGCGCACGACCGGCACGGAACTGCGTGGCTTCCCAGGCCAGTGCCTTCGCGCCGTTCTCGCAGAATTCCAGCTTCCTGCGTTCGTCGGCATCGGGGAACGCACAGCTGGGGCACTTGAAGCCACCGGGCTGGTTCATCGCCAGCAGCGCCTTCGATCCCTTGCTGATCACGCTCTGCTGCAGCAGCACCTTGGCCGTGGCGCCGGCGGCACCCCAGCCACCGGCCGGCTGGTTGTAGGGCTTGTAACGCGGCGGCTTCTGCTCGGACATGTTCGGGAACCTGACGGGAGGAACGCGGCAACAATGGGCACAACGCGGTCCGGCGGCGCTTTCGAACGCACAGCCATCCCCACAGTCAAACACGGCCTGCACGGCTCCGCTAGTAGGTGCGCGCTGTTTTCAGCGCAGCCTGCCATGACAACGGTTACACCCGCGTCAGCGCCCGGCCACTGCGCTATTCTCGAAGCCGTGGGTGGTTCACCACCTGCGTATTTCCCTTGCCCGGACGCGCTGCATGCCTGACTCGACCCCGCCGCACACCCCGCCTGCCGGCACGGCCCAGCGTCCGCTGCAGCGCTGGCGCAGCGAGGGGCACCAGCAGCAGGTCGACGTGGTGGCTGAGGAAGTGCCGGTTGCGCTGCGCTACAACGGCGCCGCCTTCGCAGTGATGATGGCCACACCCTGCGACCTGGAGGACTTTGCGCTGGGGTTCTCGCTCAGCGAGGGATTGATCGCCGCGCCTGCCCAGCTGCTGGCCATCGAGGTACGACCGCAACTTGAAGGCATCGAGCTGCAGATGACCGTGACCGAGGATGCACCCGGTGCTGACCTGGATCCGGCCAACGGGCGCCTGCTGCCCGGCCGCGGTGGCTGCGGCCTGTGTGGCACGCGCCAGCTGGAAGAAGTGCTGCGGCCGCTGCCCGAGGTGCGCGAACGGCGGACCTACCCGCCGGCGGCGCTGCAACGGGCGCTGGCCACGCTGGCGCAGCATCAGCCAATGAATGCGGTGAGTGGCTCGACCCACGCCGCGGCCTGGGCCGATGCCAGCGGTCGCATCGGCTGGGTGCGCGAAGACGTCGGCCGCCACAACGCGCTGGACAAGCTGATCGGCGCCCTGCATCACAACGAACACACGATCGACGGCGGGCTGCTGGTGATTTCCAGCCGCGCCAGCTACGAAATGGTCAGCAAAGCCGTACGGGCCGGCGTCAGCGTACTGGCTGCAGTCTCGGCACCGACCGCGCTGGCGATCGACCTGGCCCGCAGCGCAGGCCTGTGCCTGGTCGGATTCGCGCGGGAGAGCGGGTTCAATGTGTATACCCATCCCGAACGGCTGCAGGCGGACGACAGGTAGCGCCGACCACGCCGTCTGCTCCCTTTCGACCGGCCCGGGCGGCCCACTGCCACCCGGGCCGAACCGCATCTCAGCGCAGCGCCACCTTCGGGAAGTCCACCGGCACGTCGAACGCGACGTTGACGTAGTTGGTGAACAGGTTGAGTGCCACATGGGCGAGGATCTCGACGATCTGCTCGTCATCGAAGCCAGCCGCGCGCAGCGCCTGCACGTCGCCGTCGGTGATCTGCGCACGTTGCTCCACCACCTTCAGCGCGAAGTCGAGTGCCGCCGAAGTGGCCGGATCGCTGGACTGGCCGATCTGCGCGGCAGCCATCTGCTCGCTGCTGGCGCCTGCCTTGCGGCCCAGCGCGGTATGTGCGGCGAGGCAATACTCGCAGGCATTGCGGTTGGCGATGGCGACGGCGATCTGCTCGCCCAGCAGCGGCGACAGGCGACCGCCGCCCAGTGCGCCGAACGAACCCCACATGCTCTGCAGGGCGGCCGGCGAATTGGCCGCGGCGCGGAACATGGCCGGGGTGGCGCCGAAGGCGGCGTGGACCTGGCCCAGCAGGGCCTGGCGGTCGGCGGTGGTGTTGGCGGCATCGATCAGGGGGACACGGGACATGGTGGATCTCCTTGGGAAAGCGCCCGGGATTGGACGACCCGCTCATCCTAGGTAGACTTCGCGGACGAATCATGAGCAATCAGCCACACATGTTGTCCATACGTCCATGAACTTACCCACCGGCACTACTGCACCCGACCGCCTTTCCTCCCTGCTCGAACGCTTCCGGGTGCAGGCCGCGCTGTTCCACAGCGGTCCGCTGTGCGGGCGCCATGTCTTCGAGCCCCAGCCCGGTCGCGCCTTCCTGCACATCCTGCGCCAGGGTGAAATGGAGGTCCGTCATCCCGACGGCGATATCGCGCTGCCCCGGTTGAAGATCGACACACCCAGCCTGCTGCTGTATCCGCAGCCGCTGCACCATGTGTTCTTCAATGCACCGCTGGATGGCCCGGATTTCACCTGCGCCACGCTGGATTTCGATGGTGGCGCGCGCAATCCCATCGTGCAATCGCTGCCGCCGGTGATGGTGGTGCCGCTGTCCGCGATCAGCGAACTGGACGACACCCTGCATCTGCTGTTCACCGAGGCCGACCGCCAACGCTGCGGTTCGCGGCTGCTGACCAACCGCCTGTTCGAGGTGGCGTTGATCCAGATCCTGCGCTGGGTGGTGGATCATCCCGATGCGGCCGGGGTCAGCCACGGGCTGATGCGCGGCCTGTCCGATGCGCGGCTGGCACGTACGCTGGTGGCGATGCACCAGGCGCCGCAGGACGAATGGACGCTGCCGCGCATGGCCGCGACCGCCGGCATGTCGCGCAGCGCGTTCGCAGCAGTCTTCAAGGACGTGATGCAGGCGACGCCGGCCAGCTATCTGCTGGACTGGCGGCTGAGCCTGGCCTGTGCGCAGCTGCGTGCCGGCGTGGCGGTCAAGCAGGTGGCGATCGAAGTCGGGTTTGCCGATACCGCATCGCTGTCGAAGGCGTTCCGGAAGCGGTTGGGGGCGTCGCCGAGGGCGTGGCTGGCGGCGACCGCAGAACAGGCTGGGTAAATGGATGAGGGGTAGAGTCGACTGTCAGTCGACTATCGCGCGAAGCGCGGGATTTCGTTGTCTGACCGAAGAACAGTCGACTGACAGTCGACTCTACCAAAGCGGGACTATCGTGGCCTGACCGGAAGGCAGTCGAGCATGGCTCGACTCTACAAGGGCGGCGACCCATCGGGCTTCGCCAGCAGCCCGGCGATGCGTTCGGCCACCTGGGCGCGCACACTTTCATCCAGCTGCCCTTCGTACATCGCTTCGTAGATCCACAGGCCATCGGCCGCCAGCCGCGCTACGAAATTGTCCAGCGCGGCCGGATCCTGCTCTCCGGCCGACGGCGGCAACGGCGCCCAGCGCCGCACTGCCGGCCCCCACGGACGCTCATCGGCGTCCGGGTCAGCCGATTCGAGCATGAACATCAGCTCGGCACGGGTGGCGCTCTGCGCCGACACACGCACGAAGGTCTGGTAGCGCTCCAGCGCCGTGGCCTCGCCTGCGGTCTTGCCCAGCAGCGATTCCATCGACGCTTCCCAGGCCTGCACCAGATGCTCGTCGATGCCGCGCAGCAACGCTTCGCGCGACGGGAAGTGATACAGCAGGCCGCCACGGGTCAGCTTGGCCTCGGCGGCTACCGACTCGAAGGTCACCGCGCGCACGCCGTCACGATTGATCACGTTGACGGCGGCGTCGAGGATGCGGTCGCGCTTGCTGGTTCTCATCGCGTCATTTTACGCGATCAGCCGCGCCCTCGCGGCCACCGACGCGCCCCCGCAACAGGCGCGCGATGATCGCCGCGCCCACTGCCAGCACCACCGTGATCACCAGCAGCACGATCTGGTAGCCACGGTCATATGCGGCCGCAGCCAGCGCGAACCACTCGCCCTGCCCGCTTTCGCGTGCGGCATGCAGCGCCTGGGTGAAGCCGTCACGGGCAAGCTCGGGCATGTCGGCCGAGACCGGCAGGAAGGCGCCGTACATTGCCGCACTCAGGCTGCCCAGCATCGCCACTGCCAGCAGGCCACCAAACTCGTAGGACACCTCTTCCACCGACGAGGCCATGCCCGCGCGGTGTGCCGGCACATTGTTGAGGATGGCAGTGGATGCCACCGAGATGGCCGAGCCCATGCCGAAACCGGTGATCGCCATGCCGGCCACCACCCAGCCGAGGCCGTGCGGGAAGCCGAACGCCACCACGCCGACACCCAGCGCACCTGCGGCCAGACCGCCGCAGATCAGCGGGCGCAGGCCCACGCGGTGCAGGATGCTGCCACCCAGCAGCGCACTGGGCAGGCTGCCCAGCGCCGCCACCGATACCAGCAGGCCTGCCTGCAGCGGCGTGAAGCCCGCCACCAGCTGGAAACGCTGGGTGGTAACCAGCTGCAGGCCAGCCATCGCGAACAAGGTGAATACCGCCGACAGCGTGCCGGCCAGGAACGCCGGATTGCGGAAGATCGCGAAGTCCAGCAACGGGTACGGCAACTTCCGCTGGCGACGTGCAAACGCCGCGCCGCTGATGACGGCCAACAGCAGCGCACCGGCACCCAGCGCATACGACGGCGGCGTGGCGATCAGCGACTTGATCGCCAGCACCAGGCCGGACAGCGCCGCCAATGCCAGCAACGAAGACACCAGATCCCACGGCCGCGAGGTATCGCGCTGGCCTTCCGGTGCCAGCAGCAGCGTGGCCACGAATGCGACCACCACCACCGGCACGTTGATCAGGAACACAGAGCCCCACCAGAAGTGCTGCAACAGCCAGCCGCCGATGATCGGACCCAGCGCTGCACCGACGATGGCCACCGAACCCCAGATCGCGATGGCGATGTTGCGTTCGCGCTCTTCGTGGAAGCTCAGGCCGATCAACGCCAACGTGGCCGGCATCATCGCGGCCGCGCCGATCGCCAGGAACGCGCGCGCGGCAATCAGCTGCGCCGCTGTACCAGCGAACGCCGCTGCCAGCGAGGCGATGCCGAACACCACCAGGCCGATCAGGAACATGCGGCGGTGGCCGATGCGGTCACCAAGCGTGCCCGCGCCCAGCAGCAGGCCGGCCATCACCAGCGGATAGGCGTTGATGATCCACAGTGCCTGGCCGGCACTGGCCGAGAGTTCCTCGGTCAGGGTGGGCAGTGCGGTGTAGAGCACGGAGTTGTCGAGCGTAACCAGCAGCAGGCCGGCGGCGACGGTGAACAACAGTGCCCAGCGACGGGCACGCGACAGGGCCGGAGCGCCGGCCAAGGGCTGGGACAAAGCCATTGGAGAACCTGGTGGGGGTGAAGTACCGGCATAACTATACAGGATGTCCTGTATAGTTATGCTCCTGGTAGTTCGTCGATTCAGCTTTTGTAGAGGCACGCTTGCTCGACTGAACCGCCAGCGAGGCATGGCTTGGCTCTACCGATCCAGGCAAGGTCGGCCTGGGCCCACCGGGAGGCGATTACCGGCAGTCCTCCGGCAGCGCGGCAATCGCCGACACCACCGCCGCCTGCATGCCCTGCCCCACTGCCATATCCAACTCCCCGCCAATGTCGCCGTGCTGGCGGCGCAGTTCGTCCTCGCACAGGCCGCGTACCCGCGCACGCGCGTTGGCGCGCAGGCTACTGCAACGCCAATCAGTGCCGCCCAGCGGCAGCACCGAATACACCACGCTGTTGCAGGCGTTGCCTGCCCGCTGCTGCAGCGACAGGCCGCCGAAATCACGCGGTTCGCTGCTGCGCTGCGGGTCGAAATAGCTGTCCGGGAAGGTGCGCGCGTACTGTTCGATGTCCACCTGCATGCTGCGCCCACCGGCCAGCGGCACCTGCAGCGACTGGCCACAACGCGTGGCGTCTGCACGATGCTGGATGTACTGGTAGATCGGTCGGTCCAGCGTTGGATCCTGCTGGGTCACCGCACTGACCGCCGCCAGCACCGGCAACGATGCACGATTGGCCATGCGCGCCAGCAACCCGGTCTGTGCCGGCTGGCAGCGGTCGCGCAACGTGGCCGCCAGCAGGAACAGCACATCATTGCGAAAGGCGTGGTCTTCGCCCAGGCGTTGCTCGATGCGCTGGCTGGCATCGGCTGCCGGTGCCGGAAACGCGACCGCCGGAGGCTCTGGGACTACGGCGCGCCGCTGCCAGCCCACCGCCAGCGCCACGCCTGCTGCCGCCAACACCACCGCAGCGATGATCCAGCGCGCGCGCATCAGTTGTGGATCGCCGTCAGCGTCGCCGCTGCGGCGTCGTAGGACGCGCTGGCGATATCCGCATCGAAGCGCTTGACCTGCAGGCGACCGGCCAACCGGTACGGATCCCACAGGTCGCCCAGTGCGATCGGCGTGGCCAGGGTCACATGGATGATCTGGTTCGGCGGTGGTGGCGGCACATGGATGCAGGCCCCGTAGAACGGCACGAACAACAGTTCGTCGACCAGTCCTGCGTCGTTGGTGCCCAGCGGCACCACGTAGCCATCCAGGTCAACGGCGCGGCCATCGGCAGTTTCGACCACCTGCGATGAACCGAACTGCTTGGCGCGGTCCGGGCTGGAATGGTCGATCTCCTGCCCCGGTGGCGTGCCCGAGCCGGTATCGTCGATCAGCCCGCCCACCCCGTCCATGCCATTGCGTGACAGGCCGATCTGCGGCGGCGGCCGCTGGTAGGTCACTTCGTCGGGCCGCAACGCGTCCCAACGGTCAATGGGCGCTTCGGTCGTGGCCGGCTGCGCCGCTGCCGGTGCCGGTGCCGCGGTGACGGTGGTGGCGCTCCCACCCGCCTGCGTACACCCCAGCAAGCCCAGGCAGCACGCCAATCCGATCAGGACGCTACGGTTCATACGGCCTCAGCTGCGCATCGCGCATGGTGTAGGCGGAGCCAGCCAGATCATCGTCCAGCCGTTCGGCACGCAGGGTACCGGCCAGGAAGAACGGCGAATACATGTCCGGCATCTCGATCGGGCGCGGCAGCACCACGTGCACGATCTGGTTCGGCGGCGGCGGCGGCACATGGATGCAGGCGCCGTAGTACGGCACGAACAGGAATTCGGTCAGCCGCCCGTCCTGTGCGTTGGCCAGCGGCACCACATAACCCGGCAAGCGCACCGGCCGCTGCAGTACGGTGTCCACGGTGCGGAACGTACCGAACTGCGGCATGCGCCGGTTGCCGTTGTGCTCGACCTCCGGGCCCTCGCCCCGCTCCAGTGCGGCCAGCTCGTCCTTCGGCATCATCTGCAGCCAGTCCAGTTCCTGCTCCTCGGCAGCGGCCGGGGCATCGCGATCGACCACCGGTGAGGGTGGCAGCGCCTGCACGCCTGTATCGACCGGTCGCTCACAGGCAGCCAGTGCCAGCACCATCGGTACTACCCGCATCCATCGCATGCTCAGCCTCCCGGTGAAAGGCCATCGGCCAAGGTGCGCCGGTAAGCGAGCAACGCCGGGACCAGCCCGGCCACGGCGCTGACCAGCAGCACGCCCGCAGCCCATGTCAGCTCGCGGCCATCCGGCCAGATATGGGTGATCGACAGACCGAAGGTGGCCAGTACCCAGCCGCGCCCGGCAATGCTGGCGACCACCAACAGCGACAGGGCCAGCGCGCAGGCCACCGCACTGGTCGCCACCGCCTCCACCACGAGCAGGCCAGCGATGTAGCCCGGCCGCGCACCGGTGGCACGCAGAATGGCCATCTCGCGCCGCCGCTCCTGCAGCGTAGAGACCAGCAGCGCCACCAGCGAGACCATGCCCAGCAGCACCACCATCGCACTGATCAGCTGCAACGCCCGCTCGGCGGTGCCCAGTGACTGCCACAGCTGCTGCAACGTCACGCCGGGCAGGATCGCCAGCATCGCCTCGTCCGGATACTCGTTGATCCTGCGCTGTACCGAAAACGTGGCGATGCGCGAATTCAGGCCGAGCATGAAGGCGGTGATGCTGGTCGGGGTAAGGTCCAGGTGGCGCGCCTGCTCGGCGCTGACGCTCTGGCTGCGCAGCTGCACGCCTGATCGCCAGTCGATATGGATCGCCTCGATGGCCGGCAGCGAGACCAGCAGCGACGAATCCACCGGTGTGCCGGTGCGCTGCAGGATGCCTGCAATGCGAAATGGCTTGTCGGCATGCGTGGCCAGCGTGACCGCGCCGGTGCCGTGCGCCAGCACGATCTCGTCGCCGAGGCCGACCTTCTGCGCGCGTGCCACCTCCGCGCCGATCACCGCGTCATACAGATCATCGAAGGGCCGCCCCTGTGCAAAGGCCAGCTCGTGACCGGAACCATAGCGATAATGTTCAAAGTAGCCGCCGGTGGTACCCACTACCCGGTAACCGCGCCAGGAATCGCCCAGCGACAACGGCACCGACCACTTCACCTGCGGCAATGCGGCCAGCTCCTGGTAGGACTGCCAGGACACGTTGTTGGTCGGGTCGCCGATGTGGAACACCGAATACAGCAGCAGGTTCACCGGCCCAGAGCGGGCACCGACGATCAGGTCAGTGCCTGAGACGGTGCTGGCGAAACCTTCGTGCGCCTGCGTGCGCACGCGCTCAACACCGAGCAGCAGCACCACGCTGAGGGTGATCACCAGCACGGTGAGGCTGACGCTCAATGCGCGGCTGCGCAGGCTGGCCCAGGCAAGCTCAAGCATGGCCAGCACCTGCCTGGTTGATCTCGGACAGTGAAATCGTGCGGTCGAACAACGGCTGCAGGCTGTCGTCATGGCTGACCACCAGCACCGTGGTGCCGGCTGCCTCGCACTGTGCGGACATCAGCTTGAGGAAGGCGGTCGCCGCTTCGCGGTCTAGCGCCGAGGTGGGCTCATCGGCCAGCAGCAACGCCGGCCGACCGATCAGGGCGCGTGCAGCGGCCACGCGCTGCTGCTGGCCGACACTCAGGGTGCCGGCCGCACGCTTGGACAGCGCCGGATCCAGCTGCAGCGCTTCCAGCAGGCGCAGGATCTCATCGTCCAGCGGCCCGCTGATGCGCTCACTGCGCACCGGAGAAAATCGCAGGCCCAGCGCGATGTTGTCGCGCACGCTGAGGAACGGCAGCAGGTTGAACTGCTGGAAGATCACGCCCAGGTGATCGGCACGGAAGCGATCGCGCGCGGCACCGCGCATCATCGGCAGTGCGTGACCTGCCACTTCGACGCGCCCCCTGCTGGGAAGCAGGACGCCGGCCAGCAGGCCGAGCAAGGTGCTCTTGCCTCCACCGCTCACTCCACGCAACAGCACGCTGCTGCCCTGCTCTATCAGCAGCTGCGGGATGTCCAGCACCAGGCGTGTTGCGTAGCCGAACTGCACATCCTCCAGGGCGATCACCGCTGGCGTGCTCACGGCGCCAGCACCACGCGCAGGTTGTCGGCACTCAGCACGCTGCGGTCCTGGCCGTTGGCGGTCGCACTGTTGACGATGACTTCGTGCAGCCCGGGGAACAGCACCGGCAGGCGCACCACCAGGGCGCGCAATGCACTCGGATTCGTGCAGCGATACTGCAGGTTGGCACTGAAACCGGCGTGGCGATGCTGCCCGGTCGCTGGCACAGCGGCGGTCGCAGCGAAGCCTTCGGCACTGGCGTCACTGCTGGCCAGGCGGCAGTTGGCGGCAGTGGGCAGGGTGACCCAGCTGCCGCCCTTCAGCAATGCCGTGGCGCGCGACAGTGCCGCCTGCTCGGTCGCGTTGGCGGGCCGTCGCTCGAAATCAAGAATACCGATACCCGGCGCCTGCAGGGCGAACTCCAGCGTTCCCTGGTCGAGTGCGAGATCGACGGTGGCCTGGCCGTGCACGTGCGGCGCGTGCTGGCGGACATCGTGTGCCTGAGCCGCGTTGACAGCCAGCAGCAGGAAAAGAGCAGCAGGAAGCTTCATGGGGGAGACTCCAATTGTTACTATGTAACATAATGGACCACATCCCCCCGACCCCCGCAAGGGCTCTGGCCCAGCCGCCAACTTCGGCACGCTGGCATCTCCGTTTCGATCTGGCCGGCGCCTGGCTGTCGCTGGCCTGCGCCGCCCATTGCATCGCCCTGCCACTGCTGCTGGCCTTCGTGCCGGCGGCAATGATGGCGCTGCGCTCGTTCCAGCACCCTGGCCATGGGGTGATGACGCTGCTGCTGGCGATGTCGCGCTGGGAATGGTTGTTCGCCTTGATGGCCTCGGCGCTGGCGCTGGGCAGTACCACGGCCGGGCTGTACCGGCATGGTCGCTGGCTGCCGGTGCGGCTGGCCGTGGTTGGCACGGTCCTGCTGGTGTCGGCGTCGCTGTACCTGCCGTTGAAGGAATCGCTGCTCTGGCATGGCGTGGCCACCGCCTGCGGTGGCGTGCTGCTGGCATGCGCGCACATCGGCAACCGGCGGGCATTGCACGGCCACAGGTAGCGTTCCGAAGATGCCGGCCAGCGGCGGGCACTACCGTTTCGTTGGAAGCGCGGGCCGTCTGCGCCGCACCACCACCGGTAGCGCCGGCCGCTGGCCGGCGCGCGCCCCGCCTCCTCAGAAGCGGTAACCCACTTCCGCGCCGTAGATGCGCGGGCTGTCGACCGGACCGTAGTAGTTGCCGTCGCGGCCGAAGGCCAGGTTGTCGAAGATCAGGCCATTGATGCGGCGCTTGTTGGTCAGGTTCTGCACGAACACCCGCGCGCTCCACGGCCCGGTCTCATAGCCCAGCTGAGCACCGAGCACGGCCACGGCGGGCTGGAACGCGCGGTTGCGTTCATCCAGTGCACTGGAACCGGTGAACTGCGATTCCAGCCGGGCATGGATGCCCGAGTCGAACTGATAGCGCGCCGCCAGATAGCCAGTGTAGTGCGGCGTCAGCTTGACCCGCTTGCCATCCAGGTTCTGGTCCACGCTGACCCACAGCTTGGTGTACTTCGCATCGACGTAGCCCACATTCGCCATCAGGGTGAAGCCCGGCAGCACTTCAAACACGCCCTCCAGCTCGGCACCGCGGGAACGGATCGAGGCATCCGAACCGACGTAGTCCGACGAGATCGGGCGGCCGTTGGCATCGGTGGCTACCTGGATCTCCTGCCAGTTGTCCGAGGTGATGTGGAACAGCGCACCACCGATGTGGCCACGACCGCCGGCCAGGTTCATCTTGAAGCCCAGCTCATGGCTCCACATGCGTTCGGACTCGTAGCGCAGCACCTTGTCGTTGACCACATCGCTCTGCGCCGCAGCCAGATTGAAGCCACCCGGAATGTAGCCCTTTGCCGAGGCCGCGTAGAAGGACAGGTCGTCAGTGGCGTCGTAGCGCAGCGACACCCGCGGCAGCGTGGCCGAGAAGGTATGCACCAGCGCGGCATCGCGGTACAGCACGCGGCCCCCGGCGCCAAGGTCCAGCGCACCGGCACGCTGTTCGGTGGAGCGCCGTGCCTGCTCATGCCGCAGGCCGGCGCTGGCCGTCAGCTTCGGCAATGCCGGGAAGGTATAGCTGGCGGTGGCGAAGACGCTGTAGTCCTCGCCCTTGGAGGTCTGCCGCGGTGCCAGGTTGTAGCTGTCCAGCCCGTGCAGCGCCGGGCCGACGAAGGTGCCGAGGATCGAATCCTTGCTGTTGCGGTAGGTCGACACACCGGCCATCCAGGTCAGCGCCTGGTCGCTGGGCGAGCTGAAGCGCGCCTCGGCCGTCCATTCCTTCTTCCTGTCGTAGATGCGACCGGCCAATGCCGGGCTGTTGGTCATGTCGAAGTCGTAGCCGGCAGAAGTTACTTCCTCGTCCCGCCAGGAAGCGGCAACGTCCAGCGTGCCGGCCTGCAGCTGCCACTGCGCACTCAGGCCCGCCACCGTTTCGTCCTTTTCGGTGCGCTTGGGCGCGTCGTTGATGTAGGTGAAGTCTCCGGCACGGCGGCCGCCATTGAGCGAGGTGCCGTAGGTGCGGTTGTAGAGGCCGGTATCCAGCGGCAGGTATTCATACTCGAACATGCCCGGCGCGCGGGTGCGCAGGTGGTAGGCCAGCGCGTTCACCGAAACGTAGTCGCTCGGCCGCCAGCGCAGCTTGCCCTGCAGGTAGCCTTCGCCGACCTTGCCGCGTGCACCGGAAGGCGTGAGGTTCTTCAGGTAGGCATCCTCGTCGGAGCCCATGAACGCCACCGAGCCGGACAGGCTGCCCGTCTTGTTCAGCGGCCCCGCCAGGAAGCCATCGAGAGCGGTGCCATTGCCGTTGCCGAACCAGGTGCTGCGCAGGTTGATCTCGCCCTCGCGTGCATCAGCCGGGCCGCGTGTGCGCACCAGTACCAGGCCGGATTCGCTGTTGGCGCCGTACAGCGTGCCCTGCGGGCCGCGCAGCACCTCCACCGACTCGACCTGGTTGAGCACGGCATTGCTCAGCTCGCGGAACGGGATGCCATCGATGTAGACCGAGGCACGATTGACCAGAAATGGATTGGACTCGATGCCGCGGATCGAGATGAACATGTTGCTGAGCTGGCCCATCGCATTGAACTTGACGTTCGGCGCGAGCTTGTCGAGGTCACGGAACTCGGTGACACCCGCTTCTTTCAGCGCCTGCCGATCGAGCACCGTCACCGACAGATCGCTCTTCAGGTAAGGGGTATCGCGCTTGGAACCGGTGACGCGGACACCGTCGAGCGTGGCCGGGTCAGCCTGCTGGGCAAGGGCGGGCAAGGCAGGAACGAGCAGGGATGCTGCGATGAACGCGGCAGCAGGCGTGGACGACTTCAAAGCGTGAACCTCGACGGATGGAGTGACGGAAGCGCGGGCGGCGGCAGCGCGGGACAAGAGTGTTATCCTGTAACATTAGCGCCCTGCCGCCACTCCATTTCAGGCAGCGCCGCTCCATTCCCGGATCCGTGATGCCCGCCCTCGCCGACCAGCTGCTGCAGGAAACCGGTTCGCAGGTCCCTGCGGCCTACGCCAGCGACGATGGTGCGGTGGTGCTGCTGCGTCATCGCTTCGATGCCAGCGAAGGTGAGATGGGACATCCGCAGCAACTGCGCCTGGGCCTGGCCGTGGGCGGCGGCGGTCGGCTGCAGCAGCGCACCCCCAGGGGTCTTCTGCAGGCGCCGTGGCGGCCCGGCCAGTTCAATCTGGTACTGCCGGGAGACACCGGCACCTATGCCAGCCCAGCGGTCGATCTGCTCGGCATCGCCATCGATACCCACCTGCATCCGCAGGATCCGCAGCAGTTGCAACAGCTGCAGCCGCTGGCGGCGCGGCTGCACCACGACCCGGTGATTACTTCGGTGCTGCAGGCGCTGTGGTCCAGCGCACAGGCCGACGCCTGCCTGCCCGGCTTCCTCGAGCATGGCGCGCAGGTGCTGCTGCACCGCCTGGGCCAGCTTGCCGCTCAGCCGCGTCAGGCGCGTGGCACGGTGTCCCCACTGTCGGCACGACGGTTGCGGCTACTGGAGGCCTACATCGACGCGCAACACGGCCAGGCGCTGACCGTTCCACAGTTGGCCGCTGCGGTGCAGATGGACCCGTCCACGTTCGGTCGTGCGCTGCGCGCCGCCACCGGCCTGCCACCCTATGCGTTCCTGACCCGACGCCGCATGCAATGGGCGCGCGCCGAGCTTGCGCAGGGCCGGTGTGTCACCGACGTTGCGCTGGCCAGCGGGTATGCCAATCCCAGCAAGTTCAGCGCGGCGTTCCGGCGTGTGGTCGGTTGTTCGCCGTCGGCATGGATCGCGCAGTCACGGGCACGGTAGTACCGGCCGCAGGCCGGCCGCCAACATTACAAACTGGTAATGTCCAGGTCAGGGCCTCGAAAGGCGGTGGACGTCACCCTGCAGGCCACTTCCTCATCGGTGATCCGCATATGACCCGCTCCCTGTTCCGCGTCGCTCCGCTCGCCCTGCTGCTGTCCGGCCTTTCGGCCGCGCCGCTGGCGCTGGCGCATCCCAGCCTGGTGCGTTCGACGCCAGCGGCCGATGCCACTGTGGCCCCGGCCAGCCAGATCGAGCTGCAGTTCAGCGAGAAGGTGATGCCGCGTGCAACCCGCATCGAACTGAGCATGGACCACGGCCGCATGAAGATGGCGATGCCGACCACGGCGCAGGAGATCTCCGAGGACGGCCACACCCTGCGCGCGCGCTTTGCCAAGCCGCTGCCCGCCGGCAGTTACGCGCTGCAGTGGCGCGCGGTCGGCCAGGACAGCCATCCGATCACCGGCACCTACCGCTTCACCGTGAAGTAAGGCCATCGCTGTGGCCGAGCTTTCGCCATACGCGCTGCGGCTGGCGCTGTATCTGGCCCTGATGCTGCTGTTCGGGCGGATGCTGTTCGTCCGCCCCGGACTGCCGCGCAGCGTCTCGCTGGGCCTCACTTTGGTGGCACTGGTGCTGGTCGGCATCGATGCGGTTACCCGATTGTCCGGCGTGCTTGGCATATCACCGGTCGACATCGATGGCGAGACAGCGCGCTGGTTTCTTACCGGTACGCCGGTGGGCGAGGCGGGACTGCTGCGCATCCTGGCCCTGCTGGCAATGCTGCCGCTGCTGGCAGTCAATCGCCCGGTGCAGGGCCTGCGCCGCCCTGCACTGCTGGCACTCTCGGCGGTGACCCTCGCCAGCCTCGCCTGGAACGGCCACGCCGCTGCTGGCGATGGGGTCGCTGGCCGGCTGCGTCTTGCTGCCGGCATCGTGCACCTGCTGGCGGCCGGTGCCTGGATCGGTGCGATCGCCGCCATCGTACAGCTGGCACTGCGGCGGCAAGGGCCGAGCCTGCGTGAGCGCACCCACGAACTATGGCAGGCCGCGCACGGCTTCGCCCTGCCCGGCACGATCATCGTCGCCCTGCTGGCAATGACCGGCACCTATACCTATGTCGATCTCGGCGGTTCCATACAGACCCTGACCGGCGCCGCGCATGGACGCTGGCTGCTGCTCAAACTGGCACTGGTGGGTGGCATGCTGGGCCTGGCCGCGCTGCATCGCTGGCGGCTGGTGCCGGCGCTGGCGGTCTCCATCCGAGCTGGCTGGCAGAGCAGGCCGCTGCGTTCACTACGCCACAGCCTGACCTGCGAATCGGTACTGGCCGTGCTGGTGCTGGCCTGCGTAGCGGTGCTTGGCACGCTGGACCCCTTGGCATGACTCATCCGTTCCAGCATGGGCCCAAGCTGCGATGATGGGCGTACCATGAAACTGCTGATCGTCGAAGACGAACCCAAGACCGGCAACTACCTGCGCCAGGGCCTGATCGAGGCCGGCTACGTGGTCGATCTCGCCTGCAACGGCGTCGACGGGCTGCACCTGGCCGGCAGCGGCGATTACCGCCTGGTCATTCTCGATGTGATGCTGCCCGGTCTGGATGGCTGGAACGTGCTGTCGCGGCTGCGCGAGGCCGGCTGGCAGGTGCCGGTACTGTTCCTGACCGCGCGCAGCAGTATCGCCGACCGCGTGCAGGGACTGGAGCTTGGGGCCGATGACTACCTGGCCAAGCCGTTCGCCTTCGCCGAGCTGCTGGCACGCGTGCGCACCCTGCTGCGTCGTGGCCAGGCGCTGCCGCAGGCCGAGCGCATCGTCATCGCCGATCTGGTGGTGGACACTCTGCGCCGCCGGGTCGAACGCGGCGGCCAGCGCATCCCCCTCAGCCAGAAGGAATACACCCTGCTGGAACTGCTGGCGCGGCGGCGTGGCGAAGTGCTGCCGCGCTCGTTGATCGCCTCGCAGGTGTGGGACATGAACTTCGACAGCGACACCAACGTGATCGACGTGGCCATCCGCCGCCTTCGCGCGAAGATCGACGATGACTTCGATGCAAAGCTGATCGTCACCGTGCGCGGCATGGGCTACGTGCTCGAAGCACCAGACGACGGCGCTGTGAGCAACGGATGAGCCTGCGCCGTTCAATCGCGGTGCGGCTGACCCTGCTGTTCGCCATCGTGGCCACGCTGGTGCTGGCCGCATTGGGCGTGGCCATCTATGTCAGCGCCCGCCATGACCTTGTTGCCCAGGACTTCATCGAACTGGAGAACAAGGTTGCGTTGATCCGCGATATTGCTGGCAATGGGCCCGCCGCCGCGCGCGGCCCGCGGTTGGCGGAGGCGCTCAGCCATCATCCCGATATCGCCTTCCACATCGTCGATGGCCATGGAGCCGTGCTGTTCTCGACCGCACCTGCACTGCTGCGCGAGCACGCACGCAGCCAGCCCATCGACGCCGTGCCACGGCGGCACGACTGGATTCTCGACGATGGTCGCTGCATGCATGCCCTGCACCTGCGCCAGACCTTGGCCGACGGCAGCCAGCTGGTCACCCTGCTGGCCATCGATGACGACCGCCATGCCGATTTCCTGCAGCGCTTCCGCCATCTTCTGGCGATCGCCATCATCGGCGCCGCCGTGGCCAGCAGCCTGCTCGGCGGCTACGTAGTGCGCCGAACGCTGCGACCGCTGCGCACGTTGGCCGATGAAGCCCGGCAGATCACCGCCGGTCGATTGCAGCGGCGTCTGAGCGCGCGCACGGCACCGGCCGAACTGGAACAGCTGGCACAGACGCTCAACGGCATGCTGGCGCGCCTGCAGCAGGACTTCGCGCGCCTGACCGAGTTCTGCGGTGATCTTGCCCACGAGCTGCGCACGCCGATCACCAACATGCTGACCCAGGTACAGGTGGTGCTGGCCCACCCGCGCAGCAACGAGGCCTACCGCGAGACGCTGGCCTCGTGTGCCGAGGAACTGCAGCAGCTGGCGCAGACTGTAGGCGATCTGCTGTACCTGGCGCAGGCCGAAGCGCCGGGTGCATTGCCGTCGCGCGAGCGGGTGGCAATGGATGGGGTGGTGGATTCGCTGCTGGAGTTTTACGAACTGCTGGCTGAGGACCGGCAATTGACCCTGCGCCGCGACGGCGTGGCGAGCGTGGAAGGCAACCGTTTGATGCTGCACAGGGCGATCGCCAATCTGCTGTCCAACGCGTTGAAGCACGCAGCCGTGGGCAGCGAGGTGCGGGTGCAGCTGGTCGAGGCCGATGCCGTGTGCAGGGTCAGCGTGCACAACCTCGGCCCGCCGATTGCCGAAGCAGCACTGCCGCGCCTGTTCGATCGCTTCTATCGCGGCGAGCGTGGCCGCCACGAAGGCGCTGGACTGGGCCTGGCGATCACCCGTGCGATTGCACAGGCACATGGCGGAGCGGTAAGCGTTACCTCCGATGAAACCGGCACCGTGTTCGAACTGGTACTGCCCAGCGCATCAGCCCGGTAGGGCCGGCCGCTGGCCGGCAACCTTGGCACATCACGCGTGTTGCAGCTGCCGGCCAGCGGCCGGCACTACCTCATATGGTCGAACACCCCGGCCACCCAGTCGATGAACACCCGCAGCCGCGGCGACGGTGTGCGGTTGCGGGGGTAGACCAGGCTCAGTGGACTCGGCGTCGGCGGCGCGTCCGGCAACAGCTCGACCAGCTGCCCGCTCGCGATGTAAGGGTCCATCCTGTAGCGCGGTGCCTGGATGATGCCCAGACCCGCCAAGGCGGCCCCAAGGAAGGCATCCGCACCGGAAACACGCACCCGGGCCGGCAGCGGCACGTAACGCACCCGCCTACCCTGCTGGAACTCAAGCGGAATCAGCTGGCCGGTGGCGCTGGAGCGGTAGCCGACCATCTGGTGGCCTTGCTCCAGTGATTCGATGGTCTCGGGCACACCGTGCGCCTGCACATAACCCGGTGCGGCCACCGTAACTTCCCGCAGCATCGTCAACCGGCGCGCCGCCAGATCGCTGTCGGCCAGCGTCCCCACCCGCAACGCCGCATCCACGCCTTCGCGCAGCAGGTCGACATAGCGGTCGCCTTCGCTGACGTCCAGTTCGATCTCGGGGTAATGCTGCAGGAAGTCCGGCAGGTGCGGAAACAGCAGGTGCCGGCCCAACGTGCCGTGCACTTCAATCAGCAGCGGGCCGCGTGGCGGCACGTCACGGAACGCGGCTTCAGCGTCGTCCATGTCGGCGATCAGGCGCAGGCAACGGCCATAGAAGGCCTCGCCTTCCAGCGTCGGCACCACCAGCCGCGTGGTCCGGTGCAGCAGGCGCACGCCCAGCCGCTGTTCCAGCGCCTTGATCGCATCGGTCACTGTGGCCCGCGGCAGGCCCAGGTCCTCGGAGGCCCGGGTGAAGCTGCGGCGCTCGACGATACGGACGAAGGCGCGCATGGCCGTGAAGCGATCCATTATTCGGCTGTCCGGATGATGTTGGCGGATTATGCATGATTATCCGGAACATTGATGTGGCGAAGATGGCCCTGCGCCACTCCGGCGTGCCCTGCTGGAAGCCACCATGACCCTTTCCCCCACCTGCTCTGTCGCCGTGGTCACCGGCGGCTCCCGTGGCATCGGCGCGGCCATCTCCCGCCGTCTGGCCGCCGATGGCCACGCGGTCGCCATCAACTATGCGGGGCGCCGCGACGACGCCGAAGCCTTGGCGGCCGAACTCAACGCGGCCGGTGCGCAGGCCATCGCGCTGCAGGCCGATGTGGCCGATTCGCAGGCGGTCCACCAGCTGTTCGACGCCATCGAGGCGCGCTTCGGCGGTATCGACGTAGTTGTGAACAGTGCCGGGGTGCTGCAGTTGGCGCCGCTGGCCGACAGCGACGATGCCTTGTTCGAGCGGGTGATCGGGATCAACCTCAAGGGCGCGTTCAACGTGCTGCGCGAAAGCGCGCGACGGGTGCGCGACGGCGGCCGCTTGATCAGCCTGTCCACCAGCGTGGTTGGCATCAGACTGGAGACCTACGGCGTGTACGCGGCCAGCAAGGTGGCGGTGGAAACGATGGCGGCGATCCTCAGCAAGGAGCTGCGTGGGCGCAACATCACGGTGAACACGGTGGCTCCCGGCCCGACCGCCACCGATCTGTTCCTGGAGGGCAAGTCACCGGAACTGATCGAGCGGTTGGCAAAGATGAATCCCCTGGAGCGGCTGGGTACGCCGGAGGACATTGCCGGTGCGGTGGCCTTCCTGGCCGGTGCCGATGGCGGATGGATCAACGGCCAGGTGCTGCGCGCCAATGGCGGGATGGTGTAGGTCGCGGCCATCGCACACCGGTAGTCGCCCACCTGGGTGGGCGCTTCGCCCTCTGCCAACCAAGGTTGGCATCTACTGGGCGGAGAACCGCATATCGTCGTCAGCCCGTCCGGGCCTCGCGGCGCCGGTGCACCCAGTAATACAGCGTCGGCAGTACCAGCAGGGTCAGCAGCATCGCCGACAACAGGCCGCCGATCACCACCACCGCCAGCGGCTTCTGGGTCTCTGCACCGATTGCATGCGAGGTCGCCATCGGCAGCAGGCCGAACATCGCCAGCAACGCGGTCATCAGCACCGTGCGCAGGCGCTGCAGCGAGCCCTGCACCACCGACTGCAGCAGGTCCATGCCCTGCTCGCGCAGCTGGGCGAAGCGACTGAGCATCACCACGCCGTTCAGCACCGCCTGCCCGAACAATGCAATGAAGCCGATCGCCGCCGACACCGACAGTGGAATACCGGTCAGCCACAGGGCGAGGATGCCGCCGATCATCGCCAGTGGCACGTTGGCCAGGATCAATGCGGCGCTGCTGATGTCCTTGAAGGCATCGAACAGCAACACGAAGATGATCAGCACCGACAGCGGAACCACCCAGCCCAGCCGCTTCATCGCACGTTGCTGGTTCTCGAACTCGCCGGACCATTCCAGCCGGTAGCCTTCCGGCAGCTGCACGCCGGCATCCACGCGCTTGCGCATGTCGGCCACCACGCTGCCCATGTCACGACCAGCGATGAAGATGCTCACCGCCTTGACCCGCTGTGCGTTCTCGCGCGAGATGTTGATCGCGCCGCTGGCCATGCGGAAGTCGGCCACCTCGGACAGCGTCACCGTGTGGCCATCGCCGATGCCCACCGGCACCGCGCGCAGCCGCTGCAGGTCACGATCGGCATCGTCCAGGCGCAACGTGATCGGGAACTTGCGGTCGCCCTCCCACAGCTCGCCGACCTGGCGCCCGCCCAGTGCGGTCTCGATCACTTCGTCGATGTCGCGCACGTTCAGGCCATAGCGTGCTGCACGGTTGCGGTCGATCTCGATCTGCAGCTGCGGCAACGAACCATCGCGGTCGATGAAGGCGCTCTCCACGCCCTCCACCCCGCGCACCTGGCCCAGGATGGCCTGTGCGTGCTGGTTGAGCACGTCCAGATCCGAACCACTGACCTTGATCACCACCTGGCCCTTGATCTGCGAGATGCTTTCCAGGATGTTGTCGCGCACCGGCTGCGAGATCGAGAACTCCGGCCCCGGAATGCGCTGCTCCAGCGTGCGCTGCAGGTCGCTCACCAGCTGCCGCTTGTCCACGCCCTTCGGCCATTCCTTCTCCGGCTTCAACGCCACCAGTGCCTCGATCTGGTTGGCACCCTTGGCATCGGAGCCGTCTTCCGGGCGCCCCAGCTTGGCCACCACCGTCGACACCTGCGGGAAGGTGCCGACCAGCTCACGGATGCGCCGCGACTGCTGCTGCGCTTCGGCCAGGCTGGTGCTGGGATCGAGCGTGGCGGTCAGCCAGATCGATCCTTCGTCCAGCTCCGGCAGGAACTCCGAACCAAGGCGGGTACCCAGTGCCAGCGTGCCGACCAGCAACGCGACCGCGGTCAGCACTACCGCACGCGGGCGCGCCAGGGCGCGTTCCAGGATCGGTCGGTACCAGCCGGTGAGGCGGTCCATCAGCGGGTTGCCGTCGCGCATGCGGTCACGCCGCAGCCACCAGTAGCAGAACAGCGGCACCACGGTCAGCGCCAGGATCAACGCACCGATCAACGCCGAGGTCACCGAGTACGCCATCGGCGCGAACATGCGGCCTTCCTGGCGCTGCAGGGTGAAGATCGGAATGTGCGCGGCGATGATGATCAGCATCGAGAAGAACGTCGGCCGCCCCACTTCCGATGCGGCAGAAAGAATGGTCGAGAACCGCGTCTTCCGATCGGCCGTAGGTGGCAGCTTCGACAATCGCGAGACGATGTGCTCGGTAACGATCACCGCGCCATCGATGATGATGCCGAAGTCCATCGCGCCCAGTGACAGCAGGTTGGCCGGCACGCCCCACAGGTGCAGGCCGAGGAAGGTCGACAGCAGCGCCAGCGGCATCATCGCCGCCACGATCAGCGCGGCGCGGGCGTTGTACAGGAACAGCCACAACACCAGGAACACCAGCACGGCACCTTCCAGCAGGTTGCGGAAGACCGTCTTCAGCGTGGTCGTGACCAGCCACGAGCGGTCGTAGAACGGCTCGATGCTGACCCCGGCCGGCAACTGGTTGGCCTCGATCTCGGCGATGCGCGCATGCAGCGCGTCGAGCACGTCGGACGGATTCTCGCCCTTGCGCATCAGGACCATGCCGAACACCGCATCGTCATTGTCGTCCTGGCCGACCAGGCCCTGACGCGGCAGGCCGGTATCGGCAATGCCGGCGAGGTCGCGCACCAGGATCGGCGTGCCCCCACGCTGCGCCACCACCACGTTGCCGATGTCGGCCGGCGAACGCATCAGGCCCACGCCACGGATCAGGAACTGCTGCTGGCCGCGCTCCACGTAGCCGCCGCCGGCGTTCGAGCTGCCCTTCTCCAGCGCCTCGGCGAACTCACCGAGGCTGATACCGCGGTCACGCAGCTTGTCCAGGTCCGGCTTGACCTGGAAGGTGCGCGCGAATCCACCGAAGCTGATCACATCGGCCACGCCCGGCACGGTGCGCAGGCTGCGCTCCATCGTCCATTCCTGCACGGTGCGCAGCTGGGTCGGCGTCATGTGCGGGCCCTTGAGCACGTAACGGTAGATCTCACCCACCGCCGAACTCATCGCCTCCAGCTCCGGCGTTACCCCTTCCGGCAGCTCCACGCCCTGCAGGCGTTCCAGCACCTGCTGGCGCGCGAAATAGTCATCGGCCTTGTCGTCGAAGGTCAGGATGATCATCGACAGGCCAAACTGGGTATGCGAGAACACCCGCACCGAATGCGGAATGCCGGACAGCGCCACTTCCAGCGGCATCGTCACTTCGCGTTCCACCTCTTCGGCGGCGCGGCCCGGGTGCAGCGACACCACCGTTACCTGGGTGTCCGACACATCCGGGAAGGCTTCCACCGGCAGTACGCGGAACGCGGCAATGCCAGCGCCGATGAACAGCAGCAGTGCCAGCATCACCATCAATGGCTGGCGCAGGCAGTAGGCAATCAGGCGATCGATCATGGCGCAGCGTGCCCGCTACCGGTGCTGACGGCTGCCGGAGCGCTGTCGACCAGCTGCTGCAGCAGCAGGCCGCCTTCGACCACCACCCGGCTGCCGGCGGCGAGGCCCTCACGTACCCACAGCCGGCCGTCACCCAGCTCCTCGGCGTGCACGGCGCGACGCACGAAGCGGCCCTTGCCCTCTTCCACGAACACCACCTGCGTGCCGTCGATCAGCAGCACCGCGGCATCGGGCAATGAGACACCGCCCTCGGCCGGCAACGCCACCTGGGCGCGCACGTATTGCCCCGCCTTGAAGCCGCGTGCGCGGTTGTCCAGCTCGGCGCGCGCCTGGACCACGCGGCGTTCGCTGTCGACGAAGTCATCCACGTGCTGCAGGGTCGCCTGCAGTGGCTGTCCATCGGCGCCGGGCACGCTCACCTGCATGCCGGACTTCAAGCGTCCGGCCAGGCTTTCGGGGATGTCCAGCAACAGCCACAGGCGGTCCGGATCGCCGATCACTGCCAACGGCTGGTCGCTGTCGGGGCTGACCGCCATGCCCGGGCTCATCCGCCGCTCCACCAGCACGCCATCGATCGGCGCGCGCAGCGGCAGGCGCTGATCGACGCGCTGGCCATTGCCATACGCCTTGGCGAAGGCGGCCGCGCGCGCATGATCGGCCTGGCTGCCGGCGAAATTGGCCTCGGCCTCGTCCAGTTCGCGGCCCGACGCCACACCCGCCGCATGCAGTTCGCGGGTGCGCTCCAGCTCCTTGCGCGCCTGCTGCAGCTCGGCACGGCCACGCACGCCGTCGGCCTGGGCCTGGCCGAATTCGGGCGAGGTGATCCAGGCGATCACCTCGCCCGCCTTCACTTTCTGCCCCGGCTGCGCCTCGATGCGCGCTACCTGCCCCGGCAGCGGCGCGTGCAGTGCGCTGGAGCGCGTCTCATCCCAGACCACCCTGCCAGGCAGCTGCAGGCTGGCGCTGGCGCCGGCGGTTACCGCCTCGCTGCGCAGCACGTCCAGCTGGCGGCTGTCGGGGGGAAACTGAATCTGGCCGGCGCTGACCCGAGGCGCATCCTCAAGATAGGAAGCTGGCTCTCGACCACAGCCACCCAGCAGGACCAGCGCCAGCAAGACGGGCAGCACGGCGTATCGCGCCTGCGGGCGATAGGCGGCGGTGGACTTCATCGGGACTCTCCTTCAGCAACAGATGTGGCCGCTTCCCAGCGCGCCAGGGCAATGGCATGGTTGGCACGCGCTTCAATCAGCGCGGCCTCGAACTCGCGCCAGCTTCGGCGCGCGTCGAGCAGATCGGTCAGGCTGGCGGCGCCACGGCGATAGGCCAGTTCGATGCCCTCCACCGCCTTGCGTGCAGCGTCGGACTGCAGCCCCTCGTAATCGCTGCGGCGCTGTGCGGCGGACTGCGCGCTGGCCTGCAGCTGGTCCAGCTCGGCGCGTGCTTCGCGCTGCAGCACCTGCAGTTCCAGCGCGGCGCTGTCGCGGTCGGCCTCGGCACGCTGGATCGCGCCGCGTGCGCGCGACGGGCCGCCCAGCGGAATGGTCAGTGACACGCCCCAGGTGACACCGCTGATGTCGGTGGGCTCGCGCTCTGCCTCCACGCCCAGCTGGATGTCGCGATGGCGCTCGCTACGCGCCAGTGCCACGCCCGTGTCGGCGGCGGCCAGGCGCGAACGCGCCGCACGCAGATCGGCGCGCTGCTGCGGATCGAACGCGCGCACATCGGCCACCCTACTGGCAGCCGGCCACGGATCATCGGCGCTGAGGTCCTGGCTGTCGTCGCGTCCAAGCAGCAAGCCCAGCGCATGCCGCGCGTCACGCAGATCCAATGCTGCCTCGCGCGCCGCGTCTGCCACAGCCAGGTTGTCCACAGCCAGCCGCGCGCGATCCACCGGTGCCATCGCCCCTGTCGCAACCTGTTTGTCCGCCGCCGCCATCTGCTCGGCCGAACTCTGCCGGTTGGCGTCGGCAATCTGGGCCCGCTCCTGCGCGCCCTTCAGGCCGAAATAGGTTTCATGCAGCGCCACCTGTTGTCGGCGACGGGTATCGAGCATCTCCAGCCCTGCCACTTCCAGCAGCGCGTCAGCCTGGCGGATGCGCAATGCACGCTTGCCACCACGCTCCCAGGTCCAGCCCAGGCCCACGGTGCTGTCCACGCGCTTGTCCTGCCAGCGCCCCGGGCCGATGCCATGCTTGGGGCTGATCTTGCTGGTACCGAGCGACAGCTCGGTGGCCGGGCGCAATGCCGCCGTCCGCGCATCGCCCTGCACACCGCGCAGCTCCAGTGCCGCCGCACGCAGGTCAGGGTTGTGTGCTTCCATCGCGCGCTGCGCTTCCTGCAGGGACAGCGCCGATGCTGCGGGTGCGCACAGGAGGACGGCCAGCAGGGCCGCAAGACGAGGGGAGAAATTCATGCACGTCACGGTAAGGTGACGCACTTGCGCCAAACTTGCCCCAACCTTGCACCAAGCTTGCAATGCGAATCCTGCTGATCGAAGACGATGCCGCTCTGGCTGATGGACTGATCCGTGCCCTGCAGGGCGCGGGTCATCTGTGCGACCACCTTTCGCGCGGGCTGCACGCGCCCGCTGCACTGGCCAGCGCGCCGTATGACGTGATGGTGCTCGACCTTTCATTGCCCGACGTCGACGGCCTCGACCTGCTCTCGCGCCTGCGCAACGACGGCGTCACCCTGCCGGTGCTGATCCTGACCGCACGCGATGGCGTGGAGGACCGCATCCTCGGCCTCGACCGGGGTGGCGATGATTACCTGGCCAAGCCGTTCGCACTGGGTGAACTGGAAGCCCGCCTGCGTGCGCTGTCGCGCCGCCGCAGCGACGCACCGGCGCAGAAGCGATTAGGCCGGTTGTGCTTCGACAGCATCCGCAATGAAGCGCAGGTGGACGGCCAGCGCATCGAGCTGACCGCGCGCGAGCTGTCGCTGGTCGAGGCACTGATGCAGCATCCCGGCCGCACCGTCACCAAGCAACGCCTGTTCGACGCGCTTTACAGCTGGGACCACGAGGCCAACCTGTCGGTGATCGAAGTGCATGTCAGCCGCCTGCGCCGCAAGCTGGAGCAGGCGCATGCAGGCGTCGGCATCCGCATGCTGCGTGGCCTCGGCTATCGCATGGAAGCCGGTGGTGACTGAGCGCATGCACAGCCTGCGTGGCCTGCTGCTGCGCCGACTGTGGCTGCCGCTGCTGGTGCTGCTGCTGTGCAGCGCGGTGGGTTCGTTCGCGTTGGCCCGCTTCTATGCCGGCCAGGTCTACGACCGCTGGCTGCTGGATTCGGCGATGTCGTTGTCCGAGCTGGTGACAGTGCAGGATGGTCGCGCTTCAATCGAGATCACCCCGGCGGTCTCGCGCATGTTCACCTGGGACACCGCCGACGAAGTGCATGGCGAGGTGGTCGACGCCGCGGGTGGGCGCCTGTATGGCGACCTGCCCGAGGCATTGCCGCGTCCGGCGAGCGCCGCCGCGAATGATGATGCGGTCTACTACGATGCGCGCCTGCGTGGTCAACCGGTGCGCATGGTTGAAGTGGTGGTCAGTGCCGGACCGGGCCATGACATCCGGCTGCGCGTGGCCGAGACACTGCGCAAGCGCCATCGGCTGGAACGCAAGCTGCTGCTGACGAGCGTGCCGTTCCAGGCCGCGATCCTGGCACTGGCGGCGTGGCTGGCCTGGTCCGGCACCGGCGCCGCCGCACGCCATGCCAACCTGGTCGCGCGGAAGCTGGCCAGTCCGCGGCCGGATCCGTTGGCACCGCTGGATCCGGCGCAGGAAGCCCCGCGCGAACTGTGGCCGGCGGTGGAGGCGTACAACGCCCTGCTGCAGCGGCTGGACGCCATGCAGGATGCGCAGCGGCGCTTCGTCAGCAACGCTGCACATCAACTGCGCACACCGTTGGCGGCCATGCAGGTGGAGCTGGAGAGCTCGCTGCGCCAGCATGATCCGCAGGCCCAGCAGCTGGCGTTGTCCGGCACGCTGGCCGGGCTGGCGCGGCTGCAGCACCTGGTCAACCAGCTGCTGATGCTCAGCCGTTCCGAGGATCCGCATGGCAGTGCACTGCCGCTGCAGTCGCTGGACCTGGCCGCGTTGGCACGCGGCGTGGTGGAGCGCTACGCCGACCGTGCACTGGCTGCAGGCGTCGATCTTGGCTATGACGGACCTGACGATGGCCTGCAGGTGCAGGGCGACCCGCAATTGCTGCGTGAGGCGTTGGGCAACTTGCTGGACAACGCGCTGCGCTACGGTTCCGTACCGGGTGTGATCACCCTCGGCGTTCGGCAGGAGGCCGAAGGCGTGCTGGTGTGGGTGGACGATAACGGCACCGGCATTGCCGAAGCCGAGCGCACGCGCGTCACGGAACGCTTCTACCGGGCCAGCACAGAAGGCGACGGCTGCGGACTGGGATTGGCGATCGTGGCCGAGATCGCGCAGCGGCACGGTGCCGCGCTGGTGATCGATACCGCCCCGATCGGTGGCGCGCGGGTGGGATTGCGGTTTCGTTCCCACTGACGTCCTGCGTGCCAACCAAGGTTGGCACCTACCAAAAGCACCTCGGCCGGCGGATTCCGGTAGACGCCCACCTTAGTGGGCGCTGTTGACCTCCCGTGTGCCAACCAAGGTTGGCACCTGCCAAAGGCACCCCAGCCGGCGGATTACGGTAGACGCCAACCTTGGTGGGCGCCGTTGATGTTCCGCGTGCCAACCAAGGTTGGCACCTACCAAAAGCACCCCGCCGGTGGATTCCGGTAGACGCCAACCTTGGTTGGCGCCGTTGATGTTCCGCGTGCCAACCAAGGTTGGCACCTACCAAAAGCACCCCAGCCGGTGGATTCCGGTAAACGCCCACCTTGGTGGGCGCTGTTGACCTCCCGCGTGCCAACCAAGGTTGGCACCTACCAAAAGCACCCCAGCCGGTGGATTCCGGTAGACGCCAACCTTGGTTGGCGCCGTTGATGTTCCGCGTGCCAACCAAGGTTGGCACCTACCAAAGGCACCTCGGCCGGCGGATTCCGGTAGACGCCAACCTTGGTTGGCGCCGTTGATGTTCCGCATGCCAACCAAGGTTGGCACCTACCAAAAGCACCCCAGCCGGCGGATTACGGTAGACGCCAACCTTGGTTGGCGCCGTTGATGTTCCGCGTGCCAACCAAGATTGGCACCTACCCATCATCATCGGCTCATCGAATACGGCGCCTGCGCTCCCTGCCCCGGCCACGTCTTGTTCGGCTCGGCCTGCATGCTGAAACGCAGTTCGCCGCCGGCCAGGATCTCGTCGTGGCGCAGGAAGGTGCGCTGCAATGGCTTGCCATTGAGGCTCACATTGCCAACGTAGGCGTGCTTGTCATCCAGCCCATCGGCCACGATGGTGAAGGTCCTGCCGTTCGGCAGTCGCATCGCGGTCTTCGGCAGGAACGGGCGACCCAGGATGTACTCGCCCGAGCCGGGTGCCACCGGGTAGAAGCCCAGCGAGGTAAACACGTACCACGCCGACATCTGGCCGACGTCATCATTGCCGGCCAGGCCATCGGGTCGGTCGGCGTACTGGGTGTCCATGATCTGCTTCAGGCGTGCCTGCGTGCGCCACGGCTGGCCGGCGTACGAATACAGGTAGGCCACGTGGTGGCTGGGCTCGTTGCCATGCGCATACCAGCCGATCAGGCCGGTGATGTCTTCCATGTGCTCGAAGATGGACGGATCGACCTTGGCGTTGAACACCTCGTCCAGGCGCGCGAGAAGCTTGTCGCTGCCACCGTGCGCGGCGGCCAGTCCGGCCACGTCCTGCGGCACGTACCACGAATACTGCCAGGCGTTGCCTTCAGTGTAGTCGGTGCCATAACCGCTGGCGCTGGGGTCGAATGGCGTGCGGAAGCTGCCATCGCGCTTGCGTGCGCGCATGAAGCCGGTGTCCTTGTCGAAGGCGTTGCGCCAGTTGCCGGCGCGCTTGTCGAAGGTGGCCGCAACATCGATCTTGCCCATCGCCTGTGCCATGCGAGCAATGGTCCAGTCATCGAAGGCATACTCCAGCGTCTTGCTGGCCGCTTCACCTTCCTCGTCGATCGGCACATAGCCCAGCTCGCGGTACTGCGCGATGCCGTCATAGGGGCCGTAGTTGGCGGTCTCGACCATCGCCTTCAATGCCTTGTCGGCGTCGAAGCCGCGGATACCCTTCACGTAGGCGTCGGCGATCACCGGCACGGCGTGGTAGCCGATCATGCACCAGTCTTCCAGGCCATGGAACGACCACACCGGCAGCATGCCGTAGGGGCTGTGCTCATGGTGGGCCAGCATCGAATTGACGAAGTCGTTATTGCGCTTCTCCGGCTGCACCAGGGTCAGCAGCGGATGCAGCGCACGGTAGGTGTCCCACAGCGAGAACGTCGAATAGTTCGCGAAACCCTCGGCTTTGTGCACGGCGTTGTCCGAACCGCGGTACTGGCCATCGGCATCCATGAACAGCGTCGGCCCCAGCATCGTGTGGTACAGCGCGGTATAGGCACTGCGTCGCGCATGTTCCGGCGCATCGATATCGAGCACCGACAGCGCCTGCGTCCATTCCTGCTTTGCCTGCGCACGCACGCGGTCGAAATCGAAGTCGGCCACTTCCGCGTCGAGGTTGGCGATGGCACCGGCTTCGCTGACCGGCGAGATCGCCACCTTTACCACCAGTGGTGCGTCCAGCTTGCCGAACGCGAACGTACCGACCAGCTGACGGCCCTCGATCTGTGCACGCTGCGCCGGGTCCTTCTCGCCCGGCGGCGGGAAGCCCTTGTAGACGATGTCCTGTTCGGTATTGTGCAACTCATGCCCCGACAGCGGTCGCGAGAAACGCATCGCGAAGTACAGCTGGCGGCCCGGCGCCCAGCCGCGCGTCTCGCGGAAGCCGGTCACCGTACCGTCGGCGCGCACCCGCACCCGCGACCACAGCACCTTGCCCGGGTAGTCGTACATGCTGGTGCGCATGTCCAGCAGCACCTTGGCGTCGGTGCCCTTGGGGAAGGCATAGCGGTGCACGCCCACACGCGCACTGGTGGTCAGTTCGGCGCGCACCTTGTAGTCATCCAGGGTGACCGCGTAGTAGCCCGGCTCGGCCTTCTCTTCATCGTGGCGGAAGCGCGAGGCATAGCCGCTGCGCGGCTTCTCAGGATCACCGCGCTCCAGGCCGGGGTTGCCGGTGAACGGCATCAGCAGGATGTCGCCCAGGTCCGAATGACCGGTGCCGGAAAAATGCGTGTGCGAGAAGCCGACGATACTGCTGTCGTCGTAGCGGTAGCCCGCAGCCCAGCCATAGGCCTTTTCGCGCGGCTGGATGCGCGTGTCCGGGCTGAGCTGGACCATGCCGAACGGCACCGTTGCACCCGGATAAGTGTGGCCTTCCCCACCCGTGCCGATGAACGGGTCGACCGAGGCATAGGCCTTGTCGGCGGCCGTTCCGGCAGGCGCAGCCGAGGCCAGGCCGGAAGCGAGCATCGCCGTGGCGGCGACAACGATCAGGAGACGACGGTCCAGCGTGGGCATCGGCATTTGGATCGATTCAGGTGATGGTCAGATGCTAGCACCGCGCCTGTCACGCTGCATGCTGCAGTGCGACTGCCCGGCTTCCCACGCCCGGTTCAATCTTCAGTCGGGAAGCGCGCTCTGCAACGACATCAGGTCCGCACGATCCAACGGCCTTACCACCCGCGCAACCTCTTCTCCATCGTGCAGCAGCACCACTGTCGGCCACAGCTTCACCTTGAACGCTCGCCCCAATGGCCTTCCCTTGCCATCCTCGACCTTCCAGTGCGGCAGATCGTTCGTTTCGACAAAGGCCTGCAATGCGGGCTGCGCGGCCTGGCAATGGCCACACCAGGGTGCACCGAACTCGAGGAGCTGCCAGCCGACCTGCGCCTCCACATCCGAGCGGTCGGGCTCCGCCGACAGGTGATCGCGCATGAAAGGCATCCGCGCTACGCCGCCAGCGCCTTCTGGATATCCGCCAACGGTGCGTTGGTCAGGTCCTTGGCGATGTCGCCCAACAGGCGGGCCTGGGTCTCCTTGTGCAGCAGCGGACGGATTCGCCCCAGCGTGGTCGGATCCGCGATCAACACCAGATGTGCATAGCGGTTCTTCAAGGCATCCTCATTGAGCTGTTCCGCCACCTGCTTGGCGAACGTCGCCTCGTTGAGCTGCGAGACCGACATGTCCTTCGGCACTGCACCCGCAGGCCCCTGCCCGGACACGCCCTGCTCACTGATGTCCTGCAGGCGCAGCTCGCCTTCCTGCTTCAGGGTCAACTGATGGTTGCTGCCCACGTTGGTGAACACCCGTGCCGAACCACCGTCGGCTACCACGATCAGGGTCCCTTCGGGAATCGTCCGCGCCATTGCATCCTCCATCAATCCAAAAAGTGGGTGTGCGCTCCACCTTATGCACGCCGGTGTCACCAGAGCGCGTACAGGATGTGATCCCGTCATCGCATTCTGAAATCCGCGCTAAATTTACCCGGATGCCTGCCGCTATGGCCTCCATCATCGCGAGGAACCTCTGTGTACGCTGGCTCACTGTTCCACGTCTGCTTTGCCACCAGTCTGGCGATCGTCGGCTGCGCAGGTTGCATCCATCAGTTCCTGTTGGGCCAACCGCTGTTCGCATTGGCCATCATGTTCTCCGTGCTGACGATGATTGGCGCCGCACTGGTCACACGCCGGCTGGCGCTTCCCGGCGCATTGGCCATGGCCTGCACCGTGTTCGGGTTGATGGCGAAATCGGCCTGAGCCATCTGAACAGGCAGTGTGGAACACAGCGTGCAGATCAGCCTGCTTCGCTGCATGCTCACGCCGATGCCGTTATGATGAACGGATGATCGACACGACCCACTACGTGACGGGCGCACCTGTTACGTGGGAAGCACTGCCGACCGGCGCTTCGCTTGCCACGAATGCTCCCGCCCTGCACTTCCATCGCCTCGCGCTGGATCCCGGCGGATGATGCCCGCAGGCCCATGGCCTGCCTTCCCCACACGTTGATGTGACACGCGGCTGCCAACTGCGCAGCCGCTGTGATTGCGTTGCCGCGTTTCCGCCCTTGCGGCGGTGCTTTGCCGTGCGCGTGGCGTTGCGCCTGCACACATTCCCCGGCCCCCACGCCGCCTTCCGATGCCCCTGCGCCACTTGCGCCTGCATCGCCGTTTCCGATTTCCGGGACACACCACAGCACCCATTCCCCTATTCCATACCTACAAGGGAGCCCCTATGCAGGACACGCCCGATTCCCATGCCCACTTCGGCTGGTTCAAACGCCGCCGCCACCTGAAGGTCGATGAGATCACCGTCGTCGACAAGCCCATGCTCAAGCGCGCCGTCGGCGCCGCTGCACTCGGCAATGCCATGGAGTGGTTCGACTTCGGAGTCTACGGCTATCTGGCCGTCACCCTCGGCCAGGTGTTCTTCCCGTCGAGCAATCCCACCGCACAGGTGATCGCGGCCTTCGCCACCTTCACTGTGGCGTTCCTGGTGCGCCCGCTGGGTGGCTTGGTGTTCGGCCCGCTCGGCGACCGCTATGGGCGCCAGAAGGTACTGGCGTTCACCATGATCCTGATGGCGCTGGGCACGTTTGCGATCGGCCTGATTCCTTCCTACGAGCGGATCGGCATCTGGGCACCGGTGCTGTTGCTGCTGGCCCGCGTGGTGCAGGGCTTTTCCACCGGCGGCGAGTATGGCGGCGCGGCCACCTTCATCGCCGAGTATTCCACCGACCGCAACCGCGGCCTGATGGGCAGCTGGCTGGAGTTCGGCACGCTGGGCGGCTACATCGCCGGCGCCGGTACCGTCACCGCACTGCACATGCTGTTGAGCAGCGAACAGATGCTGGACTGGGGCTGGCGCATTCCGTTCCTGGTGGCCGGCCCACTCGGCCTGCTCGGCCTGTACATGCGCATGAGGCTGGAGGAAACTCCGGCATTCCGCGCTTTCGCCGAAGAAGCCGAGAAGCGCGAGCACGACCGGCCCGGGCTGGGCGCGCTGTTGCAGGTACATGGCCGCCAGCTGCTGGTCTGCATGGGCCTGGTGCTGGTGTTCAACGTGACCGATTACATGCTGCTGACCTACATGCCCAGCTACCTCAGCGTCACCATGGGCTACGCCGAGAGCAAGGGCCTGCTGCTGATCATCATCGTGATGCTGGTGATGATGCCGCTGAACATCGTCGGCGGGTTGTTCAGTGACAAGCTGGGCCGCCGCCCGATGATCATCGGCGCCTGCATCGCGTTGCTGGTGCTGGCGGTGCCGTGCCTGCTGCTGGTCGGCAGCGGCAACGATGGGCTGATCTTCCTCGGGCTGATGCTGCTGGGGCTGGCGCTGGTGTGCTTCACCAGTTCGATGCCATCCACGCTGCCGGCACTGTTCTATACCCCGGTGCGCTACAGCGCGCTGTCGATCGCCTTCAACGTGTCGGTGTCGCTGTTCGGTGGCACCACGCCACTGGTGACGGCATGGCTGGTGGAACGTACCGGCGACCCGCTGGTGCCGGCCTACTATCTGATGGGCGCAGCAGTGATCGGCCTGGTGACCATGCTGTTCGTGAAGGAGACCGCCGGCCTGCCGCTGCGCGGTTCACCGCCGGCGGTCGGCTGCAGGAAGGAAGCCGCTGCGCTGTTGATGAGCGATGCACCGGTGACGGTGGACCCGACCCTGCCACCGCTGCCGGACGTTGCGGACCCTGAGCAGGTGAAGCCGGCCTGAGGCTGGGCGCAGAACGCGATCCACGCATGGCGTGGATCTACAGAGTCAGTGGCGCCGGGCGGATACGCCCGGCGCTGCCTGGCGCTACTTCTTGACGCGGGTCAGCTTTCCCTGCGTCCAGCGCAGTGTCCAGGTGTAGTGACCCCCCGGCGGGCAGACGTGGCGGAAATCGCGGGGAATTTCGCAGACCGTTGCGCCCGCGGTAACCGTGAAGGCAACGATGATCCGGTTACCATCGATTCGAATCGACTGCACCGCGCCAGGAATTTGGATGCCGGTATCATCACCATAGCCATACTGGCGGATGGCGGCATAGTCCTCTGCTTCCACCGGCGACAGGCTGTTCGGGTTCTCCTGGCCGCGCGGATCGTTCGCCGTCAGCGCCGTCATCACCGCCACCACATTGCGTTGCGCGAAGCTGCCGCCGGTGTAGGTGGACGTGTAGAAGTACACGACCTCCGCACGGCCATCGCCATCGAGGTCGGCAACAGCGGTCCACACCGGACGGAAATCGGATTCAATGTCGTCGCCGGGAATCAGCCGCAGGTTGGCTTCGGCGGCGAGGTAGGCCTGTACCAGGCTGGGCGGCGATGGTCGCTTGGCGGCGGGCGACGCGGCCATCGCCGGCAGGCAGGACAGCGCCAGCGCGGAAATCGCCAGACGGATCGGGGGCGAGCGGAGCATTGCAGGTCCGTGCGTGTCATCCTCCTTGATGCTGCGGTCAGTCTAACCGCAGCTCCGGTGGCGCAAGTCATGCACGGCGTGGATCTAGTGCGGGGTGTCCAACTCAATCGCACGCATTACGATGGGCTTGGCCCAGTCTGGCGTATGCAGCAGCTCGGCAACCGAGACCGGGTATTGCATCTGGCCCTGTGCCATCACCAGTACCGGTAGCGGCTCAACGCAGCCGTCGGCGTCGGCAGGAGCGCTGTTGTCGTAGACATGCAGCTCGGCAAGGTGTGGCAGCAGTTCCAGCAGGTTCTCGCGCGCCGAATCAAAGCGCGCGTGGATCTTCTCCACCGGGATGTCATGGCCGCCGGCAGCCACCCGTGCCGCAACGCGGGCGATATGCAGCTCGACCGTGGCCAGGCCACAGAACCAGATCGCGACGTGATGGTGCTCGCAGGCCTCGCGCAGCAGGCGCGGAATGGTGGTGCCACCCAGCGTGGTCTCGAAGGCGAAGTCCGTGCCATCGGCCATGGCCTGGCGCAGGCGGCGGGTGCCTTCCTGCCAGGCCTCGGCATTGGCTTCGGGCAGCGGCCAGCCAGCCTCGACCAGGCGGCGGGTGAACGAATCGGGGTTGAACCAGCTCAGTCCTTCGGCTTCCAGCCAGGTACCCAGCAGCGAACTTTTGCCGGCGCCATTGACGCCGGCCAGCACCAGGATCCGCCCCATCGTTCAGAGCGGACGGCCGAGGGTGACCTTGCGGCCACGGCGGATCGGCTGGCCCAGCACCTTGCCCAGCCCCTCGCCGCGCTGGAGGCTGGCCAGGGTCTGGTCGAACTCACCGCGCAGGCGCAGCAGTTCTTCACTGCGCTCACCGGCGTCACCGCCGGCGGCCTTGGCCAGCAGCTCCTGATACGTGCGGATATCCACGATCACCGCTTCCGGATGATTGTGGTTGGTGATGACCAGTGCCTGCTTCTCGCGCACGGTGCGCATCAGGCTCGGCCAGCCACGGGTCTTCACCGACGAGGCCGGGGCCTTTTCGAGGCCAGGCAGATCCAGCGGCAGGGTCATGGCACGGCTCCAGACGGGGATAGTTGTGGCCATTATGCCCAATTTGGCCCAATTGGGGATAAATGGACTTTTACCTGCCGGAATCGTCCGCCGCCGCGCCCGGGGCATCGGTCTGCAGCAGGCTGTCACGCTGGCGCAACGGGAAGCGGATCCAGGCATCCAGGCCTTGCGGGCCAAAGCGCAGCTCGCCGCTGCCGGCCAGCTCGTACGGCACGCGCTGCTCGATCAGCGCCCGGCCCAGGCCGCGCTGGCGGGGCAGCTCCCAGTCCTCCACCTCGGCATGGCGCTCGCACCAGTGCAGGCCCAGCCATGGCTGGCCGGCCTGAACCTGCAGATCCCAGGTCACCTCGATCCGGCCATCCTCATGGGTCAGTGCGCCATGCCGCAGGGCATTGGTCGCCAGCTCGTGGATCGCCAGGGACAGTACTTCGGCTGCTTTCGGCGGCAGCAGCACGTCCTCGCCCTGCAGGCGGTAGGCGGCCGCTGCCGGTGTCTGTGCCGCGATCTCTTCGTCGAGCATGCCGCGCAGGCAGACCCCCGCGTTGGCACCACGGGTCAGCAGGCTCTGCGTGCGCGCCAGCGACATCAGCCGCCCGCACAGGCGTTCGGCGTACTCATCCACGCTGCCAACCGACTCGCGGGTCCGCCAGGCAATGGCATGGATGGTCGACATGATGTTGCGCACCCGGTGCTGCAGTTCGGCCAGCAACACCGACTGGCGCTCGGTGGCCCGCTTGAGATCGTCGATGTCCACGGCAATGGCGAACACGCCGGTTACTTCGCCGTCTGCATCGCGCAGTGGCGCGGCCGCGACGCGTGTCCAGCGTGCGCGCCCGTCATCATGGGTGAACTGGAACTCCAGGCCCGGAACCACCGTCTCGCCCCGCAACGCCCGGGCGATGGCGAAGTCCTCGGGGCCGATGGCCGAACCGTCTGCATGCCAGCCGCGCCAGCGATGCTGGTTCTCTGCATCGGCCGAGGGCACCTTGCCACTGGGCAGGTAAGCACGCATCTGATCATTGGACAGCTGCAGGCGGCCTTCGGCGTCGACAATGCAGACACCCACCGGCAGCACTTTGAATGCCAGCGCCAACCGGCGATCGCTTTCCCGGCGCTTGCGCTCCTCGCGCTCGCGGGCCGCCTGCGCAACGTGCGCCGCGGTGGTCTCGAACATGGTCACCAGCACGCCGTTGATGCGGCCTTCCTCTCCGCAGATGGGGCTGTAGGTGATGGTGAACCAGACATCCTCCAACCGCCCCCGCCGCGCCAGCGGATAGAGCTTGTCCTCATAGGTGATGGTCTCACCCTGCCAGACCCGCTGGTAGATCGGCCCGTTGATGTGCCAGACCTCGGGCCAGCACTCGCGGGTCGGCTGGCCGAGTCCGCCAGGATGCTTGTCGGCCAGGATCTCGGCATAGCCGTCGTTGTAGAGCTGCACCAACTGTTCGCCCCACAGCACGATCATCGGGAAGCCGTGGGCCAGCATCAGGTCGACGGTGGCGCGCAGGTGGGGCGGCCACTGCTCACAGGCGCCCAGTGGTGTGGACGACCAGTCATGGCGGGCGATGCGTGCGGCCATGCCATCGTGGCGCGCATGCAGGCGCGGTGCCGGCGGCATGGCGCCCCGAGGGCCGACGGCCTGGAGGCCTTCGATGCGGCGCGACATGCCGCGCAATCAGGCGATGCCCGCAGAAACCTGCGGCGCCGCCACCAGCCCGGCCAGCTGCTGCACCAGGGTTTCGATGTGATAAGGCTTGGTACAGCGCGGCGCGCTGGCGAAACGGCTGGGCAGGTTGTCGTCGTAACCGGAGGTCAGCATGAACGGCGTGCCCGCTTCGGCCAGGCGATCGGCCAACGGGTACACCTGCTCGCCGCCCAGGTTGATGTCCAGCAGGGCCACATCGATGGGGTTGTCATCCACCAGCCGCCCCAAGGCCTGCAGGTCGCCGGCCGGCCCAACCACCTGCGCGCCCTTCAGCTCCAGGTAGTCCACCAGGAACATCGCGATGGCGAATTCATCCTCCGCCACCAGCACTCTCAGCCCTTTCAGACCCTCTGGTTTGTTGCCCGCTTCCAGCACGACCGGCGCTCCTCGATACACGCGGCCCACCTCTGCCGCAACGCCCGCAGCATGCGCGAACCGGGCTACAAGAGCGCGTGATGATGGATGAAAGTCGCGGCCACGGCACGTTCACCGCGGCATTGCAGCGGCGCATTCAGAAGGCCCGCTCCCATTTCAGGCTGAGCAGGCTGCGGTCGTGGCTGTACAGCCAGCCGACGTTGCTGTCGATGCGCGCGTAGCGCAGGTTCAGGCTGGGTACCAGCCCGGCCACGGCAAGGCGCTCGCTGCGCACAATGGCGATCAGGTTCTGTTCGCTGTCCTCACGCCGCGCCTCCAGCAGCGGACTCCAGGCGTCGTAGTCGCGGTGGCGCAGCGACACGAACACGGTGGCGGTGGTGCCACTCCACTGCCGTGCCGCGCCCAGCCGCAGGCCGCGCTGGCGGTAGCCGTTGGCCGGGGCGGCAGCGCTGCTGTCGGTGACATCCAGTCCTGCGAAGACCGTCCAGCGCGGATTGAGCGCGCGGAACCAGGTGGCATACAGCGATGCCAGCTCGCCGTCGTAGTTGCTGGCCAGGCCCTGCTGGCGATAGCGCTGGCGCTTCCAGTCGGCCTCCAGCTTGAGCAGGCTGCGCGCATCCAGGGCGTACTGCCATTCTCCGTGCACGCCACTGCCACCCTGCAGCGCATGGTTGCCCAGGCCCTGGTAGTCATAGCTGGGGGCAAGCATCACGGTCTGCCGTGCACTACGCCAGCTGTAACCCGCCTGCACGTTGGCATTGAGCTCGTTGTACGCACTGTGCCCTTGCCATGCCTGACCGAAGGCGAGACCGCGCACGTACAGCCCATGATGCCCGCCGAGCAGCCAGCGCCGTTCCAGGCTGGCGTCGTAGTCGAGGCCCGCCGCGCGCTGGGCGTCGGGCAGTTTCCGTTCGATGATGCAGGCGTCGCCCACGCCGAACAGGCAGGTGCGACTGGCCGAGCTGCGGTTGATGTTGTCACTCCATGCCGGGCCGGCGGACAGCGCGCCTTTCCAGCGCTGGCGCGCCTGCAGGGCACTCAGGTAGCCGTCCACGCGGGCACGGACGCCGGCCGTGGCTGGATCACCGGCATTGATGCCTGCAGCGATGGCCGTGAACAGCGCAACCGCATCGCGATCGCGCTGGTCTTCCGCATAGACACGCGCCAGCTCGAGGCGGGCTGGCAGGAAATCCGGCTGCGCCGCCAGCAGCGCTTCGTACTCCTTCGCCGCGCGGCGATGGTCGCCGGCGACCCGCGCCAGCGCCCCCTGCGCATAGTGGCGCAGCAGGGGATCATGCCCCGGCAGCTCGATGTACTCCTCGAGGAACGCGGCGGCGGGCTGCCATTGCTGATGCTGCAGCGACAGGTAGAGCGCCTGGCCGAGATCGTCGACGGTGCGCTCCACGCGCAGCATCTGGCCGTCGATGGTGATGGTCGGCCGCGCCGACTCGGCCTGCTGCAGGCGCTGCTGGTCCTGATGCTGGTGGCGCAGGTCGGTGCCCTGTTCAAGCACGCGTCGAAGATCGTCCTGCTGGGCGCGCACATCGGTGGCAGCTAACAGCAGTACGACAAGGAAGATGGAGTGGCGCATGGTCGATCCGTGGTGGTGCATGCAGCGGGCCGAAGCAGGGACTGGCGGATCGCGGCTTGTCCCTGCCCTGCCCCGTCAGGGGCGTGGCGATCAGTTCTTGCTGCCGCCGAAGGCGGTGTCGTACTGGCTGTTGCCGGCGAACGTGGCGATACCGGCCAGGGTGGCGGCGTTGGCGCCGAAGAACTGGCCCTGGGTGGCACCGGCAACAGTGCCGTTGGCGGTGGCGGTACCCGCGAACGAAGCGTTGGCGGCGTTGATGTTGGCGTTGACGTTGATCGCCAGACCGCCACCGGTCAGGCCGCCGAGCAGCTTGCCGCTGCCGAAGTCCGCACGGAAGGTGCCGGACAGCAGGTTGCTGCCGTTGAACTTGTTCAGGCCCGCAACGCTGTAGGTGGCCACACCGGCGGGCAGCGTGGTGCCGGCACGGTCACCGACGAAGTAGACCTGGCGGTTGTTGAAGCCACCGGCGGCGCCATCCTTGGACCACTCGCCAAACCACACATCGCCGCTGCCGACCTTGACGAAGTTGAAGTGGCCCATGCCGGCATGGCTGCCTGGTGCGCCGGTGATCGGCATGGCCAGGGTGCGCACAGCGGTGCCATTGACGGTGGTGGTGCCCGAGTACAGGCTCAGGCCCTGGAAATCGACCGGCTTGGCGTTGGAGACGGTGCCGACGCCGATACCGGCCTTGCCTGCCTGGTGCGGGCCACCGTTGACCTGCGATTCGCCCACGGCGACGTACAGCTCGGCGTCGGTCACCGGGCTGGCCGCACCGACGATGTCAGCGGCATGCGCGACGCCGGCCAGGGCAAAGGTGGCGGCAACGGCGAGAACCGAGCGGGAGATCATCTTCATGGTATTGCTCCTTGGGTTGTGGGAACTACGGGTACAACGCTTGAAAGCGGGAGGTCAGAAGCGCGCGGTGATGCCAAGCTTGAGGGTGCGGCCCGGCGCCGGCAGCGTGGAGCGCGTGGCCGGGTCGACGTAGTAGCGGTTGCCGAGGTTGCTGCCCACCAGCTCGACGCTGGCGTGCTCGTTGAAGCGCCAGCGCGCGTATGCATCGACGGTGGTGATGTTGCCCCAGGTGAACGGCACGTTCTGCCACAGCAGGCTGCTGCCACCGGCCAGCAACCGGTCGCGGTAGGCCTGTAGGTCGGGGTTTTCGTGGCGCTGGTAGTGCACGATGCGGCTGCCCAGTTCCAACCGTTCATCGAACAGGCGCGTACCAAGCGACAGGTTCACCGACAACTTCGGAATCGCCTGGGTCAGCAGGTAGCCACTGACGAAGCCGTCCTGCACGCAGTTCGGCACCAGGCCCCGGTTGGCATCCAGCAGCACTGCCGTGCTTTCGTCGCACACCTCGTTTTCCAGCGTGCGCGAAACACCCAGGTCGGTGAAGAACCGCCGGTTGTCGAAGCGTGCCTGCAGCTCGATGCCGCGGATGGTCTGCTTGTCGATATTGTCGAACAGGAAGTAGGCGTCGCGCTCGATCACGTTGCGGGTCTTGTGCACGTAATAGGCCAGCTTGACGTCGGCATCGGCCGTGTTGCCGAACAGGCCCGACAGGTTGTGCACGTAGCCCAGCTCGTAGTTGTAGGCATGCTCGGGCTTGAGCGTGTACAGCGGGTTGAGGCTGCTGGAGAAAGCGATGGTGCTTTCGAACATGCTGGGGAAGCGCACTGCCTCGCTGTAGCGCAGGTAGACGCGCGCGGCCTTGGAGAGGTTCACCGTGGCCGAGAAAGTGGGCAACCAAGCGTGATCGCGGCGGCGGTCATTGCGCCCGTCCACCGGCCGCGACTGCATGGTGTTGCCGATATTGCAGACCAGGTCGCTGCCGGGATAGATCGGCAGCACGCCGGGTATCGCCGCCACCTTGCCGTTGAGACAGGGGTTGGTCGCACGGGCATAGTTGCCGTTGGCATCGGGCAACCACGGAAGCCGATGTTCCACCGCCTGCGGCGTCTCGTAGTACGCCAGCAGACCATGCAGTGCATCGTCAATCACCGAACCCATGCCGATGCTCTCCCAGAACTCGCGTTCGGCCTCCAGTGCATCGATCTCCGCTTGCAGGCTGGCCGGCCGCTCGGGCAGCTCATTCGTCCGGTACGTCGCCTCCTTGCTGCCCACTCCCTTGGTCAGCAGCTCCGGATGCGCCTGCAGGAAATCATCGAAGGCCCAGTAGCGGCTGTAACGCACGCCGGCGTTGAGGGTCAGGAAGTCGACCGGACGCCATTCGAGGTTGAGATAGCCTTCGCCCTCCTGGCGCCGGCCAGCACGTGGAAACATGCGCCATCCATCGGTCGTGCCGAAGTAAGGGTCGCGCGAACCCAGCTTCTCGTACTGCCAGTTGCCGCCCACGGTCAGGTCAAGTGTGGAATGCAGCGCGAAGCGGTTGCTCAGGGTCAGGCCGGTGCGGTCATTGCGCGCATTTGCCAGCGCGGTGTTGCGCAGGATCGGGCTGACCCCGGGATTCCACGCCGGATTGCCCGGTGCGAAATTGGGAAACCCACCGGCGGTGTAGGTATCGCTGTCTGTCTCGGTGCGCCACAGGTTGGCGTACAGATCAAGCCAACGACTGTCGGCGGGCTGGAAACGGTACTCGAGGTTCCAGGCATCGGAATCGACCCGACTGAGCGGCCACTGGATGCGACCATAATCCGGCGCCGACAGGATGCGCGACGGCATGATCTCGCCGTAGTGCGACAGTGTACGCCGCCAGGTGGCCTTCAGCTGCTGGTCGTCATTGATCTGCCAGCTGCCCTTGACCAGCCAGGACTCCTGTTCGCTGGAAGTATTGGGCACTTCATCGCCCGGCTTGAAGTAGCGCGCCAGCGTGGTGATGTAGTCGATGCCCTGGTACTCGTACTGCTCGCGCCGGTCCTGGTCGTAGTACGCGCTTCCCTTGCTGCCGGAGAAGTAGTTGCCGCGCTTGCGCCAGGCGTAGGCGGCCATCAGGTCGACGTTGTCGCCACGCACGCCCAGCGCCAGGCGCCAGGCCTGGTCCTCGCCATCGAAGGGGTTGTTGCCACTGCGCGACTTCACCGGCACCACCAGGGTGCGGTCGTCATAGGGCGAGTTCGGCGAGCCCTGCGGGAAGCCCGGTACGTTTCGGTAGTCCTCGCCGGTGTGCAGGCGAGGCAGGCGTGGGGCCACCGCATTGCTGCTGCCTTCGATCTTCAGCTCCCCGCCGAAGCGCTCGCCGGCAGCAACAATGTCGTCAACGTCGATGGTCTTGATCACCAGCGCACCACCGATCCCGCTGTGCACATCGCGCACCAGCCCTGGCCCCTTGATGACCTGGATGCCACCAATCAGGTTGGGATCGATGTAGTTGCGGTTGCTGACGCCGTTGTAGCCGCGCCAGACCGTGAGCGCCTGTTCGCCACCGTCGATGCTGACCGGCACCCGCCCCGGCCCCTGGATGCCGCGGATGTTGATGTCCAGCGCGCCGCTGTTGCGCGCATCGCCGCTGAACACGCCGACCAGATCCTTGACCACGTCGGCCGGGTTGGAGCCGCGGTAGCGCTCCACCCGGTCGCGCCCCGAATACGCCGTGGTCAGGTCCAGCGCGAACACATCATCGTAGCCGCGCCGATCGCGGGCCTCGCCCCCTTCCGACTGAAGGCGACCGGCCACGTCCAGTGTTTCGGTCACCCGCACCCCTTCCCCTTCACCCGCCTCCGCTGCGGCCCGCAGGCTCCAGGTGCCGTCCATGCCGCGCTGTGCGCGCACGCCGCTGCCGCGCAACAGCTGCTGCAGCGCCTGCATCTGGCTGTACTCGCCTTTTACTGCACTGGAGCGGCGGCCTTCCACCAGGTCGCTGCGGAACACCACCTGCACATCGGCCTGGCGGCCAAAGGCACGTACGGCATCAGCCAGCGGCTGCTCCGGAATGGCGTACTGGCGCAGCGGCGCGACGATCGCCGGTTGTGCCTGCACGGCCGGCACCCAGGCCAGCGGCAGCAATGCGGTGGAAACGGCCAGGGCCAGAACGGTGGCGCGACGATGACAGGCGGATGCCGTGGACGGCATGGACAGGAACTCCTCAAGCGTGGCTGGACCACGGGCACATCTGGTGCCGGTGGTGTGTCTGGCTTGAGAAGAAACGGTGTTTCGCTCTGGCTATATCTCTATAGACAGCCGCGTGTGGCGACTGCCCACGGTTTTTTCATGTTTTTTTTCATGTGGCGAGCCGTGCTATGCGCCGCAGGCATCTCACCACACCACCAGCGCGCCGCCGGGCAAGCGCTGCACACGCAGTCCTGCCTGCGCGGCCACCGCTTCGATGGCGGTCTCCGGTTGCCGCAGGTGGAACAGGCCGCTGACCCGCACGCTCGCGCCCTGCCCGCCCAGTACCCATACCGGGGCACGACGGTACCGCGCCAGATCGGCGATGGCCTGCGCTGCCGGCTGATCGTCGATCACGACCTCGCCACGCCGCCACGGTGCCATGGTCTCGGGATCTTCCAGCTGCACCGGCTGCAGCCAGCGACCGTCACGGAATACACGTGCCTGCCCGGCATGCAGGCGCTGCACACTGCCATCGCCTGGGCGCACATCCACTACACCCTCACTGACCTGGGTCACGACCGTGGTGTCCTGCATCGACACGCTGAAGGCCGTGCCGATATCACGCACCTGGCCGCCCGCCGCCTCCACCTGGAACGGGCGAGCCTCGTGCGCTACCTGGAACCAGGCCTGGCCGCGCAGCAGGCGCAGGTGCCGCTGCTGGCCATCGAACTCGACCGCCAATGCGGTGCCCGCATCGAGTACGGCAGTGCTGCCGTCCTCCAACTGCACCACGCGCGGTGCATCGCCACTACGCAGGTCACTGCGTGCCAGCAGCAGCGCGTGCGGTGCAGCGGCAACCATCAGCACCACTGCGGCAGCACTGGCCAGCAGCCACGGCAGGCGGCGGCGCGGTGCGATCGGACGCAGCCCTTGGTGATCAGCCGTCAACTCGGGCAGCGCGGCCAGCACCTCGGGCCCGGCGGCATCCAGCCCCTGCCAGAAGGCCTGCTGCCGGCGCCAGGCCAGCGCATTGCGGGGATCGGCCTGCAGCCAGCGCTGCAGGGTTCGTTGCTGGCGTTCCGGCAGCGGGCCTGCACTGCACCGGATCACCCAGCGCAACGCCTGCCTGGCCTGACGCGGCGAGGGTTCGGACGTGGTCATGGTTGTGGCCTGCCGCACCACGAACGGGTGCGCTTTCCTGTTGTGACAACGGCCGGCGCGATCTGCCCACGGCAATCGCCGCTCATCGATGCATTCCCTGCTGGTGCTGCTGGATCAACAGCGCCGCACGCAGCACATGCTTGCCGACCAGGCTCTTGGAAATACCCAGCCGGGCGGCGATCTCGCGCTCGCTCAGGCCCAGGTAGCGGTTGAGCACGAAGCATTCGCGTACCTGGGCCGGCAACGCGAGGATGGTCTGGGTGATCTCGCGCAGTTGTGCCTGGTCCAGCGCCTGGGCCTCGCCGTCGTGGCGGTCCTGCGCCACGTCCACCGCGTACTCGGCCATCGCGCGGCGTTCGCGCGCGTCGGCCTGGCTGCGGTTGAGCGCATGGTGGTAGGCCATCCGGTACAGATAGCCGCGCGGCTCCAGGATGGGCGGGTCGCCGGGGACGCTGCTGGCCTTCAGGTACAGGTTCTGCAGGGTGTCCTCGGTACTGGCCGGGTCGAGATAGCGCGCGATGAAGCGAGACAACGCACGGCGCTCGCGGATCAGCAGCTCGACCAGCGCCAGGGCATTGGGAGACATAGGTGCCAAGGCCGGACCGGGGAATGATGGGCGTGATGGCGACGGTCCGGACATGGATTGTGGGCTGCACGGCCGCAGGCGGCAAGCGAAGGCCCGTCGCGCGGCACCAGGATCATCCACACATGGCGTGGATCTACCAGGCGGCGGCGGATCCACCAGATCCACGCCATGCGTGGATGCGGAGCCTACGGTTCATCCAACGCCTCGAAACGCTCGGCAAGGTAATCGATCAACGCACGCACCGCAGGCAACAGGCCGCGCCGCGACGGGAACACCGCATGCACGACGCCGTGTTTCGGCACCCACTCAGGCAGCACCGGCAGCAGCGCCCCGCTCTCCAGCTCATCGGTGATCATCATCCGCGGCAGCATCAACAGCCCGACCCCGGCCACCGCCGCCGCACGCAACGCAATCATGTCATCGCTGACCAGCCGTGGGCGGTGGTGCACGCTGGCCAGCACATCGTCCGGCCCGGTGTATTCCCAGACATGCTGCTGGCTGGGCGATGCCAGATCGACGGTCGGCATCATTGCCAGATCGGCCGGCACCTGCGGCGCGCCCAGCCGCTGCAGCAGCGCCGGGCTGGCACTGGTGCACCAGACCCGGCGCGCCAGCACGCGTACCACCAGGTCACTGTCCTCCAGCGGCGGCGGTCGCACGCGGATCGCCACGTCCACGCCCTCGCCAACCACGTCGACGCGCCGGTTGGTGGCATCCAGCTGCACCGTCACCTGCGGGTGCAGGGCGAGGAAATCGGCCAACATCGTGCCGATGCGTGCATGCAGGATCGCGATCGGGCACGCCAGGCGGATGGTGCCGCGCGGCTCGGCGCGTGACATCGCGATGGCTTCTTCGGCTGCTTCGGCCTCGACCAGCATCGCCTTGCAGTGGCGGTAGTAGTCCTGGCCGACTTCGGTGACTGAAAAGCGCCGCGTCGAACGCTGGATCAGGCGCACGCCCAGGCGCTCCTCCAGCAGCGCGATGCGCCGGCTCAGCTTCGACTTGGGCATGGCCAACGCCCGGCCAGCCTGCGAAAAGCCGCCGTGCTCGACCACCATGGCGAAGTAGAACAGGTCGTTGAGGTCACAACGGCGGATATCTGCGATGAACACGGGCGATCTCCTATGGCGGCGCAATGCCTGCACCATTGTTCACCTGATAGGACTATGACGGCAAATATTGGCGTCTACCGGCCCCATTGTCGCGGCGATACCTTCTTTGCAACGAAGAACAGCGGCCGGCAGCCCCGGCCAGGAGATCGCCATGAAGCGTGTCACCGGCATCTACAGCGCCCCTCGCCCGCATTGGGTTGGCGACGGATTCCCCGCCCGCTCGATGTTTTCCTACAACACCCATGGCCAGCACCTGAGCCCGTTCCTGCTGCTGGACTATGCCGGTCCTTACACCTTCGCCCCCAGCGATACCCCGCGTGGGGTCGGCCAGCATCCGCACCGCGGTTTCGAGACGGTCACCATCGTCTATGAGGGCGAGGTCGCCCACCGCGATTCGACCGGGGCCGGCGGCACCATCGGCCCGGGTGACGTGCAGTGGATGACGGCAGCCTCCGGCATCCTCCACGAGGAATTCCACACGCCGGAATTCAGCAGGCGCGGCGGCACGCTGGACATGGTCCAGCTGTGGGTCAACCTGCCGGCGCGGGACAAGATGGGCGCACCGGGCTACCAGACCCTGCTCGACGCAGAAATCCCCTCGGTGGAGCTGCCCGATGGCGCCGGCCGCGTGCGTGTCATCGCGGGCCGCTTCGACGGCCGCGCCGGTCCGGCACGTACCCACACGCCGATGGATGTCTGGGACATCCGCCTGCAGCAGGGCCATCACGCCGAACTGCCGGTGGCCGATGGCCGCACGCTGGCGGTGGTGGTGCTGAAGGGCACGGTCCGGATCAACGGCGGCCAACCGGTCGACGAAGCACAGCTGGTCACCTTCGACCGCAACGGCGAGGACGTGTTCGTCGACGCCGACAGCGACGCCACCCTGCTGCTGCTCAGCGGCGAGCCGATCGACGAGCCGGTGGTGGGCTACGGCCCGTTCGTGATGAACAGCCAGGCCGAGATCGCACAGGCGGTCAACGACTTCAACAGCGGCCGTTTCGGCCAGATCGCGCACTGAGCGCTTCCGCGCGGCGGGCGATGACCCGCCGCGCCAATGGGCCATCGCCCACCTTCCCCAGGAGACTGACCATGAGTACCCCCGCCAACTTCAACGGTGCCCGCCCGGTGATCGACCCGGACAACGCCGCGATGCTGCTGATCGACCACCAGAGCGGCCTGTTCCAGACCATCGGTGACATGCCGTTCACCAGCGTGCGCGCCCACGCCACGGCGCTGGCGAAGATGGCCACGCTGGCCAGGATGCCGGTGATCACCACCGCCTCGGTCCCACAGGGTCCGAACGGGCCGCTGATTCCGGAGATTCACGAGGCTGCACCGCATGCGCAGTACGTGGCACGCAAGGGCGAGATCAACGCCTGGGACAACCCGGAATTCGTTGCCGCAGTGAAGGCTACTGGCCGCAAGCAGCTGATCATCGCCGGCACCATCACCAGCGTGTGCATGGCATTTCCGTCGATCGCCGCCGTGGCCGATGGCTACCAGGTGTTCGCGGTGATCGATGCCTCGGGCACCTATTCGAAGATGGCCGAAGAGATCACCCTGGCCCGCGTGGTGCAGGCCGGCGTCGTGCCGATGGACACCGCCGCGGTGGCCTCGGAGATCCAGCGCAGCTGGAACCGCGACGATGCCCAGCAATGGGCCGAGGTCTACACGAAGATCTTCCCGAACTACCAGCTGCTGATCGAAAGCTACCTGAAGGCGCAGGACGTGCAGAAGAACCACGAGCAGCTGGATTCGCAGCGCAGCTGAGCTGGCCCCGGGGTGCCGGCCCGCTGCCGGCACTCCTCCCAACCAGAGACCCATCATGTGCAGTGAACCGATCCGCGACCCGGCCAGCGACCACCTGCTGACCCCGCAGAATTCCGCCTTCATCATCATCGACTACCAGCCGGTGCAGGTGAACTCCATCGCCTCGATGGACCGCCAGCTGCTGGTGAACAACATCGTAGGCACCGCCAAAGCCGCCGTGGCCTATGGCTTGCCGATCGTGCATTCGACGGTGAACGTCAAGACCGGCCTGAACAAGCCGCCGATTCCGCAGCTGCGCAAGGTGCTGGGTGACTACCCTACCTACGACCGCACCACCATCAATTCCTGGGAGGACGTCGAGTTCCGCAAGGCGGTGGAAGCCACCGGCCGCCGCAAGCTGATCATGACCGCGCTGTGGACCGAGGCCTGCCTGACTTTTCCGGCCTTGGATGCGTTGAAGGAAGGCTATGAGGTGTACGTGGTGGTCGACGCCGTCGGCGGCACTTCGCTGGCCGCGCACGATGCCGCGCTGCGCCGCATCGAACAGGCCGGTGGCCAGTTGATCAGCGTGCCGCAGCTGTTCTGTGAACTGCAGCGCGACTGGGCCCGCTCGGAAACGGTGCCGGCCTTCATGAACCTCTTCATTGAAACCGGTGGTACTGCGGGCATCCAGTTCTCGTACGATCGTACCGAGTGATTGGGTGGCGGCGCTGGCCATGGCTGGCGCCGCCGTTGGGAGCAGTCGAGCATGGCTCGACGCTACAGACAGATGGAGAACGTGATGGCCTACGCACGCATTGTTTCAACCGCCGACAACTACCTGCACCACATCAGCAATGGCAGCTTTGATGTGGATGCGGACGAGCCCGCCTCCTTGGGTGGCCAGGGCAAGGGTTTCGCTCCGTTCGATCTGTACCTGGCCTCGCTGGCGGCGTGCACCGCCATCACCCTGCGCATGTATGCGCAGCGCAAGGGCTGGGAACTGGGTGAGTTCCATGCCGAGCTGCGTTCGGAACGCGACGCGGATGGACGCTTCCATGTGCACCGCGTGCTGCATGCCAGCGCCGAATTGAGCGATGCGCAATGGCAGCGCCTGCTGGAAGTGGTGGAGAAGACTCCAGTGACCCTGGTGATGCGCGAGGGCGCGCGCATCACCAGCGAACGCGGGGTGGCAGCGTAACCCCATGCACGCAGGGCGTGGATCTACATCAGCGCCGCGAGTGCAGCACGGTGCGCTGGCGCATCGCGTTGAATTCCTGCTCCACCTGCTGGATGTCTTCTGCCTGAAAACCGGCCGCATCCAGCAGCTGGTCGGCGGCGGCGGCGGCCAGCGGATCATCGTCACGCTGACGCCAGCAGCGCGCCGGCAGGAAATAGCCCACTTCGCTGCGCCCGCGCATGATCACCACCGGCCGGCCCGCATACAGCAGGAACTCGGCCAGATGCTGGCGCAGCCCCTCCACCGAGACGTAGGCGGGCCCGATGCCCAGGGACTGGCTGGACGGTTCGGGACTCTCGAACAACTTGCGACGGCTCATCCACTCCTCCTTTTGAACAACGCGTGGTCTCCTTTCCTTAGACGGGCGCATCGCTGCGCCCCCGCCACGCGCTACGTGAACCGAATCACGCCCGCCACTCAGAAGCCGGTGTTGAACTCCAGCTGGAACACGTCGATCGACAGCGGTGCCCCGGATACTTCCTTGGCCGCCATCCATTTGCCGCTGATCCAGCTGCGCGCATCCAGCGCATAGGCGCCGCCCACGTAGTAGCCACGGGCGTTGGTGCCGCCCAGGTGGAAGTTCGAATCGTTGTAGGCGTCGGGCAACGCGTCGGCCTCGATGTGCTTGTAGCCCAGCAGCGCCTGCCATTGGCCCTTCTCCTTCAGCTCAGTGGCGCCGAAGGTGGCCTGCAGCATCCAGGCGGTGTCGCCGCTGCGGAAGGTATCGATGCTGGCGGTGCCGCCGGCGCCGTAGTTGTTGACGATGCCGCCGTTGGCGCGGTTGAACATGGCCTGCTTGTCGTAGGCCAGGTTGCGGATGTAGTCGCCATCCAGGCGCAGACCGACGCCCTGCGCCAGCTGCGTATCCCAGCGCAGGTTGAGCGTGGCCAGGCGGAACGCCGAGGCCAGGCCGACATACTGCGGGGTTGGCGTGTTGGCCGGATCCAGCGGATTGCGCGCGATGTCGCGGATCAGCATCAGGGTGTTGCCCTTCTGCATGAACGCCGGGCGCGACCAATCGGTGTCGCAGCCATCGACGCCCGAGAACAACGCGCACGGCGACGACAGCCGACCACTGATGTTCTTGAAGTCGTAGTAGCCCAGCGCTGCGCGCAGCGAATTTTCGTCGTTGAAGCGCCAGTTCACGCCCACCTGCGCACCGGAAAGCCACTTGTTTTCGTTGGGCGTCTTGACCTGGTTGCGGTTCGGCGAATTGTCGGAGGTGTACTCCAGCGGCACCACCGCGAGGTTGCCGAACAGATCAACGCCGCCACCGTCGAAGTCATGCTTCAGGTTGGCGGCAAGGCCGTCGAAGTTGAGGTCGTTGGAGAACAGCGTATCGCTGGTCCAGAACGGATTGCCGAAGCGGCCACCGCGCACCGTCACCCAGCCGGCCGGAGCATAGGCAAGCCAGGCCTGGTCCAGCCACACGTCCTTCTTGCTCAGGCCACCGCCCAGCTGCTCGGTGGTCGACACCGGGCCATTGCTGCTGCCGCTGGCCAGGCGCACGCCGGCCGTGGTGTGCTGTCCGATCATCGCCTCGATGCCGAGGCGGGCGCGGATGCGCCACAGGTTGCGGCGGTCCTGGCGGGTGTTCAACAAGGGCGGCAACTGCAGGTTGGTGTTGCTGTTCGTATCGAAGCCGCTGCCGGAGTTGATCGACGCCCAGTTGCTCACGATATCGCTGTTGCGCTCGGAGTAGAAGCGCGACTCGCTGCGTACGCGCATGTCACCGGTGACCTTGATGCGCTTGGTCCATTCGGCCACTTCGTTGGGTGCCGCCCAGCCTTCCGACTTCGCCTGTGCCATCACGTCCTGGCGCACCTCGTCACGGATGCCGTCGCGCACGCTCTGCGGTACGTACGGCACGCGCACGTCGCCGGCCTCCAGGGCCACGCCACCGCTGGCGGCCGCGCTCCCGGAGGCTGCAGTGCGCTGCGCGGCCGCTGCTTCAGCCTCGGCCTGCACCAGCAGCGCCTGGCCGTCTTCGGGCTTCAGCGCGCCACTGGCGATCAGGCCCTTGATCAGCTTGACCATGGTGGTTTCAGCCGCCATCGCACCGGCCGGGGCGGCCAGGCTGAGCAGCACGGCGCAGCACAGCAGCGCCCGTCGGGCCGGCCGCGGGCGGCGGGAGTCGGTTCGTGCGCGGACGTGGTCGTTCATCACGGTTCTCATCGAAAGAAGGGAAATCACGGAAGTCGGAGTCAGGCCCCGGGCCGGCGGCCCTGGATCAGGACGCGGGCGGGGAAATCGAGTGACGGCGGCGGTGCCTGGTCAACCTTGCCAATACGACGCAGCGCATCGAGCACGGCCGCGTCGGCCTCCTCGTTGCCACTGCCGCGCACCAGTTCGACCTTTTCCAGGCGGCCGTCGTTGGCCAGCCACACATTCACCTGCAGCTGGAACGCCAGGCGCTTGACCTTGTCGTCGCGCGAGATCGCCTGCTGCATCAGGTAGCCCAGGTAGCGCCCATAGGTGGCATTGCCGGCGCCGCCACGGCCGACGCCGGACGAACCACCGCCACTGCCGGACTGGATGCCGAAGTTGTCACCGCCAGCCTGCGCATCTGCATTCATCGTCACCGGATCGGCGTTGTCCGGCGTCGGCGTCGGCTCTTCGGCCGGCGTCGGCTGATCCAGCGGCTCCGGCTCGGGCATCGTTTCTTCCGGCGGCGTTTCCGGCTCTGGCGGCTTTTCCGGTGGCGGGGGTGGCGGCGGAGGCGGCGGTGGCAGCGCCAGCATCGGCGGCTGCACCACCGGCCGACGGGTGCTGGCGGTGTCCTTGAACAACAGCCACCACACCGCGATGCCCAGCACCAGCAACGCGGCCAGCACCAGCACCACCGTCACCAGCAACTGCCGACCGCGCATGCCGGGCTCCGGCCGAGGGGGTTGATGGGCCGTCATGCCTCAGCCCTGCGCCTTGCCGGTGACCAGGCCGACCTGGGCCAGCTCCAGGCGCCGCAGCAGGTCCAGCACCTCGACCACGCGGGCGTACTGCACCTGCGCATCACCGCGCACGATCACAGGGAAATCCGGCGTGGTCGCGCGCTCGGTACGCAGCCGGTCTTCCAGCTCGGCCATTGTCACCGGGTAGGCATCCAGGAACACCTGTCCACTAGGGTCGATGGTGATCGCCTTGGTCTTCGGTTTCTCCAGCGCGACGCTGTTGCTGGCCTTCGGCAGGTTGACCTCGATGCCGGGGATGGAGGCGTTGCTGGTCAGGATGAAGATCACCAGCACCACCAGCAGCACGTCGACGAAGGGCGTCACGTTGATGCCCTTCTCGCGCTTCTTGATGCCGAACTTCGCCTTCTGGCCCATGGCGCGCCCCTCAGCCCTGGACCGCGGCCGGGCCGCGCCCGTCCTGCTCTTCGGCCAGGCGCGCGGCGAACTCGTCGATGAAGACCGCCATGTCCGCGCCGATCGCTTCGGCACGCGCGCCCAGGTAGTTGTAGCCGAACAGTGCCGGGATCGCGACGCCGAGGCCGGCGGCGGTACACAGCAGCGCCGCGGCCATGCCCGGTGCCACCGAATTGATGTCCACCGCGCCGGCCATCGCCGCCACCACGAACACCAGCATGATGCCGATCACGGTGCCGAACAGGCCCACGTACGGCGCGCCCTCGATGGTGGTCGACAGCCAGTTCATGCGCCGCGCCATCGCTTCCTGCTCGCGTACCATCACCGCATCCATCGAAGCGCGGATCGCCGCAATGGTGGCACCACTGAGATAACCACTGTTGCCGTCGCGCTGGTGGCGCTGCTGCATTTCATCAATGGCTACCTGATAGATGCGCCACAGCGAACCGTCATGCATCGCGGTCGGTGCCTTGCCCTGGCGGTCCATGTCGGACAAGGTGCGCAGCGGCACGCCGGACAGCTTGCCGAAGCTCTCGGTGAACACCGCATTGGCCTTGCTGGTACGGCCGAAGTGGCGGCTCTTGGCAATCATGATCGCCCACGACAGCAGCATCATCAGGCCGAGGATGGCGACCACCACCCAGGCGTCGAACGGCATCGCCTTGAGGATGAAGGCGAAGTGGCTCTGGCCGGCAGACTGCTCGTCGGCACCGTAGCTGATCAGGCGCGAATCGGCGCCCTGCGCGGTGGCGTCGGCCAGCAACAGCGCCGCCGGGCGCGCCACCCGCGAGATGCGCAGCTCATCCAGCGCTCCTTCGAAGTTGGCCAGCGGCTGCGCCGCGCCCGGCGCATCGGCGCCCACCACCGGCGCGGTGGCCAGCGCCGGCAGCTCGCCGCTCAGCTGGGCAACTACGCGACCATTGAGGTACAGCTGCAGCGCGCCCTTCTCTGCGGTCAGTGCCACGTGCGCCCACTGCCCTTCCGGAATCGGCTGTGCCGGCGTGCTGCGCTGGCCATTGAGCTGCACGAACGGCACGCGGTTCTCGATACCGACCACCAGCTCGGAGGCGCCATCGCGACGGGCGTAGATCGCCTGTGCCGCGTTGGTGCTGCCCGGCTTGATCCAGGCCGAAACAGTGAGCGGCGCGCCGGCTTCCTGCGCCAGCGAGGCGCTGGCCGGCAGCGGCAGCGGGGCTGCACCCAACTGAACGCCGCGGCCGATCACCGAGCCTTCCGATGGCGGCACGACGGCCCCGGCATTGTTGCCGTAGGCCGTGGTGTCGCGCGCCGGCGCATTGGCTTCGGCGAAGTGGTAGACCAGCGTGTAGTCCGGGTCGAATACCTGCTGGCCATTGCCGCTGGCCGGGGCCTTCTCATTGCCGTAGTACATCCAGATCGTCTGCGGCGCGGCTGCGCTGACTGCCGGCACGTCCACCCAGACCAGGGCCAGGCCGAGCTTGGGGTCGAACTGTTCGATCTGGTGGGCCAGCACGGTGCGGCCATCGCCCGACACGAAACGCAGGTCGTTGCCCGCATCCTGGGTACCGTCGAAACCGAAGTTGCCGGTATGCAGGCGCAGCAGCAGCGGCGTGCGGCCCGGGTCACCGGCCAGGCCCGCGCCCTGCGGGCCGGCGTCGACGGTGATCGGCTTGCGGTACTTCCATTCGGCCTGCCACCAATTGGCATCGGCCGCAGCGGCGGGCAACGCAACCAGCGCGGCCAGCAGCAGCAACACTCGGGAAAGCAAACGGTCCATGCGAGGGGTCTCCGGAGAACGCATGTTCAAGGGAAGGGTCAGTAACTGGTGCTGATGTTGAAATGCAGGCGCGGGTCATCCTTGCGCGTGACCGGGCCATCGGCATAGGGCCAGGCGTAGTCAAGGCGCAGTTGCAGGTGTTCGCCCAGGCGCAGCTGCGCGCCCAGGCCGACCGAGGCCAGGTTGTACTTGTCACGCTGTTCGGGCAGTGGTTGGCGCAGGCGCAGATAGGCCGCGTCGGCAAAGCTGTAGACGCGCAGGTCGGTGCCACTCCACAGCGACCACGCCGGTGTGCGCCATTCCAGACTGGCCAGGCCGCCGTAGTCGCCGATCGCTTCGGCCGACAGATAGCCACGTACGGTATACATGCCACCGGCGGCGAACTGCTCGGCCGACACCAGCGGCGCGTCGGTCACCTGCAGCGAGCCGCGCGCGTACCACTGCCAGTCGCTGCCGAAGGTATGCGTGTTGGCCACATCGGCCTTGAACGCCACGAAACTCGGGTCGGCCCAGTAGCGCTTCTGTCCGAAGGCGGTGGCGTCGCTGCCGTAGCCCAACAGCCGGCGGGTGCCGGCCACCAGCTGGGTGTTGATGCTCAGCTGATCGTGCTCGCCCTGGCGCACGCCGACGAAGGCCAGCGTGATCGGCGCGTACTTCAGCGGCGTCTTCAGGCTCTCCGTGCCCATCTGCGTGTCTTCCTCGGTGTCCTTGAAGTCCACACCCAGGCTGAGCTGGCGCCACCACTGACTGCTGCCCGCCAAACGGTAGTTGAGCTTGACGCCGATCGAATGACCGTTGCCGATCACGTTGGTTCCGGTGCCGGTACCGACCTGTCCGCCCGCGTTCAGCACGCGGCTGTCGGACGTGTAGCCGGACGCTTCCAGGCTCCACGGCGTGCCCTCGAACGGCATCATGTACGAGGCCGAAAACACCTTGGCCTGCTTGGTATCTTCCGGCGCCAGATACACGCCGATGTTGACGCTGTGCCCGCGCCTCCACAGGTTGTCGTAGGCCAGCGATGCACTCAGTCGCAGCTTCTCGGTGTCGGCGCTGTGGTCGTTGTTGAGCGCCGCGCTGGCGCGCCACGGCGACTTCTCCTCGACCTGCAGGTCCACATCCATCGTGCCCGGCACCTGGCCTTCGCGCACCAGCGGCATCACCTGGCGACGCCCGCCCTCATTCAGCGCGGTCAGTTCCTTCTGTGCCTGGTCGAAATCGGGCACCTTGCCCTCGGCAAGTGCCGGCACGCGTTCGCGGATGCGTTCGGGCGATTCGTGCTTCGTGCCTACGACCCGCAGCTGGCCGATCGGCGTCTGCTGCACTTTCAGCAGCACCACGCCGCCACTGACCTGCTGCTCGGGCAGCTCGACGTAGACCGACTGGTAGCCTGCCTGCTGGTACAGCGCATTCACCGCGTCGCGTGCCTTTTCGACATCGGCCAGGGTCTTGCCCGGGCCGAGGAACGGCTCCACCGCGCGTTCAATCTGGCGCGGATCGAGCACGGTGTTGCCGCGCACGATGTATTCATTGATGTTCACGCTGGGCGCAGGCGCCGCGTCCTGCGCGAACAATGGCAGCGGCATCGCGGCCAGGGCCAGCACCAGTGGATGCAGGCGCAGCGGAAGGCGGACAGCTCGGCACGGAACAGGAGTCATCGAAGGCATCGCGTCGTATCGAAGGGAGTGGCCAGGGAGCGGCGCGTGGGTCTACCAACAGGACGTGCACGTCGCGTCAAAACCGCCAATAGTTTTGTGACAGCACTGTCATCTTTTGACCCGGCCGAAACGGTGGCGGGCGGAGACTGCCTTCGCCACACGTCTTCCTTGCAGAACGCCGGTTGCCGCGGGAGATTGGAAATGAGTGCACTATCGATAGCGGGCATCCGCCCTGCCCTGGCGCTGGCATTGCTGCTGGCGTTGCCATCGCTCCGTGCCGAGGAGGCGAAGAAGCGGGAAGAGGCCGTGCCGTGCATTGAAGTGCAGGTCAACGGCGAGCGGATTCCGGCGTGGGACTGCCTGCAGCGCAAGCTGGCACCGGCGGCGAAGCCAGCCAAGTCACCGGCGCTGCCTGAAGCCGAACGCCTGATGCGGCAGCCCGGCAACCAGCTGATGCAGTACAACCTGGAAGGCACGCGACAGCGCATGGGCGATGCCTTCGGCCGCTCGGTGGTGCCGCAGCGCCCGGCGCGCTGAGCCTGCGCAGCTGTAGAACCGGGCCCACGCCCGGCTGCTCCAGCGCGCCCTTCAACGTTCATGCAGAAGCCGCCGGGCGTGGACCCGGCTCTACAGTGAGCCACCGTTCGAGGGCGCAGGCACGATGCCATCGGTCGGCACCGGCGGCAGCTCGGGCACCGGCACGCTGCGCGACTGGCCGGCCTGATTCAGTTCCACTGCACTGGCACTGATGCTGGCCAGCACCGTGCAAGGCCCCAGCCGCTGCCCGGGTGCGTACGCTTGCGCAGGACGACCATCCACCGACAGCAGCGCCAGTGGCGCGTGCTCGCCGGCCATCACGCCGAGCACGACCACCTCGGTCCGTACCGCACCGGGGGACAGCAGCCGCACCAGCGGCAGGCTGGCCATCGCATCGAACAGGGGCCGTACCGGCGCCTCGGCCTGCGCTTCACCGGCCGCCACCGCTGGCGCCACCGCAGACAGGGTGACACTCCAATAGGCCACTACGGCCAGCAGCAGCATCGCTGCCAGCAGGGTCAGCATGCGATTGCGATCCCAGCGCCTGCCATCCATGTTCCGCACCATCGCCACGTTCGTGTCCGCCTACGCTAGCAGCTGCGGCTGACGCTTTTGTTTCATCGTACAGGCCTATGCTGGCGCGTATCGGCAAGGACCGGAGGCAATGTCGGTGCAACGCATCCCGCGCGGTTTTACCCTGCTGGAGCTGATGGTGGTATTGGTGATCATCGGCATCTGCACTGCCGGTATCGGCCTTGGCTTGGGCAGCCTGCTCGATCCGGCCCGGCAACTGCGCCAGGAAGCCGAGCGGTTGGCGCAGCGGCTGCAGGTGGCACGCGACGAAGCCCGAATCGATGGCCGGCCCCTGCGCTGGCAGTCCGATGCCAAGGGCTATCGTTTCAGCCGCCGCGAAGGCGGCCGCTGGGTGACCGTGGAACGCGATGACCTGTTGCGGCCGCAGCAGTGGCAGGCCGCTGGCATTGCGGTAGCGCCCGCCAGCGCCATCGAACTGAGCCCGGAATGGATCGGCACTGCCTGGGAGCTGGGGCTGTCGCTGGAGGGCCGCACACTGCGTCTTCGTGATGATGGCAGCGGACAATTGCAGGTCGTGCAGTGAAGCAGGCGATGCGAGGATTCACCCTGATCGAAGTGCTGATCGCGCTGGCGATCGTATCGATTGCGTTGGCGGCGGTGATGCGTTCGGTGGCGGTGGCGACCGACGATCAATCGCGGCTGCGCGATCGCCGCCTGGCGCTGATGTGCGCGCAGGACCGCTGGCAGGAACTGCGCCTGACCGGACAGGCAGCGCAGGATGGCCGCCAGCGCTGCGTGCAGGGACGCGGCAGTTTCCTGGTGCTGCAGCATCTTGGCACGGGCAGCGACGGCCAGCCGCAGCTGGAACTGAGCGTGGTGGCCGAGGACGCACCGCGGCGACCGCTGGCGCGGATGCAGCTGCCGTGGACGCTCGCACCGTGAAGCGCGCCGTGCGCGGCTTCACCCTGATCGAGGTGATGATCGCGATCACCATCATGGGCGTGCTGGCGCTGATCTGCTGGCGTACGCTCGACAGCGTGGCCAGCAGCGACCAACGCCTGCGCCAGGCCGATGCCGAGACCACCACGGCGCTGCGCGTGCTGCAGCAGTTCCAGCGTGATATCGACATGCGCGCAGACGACGCGCTGATGAATGGCGCCGTGCGCCCGGCGGACCAGCCGCAGCGACTGCTGCCACCTTCGCTGGTAAGCGAACGGCACCCGGATGGAAGCTTCGCGCTGGAGATCACCCGCAGCGTCGGCAGCGACGGGCTGCGCTGGCAGCGGGTGCGCTGGTGGCAACAGGGCAACACGCTGTGGCGGGCCAGTGGCGAGGCGACCGACCGGTATCCGCTGCCAGCGCCTGAGCAATCGAGGGGCATCGCGGTGGCCCAAGGTGTGCAGCGGTTCGAGGTGCGGGCCTGGCAGCCCGGTGCCGGTTGGGCGGTGCTGCCGGGCGAAGGCGAGGTTTTGCCGGCGACGGGGCTGGAGCTGCGGCTGGGCCTTCGCGATGGGCGTGGGCCGCTGAGCTACCGGCGGGTGCTGGAGTTGTAGGGTTCGTTCGTGGCACCGCATCCACGCAGGGCGTGGATCTACTGCTGAGGCTGCTCTGGTGATGGCGGGGATCTACCCCCGAGCCTGCTCTGGTGGGTGCCGACCGTTGGTCGGCACTGATGCTGGCCCAGGCATCCACGCATCGCGTGGATCTCCTGCCCTCCTGCCGCCGGGTGCTCTCCTGCACCCGACGGCGCTGTGTCGGTGGTCCTCACCGCTGATGGCCGCTCCCTGCCCTCGGTGCCGTCCTGGCTGGGGCCGCCACCGTTCCGTGGCGGCTGGCCCGATGCTGCAGCCCGATGCGCTGCACCGGGCAATGCGTGCCGACCAAGGTCGGCACCTGCCGGGGCGTGGAATGCCTAGCGGCGCTCGGTGCCTTCGTCGCGGCTGGCCTGCGGGAACTGGAAGGCGCTGTTGGCGTCGTAGCCACTGCCGGCGGTCGTGCCACGCGCAGGCGGAGCGATGCTGCTTGTACCACTGCCAAAGCCCAGAATCTGCACGCTGATCACCGATGGCTGGTTGCGCCGTGCATCGTCCTGGCTCTTGCGCATCACATCCTGTGCGGCCTGGCTGGCACTGTTCGCCGCCGCACTGGCCGAGGCCAGCGCATTGACGTTCACCGTGGCCAGCACCGGCAGGCCCTTGCTCTCGCCCTGTACCTGGATATTGGCGGCGTTGAGCACCTGCAGCGCCGCCAGATTGATGTTGCCCGAGACGCGGATACCGGCCTCGCCCGCATCGATGGTGCCCAGCGGCGCGATCAGGTCGACGTCGCCCGGCGGCACTTCGGCGATGGGGTTCAAGGTCGCAATGCCTGCGCCACTGGCGGGAGCCTGCGGCGACAGGATCACATTGCCCCAGCCGTCATAGAGGCGACGCGGTGGCGTGTACAGCAGCGTCGTCTGCGAACCGCGACCGGCATTGATGTCACCCTGCTCCGACCAGGCCAGGATGTCGCCGCCGAACGTGGTCATCACCCGCGACAGGCCCAGCAGCACGCTGTCCTGGCTGAACAGGCGGATATCGCCCTGCCCCTGGGTGACGAGGCCGGCGCTGGCAGGCGGCACCACGCCCTGTACGCCGACCACGATCTGTCCGCCCGGTGCCATCAGTTCGATGTTGCCGCCCGCCTCGGTGCGCACGCCGGAACCGCCGTACATCACGATATCGCCGGTACGGTCGATCGTCGCACCGGCCGCATTCCTGTCCGGCATCAGCGTGGCGATGGCTTCGCGCCCGCGCAGGTAGGAGCCGAAGCGGGGCCCTTCTGCATCGGTGTACTCACGCCCACCTTCGCGCAGTTCGGCGTAGTACACCTGACGCAGGAAGATGCGCTGCTGTTCCTGCGGCAGTGCGTCGAATGCAGCCAGCGCCCCGTCGCCGTCGGCAGCCACGCCGAAGCGCTGCTGCAGCCACTGCTTCAGCTCCTGGTTGTAGACCTTGACGGCCTTGCCCGGCTGCGACGCGAGCGATTGCGCGGGATCGGCCAGATTCGCAGGATCCAGATAGCGGGCACGCAGGGCCGCGAAATCGATCTGCTGGTTGCCGGCCATCAGCGCGATGCTGGCGCCGGGACGGTTATCGCCCTGCACGATGCCACCGAGGCTGACGATGCTGCCCGCATCCTCCTGGCGCAGCTGGCGGCCGGCACTGATCTCGGTGTTGCCGGGGCCGGCGATGATCGCGTTCAGATGCACGATGTCGCGGCCCGCCGCCACCACCGTGAAGTCGGTGGACGCGGTGTTCAGCGCGGTCATCGACACCCCGAGGATGTCCCGGCCTGCCCGCAGTTGCACGGCGCCGGCGGCCTCGAACCAGTTCAGCTGCGTGCGCTGCCCCCCGTTGGGAGTCAGCGTGCGTTGGGCGCCGGTGGCCAGACCGATGATGTCGCCCTGCACCGCGTAGAAGCGGCTCGGCGCCAGGGCCGCAGACACGGTGGACAGCGGAGTATTCGGACCGAACGCAAACAGCGGAAGCGACGCCTGCGGCGATGCAATGTTGCCGTCGACCGACAGGTTGTGACGCGAGCGGGTCACATTGCCGCTGGAATCCCCCTGCTCGGCCATGAATGCAGGGTCGAAGGGTCCCGGCAGGCGCGCGTCGCTGGCGGAGCGCGCGATCTGGGTCGCGCCACGCTGGGCGAAGATGCCGCCACCGGCCAGGACGTCCAGCCGTCCTGTCGCCGAGGGTGCCAGCAGGATCACATCCTGCGTCCCCGGCGTGGTGCTGATCCGGTCCAGCTTGACGTCGCCCTGCGCAGCAACGGCGCTGAAGCGCGAAGGATAGAGCCAGTAGTTCAGCAGCTCCTCCCGGCTGCCCGGTGCCAGCGCAACCTGCTCGGGCCACAGATTGCTGCCGGTCACGTTCTCCGGCCCGGCCAGGCCCGGCGCCAGGTCGCCACCGGCACTGAACAGGTCCACGGCGGTCGTGTCGGTCCACAGGGAGAACCAGGTGCTGCCCGCAGCGCGGCTGCCGTTGTCCTGCACCACCGCGCTGTAGTTGGCCGGTGGAACCCGACCGGCATCGGCGACGCCGCCGAGCACGACGTCACCCCGCGCCTGCAGCTGCGCGACCGCATCGCCCAGCACCAGCACCGGCCCGCCCATCGGGCGAGCGGCGTCGGCGGCGAACAGATCGGCCGCACGCAGCTGGCCCAGCGTCGCGTAGCTTTCCAGGGTGACGCCCATTGCACCGATGCGTCCCGCATCCAGCTGCAGGCTGCCACGCAGATTGCTGAAGGTACCGTTGAGGTCGAGATTCTGTCCCGCCCTGGAGGCATTGAGGCTGGAGAACGTCGCCCGCAGATTCGGATTCAGTGCGCCACCGATACGCAGTTGCAGGTCGCCGCCGCCGGTCAGGTGCAGCTGGCCATCGCTGACCCGGCCGGTCGATCCCACCGCCGCGATGATCGCACCCGAGCGCGGTGCGATCGTCGAGTCCAGCGCGTCACCTATCGCATCGCGCACGCCGGCGTCACGCCCGGCCTCCAGCGTCAAGTTGCCGCCGCCCAATGTACCGAAGCCGGTGAAGCCGACCATCCGCGGAGAGGCGCCAGCAGCAGCGGACACGTTGGTGTAGGCGCCAAAGTTCACCCACCAGCTGGTCGGCACCGGCTCCACGCCGGTGGTGCTGCCGGTTCCCTGCCGCCACAGCCAATTGCCGACCGCGGCACTGGAGTACAGCGCCCAGTCACGCTCGCTGGTGCCCGACTCTGCGCGCCCGGTCCAGACGTCACCGACGATATCTCGCCCGGCTTCGACGCGCAGGTTGCCGCCATGATCGGGATACCAGGCCTGGTAGCCGGCCAACGCGGCATCATAGCTGCCCGGCACCAGGTTCGGACCCAGCAGTGCGGTGTTCCTGGGGGCTGCTGCACGGGGCGAATTGAAGGCAGCGTCGCGGCCCTCGCCCAGCGTGGTGGGAGTGCCCGCCGTGTACACACCGAAGCCGGACTTCAACACGACGTCGCCGGCAGCGAGCAGTTCCAGGTCACCCTTGCCGGTGCGCAGCACGCTCCAGGCCGGCGTGCCCGCGCGCTTGCCATAGGTGGTCACTTCGGTCTGCGTGCCACCGCCGGCGCAGTAGGTCGGTGCGGTGCTGCAGAACTCGTCTTCGGTCATGCCGAACATCGCCGCGAAGTCCTTCGCAGGGGTGCCCACGTAGGACTCGTCGCCCCAGTAATCCAGCGAACCCTGCGCGGCCACCTGGCGGGGTGCCGGGCCGCAGTAGTCGGCCGACATCGCGCAGAACTCATCTTCGGTGAAGCCGAACATGTCGGCCAGCTCTGCGATCGGACGGCCCGCATAGGAGGTGTCGCCGATCCAGTCCAGCGATGCCTGCTCGGTCAACGCGCGGTCACCCACCCAGATGATTTCGGTCTTGACCGTACCGATCGAGCCCTGGTGGGTATCGGCCAGCACCACGCTGCCTTCGCTGCCCCAGCGTCGGCTGCGTGGATCGGCCGCCCCGGCATCGGCACCGGCAACCACGGTCAGGTCCCAGGAGGTGGTGCCCTCGGCCAGCATCGGCGCCAGCGCCCAGTTGCGTCCCTGGTTGCCATTGGCATCGGCCGGCCGCAGATTCACCGGCCCGTTGCCGGGCAGCTCCACCTTGGTCAACGATGGGATGTACGCGCCCACCTTGAGCTCGACTTCCCGCGCCAGGCGCAGCGCAACCGGCAGCACCGCGCCGGCAGGCCACTCCTGTGCCGCCATCTGGACCGCGCTGCGCAGGCGGAAGCCGGCGCCGAGGCGCGCGCCGGCCGCCAGCACCAGCGGCTCCTGCAGCACGGTGCCCGCCGCCAGCGTCTGCCCGGACTGCGTGGTCACCGCCGCACCCAGCACCGTGCCCGCAGGCAGGCGCAGGGTCTGCGAGATCTCCATCGGCGCGGGCAGCACGGTACCGACCGGAAGCGTTACCGATTCGACCGGCACGTCATAGTTCAGGCGGGTGCCGGCCTGGAACTCGGTGCCCGGCTGCAGCTTCACTCCGTCCACCGGCACCACCAGGCCGCCACCGAAGGGGGTGTGCCCGGCGCTGCCATTGCGAGCCTCATACAACTGCCAACCGCCCTCGTCCGGCGTGGACGGCGGCGGTGCGAAACCATCATTGATGCTGCCATGGACGTTGATGTTGCCTTCGGCGCGCAGCACTAGCGAGGCCGATTCACCGAAGCCACGCCGCGATGGATCGGCGCGGTTGGCTTCGGGCCCGTAGCGGTAGCCGGACAGATCGATGTCGCCGGCAATGGTCAGGTCGCCCTCGGGATTGGCCTCGCTGCGCCGCGCCACCACCTGCACGCCGGGACGCAGGCGGACGTCGCCCAGCGCGGCGGTGCGCTGCTGCAGATCCGGATTGCCCAGCGCGCCATCGATCCAGGCCACGCTGTGCGGATCGACCACCTGGTCCAGCCACTGCTGGGTGACCAGCTGCGCGCGGTTGCCGCGCACATCAGCGGTGCTGGCCAGGGGCGCATCGTCGTAGCGACGGACACCATTGAGCTGGATGTCGGCCGCGCCATCGATGCGCAGGCCGCTGGCCGCAGCAATCGCCGCGTCGTTGCTGCCCAGCCGCGGCACATCGATCTTCAGCGAGCCCCGCGCCATGCCGTCGTTCTGTCCAGGGCCGTCACCGAGGGCAACGTCGCTGCCTGCACGCATGTCCAGGTGCGCCGCGCTGCCCAGACCAACGGCGCCTTCGGCGCTGCCCAGCGTGATGGTGGCCCGGTTCGGACTGTCGATGATCTTGCCATGGCTGTCCACGCGCAGGCCGGTACCGTGCGCGTCCAGCGTGCCGTCCACCTGCAACTGATCACGGGCGTACAGGCGGATGCTGCCGACCTGCTCGCCGCTGGCATCGATGCGGCCGGCCACGGTCATGCTGCCCGCGTCGACACTGATGTCGACCCGGCGCGCCTTCACTTCGTCGCCGATCCGCAGATCGCCTTCACCGATCTGGAAGCTGCGACCACCGACGACGCCGCCGGCGGTCAATCGCTGGTTGAGGCCGGTGAAGTCTTGCAACTGGCGTGCCCGCACCACAAGTTCACCACCGTCGTAGGGCACCAGCGTGCCACCGGCATCGTAGCGGCCACTGGCGGTGCCCTGCAGATCACCGGCCAGATCGGCTCGGCCGGCCATTGCGGTGACCGTCATGCGCCCGCCGCGGTTGTTGCGGGCGGAAACATCGATGCGGGAGGCCGCATCGGTGCGGATGTCCCCCGTGTCGCTGGACAGCAGGACATCACCGCCCCAGCTGAACTTGTCCACGTCGTACAGCGAGACCTTGCGCCCGGCAAGGTCCAGCGCCGCCCGGCTGCCAAGCGTGATGCCCTCGCGCGCGTTCGCAGACAGCCGTCCTGACGCCAGCGCGATCGTGCTGTCCAGCGTGATCCGGTTGGCGTCGATGCTCAGCTCACTGCCCAGTGCATCGCCACCCGCCTTGCCGGTGCCCCCCTGCAGGCGGAAGTCGCCGCCGGTGCGCACGCGCAGCTGCGCGGCGGGATCGGCGGTCAACAGCGGTGTATCGATACCCAGGCTGCCTCCGCTGTACTGCCAGCCCTTGTCGGCCAGATAGTCGCCGCGCTGCTGGAACACGTCCAGCGTGCCCTGCGCGGAGAACGACAGCTGCTCCGAAGCACTCAGGTTCAGCGCACTGAATCCGAGTACCTGACGGTTGGCAGGCACCTCGGAGCTGGGACGGCTGAACGGGGCGCGCGCCAGCTGCAGGTTGCGGGTGACGATGTCCAGCTGCCCGGCGCCGAGCCGGTCCACCATCGGATCGGCCGGCGGCACCGACGCATCGCTGCCCGGCCCCTGCGTCGCCGCCAGCGAACCGTCCCAGACCAGTGTGTCCACCAGGATGCGCGCACGGTCGCTCGCCGCACCATAGCCATGGATGGCCTGCGCGCCCAGTACCAGCGTCTGCAGGCCACCGCGGCCGGTGGCACTGTCGCGCGCATCCAGGTCGACGCTGCCGAAGACGTTGACCGAATCCCGTGCGATTAGGCTCAGCGTGTCCAGCGCCGGCGCGCCGGTGGCATCATTGCCGCGCAGCAGTTGCTGCAGCACGGACTGGTTCATGGTCATGCCACTGGGCAGCGCCCCTGCCGCAGCGGCCTGCGCGATCGCTTCGGCACTGCCGAGGTTCAGCGCCGCCATGCTCAGGCCGAGCTGACGGGTGCCATAGCTGGCCGAGTCGCGCATCTGCAGCGTGCCATCGGTCGCTACCGCGATGCTGCCATCGGAAACCAGCCGGGTCTGGCCGTCGCACGCCGTCTGGCACCCCCCGATGTCGATTGCCACCGGACCGGCCTCCACGCCGGTGGTGCCGGTGATCAGGTTCAGGCGCTGGTTGGACACCGCCAGCAGGCCGCCGGAGACCTGGTAAGGCAGCGTCGCCCTGGCATCCGCGTTGGCGGATGCGAACGGCAGTGTATCGAGGGTCGCACCGGCCTCGACCAGCACGCCGCTGCCACCGGAGGCCGCTGCCACCAGCACTTCCGGTGCGTTCAGGGTGACTCCGGAACGGATCGCCACGCTGCGTGCCTGGCCGGTCACCGCCACCTGCGAAGTCACCTGGTTGAACTGCCCGCCGATCATCATCCGCACAGGCAGGAAGGCATTGAGCGCGTCGTCGCTGAAGGTGGCACCGCGATCACGCGCCTGCGATTGCGCACCGCCATCGACGATCTCCAGTGAACCGACCGCCGGGCTGGCCAACGTGGCTGTCAGCGTGCCGCCGCGCCCGTTGTCGGTGGCGGCGCCGAACCGCGCGGTGCCGGCGAAGCGGATGGCAGGCGTGTCTGCACGACCTGCGCCTTCGCCCAGCGCCAGGGTCAACCCGAGCGCATCGATGGTCTGCCAGCCGCGCGACTCGCCGCGGCGGTCGGCCACCGATTGCGCGAAGCTGTTGTAGGAGGTTTCGTTGTAGCCCGAGTGCCGGCGTACCACCGCGGCGGGGGTCAGCAGGATGTCGGTGAGCAACGGCGAGATTGCCGCGCCCAGCGCCGCGCGCTGCTGCCCGGACACACGCCAGGTGCCGGTGCCGGTCGCGATGGGTTGCGCGATGCCCGAGGCACCGGTGGCGCCCAGCTCCACCCGGAAGGCACCGGGCTGCAGCGCATAGCTGGCCGGCATCAGCGTGTAGGTGCCTGCCACCAGGCCGGGCACGCCCGCCGGCACGGTGATCTGCTGGCCCACCCCCGGTGCGGCGAATCCTTCCTCGCCGCTGGGGGCGAATGTCCCGGCGCGTCCCGGCACGATTGCATACACCGGGTTGCCCGACGCACTGAATTCATAGCGCGGATTGGCGTCGGCCAACGCCGTGCGCAGCACGTCGACAGAGCCGCCGCGCCCGGACACGAAGGCCGCACCCGTCAACTCACCACCGCCGGACATGTCCAGCAGTGCCCCCGGCGCCACCTCGACCTCGTTGGCCTTCAGGGTCACCCCCATCGAGGAGATGCCGGCCGGCGTCAGCGAACTCACGCTGCGCGTGCCGACCCGCCAGTCGACACCATCGACGGTGCCACCATAGGGCAGCGACAGGCCGGCACCGCTGGTGGAGGTAACGCTGCCCGGGAGCAGTTCCACCCGGCTGCCGACGGTTCCGTTCTGGATCAGGCCGCCCAGCTGCAGCGTGCCCATCGGCACCTGTACGTTGCCGCCCTGCTGCACCGTGGCGGCCACCAGGCGAAGCGTGCCCCGCGCCGATTCCGGCGCCGGCTGCGTACCCGCACCGATGCCGTGGATGCGCAGCACGGCATCTGGATCAGCCCAGTAATCAGCGGTCTGCACGGTCTGCGCAGAAGCGCCGGCCACCAGCGTGCCGGCCGCACCCGTGGTGGGGTACAGGCGGGCAGCGGTCACATCCATCGAACCGGCCGTCATCAACGCGCTGGTGTTGCCATTGCTGGCAATGCTGTTGGTCAGGCGCACATCACTGCGGCTTTCCAGCGCCACGTGTTCGAACCCGGGCAGCCAGGTGACGTCGCGGATGTCGATCAGATCGGCCTGCACCGCCAGCGCATGCTGGTCCGGCGCCGCCGAGGCAACATCGGCCGTGACCAGCAGGTTCTCGCCCGGCAGCTGGCGCCAGCGTGCCTGCGCCAGGCGGACGTAGGGCGCACTCAGTCGCAGCCCCGAGGACGGCCCGGCATCCACGGCCATGCCCAGGCTCGACGTTCCCTGGCCGTGGAAGCGCAGGCTCTGGGCCAGGCGCAGGTCGACATCGCCGGCGGCGCGGATGTCACCGAACACGGACAGGCTACCGAAGCCGCCGGCCTGCAGCTGCTCGACCGACAACGCGGCGTGGCCATATTCCAATGCGGCCGGCAGTGGCTGCGCCGGTGCGTTGTGCTGGCTGAGGCTGATCGCACGCGCCCGCAGTACCTCATCGCTGGCGCCACGTGCATGGATGCTGCCGCCAAAGGCCAGGCCAAGCGTGCCGCCGCGTGCGCCGGCACCACCGGCGGCCGCGTCCATCCCGCCGTCCAGGTACAGCGCATTGGCAGAGCGCAGCACGATCTGCCCGCCGTCGCTGTCCACGCGCACACGGCCCTGGCCGTCGATGTCCAGTTCGGCCGACGCGCCCCGCGCCTGCAGGCGCGCACCGCGTTCGACCACCACGAAGGCTTCCGGTGGACGGTTGTCGACGAATGCTGTGCTCTCCCAGTCCAGCGCCCCACCAATCTCGATGCGTCCGCCCGCGCGCACCTGCCCGCGCAGGCGGCCGCTGGCATCGGGCAGCGAAATCGCGTCGGCATCGGCATCCAGCAGCGCGCCTTCGGCGAAACGCCAGGTGCGTTCGGTGCGCTGCCCGGCGTACAGCGCGTTTTCCGGTCGCACATCGTCGATCAGGATGCGGCCGCCCTTGGCGCGCAGCGTGCCTTCAACATCGATGTTGCCTGCACCAAGCAGCGAGATCGTCTGCCCTGGATCGACCGCCACCAGTGCATCCGTGCCGACCCGCAGGTCACCGCCCACGCTGTTGCGGTCCGAACGCAGGCTGATGCTCGCGCCTGCGCGCTGGCTGACGCGCCCGCTCGACGGATCGGCGCTGTACAGCGGCGCATCCCACGCCGCCAGCGCGCTCGCCCGATCAGTTGCCATCCGAGCGCCCTGGGTCAGCTGCAGGCCCGGCAGGGCAGCGACCAGCTGCGCGCCATCGGTCACCTCCAGGCCCTGGTGGCCGTTGATGTCGTACTGCGCAAAGCCACTGCCGAACAGGCCGGGGTCCAGTCGCAGCGACGCGCCCGCCGGGTCCGCATCGCCCACCCGAACGTGGCCACCGGTTCCCAGCGAGAAGGAACCACTGCCCTGTCCTCGGCCACTGAACCGGCTCCCCTCGCCCAGCTGCACCCGTCCACTGCCGTCGGTCGCAACCGTGCTGCTGTTCGCCTGCAGGCTGACGCTGCCCCCTTTGCCGATGCGGCCCTTGCCGCGCAGGTCCAACGCGGCGCCGGCCTCCACGTCAACCGATGCCTCGGCGCCCACGACCACGTCATGACTGTTGCTCAGGCTCAGGCGACCGCCATCCGTCCAGGCACCGCTGGCGTCGAGCGGCATCGCCAGTGACGCATTGCTCCATTCACCGGAGAGATCGATCCGCGTGCCGTCGGCAATGGCGGTGCGGGCGCGGCCATCGTGCAGCAGCGCCGTCGGCCGGCCCTGGACATCCAGCAGGTTGCCCGCCGACAGCTGGCCGCCGGCAATGCCGATGTCGCCTGCCAGTTCCACCTCGCTGCCGGTCAGATTGAGCTGTCCGCCTGCCTGAAGGCGAAGGCTGCCATCGATGCGGATGCGATCGGCGGTCGCCAGGTCGATCCGTCCCCACTGCTGGGCACTCAGCTCTGCGGTATCCAGCCACACTGTGTCACGCCGCTCCTCGTTGACCGGCGCCAGCAGCGACCACGCCGCCTTCGTCGGAGCCTTGTCATCCAGGCGCACCTCCGAGCCGAACACACCGCTGCGGCCCTGGCCGTCGTAGCGCCCCAGGTACAGCTGCGCGTTGCGTGCGGCCGCCGTCTGCGCCTGCGCATAACCCTCCAGCGCGGAATCCGGCCTGCGGTTCTGCTGCGCACCCTGGAAGGTGGCAGTCTCAACCTGCCCATCCAGCACCGCGGTCGGTGCGGAGACGATCAGGCGTCCTGCGTCGCGGCCGACCGTGTACCCGTTATCGACACGCTGCGCCGCGAATACGATCGGATCACGGAAGGTCTCGGTGATGCCCCAGCGCTCCTGCTTTACTTCATGGCCGCTGTACAACCCATCGAACAGCATCTCCGCCGGCGCATCATCGAGGCGGTAGACCTGGCCATCGACGCCGCGCACCCAGCTCTGCCGGATCACGCCGCTCTGCACATCCAGACTGCCACCGGCAAGGTTGATGCGTGAGCCGCCATGCGTGATCACTTCCCTGCCGCCCAGCAGGACGGTGCCTCCCTGCGCGGCCCATTCGCCGATCGAGTGCCCCTGGTTGTCGAGGTAGCCGCCCACTTCCAGCAGGCCACCCGCCGCGTACCAGCGCTCACCCTCGTAGCCCCCGGTACCGGCCGGAACGTGGACCAGCCGGCGGCGGTCGACCCAGACCTCGCTGCTGGTCAGCTTGCCGCTGTCGCGGTTGTCCAGGGCATCGCGCAGTTCGTTGCCCTGCACCTTGACCTGGACATTGTTGCTCTCCATCGACACCTGTACGCCCACTGCACCGGAAACATCCACGCGTGCCGCGTCGTCTACGTAGCTGCGGGCCGCCGCATCGGCAATGATCTGGCCGCCCGTGGCAACCGTCAGCGAATCCGCACTGAAATGGATGTTGCCACCCGAGACGATCTCCACCCGCGACTGGTCCCGGCGATCATTGTGCTGGGACAGATTGTCGAAGGTTGCCGAGCGCGCGCCGGCGCGGATCGCGTCCTGCTCTGCCGATTCCTTGATGAGGCTGTCGCGCTGCGTATCCAGCACCGTAGCCTTGCCATCGTCCTCGATCAGCACCGCCGTGGTGGCTCCATCGGCAAGCGTGACGCTGCTGCCGGCATCACTGGCCGAGGCCAGAAGATGCACGGTGCCGCGCTGCGCAAGCGTGGTGCTGGCCACGGCCACACCGGCCTGCTCGACGCTGCGCCCGGCCAGGGTCACGTCACCCTCGCGGGCGCGCAGCAGGCCGGTGTTGCGCACGCTGCCAGCCGTGCTGCCAGCGATGAAGCGCGGCGCGATTTCATTGCCGCGGGTGGTGGAGCTGGTATTGGTCGCCGTACCCACGCCGCGCCGGATCACGAAACTGTCACCGGCAGCGAGCTGCACCTGGCCCTTGCGCGCCTCGATATGTCCTGCATTCTCCACGCTGTGCCCGGCCAGCAGCACGTAACCACCGCCGCGCGTCGCACTGGTCGGCTCATGGGTCGCGATGCGGGCGCCCTGCTCCACCATCACCTTGCCGAATGCATCGCTGAGCGCGCTGCTGCTGGCGTCGGGGCTGTACAGGCCGTTGTCGCGGAACTGCGCATCGCTGATCCGTGCTGCGGCTGCCAGCAGGTTACGTACATTGACCTGGCTGTTGTTGCCGAACACCACGCCATTGCGGTTGGCCACGAACACCGTGCCATTGGCGTTGAGCTGCCCCAGGATCTGGCTGGGCCGCGCACCCGGGTCATTGACCCGGTTCAGCACGGCCCAGTCAGGGTTCTGCAGGAAGTTCAGCGTGGTGTTACCGCCGATGTTGAAGGTCTCCCAGTTCAGGATCGCCTTGTCCGCGGTCTGCTCGACCGTGACCTGCACCCGCCCGTCGCTGCCCTGCGACTGGACCGCGTCGCGCGCGTTGAGCCAGCCACGGGTCAGCGGGTTCTGGTCGACGCTCAGGCCGTCCTTGCCGAGGCCATCGGCAACGATGAAGCCAGCCTCGCGGCGCGCCTGCCGCGCCTGTTCCTGCAAGCGCTGCTGCAGGGCGATCGCCTGCGCCGCGGTGCCGAGATTGTCGATCGACTGCTGCAGCTTCTGCCGTGCTGCATCCTGCTGCTGGGCCGGCAACTGGAACTGGATCGGCACGCCGTTGGGCATGCGGCCACTCTGTGCCGCGCTGCCCTGGGCCGCGCCGCGTTCGGCGAACCAGCCCGGACTGAATGCCTGCTGCGCCTGGCTGGCCGGGGCCACCATGCTGCCCAGGGCGACCGCGATGGCCCACGCCATCGGATGATTGCGGCGCATCGGCGCGGCCGGATGAACAGCGGACGGGAGCGGGTGCGACATCGGAACCTCATCAACCTGGTGGGCCGCGGCTGCGGCGACGATCGGGGAGGCACGCGCAACGCATGCCCTGCCCCTGATAGACGGTTCATGTGACACGAAGCCGACAGCGAAACACTGCAGTGGCGGCACCGTCGCGGAAATGGCGACGCCGGCCCAGGAGGCCGGCGTCGGGTCAAGCAGGACTCAACCAGTGCTGCGGATTACAGCGGACGACCGATGCCCGAGCAGGTGCTGGGGTTGTTCAGGCCGGCAGCGCTGCTGGCCAGCACGAAGCGGTTGCGGATCGCATCGCGCCAGGCCTTGGTCAGCGGGATGAAGCCGTGGTCGGTGATCGACTTCTCATACGCGACGGTGTAGGTCGCCGGATAGTGGCGGGCCAGGAAGCCGCGCAGGCTGGTGGCGACGCTCGAATCCTTGTAGCACTGGCCGATCACCAGGTTGGTGTAGCCGGCGATCGGATAGCCGGCCGACGGGTTGCCGAACACCGGCACCCAGTTGGCGGGGTCCTCGGCTGCGGCGCCGGTCGGCGGAGCGACGGTGTCCAGGGTAGCCTGCACGCTCACCTGGTCCGGCGAGAAGCCCTTGACCTTGGCGACCTTGGTCGCATCGGTCAGGCTCGGGATCACGTCCGGGCCGACGTAGCCGATACGGCCGTCAGCAGCGTAGACAGCGTTGTACAGCGAGGTGCCACCGGTGGCCGGGGCGGCCACCAGGAACGCCGGCAAGGCGCCGTTGTCATCGCGCTTGTACAGGTCGGCGAAGGTCGACTTGATGGCGAACTTGCCACCCACCAGCTTCGAGGTTTCAGCGTTCTCAGCGGCACAGGCGGCGGTCAGGAAGCGGCTGAACATTTCGCTGGTACCGCTGCTTTCCGGGCGGTACACCACCTGGATCGGGCCGCTGCGGTTGGCATCGATGGTCGACCAGTCGCTGATCGCGCCCGAGAACACGCCGCAGATCTGCGCCACGCTCAGGTCCACCGCCGAACCGGCCTTGTTGAACGGAATGGTGACCGAGGTGGCCACCGACGGCACCTGGATCAGCGCGCCGTAGCGGTTGGCATTGGTCGGCTGGTTGAAGTTGGTGGTGTAGGTGTTCAGCTCGGTGCTGCTCAGCACCGAATCGCTGCCGGCGAAATGCACGGTGCCGGTGGTCGAGAACAGCGCCGAGTTGTTTTCCAGGAACGCCTTCTTGCCGGTGCCCGAACCGGTCACGGCGTAGGTGAAGTTCGCCGGCAGGATGCTGTCGGCCGAACCCTTGTAGAGGTCGGCCGGCAGCGATGCACCGCCGCCGGTAACGGTCTGCGCCGACGCGGCGCCCACGGTAGCGAGCAGCGCGGTGGCAACCAGCGCGGCCAGGGTCTTGTACTTGGTCATGATCTTCTCCTGAAGGGTTTACTGCGAAGGGAAACGCCAAGGGAGGAACGGTCATTGCACGCCTGCTGTCGCCAGGGGCCTCCCAGCCCGCTCTGCGACGACGTGGCTATGCTGGTCCGTGCCGATGACAGACCGCTTAAGAAACCTGTGGAAGATCGAAAAAAGGTGTGGAGGATTGTGTGGAGAAATCCAGGCACCAGTAGATCCACGCCATGCGTGGATGTGCCGCCCATGTCGCGCGTCGGTTGATCCATCCACGCATGGCGTGGATCTACTGCACCAGCTGATTCATTTCCATGATCGGCATCAGCACGGCCAGCACGATGGTCAGCACCACGCCGCCCATCACCAGGATCATGGTCGGCTCCAGCAACGCGGTCAGTGCCATCGCGCGGCGCTCGATCTCGCGCGAGATCGTCTGTGCCGCGCGATCCAGCAGTGGTGCCAATGCGCCGGTCTTTTCGCCGCTGGCCACCAGGTGCACCAGGATCGGCGGATACACCTTCTGCACCTTCAACGCAGCACCCAGCGCGGCACCTTCGCGTACGCGCGCGGACACGTCATCAGCGCAACGCGCCAGCAGTGCATTGCCAAGCGTCTGCCGCGCCGCTTCCAGTGCACGCAGCAGCGGCACGCCGGCATCCAGCAGGATCGCCAGGGTCGAGGCAAAGCGCGCACTGTTCACACCCAGTACGAAACGCCCGACCATCGGCACCCGCAGCAGCATCGCGTCCCAGCGCAGGCGCAGCTCGGGCTTGCGCAGAGCCAACCGCCATGCCACCACCAACGCAGCGATGCCGAGCCCCGCCCACACTCCCCAGCTGCGAACGAATGCACTGGCCGCCAGCATCACCTGGGTCAGCATCGGCAGCGTCTGCCGTGCCTGCACGAACGCGGTCACCACCTGCGGCACCACATAGCTGAGCAGGAAGACCACGATCGCCACCGACACCAGGCTGATCGCCGCCGGATAGATGAAAGCCGTCAGCACCTTGGCCTGCAGCGCATTGCGCTCTTCGATGTAGTCGGCCAGGCGCTCCATCACCCGTGCCAGGTCGCCGGAGTCTTCACCGGCGCCCACCAGCGCCCGGTAGATCGGCGGAAAATCACGTGGCCGCGCAGCCAATGCCACGGTCAGGCGCTGTCCAGCACGTACGTCGGCGCGCACCGCGGTGAGTGCCTGGGCCACATGCGGGCGCTCGGCCTGTTCGATCACCGCACTCAATGCACCTTCCAACGGCAGGCTGGCGGCCAGCAGGCTGGCCAGCTGGCGGGTTGCCCAGGCCAACTCGCTGGCGGACAGCCGGCGCGTGCCCCAGCCACTGCCGGCGTTGCGCGCCGCGCTCACCTGCACCGGCGTCAACCCACGGCCGCGCAGCAGCTGGCGCGCGCCGCGCGGGCTGTCCGCGTCCAGCTGGCCCTTCTCGATGCGGCCCTGCGCGTTGGCGGCCTGATAGTCGAACAGCGCCATGCAGGCCTCAGTCGTCGCCGGTGACGCGCAGGATTTCTTCCAGCGTGGTCACCCCGCTGTCGACCCAACGCTGGCCGTCCTGGCGCAGCGTGCGCATGCCGGCATGCCGCGCCGCTTCGCGCAGCGCGGGCTCACCCTGCCCTTCATGGATCAGCGCACGCACGCGATCGTCCACCACGAAAAGCTCATGGATGCCGGTGCGCCCCCGATAGCCGCTGTTGGCACAGGCCGCGCAGCCCACCGCACGCCACACGGTGCGGCCTTCGCCATCCACCTCGGCACGCCTGCATTGCGTGCAGAGCCGCCGCACCAACCGCTGCGCCAGCACACCGCGCAGCGACGAGGCCAGCAGGAACGGCTCCACCCCCATGTCGGCCAGACGGGTTACCGCTGAGATAGCGTCATTGGTGTGCAGGGAGGCCAGCACGCCATGCCCGGTCAGCGACGACTGCACCGCAATCTGCGCGGTTTCCAGATCGCGGATCTCGCCAATCATGATGGTGTCCGGGTCCTGGCGCAGGATCGCGCGCAGCGCGGTGCCGAAGCTCATGCCGATACGCGCGTTGACCTGGATCTGGCCGATGCCGGCGAAGTCGTACTCCACCGGGTCTTCCACGGTGAGGATGTTGCTGGTGCTGCTGTCGAGCTGGCCCAGCGCGGCGTACAGCGAAGTGGTCTTGCCGCTGCCGGTCGGCCCGGTGACCAGCACGATGCCATGCGGCTGCCGGATCAATCCGGTGAACGTGGCCAGCGTGTCATCGGCCATGCCCAGGCGCTGCAGCTGCAGGCGGCCGGCATCCTTTTCCAGCAGTCGCAGCACGGCGCGCTCGCCATGCCCGGTCGGCACCGTGGAGACACGGATATCCAGCGGACGCCCACCCACGCGGATCGCGATGCGCCCGTCCTGCGGCAGGCGCTTCTCGGCGATGTCCAGGTGCGCCATGATCTTGATGCGCGACACCAGCGCCGCGTGCAGTGCGCGCCGCGGCTGCACCATGTCGCGCAGGGTGCCGTCCACCCGGTAGCGCACCACCGAATGGGTCTCGAACGGCTCGATGTGCAGATCGCTGGCGCCCTCGCGTGCGGCCTGTGCCAGCAGCGCGTTGATCATGCGGATCACCGGCGCATCGTCCTGTGCATCCAGCAGATCGGTGACCTCCGGCATATCCTGCATCAGCCGGTCCAGATCCACTTCACTTTCAGCAGCCCCGACCACAGCAGCGGCATCGCCGCCGTCACGGTACTGTTCACCCAGCCGCTGTTGCCAGGTCGCCGCATCCAGCGCCTGGAACGGCAGCGGGCCATGCCGGCGCCGCAGTTCGGCCACGGCCCACGCGGCAGTTTCGGCGGTGCCCAGCAGTACGGGTTCGCCGCCGGCCTCGGACAGCATCACGCCATGGCTGCGCACCCAGGCGTACGGCAGCGGCGCGGCGGCGCTCACGGCCCGATCACCAGTTCCGGCGTGTACCCCAGCCCGCGCAGTTGCTGCAGTGCCGGGTCCAGCGTCGCCGGATCGCGCGGCAGGCGCACGCGCAGGCGTTGCCCGCTCTCGCCCGGCGTGGCTTCGGCATAGGCCTGCAGGCCCAGTGCACGCACCTGCGCAACGCCCTGGCTGGCACGCGCCGGGTCCAGCCCCTGCGCGAACTGCACCAGCTGCGCATCGCCGTCGCCGGACGGATACAACGCCGCCAGGCTGCTGCTCTGCTGCGGCTGACCCTGGCCATCGCGCGCATTGCCCTGGCCGAGTACAGACAGGTCCTGCGGCGGCAGCTGCGGCGCCGACAGCGCCGGCAAGGCCCAGCTCTGTACCGGCTGCGCGCCGGCCTGTGCGTTGCGCATGTAGTCGTAGCGGTCGCGGGTCAGGCGCTGGCCGGCAGCCGGGTCACGCACCACGTGCGGGCGCAGGAACACCATCAGGTTGGTCTTGGCGCGCTTGCGCGTGTCGCTGCGGAACAAGGCGCCCAGCACCGGGATCCTGCCCAGCCCCGGAACCGCATCACGGCCATGACTGACGCTGTCTTCCAGCAGGCCACCCAGCACCATGATCTGGCCATCGTCCAGCAGCACGCTGGTATCCAGGGCGCGCTTGTTGGTGATGATGCCGGCCGTGCTGTTCGCGCTCTGCGCGTCGATGCTGCTGACTTCCTGGTAGATGTCCAGCTTCACCGTGCCGCCCTCGGAGATCTGCGGGCGCACCCGCAGCTTCAGGCCCACGTCCTCGCGCACGATTGTCTGGAACGGGTTGTTGCTGCCGCCACCACCGTCGGTCACGTAGCGGCCGCTGACAAACGGTACGGTCTGGCCGACCATGATGCTGGCCGCTTCGTTGTCCAGCGTCATCAGGTTCGGCGTGGACAGGATGTTGGCGCCACCCTTGCTCTGCAGCGCGTTGGCCAACGCCTTCATGTTGAGGATCTGGCCGACGCCGGGCAGGTTGATGGTGCCGTCGATCACACCGATCTTCAGGCCGTCCTTGGGCAGCACGTCCAGGGTGGTGCGTGCGGCGGTGTTGAGCCCGCTGCCACCGGTGGTGCCGCCGAAGTGGGTGCCGCCGAAGGTGCGGCCATTGCCCAGCATCCACTGTACGCCCAGCTCGGCCGCATCGGTCTGGTTGACCTCCACGATCAGGCTTTCCACCAGCACCTGCGCACGGCGCTGGTCAAGCTGGTCGATCACCCGGCGCAGGTTGCGGTACACAGGCTCGGGGGCCGAAATCAGCAGCGTGTTGGTGGCCACGTCCGCCTGCACCGAAATGCCGTGCTGGCTGAAGCCGGTGCTTCCGGCGTCGATCGGGTCGCGGCGGTTCGGGTCCAGCCGCTGTGATTCCAGCGCATTGCCACCGGCCTTGGCCTGCTGCGGCTGCGACGGCTGCGCCGGTGTGGAACCGTTGGCATCGCCGGGCAGTGGCGTGATGCCCTCGTTGCTGCCCATTGCCGGTGCATCGCTCTGTCCGGCCACCACGCCGCGCAGCACACCAGCGAGCTGGTTGGCCTGGGCATTGCGCAGGTAGACCACATGCAGGTTGCCGGATTCATCCTGGGCGCGGTCCAGCTTCTCCACCAGCTGCCGTGCCAGGCGGGTACGCCCGGGGCTGCTGGAACGCAGCAGCACGCTGTTGCTGCGCGGGTCGGCCATCACCACCACCTTCTGGCTGGGCTCGGCGCCCTGCGCATCCAGCAGCGGCGCGACCATTGCCGCCACGTCAACGGCAATGCCCTGCTGCAGCTTCACCACATCGGTGTCCATGCCAGCCGGCGTGTCGACGCTGGCGATCACCCGTGCGATGCGCTCCAGGTTGTCGGCATAGTCGGTGATCACCAGGGTGTTGTTGCCTGGGTTGGCAGTGATCGGATTGTCCGGGCTGATCATCGGCCGCAGCACTGCCACCAGCGCGGCCGCGTTCTCGTAGCGCAGCGCGAAGGTGCGCGTGGCGATCTCGCCCCCTGCACCGCCGCTGCCCACCCGGCCACCGAGCAGCTTGGCGTCGGCCTGCGGCACCACCCGGCTGACGCCGCCGTTCTCGACCACGGCGAAGCCGCGCATGCGTAGCGCGCCCAGCAGCAGCTGGTAGGCCTGGGTACGGCTGACCGGGCCATCGGAGACCACCGTCATCTTGCCGGTCACCCGCGGGTCGACCAGGAACTGGCGGCCGGTGAACCGTGCCGCCATGCGCAGCACGCCGCCGATATCGGTATCCACCAGGTTCAGCTGCACCGGCTCATCGCGGGTGTCCTGCGCCAGCACGGGCGGCGGCACGTGGGCCATGCCCACGATCAGCGCCAATGCAGTACTGCAGGCAAGGCTGCGCATCGCCCTCATGGATGGGCACCCGCAGTGGCCACCATCACGATGTTTCCGGAAATCCGTGCCGCCGGCATGTTCGCATCCCCTGTGCGTGTCAGTTGCAGCTGCTGCAGCTCGATGGCCGGGTCGGCCAGCAGCGGCAGCAGCCAGTTCCATAGCGCGTCGGCGGGCACCGCCTGCACCTGCAGGTGCCAGCGCCCGTCGCGCGCTTCGATATGCAGGCCGTCGGCAAGGCCGGCGGATCTGATTCCGTCCCGCAGGCTGGCCAGCGTCGGGCGCTGGCCCTGGGCCTGCTGCTGGCGCTCCCGGGCCCGCAGCAGCGGCGCCAGTGCGCGGGACTGCGCCTGCAGCCGTGGGAGTTCGGCCTGCCAGTACGCGTGCTGCTTCAGCAGGGGGTCCAGCCACAACGACCACAGGCCTGCCGCCAGCAGCGCCACCACCATCACCCACAGCATCAGCCGGTCGCGCGCTGGCAGGCGCTGCCAGCGCTGCCGGAGGCCGGCCAGTCCCTCGCCCAAGCGCAGGGTGCGGGTCGTCACTGTCCGGCTCCGCTCACCCGCAGTTGTCCATCGGAACCACGTGCCAGCTGCAGGCCCTGCGCCTGCACCGCCTGCTGCCAGCGCTCGAGCCGCTGCGGATCATCGGCCAATGCCTGGGCATCGGCGTCCAACGCCATGTCCAGCTGGCCCGGCTGGTAATGCAGGCTGTGAACCTGCCCCGCCAACTCCGGGACGGCCTGCAGCGTGCTGGCCACCTGGCGTTGCAGTGGCGGCAACGGCGGCGCCGGCAATGGCACCGCCAATGCCCGCCTTGCCTGCAGCACCGGGTCCACCACATCGGTGATCTCCGGGAAGCGTGCATTGAACTGCCGCGTCATGCCCTGTTGCAGCACCTCGCCCTCACTTCGCCACCGCGAGACCTGCAGCTGCAGGCCGAGCGCGGCCAGCAGCACCGCCGCCAACGCCAGGCCGATCGCCAGCCGGGGCGCCCGCTGGCCAGTACCAGCCAGCGGCAACGACCATGCCGGCACGGGGCCGCAGGCCTGCCGCTCATGCGCGACGGCGGTGGCGGGCAGGCTCGCCGGCCACGTCGAGGGCACGCTGTCGATCCACTGCACGGCGTGCGCGCCGGCCTGTTGCAGGCGCACTGCCAGGGCCTGCATCACTGCGGACGCGTCACGTCCGCCACACCATTGGACGAAGCCCCGATCGCGCCCGCTGCGCACAAGCAGGTGCTCGCCGCTGACCTGCAGCGTGGCCTGGCCCTCCTGCCAAGGCAGCAGCAATGGCGTGGGATACAGTGCCTGCAGCTGCAGTGCGCACGAGGCCAGCAGCTGCTGCGCCTGCAGGACTGCCTGCTGGCCGAGCCAGGCCACCGGAACCGTGCCGTCCGCCGCCTGCGCACCGTGGGCCAACGCCACCTCCTGCAGGTCGTCCAGCAGCATCGCCTCCACCTCACCCTGCAGCGCCGACTGCAGGCGGCGCCCGGACAACGGCGGCAGCTGCAGTTCCAGCAGGATCAGGTCGTGCGGATCAAGGCAGGCGCGCACCGCCGCATTCGGATGACGCAGGCCCAGCGCCGCCAGTGTGTCGCGGCCGTGTGCCAGCACCTCGCCCTTGTGCAGCTGCACCCAGTCCACTGCGCTGTCGGCGCGCAGGTGCTCCAGCGGCGGCAGGCGCACCCGTAGCTGCACGCTCATGCACCGATCCTCGTCCACACTCGCTGCACACGTGCCCCATCGTCACGGTACTCGCGCCAGAGCAACGCACGGAACTCGACCGCACTGCCGTCGGCCTGCACCTGGCCGACCGCAAGGAACCACTCGCTATGGATGCCCAAGGGAAGCATGGCCATCTGTTCGTTGCTCAGTTGCAGCCGATTGGCGATGTCGCCGCGGTTGAGCAGCCAACGGCCACCGTCGCGCTCACCGAGCAGCGCCTGCAGCCGCGCCGGCTCGACCGCAGGCGTCACTGCCTGCAGAACGCGCAGGTCGCAGGTGTTGGCGTTGACCAGGGTCTGCGCCGGCAGTACGACGGTGCGCCGCGCCAGCGCCTGCACCGCCACCGGATCGGCACCGGCCAGTGCCTGCGTGACCAGCAATTCGCGCGGTAGCGGGGCCTGCGCCTGCATGCCGCCGTCGCGCAGGCGCGCCTGGATGTGGTCCGCTGCGGATGCGCAGGCGCCCAGGCCCAGTCCCTGCCCGGCACACAACGCGATGAACGCGCGTCGCGCCTCGGGGTCCGGCCGGCCATGCGCCAGCAGGTTGCGCAGGTTGAACATCGACTGCGCGTCGACCAGCTGCAACTGCACCGGCAACGGCGCCTGCAGCGTCAGCGGACGCGCCCAGCGACCGCTGCGTACCGTGGTCAACTGCTCGCGCACATCCTCGCGCAGCTGCTGCGCCGCACGCTCCAGCGTGGCGTCGACCGCCATGCGCACCTGCGCACGCAACTGGTCGCTACGCAGCGCGCGCAGCTGCGCCGACTGCCGGGTCAGCAGCGCGGTGGCAATCACCGCCACCAGTGCCACCACCAGCAGCGCAACGATCACCGCCATGCCACGCTGGCGGGTGCACGGGACCGCACGTGTCCGGGTTGCCATCAGCGCGCCTCACAGCTGCCAGGAGCCGATATCCGCGTTCCCGGCGTCGCCACCTGGCTTGCTGTCCGCACCCAGCGAGAACACGTCGATGTCGCCATGGGTTCCGGGAATCTGGTACTGGTACGGATGGCCCCACGGATCATTCGGCAGGCGATCCAGATACGGCGTCACCGGCATCGAACCGCTGCCCTGCGGCGGCTTCACCAGTGCCTGCAGGCCCTGCTCGGCACTCGGATAGCGCCCATTGTCCAGCCTGAACAGTTTCAGCGCCTGCATCAATGCCGCGATATCCTGCCGCGCCGCGACCACGCGCGCCTGGTCAGGGCGATCCATCAGGCGCGGCACGATCAATGCGGCGAGGATGCCGATGATCACCACCACCACCATGATTTCGATCAGGCTGAACCCCTGCTGCCGAGCCCTGCGACCACGAACCTGCCTTGCCATTGTTCCGCCCTCGTCATCCTGGAAGAGACCGCTGCGCCATGGTCAGCGGTGCATGTGTCAGTACGATAAACATCCGCCGGCAATTCGCTGCGCATGTGCCTGCGCGGGCGCAGGGGCCGCCTGCGCGCGTGCCGCGTCGAACAGGTGTTGCGGCACGCTGGCCAGCGTTTCGTCGATGCAGCCGCGCACCAGCGGATGCGCGCACGCCTGCAGCAGGCGCACGCACTGCATCGGCGACCACGCGGTGCCGTGGTCGAGGCCGATGAACATCCGGTAGGCCTGGTGGTAGCGCAGGTCGTCATAGACGCGCTGCGCACTGTTGAGGTCACGCACGACCAGCAGCAGGGCCGCGCGTTGCAGCAGCCGCGCATCGCCCGCCTCAAGCGGCAGCGCGTTCATGGCCGCTTCCGGCCAGGGCCGCAGCTGCAGATCGAGCGCGCTTCGCAGCGCCGCCAGCGGATGCGCGCTGCTGTCCAGCGCCGCCCAGCGCGCCGCTTCCGCCCAGGCATCACTGGACAGCACCCATACCCAGGAATGCCCGTAACGTTGCACGTTCAAGGGCGTGTGCCGCGCCTGCTCCAGTGACTGGCTCAGGTGGCGATCCAGCTCCAGCATGCTGATCCTGCGACTGTCTGCCATCTGCGTCGCCCGCGCTCCGCGACGCGTGGTGCGTCGTACTCTGGAGAAGACGTCAGCAAGGCAGGTGAAGCGACAGCGCGAATGCAACTCTGTGCGCTGGGTGGTGCTTCATCGGCACCGTCATCGCAGCGTCATCCGCCTGCAGGCTTCGCGCAGCAGGCGCGGTGCGTCGCCGCCGCAGCGCCGGGCCAATACCGCCACGTCGCTGCGCGTGGCGAACGCAGCCAGCGCACCCGTCATCTCCACGTCATCGCACCATGACGCCATCGCAATGCGTAGCGCCGGCAGCTGCCAGCCGTCCATCACGCCGCGGGTGCCCGCCACGAACCAGTGCCACAGCCGGTGGTGCAGCACCTGCTCGTGCAACTGCGCCAGACCGTCGATGCCATGCATGCCCATCAGCAGCAGTGCGCGTGCAAGCGCCGCAGGCGGCAACGCACCGGTTTCAGCCAGCGGCAGCACCTGCTGCTGCAGGCGCAGCAGCATCGCCAGCGGGTGCGACTGCGGATCGAAGTCCAGCAGCACAGCCTGTTGCTGCCACTGTGCGTCAGACACCACGCACACCCATGGCGAGCCGTAGCGGTGCACCATCAAAGGCCGTCGCTGGGTGGTTTCCAGCAACGCCGACAGATTACGGCGCAGATCCAGCACACCGATGGTCTCGTTGCGCATCCTTGGCTTCTCCGTGCTTGCAACAGCCCCGCGCGGCGCGCGCAGCCAGCGTCTTCACCTAACCAAGGACGGCAATGCCACCCGGAAAGCGACGCAGATCCAGCGACATCGTCAGTCGCAGCTGCTCCAGCGCGGCGTCCGGATCATCGATGCGGAAGCGGCCACTGACCGGGGCACGCGCCAACGCCGATTCGCCCAGCAGTACCTTGCCGCGGCGGTATCGGTTGATCTCATCCACCACCTCGCGCAGCGGTGCGCGGCGGAATACCAGCATGCCCTCGGTCCAGGCGCCCACCTCCGAAGCCACGGCCTCGGCCACCACGCCACTGAGGCGCTCGTCGTACTGGGTCTGCTGGCCCGCCTGCAGCTGCAGGCGGCCCTGTGGGTGCTCGATGCGGGCACTGCCCTGCAGGCAGGTCACCCGTACCTGTCCATGGGTATTGCGCACGTCCAGGCGCACCGCACCTTCCTCGGCAATCACGCAGCCTGGCCCCGCGAACAAGGCCAGGCGCAGGCCAGCCTCGGTTTCGATCGCGGCCTGGCCCTGCACCAGCTCGAAGCCTTCGCCCTGCGCGTCCGCACGGCGGCGCAGGCTGCTCTGCGTATCCAGTTCGATCTTCAACTGCGGCAGGGGCGCGATCCGCAGCCGTTCGCCGGTGCCGGTGTGGAAATCGGCCGCCATGGCCGTCACCGACGGCCACAGCCCCAGCGGTGGGCGGATCGCCGCCACCACCACCAGGCTGGCTGGCGCAGCAATCGCGGCGCCCAGGAAGGCGCGCCGGCTCCAGCGCTGGGCCGGCGTCGGCGCGACCGGCTGCCGTGCTGCGGCGGGCAGCTGCTCGCCGGCCAGCCGTACCTGTTCCCATTGCCGGCGCGCCCGGCCGAACGCTTCGCGATGCTGGGGGTCGGCCTCGCACCACGCACGAAACCTGCGTGCATCAGCGGCAGTGGCTTCGCCCGAGGTCAGCCGCACCACCCACGCGTGGGCCTGACGCTCGACGGCATCCAGCGGGCGTTGCGGGCGATCGTCAGGATCCATGGGGACTCATGCCGGACCCGCACGCTGCGGGGTTCTGCTCGGCGTCAAAGTGTAGACGGATGCCGCCGCTCAGAACCGCACCTGGCGCCCCTGCCCGCTGCGCTCGGCCAGATAGTCCTGGGCCGCCTTCAGCTCACGCTGCACCAGCCGCAGCGACACGCCCAGGTGATCGGCGACATCGCGCTGCTGCAGGCCGTCGACGCGGATCGCCAGCAGGATGCGGCGACGACGCTCGGGCATGCGCTGCAGCAGGCCGACCATGTCTTCCAGCGCGAAGTCCAGCTCAGCTACCTGCGCCGGGCCCGGTGCCGGGTCGGCCATGTCCATCAGCGTATCCACCTCTTCCAGGCTCAGCAGGCGGTGGTCGGCACGTTGGCGGTCGATCACGGTGTTCATCGCCATGCGCAGCAGGTAGGCCGCGGGATTCTGCACGGCATCCAGACGGTCACGGCGCGCACTCAGGCGCATCCAGGTGTCCTGCAGCGCGTCGCCGGCCAGCTCTTCCGAGCCCAGCTTGCGCACCAAGCGGCGCTTCAGCTCGTCGTAGGCCCCCAGAAGGTGGTCCATCAGGTCAACTGCCCCAGCCGTACCGTTGCTCATGTTCGGATCCTTGAAGTCATGGAAGGGGCGCGCGCCGGCCACAGTCGTGGTCGGTGCCGGAAGGACGGATCTGCAGCGTCACCGGCTGCGGCAGCGCAGCGGCATCGGGCGCCAGCACCAGGCCCTGCAGCGCCTGCAGCAGGCGCGCATCGCGGCGGGCACTGCCACTACCGGACAGCAGTTCGGGCTGCTGCACCTGGCCCTCGGCGTCGACGCGGAAGCGCAGGGTTGCGGCATAGCGGCCGGGCGCGATCTCAGGGTCGTCACAGAACGCCGCGCGCAGGCGCTGCTGCAGGCCGCCATAGCGGCGGCGACGTTCGGCCTCGGGAAGATCGACGCCAACACCGGGTTCGGCGGCCGAGGACGTTCCCCGGCGCAGCACCACGCGCTGCTCGCCGATCACCTCGGCTTCGATGCCGGTGTCCTGCAGCAGCATCTGCAACGCAGGCAGCGGCATCAGGCTGGCGCGCAGCGCATGGCTGCTGCGGCCCGCGGCGAGGTCGCCCGGGTACATCACCGACCACCCGCTGATGACACTGAAGCGCTCGACCGCCTGTTCCAGCGGCTGCGCAGGGATATCGTAGGCATGAACACCGTCCTGCGCGGCAGCGGCAGAGGACAGCAGCAGCCATGCGGCGATGGCCACCTTCCAAGTTCTGACCGCATGGTGTCCATTCAGCCCCCTGACGTAGAACACATGACCCTCGGCAGCGACAGCAGCTGCAGTGGACGCGCCCACGACCGGAACCCGGCCCGCGCGCGACCAGCAAGCGGGCTCAAACCGTACCGGGGTCACATGTCATTGCGATGACCGCCGCCCACGGCTGGCGGCGCGACTGGCGCCATGAAGCCAGTCACGCATCGGGCATCAATGAATCGAACAGACCACGTCACGCCTGGGGTCAGAGCCCGTTGCGCAGCAACGGGATCCGACCCCGTGCCGACCCAATCGTGTCGACCAAGGTCGACACCCACCAAGAGCAGCTCATGCCCCCTGCAACCGGACCTACCCCGCCGTCCCACGGAATGCACGCTGTTGCTCCGGCCGTTGCCTCTGCGGGTGCCGGGTGCAACCCGGCCACAGCCCCCATCCCTCAAAGCGGCAACTGGGTCGTCTGCTTGATCCGCTGCATCGGGATCTCGGTCTTGGTGTTCTGCACCCCGGCAATCCGGTTCAGGTGCTGCATCTGGAACTGCCGATAGGCATCCAGATCCGCCACCGCCACCCGCAGCAGGAAATCGCAGTCCCCCGCCATCAGATGGCATTCAAGTACTTCCGGGAAAGACTTGATGCTGTTGATGAAGTGATTGGTCGTGTCCTCGTCCTGCCCGCGCAGCCACACCCGCACGAACACCGTGAAGCCACGTCCCACCTTGGCCTCATTCAGCAGGGCAACATAGCGGTCGATGTAGCCGCCCTCCTCCAGCAGCCGCACCCGCCGCAGGCAGGCCGAGGGCGAAAGGCCGACCTGCCGGGCAAGCTCCAGATTCTGCAGGCGGCCGTCGCGCTGCAGGGCGTCGAGGATGCGCCGATCAAGGTTGTCGAGCTGGTACTGCATAGGATTTCACCGTTGGCGACATTGGCCGCATGGAATCTCAATATTCTCGAATCGAGTGGCATCAACGCAACCCGATTTCGCGATCGGACCGATAGCATGGGCCACCCCCACCATGTTGTGCCGTTCCATGGACGCCCGTACCACCCTCCCCCTGCCCGACACCTGCGATACCGCCCCGCGTGCCGAATTCCTGCGCGGCCTGCGCGCCGCCGTGCCGGTGATGATCGGCTTCATTCCCTTTGCCCTGGTGCTCGGCGCCCAGGCCGCCCAGAAAGGCCTCAGCGCCCTGGAAGTGCCGCTGATGACCGGCCTCAACTTCGCCGGCGGCTCGGAGTTCGCCGCCGTCGAACTGTGGACCTCGCCGCCGCACATCGCGCTGATCGTCGCGATCACCGCGCTGGTCAACAGCCGCCACCTGCTGATGGGCGCCAGCCTGGCCCCGCTGCTGCAGCACCTGCCGCGCCGCCGCGTGCTGCCGGCGCTGTTCTTCATGTGCGACGAGAGCTGGGCGATGGGCGTGGCCGATGCACGGCGCCGTGCGCTCGGCTTCAGCCTGGCCTATTACCTGGGCGTGTCGGCAGGCCTGTACACGGTCTGGGTCGCCTGCACCGCGCTGGGCGCGATCGTTGGGCCAATGCTGGGCGACATCCACGCTTATGGTTTCGACATGGCCTTCCCCGCCGTGTTCCTGGTGCTGCTGCGTGGCATGTGGCAGGGCATGAAGGCCGCGCGGCCTTGGCTGGTCAGCCTGGTGGTGGCCGCTGCCACCTACCTGCTGGTGCCGGGTGCGTGGTACGTGGCCAGCGGCGCACTGGCGGGCCTGGCCGCGGCCTGGCTGCTGGCGGAGGACGCAGCATGATCTTCAACGGCCTGATCCACTGGACCTCGGTGCTGACCATCGTGCTGATGGCCGCCGCCACCTACCTGACCCGCATCGTCGGCTTCCTCGCCCTGCGCAACCGCACGCTGAGCAAGCGCGCGGTAACGGTGATGGAAGCCGCGCCGGGCTGCGTGCTGATCTCGGTGATCGCGCCCGACTTCGTCGCCGACAAGCCCGCCGACCTGGCCGCGCTGGCGATCACCCTGCTGGCCGCCACACGGTTGTCGATGCTGCCGACCGTGCTGATCGGCGTGGTCTCGGCCGGCGTGCTGCGCTATCTGATGGGCTGATGCGCCCGCGAGTTCCCCACGTGGTGTGAGTGTAGGCGCAAGTGTCGCCATTGGCGCGACCTGCGCATGTGTCTGGCGCGTCGAATGAGGCCCGGAGCCAGCTACCAGAGGTCCTTGAAACACTTCCGATTGCCTGATCGAGCCTGAGCCGGTACGGATCGACTGCCGAATCAGCAGGTTGAGCTGATCGGTCAATCGACGTCCAACGTGGAGATTACCAATGAGCAATCTGCGAGTTGTCGTGGCAGCTGTCGGTATCACCCTCGTCTCTGCTGGCTGCGGGCCGATGGAGTGGCAGTTGAGCGCATCGTGCGAAGAAACCAAGAAGTGCCGGATAGAAGGCAGGATTGGAGGCAAGATCGGCGTAGGCGAAAGCGATGGCCTACCTTGGTTCGAGCGAGTTCTGCTGGCGTCGACATCAGAAGTACCAGATGCCGCGCAGTTCGAAATCGACGTCTCGGGTTCATCCATAGCCTTCCCAGCCAATGGATTCGTAACCCTGCTGTTGTTTGATGCCCGGCAAGGAGCCACCATCGCCGCCAAGCAGTTCCAATGGCATCGAACAGGAACCGTCCTCCGGCTTGTCGATCCGGATGATGCGAACGCCTGGGCCGCATCTGCGTCCGGTCCAGCGACCGAGTTGAGGTACGACCTCGCAACATTCGATGTAGGTGCAGCCCCTGGACCAAACACCATCGCGGCGGCCTCTCGATACGGCGGAGCCACCAAGGCGGCCTCAGTCTCGGACTTTCAAGTCTGTACGAAATATCCATCGCCGTATCAATGCGGGCTGACCCCCTGATGCAGCGCCGCCAGTCCAGGCGTACCCAACCAGACCCCGCCCTCGGGCACTATGCTGGGCTGGCGGCAATCCTTCTGGCCACAAGTGCGTGCCAATCCCTCCAGCTGCCTCCCCGGAACCTGGTCAGTCCCGATGGAGGGTATGCCACCCTGCTGCGAGGCCCTTTCTCGCATCTGAAGATCAGCACAGTATCGGTGCTACCCGGCCCGGAAAGCTCGGAGTATCCCAATCGATCCATCGAGTGCAGGAGGTCATCCGTCGCAAGTCGAGTCCTCTGGGCAGATCGAGCGCTTTCAGCCATGCAGGCGTCGCGGCTCTGCGAGGCCGCCGCACGATCCGCTGAATTGCCGCTCCAGGCCAATGGGCAGGAACGGACACCAATGCGCTATCAGCTCACGATCGTAAGTGACGGAGGCGGCATCTGGCGACAGCTGCCAGGACCAGAGCCGCAGGGCCAGATGGTCAGTTTCTGGTTTCCCTCCGGCCCCGACACCGACTCACTGCGCAGGCACGTGATCGCCACCACCGCCCATGAGTTCCAGCATATCGCCACCGCATTGTCAGGGCAGCCGCGGCGCGGCCGGCAGCGGGAACCAGACGCCTATCTGGCAGGCGCATGTGCCCAGCTAGTGATCGAAGGCGCCCTTGCACGTGCGGATCTGCCTGGCGGACATGATCCGCGAGCTGATCCGTTCCTGCCATCCGCAGCCAGGCGCTCCGCGCATGCGGGCAGTACGACCGGGGCAGCACTGCTGCGGTTCTTCGGTGGCGCAGACATCTTGCACATCAATGAGGGAGGTCGCCCCCTCGTGCAGCATTGCCACGAGACGATCGGCTTTCCCCAGCAGAAGTGAACGCCCCCTGCGACACCTGGTCGCAGTCGATCCCGCCACCTACTTGACCAATGTCAAACCGCCCGCCACCGCGCGGGCGTATCTCTATGCAGGAACCCAATACGCCGGCGTTACCGGCATCCAAAGGACCTGCGATGAGCTACACCCCCGACAACGCCCAGCTGCTGAATGCCATGCAGAACGTCATGGTGATCTCCACCACCGACCTGCAGGGCAACATCACCTACGCCAACGACCTGTTCTGCACGCTCACCGGCTTCGCGCGCGAGGAACTGATCGGCCAGCCGCACAGCATCGTGCGCCACCCGGATGTGCCCAAGGCCGTCTACAAGGACATGTGGGACACCATCAAGGCCGGCAAGACCTGGACCGGCATCGTGCCCAACCTCGGCAAGGGCGGCGTGCTCTACGTGGTCGACACCACCGTGCAGCCGCTGTTCGACGCCAACGGCAACATCACCTCGTACATCAGCATCCGCCGCGTGGTGAACGACCTGATGCAGAACTACGACCTGGTCGAGTTCAGCAAGGAAAAGTTCGACGACTTCTACGAGGCCGCGTGAACGCCCTCCCGACCAGTACGCCCTTCAGCCGCCTGCTGGTGGGTTTCGCGTCCGAGTCGGGCAATGCCCGCGCCCTGGCCCAGCGCCTGGGCGCGGACCTGCAGCCGCACGCGCCGCAGGTGCTCCCCTTCAATGACATCGACGTGGCCAGCCTCGGCCAGGGCGATGTGCTGCTGGCGATTTCCAGCTCGTTTGGCGATGGCGAACCGCCGGCCAACGGCGAGCAGTTCTTCGAAACACTGCGCCAGACCCCGACGCTGAGCGGCCTGCGCTATGCGGTGTTCGGCCTTGGTGACACCGGCTACCCCAGCTTCTGTGGCTTCACCAAGGCGCTGGATGCGGCGCTGAGCGAGCGCCAGGCGCAGCCGCTGCTGCACCGCGTGGATGCCGACCTGGGCTACGAGCAGTTCTTCCAGCAATGGCAGCCGGTCCTCGGCCAGGTGCTGGATGGCGACCTCAGTGCTGGCCAGGACCTGCGCCTGCAGGTCACCGCCTATGGCGAAGACAACGCCTTTGCCGCCCCCATTCTCGAACGCCGCCGCTTGAACAGCAGCGACCCGGCCGCCTGGCACCTGCAGCTGGACATTGCCGGCAGTGGCATGGCCTACCGCGCGGGCGACACCCTGCACGTGGTACCCGAGAACGACCCTGCCCTGCTGCAGGCATTGGCCACCTGGTACGGCGACACCGCCGCCGTGGCCGCCCTGCATGACCGCGAGCTGCGCCTGCTGAGCAAGGGCGTGCTGCGCGAACTGGCCAAGCTCGGCGGCAGCGAGGTGCTGAAGGGCCTGTTGAAGGTCAGCCAGAAGCGCGAGCTCGAAGCCTACCTGCACGGGCTGGACGTGCTGGACGTGCTGCAGGACCACGCCACGCCGGACAGCGTGCCGCTGGCCCGGCTGCGCGAACTACTGTCACCGCGACTGCCGCGCGCCTATTCGATCGCCTCGCACCCCTGCAACGACCAGCTCAGCCTGTGCGTGCGCGAAGTACGCTACACCCTGCGCGGTCGCGAGCGCTTCGGCACTGCCACCGGCAGCCTGCTGCACGGCGGCGACCACGCCCGTGTGTACTGCCGCTCCAATCCCGGCTTCCATCTGCCAGATACCGGCGAAGCTCCCCTTCTGCTGGTCGGCACCGGCACCGGCATCGCGCCGCTGATGGGCCTGATGCAGGAGCTGCAGGCCACCGCCTGCCAACGCGAAGTGCACCTGGTGTTCGGCGAGAAGCACAGCCAGCACGACTACCTGTATCGCGACCAGCTGCAGGACTGGCACACGCGTGGTGTGCTGGCCGGCCTGCATACCGCGTTCTCGCGCGATGGCGCCGAAAAGGTCTATGTGCAGCATGTGCTGCAGCAGCGCGGCGATGAAGTGCGCGATGTGCTGGCCCGCGGCGGGCATCTTTACCTGTGCGGCAACAAGAGCCACCTGGAAGGCGCGGTGCGCGAGGCCATCGATGCCATCAGTGGCGAAGGGCACTGGGACGCGCTGCGAGGTGAAGGCCGCACGCACTGCGAGTTGTACTGATCCATTCCACTGGACCGCACGAACCCTGGATCAGTAGAGCCGGCAGCTGGCCGGCTGCCCCGGATTCCACGGTTGCCGGCCAGCGGCCGGCACTACCATCACGGATCAACCGCCGACGATGCGGCCGTCCACCATGCGCGCCACCTGCTGGCCGAACATCGCCACATCCTGCGGATCGTGGCTGATCAACAGCAGCGGGATGCCGGTGGTGTCCAGCACGGTCTCCAGCTCCTGGCGCAGGTGCTGGCGCAAGTCATGGTCCAGCGCGGAGAACGGCTCATCCAGCAGCAGCGCCTGCGGCTGCGTCACCAGGGCACGCGCCAGGGCGGTACGCTGACGCTGTCCCCCGGAGACCTGCGAGGGCAGCAGATCGCCCACGGTGTCGATACGGAATGCATGCAACCACTGCTCCACCGCCTCGAAGCGCTGGCCGGCGCGCGGATTGAGCCAGCCCTTCTCCAGCCCAAACGCCACGTTCTGGCGCACGCTCAGGTGCGGGAACAACGCATAGTCCTGGAACACATAGCCCAGCCGCCGACGCTGCGGCGGCAGGTCCACGCCTGCCGCCCCGTCAAACAACGTCTGCCCCTGCAGGCGCACATGGCCCTGGCCTGGCCTCAGCAACCCGGCCACTGCCTTCAGGGTCAGGCTCTTGCCCGCGCCGGAGGGTCCGAACAGCACCACCTGCCGCTGCGTGCACTGCAACGCCACGTCCAGCACGAAACTCTGGCCGGCCGCCTGCAGTCGGCGCTGTACCTGCAGGTCAAGCCACATCACGCAGCTCCCGGCGACGCCTGCCCACCAGCCGCGCGGCCAGCAGCAGGATCACGATGCACACCACCGAGGTCAGGATCACCAGCGCATTGGCCTTGCCGTCCTGACCGGCCTGCACCGCTTCGTAGATGGCGATCGACAGCGTCTGCGTGCGGCCCGGAATGCTGCCGGCCACCATCAGCGTGGCGCCGAACTCGCCCATCGCGCGTGCAAACGCCAGCAACAGGCCGGCGAGGATGCCGCGCCAGGCCAGTGGCAACGTGATGCGGAAGAACACCGCCGCTTCGGACACACCGAGCGTGCGTGCGGCCTGCTCCAGCTGACCGTCCACTTCCTCGAACGCCGCGCGCGCCGGTTTGAACACCAGCGGCAGCGAAGCCACCGCCGCAGCAATCACCGCCGCCTGCCAGGTGAACACCAGGTTGATGCCGAACCACGACTGCAGCCATGCACCGATCGGTCCGTTGCGGCCGATCAGCACCAGCAGGTAATAACCCAGCACGGTCGGCGGCAGCACCATCGGCAGGGTCAACACCGAATCCAGCAGCTCGCGACCGGGAAAGCGACGGCGCGCCAGCAGCGCGCCCAGACCAACGCCCAGCACCAGATTGATCGCAGTGGCCCAGCCGGCCACCTTCAGCGACAACCCCAGTGCGCTCCAGTCGAGATCCATGCCTCAGGGCTTGCCGAACCCATGCCTGGCCAGGATCGCCTGGCCCTGCGCCGAACGCACGAACGTGGCAAACCGCTTGGCCTCGGCCGGCTGCGCACTGGCCTTGGTCACCGCCAGCGGATAGGCAATGCGCCCCGACACCGGCACCACGAAGGCGCGGCGCACCCGGTCGGGCATCGCCTGCGCATCGGAGGCATAGACGAAGCCGGCATCCACTTCACCGCGCGCCACGTAATCCAGTGATTGGCGCACGTTCTGCGTGGTGATGATCCTGCCCTGCACCGCCGGCCACAGGCCGGCTGCCTGCAGCGCGCCCTTGGCATAGCGGCCGACCGGCACGCTGTCCGGGTTGCCCAGTGCGATGCGCTGCACGCCGGCACCGGCCAGGTCCTTCAAGCTACGCGGCGCGGCCTTGGCCTGCGGCGGCACCACCACCCACAGCGCGTTCACCGCGAACACCTCGCGGGTGCCAACCGCCAGCAGATCCTGCTGTTGGGCCTGGTCCATCGTGGTTTCATCGGCCGACGCGAACACGTCCACCGGCGCGCCACGGCTGATCTGCTGCAGCAGCACGCCAGAGGCGGCGAAGTTGAAATCGACCTTGGTACCCGGATGCGCCTTCTCATAGGCAGCGCCCAGCTCGCGGAAGCTCTCGGTCAGGCTCGAGGCCGCCGACACCGTCAGCTCGGCCGCCCAGGCCGGCAGCGTGGCCAGCAGTCCCAGCAACAACAGTCCAGCGCGCTTCATCATCGGCTCCCGGCCAGGTTCAGTTCGGATCAGATTCGTCGGCCACCGCCAGCGCCGCCAGGCGCTCGGGCTGCAGCAGCAGGATCTCACGCTGCTTCACCGCGATGATCCCATCATCGCTCAGGCGGCGCAGCACGCGGCTGGCGGTTTCCGGCGCCATCCGCAGATAATTGGCGATCTCGGTACGTGCCATCGTCAGGTTGAAACGCGTGGCGGAAAAACCGCGCCGCGCGTAACGCTCGGACATGTCCAGCAGGAACGCAGCCATGCGCTCTTCGGTACGGTGGTTGGCGGCCAGCGTGGCGACCTTGCCGATCTCCGCACTGAGCAGGCTGAACAGCTTGGCCTGCAGCCCCGGCATGCGCGTGGCCAGCAGGCTCAACTTGGGGAACGAGATGCGGCACAGGTGCACGGTGTCCAGCGCCACCGCATTGCAGGGGAAGCGCGAACCGTGAATTGCGTTGAGGCCGATCACTTCGCCCGGCAGGCTGAAGCCCAGCACCTGCTCGTTGCCCTGGCTGTCATCGACGAAGGTCTTGACCATGCCGGCGCGCACCGCAGCAATCGAATCGAACGATTCGCCGGCGCGGAAGATGTAGTCACCCGCATGGAACGGACCGACGTGGTCGACCAGCACATGCAGGTCGCCCAGCGCGGTCTTGTCGTACCCCTGCGACATGCAGGCATCGGAAAATGCACAGGTACTGCAGAAATGCAGCGCGTCGCCGTCATCGGCGGCAGCGGGATTCGGCGTGGCCCGGCCGAGGCGGCCCTGGGTAGGCGGAGTTGAAGACATCGAGGCAGGACTCAAGCGATGGCGGCCGCCGGCCGGAAGCATGCGGCCATCATACGCCACAGCAGGCGCCCTTCTTCGGCCAGCCGCAGCACGCGTGCATCCCAGTGTGCCCAGCCGCGCGCCAGCAGCGGCGACAGCGCGGGCAGCTGCTCGGTGAAGCATTCCTCGAACGGTTCTTCGTTGCGCCATTCGAAGGCCGCGGCATCGAGGGCATGGTCGCAGGCGATGCTCTGCGCCACTTCAGCCACCAAGCGCTCGTCCTCGGACAGAATCAGCCCGGCAGCCACACCCATGTGACCCGCTTGCAATCGCGCACGCCATTCACCCAGTTCGTCCTCCAGCCGGTAGAACACCTCGCCGATCTGGCTGCAGGCAGACAGGCCGAGGCCGATGAAATCACTGCGGTCGCGACGCGGCACGCCGGCCAGGTCGCAATGGCGCTGGCCGTCACCCGGCCCGTGCGGGTTCGGCAGGTCGCCCCGCTGGTAATGATCGCCACCGATCGCCTCGTAGCCGGCTGCGCGCAGCAGCCGCCAGCTCTGCAGCCATCGTGCGGCCGAGGGATGCTCTGGCAGCGCACACGGCGCCGGCAGCAGAATACGCTCGGGTGCTTCGGCCAGAACTTCATGCAGCCGTTCGATGAAGCCGGCGTCCTCGCAGCTGGGCACGCGCAGCTGGTAGTAGCGCGCAGTGAAGCCGACCTGCCGCGCCTGTGCCAGCAGGGTCGGCCCCGGCGCATCGGCACGATCGATCACGTTCAGGCGGGTGCAGCCCACCGCGCGCAGCTGCGCCGGCGCCAGCGCGCTGCCGGCGTCCAGCCGCACTTCCACCTGTGGCCGCGCCACCGTGCGCAGGTGCTGCGGCACCGCGTCCAGCAGCTGGCCCAGCTGGGGCGGCGGCAGCGTCTCGGCCAATCCCAGCTGCAACACCATCGCCACCACTTCGCGGTCCTCGGCCAGAGCGTCGGCCTGCAGCCGCAACGCCAGCAGCAGAGTATCCAGATACGCCTGCGGTGGCGCATCGCGTCCGCCACGACCGGCCTGGAAGCCGAGCGTCAAGCCGCGCGGGATCAGGTGCTCGTTGCTGGCGCGTACGGCGGCGCGCCACCCGCTTTCGCCAAAGCCGGTGCTGAACTGGTCAGCCGGTGGAAACAGCACGTGCCGGGGCTGCCGCAGCAGTGCCGCCTGCAGCGCAGTGTCCTCACTCTCATCGACGTGGAAGCTCATGGCACACATCTTCGGGCGTTCCTCTTCGCGTAGCCCTGATTGAAATCAAGCGTGGCGCATCTGCGCGTTCATGCTGGCCAGGGGCCGGCACGCACCTTCACCCAGCGCGCACCCGCTCGGCGGCGGCCGCATCAATGGCTTCGGGCAGATCGGTTTCGCGGTCGATCTGCGGGAAGTGGCGGCGTTCCATGCGACGGATCGCGAAGTGCATCCACGCCAGTGCGGCCGCCACCAGCACGAACAGCAGCATGAAACAGCTGCTCCAGATGCCGACCGCATCGTTCAACGCGCCGAACACGATCGGCAGGATGAACCCACCCAGGCCACCGATCATGCCGACCACGCCGCCTACCGCACCCACGTGCTGCGGGTAATACACCGGAATGTGCTTGTAGACGGCCGCCTTGCCCAGCGACATGAAGAAGCCCAGCACGAACACCAGCACGGTGAACATCACCACGCCGATGGCCAGATGGAAGTGGATCGGGCCATGGATGCCCTGCACCACATACTCGGTATCCGGATAGGCCAGCAGGAAGGTGCAGATGGCCGATACGCCGAAGGTCCAGTACATCACCCGCCGCGCGCCCATCCGGTCCGACATCCAGCCACCGACCACGCGGAACAGGCTGGCCGGGATCGAATAGCACGCCGCCAGCATGCCGGCGTGGCCCACGTCCATGCCATAGGCGCCCACCAGGTAGTGCGGCAGCCACAGTGCCAGCGCCACGAAGCCGCCGAACACGAAGAAGTAGTACAGCGAGAACCGCCACACCTGCAGGTTCTTCAGCGGCGCCATCTGCTCCGCGAACGGGACCGGCTTCACGCCTTCGCGGCGGCGCTGCTCCAGCGACGGGTCTTCCTTGCTGAAGAGGAAGAACAGTACCGCGGTGACCGCCAGCGCTACAGCCCATACCTTGGCAACCATGGTCCAGCCGGCCGCCACCATCACCAGCGGCGCCAGCAGCTTGGTCACCGCCGAGCCGATGTTGCCGGCACCGAAGATGCCCAGCGCAGTGCCCTGCTTGCTGGCCGGGAACCACTTCGAAACGTAGGCCACGCCTACCGAGAAGTTGCCACCGGCGATGCCCACGCACAGCGCGGCAATCAGGAACTGGGTGTAGGTCTGCGCGTAGGTCAGCATCCAGGTGGCCACAGCACCACACAGCATCACCAGCACCATCACCTTGCGGCCACCGAACTGGTCGGACCAGATGCCGAGGAAGACCCGGCTGACCGAACCGGTCAGCACCGGCGTGGCGATCAACAGGCCGAACTGGGTGTCATTCAACCCGAGCTGCTGGCTGATCTGGATACCGATGATCGAAAAGATCATCCACACCGCGAAGCACACGGTGAAGGCGAACGTGCTCAGCCACAGCGCACGTTGCTGCTGCCCGGCACTGGCGGGGGCAAGGGCCTGGTTCATGGGGTTTCCTCGTTCAATGGGGGTCAGCCGATATCCGCTTCGGCTTCGATCTCGTCCAGCCCGCGCACCGGGTAGCGTTCCTGCAGCTGCAGCAGGTAGGCCTGCACCTCGCGCTGGCGCACCTGCAGTTCAAGATAGTCACGCAGCTGCGGCAGCACCGCCTCGAATGGCTGCGGCTGGCCCTCCTCGCGGGCATCGACGCAGACCACGTGGTAGCCCCAGCGCGACTCCACCGGGAACCCGGCCAGGCCCTCGCGCAGGCGGAACACCTGGCGGTCGAACTCCGGCGTGGTCTGCCCGCGCTGCAGCCAGCCCAGGTCACCACCTTCGCTGCTGGACGGGCAGCGCGAATGACGCAGGGCGAAATCGGCGAACAGGTGCGGCGATTCCTTCAGCAACCCGACCAGCCGCTCGCCTTCGGTGCGAGCGGCGAAGCGCCCGGCCACATCGTCGGCCGGCGCCGCCAGCAGGATATGGCGCAGGCGCACGCGATCGGGCGAGCGGAAGCGCTCGGGGTTCTGCGCGAAGTAGCGGCGGCAGTCCGCGTCGGTCGGCACCCGATCCTCGATCGCGTCTTCCAGCAGCTGCTGGATCAGCACCTCTTCATCGCTGACCCGGCCGCCCTCCGGCGCCTGCAGGCCCAGCCGCTGCGCTTCCAGTCGCAGCAGCTCGCGCACCACCAGTGCACGCGCCGCTTCGGCGCGTGACTGTTCCGGGCGCATCGCCCGGTGGTGCTGCATTTCACGGGCGATATCGGCCTCGCTGATCGCGGTCTCGTCCACGAACAGCCGGCACGGCGCCGGCTGCCCGAGCGAGCGCGGCCCCTGCGCTGCCGCGTCGTGGTGATGCGAATGCGCCTCGGCAGGAACCGGTGCGGCGGAGTCGATCACGGTGATCGGCAGGAATTTCGGCAGGCTGCCCATGGTTTACTCCCGCGGACCGTAGCGCAGCGTGGCCTGGCGGCGGCGCACCACCTGGTACGGCCTCCACAGGTAGCTGATCGGAATGCTCCACACGTGCACCAGGCGAGTGAACGGCGCGATCAGGAACAGGGTCAGGCCCAGGAAGATATGCATCTTGTAGACCCAGCTGACGCCCTCGATGTAATCGGCGGCACCGGCGCGGAAGGTCACAATGTGCTGCGCCCATTCGGCCAGCTGCACCATCACCCCACCATCAAGGTGGCCGGACGAGATGCGGATGCTGTACAGGCCCAGGCACAGCTGGGCGAACAGCAGCACCAGCACCAGGGTATCGCCGAAGCTGCCGGTGGCCCGTACGCGCGCATTGAACAGGCGGCGTACCAGCAGGATGCTGATGCCGATGAAGCACAGCGCGCCGAACACGCCGCCGACCACCATCGCCAACATCTGCTTCTGCGAGGAGGTGATGAAGTGCTCGTACACCGCGTGCGGGGTCAGCAGGCCGACCAGATGGCCACCGAGGATGGCCAGGATGCCGATGTGGAAGCAGTTGCTGCCGATACGCATGCCCTTGTCCGACAGCATCTGGCTGGAGCCGGTGCGCCAGGTGTACATGGCCTTGTCATAGCGCGCCCAGCTGCCGATCAGCAGCACCGCCACGGCGATGTACGGGTAGTACTGGAAGGCGAATTGATGCAGGGAGTAACTCATGGCTGGACCTCTCGATGCGAAGGACGGGCCGGCGAACGCACGGGCGGCTTGCAGTCTTCAGCGGGGGCTTCGGCACCGAAGCGCACCGCCTCCTCCTCCCACAAGCGGTCCATGGCCTCGGCGGTATCGTCGCGGACTTCCTCGCTGGCACGCTGGCGCAGCGCCTGCAGATCGGCCTTGCCGTCGCCGGCTTCGACCAGGATCTCGAACAGCACCCGGTGCGGCAGCTCGCGCTCGGCCGCACGCGCCGCCAGCATCCCGGCGATATGGCCGATGTGGTGCAACCACTCGCGGGCCTCGCTGCCGGGGCGATGGGCCAGGAACTCCAGCAGCAGCGGCAGGTAGTCCGGCAGCTCGCGTGCATCCAGCTCGAAGCCGTTGCGGCGGTAGGTCTCGACCAGATCGACCATCGCCTGGCCACGGTCGCGCGACTCGCCATGGATGTGCTCGAACAGCAGCAGGCTCATCGAGCGGCCACGGTCGAAACTGGCCAGCCACGCCGCCTGCGCATCCAGCGCATCGGTGGCCAGCAGCTGCTGCACGAAGCTGCGCAGCTGCTGGCGGCGGGCGGCGCCAAGTGCCGGGTCGTCGCAGGCGGCGAGCAGTTCCTCGCCGTGCTGCCACAGTTCTTCACGGGGGTAGTCCAGCAACACCCCGACCAGCTTGAGCACGCTCATCACACCACCTCCTTGCGGCGGTGGTTCGGCCCCTTGTCAACCACGAAGGTAGTGGTCTTGCGCTGGCCGAACAGGTCGGCCGGGCTGTCACCACTGCAGCCGTTGCCGAAGGTGAAGCCGCAGCCGCCGCGCTCGCCGAAGGCATCGTTGGCGTATTCGCGGTGGCCGGTGGGAATCACGAAACGGTCCTCATAGTTGGCGATGGCCAGGTAGCGGTACATCTCTTCCACCTGGGCGATGCTCAACCCGGTCTGTTCCAGCACGGCGGTGTCTTCCACGCCGTCCACGTTCTTGGCCCGGCGCCAGGCGCGCATGGCCATCAGCCGTTCCAGCGCGCGCACCACCGGCGCCTCGTCACCGGCCGTCAGCAGGTTGGCCAGGTAGCGCATCGGAATGCGCAGTGACGCCACGTCCGGCAGTTCGCCGCTCATGCCCACGCGGCCACGCTCGGCGGCTGACTGGATCGGCGACAACGGCGGCACGTACCAGACCATCGGCAGCGTGCGGTATTCCGGGTGCAGCGGCAGCGCCAGCTTCCAGTCGATCGCCAGCTTGTACACCGGCGACTGCTTGGCCGCGTCCAGCCAGCTGTCCGGGATGCCTTCCTTGCGCGCGGCGGCGATCACCGCCGGGTCGTTAGGGTCCAGGAAGATGTCCAGGTGGGCCTGGTAAAGGTCCTTCTCGGCGGCCACCGAAGCGGCCTCGGCGATGCGGTCGGCGTCGTACAGCATCACGCCCAGGTAGCGGATGCGGCCCACGCAGGTCTCCGAGCACACCGTCGGCTCACCCATCTCGATGCGCGGGTAGCAGAAGATGCACTTCTCGGACTTGCCGCTCTTCCAGTTGTAGTAGATCTTCTTGTATGGGCAGGCCGACACGCACATGCGCCAGCCGCGGCACTTGTCCTGGTCGATCAGCACGATGCCATCTTCTTCGCGCTTGTAGATCGCACCCGAGGGGCACGCCGACACGCACGCCGGGTTCAGGCAGTGCTCGCACAGGCGCGGCAGGTACATCATGAAAGTCTTCTCGAAGGCGCCGTAGATCTCCTTCTGCACCTGGTCGAAGTTGTAGTCGCGCGAGCGCTTGCTGAACTCCGAGCCCAGGATTTCCTCCCAGTTCGGGCCCCACTCGATCTTCTGCATGCGCTCGCCACTGATCAGCGAGCGCGGCCGCGCGGTGGGCTGGTGCTGGCTGTCCTTGGCGGTGTGCAGGTTCTGGTAGTCGAAATCAAACGGCTCGTAGTAGTCGTCGATCTGCGGCAGGTCCGGGTTGGCGAAGATCTTGGCCAGCATGCGCCAGCGGCCACCGGCACGCGGCACCAGCTTGCCGGCGCGGGTGCGCACCCAGCCGCCGTTCCACTTGTCCTGGTTCTCCCATTCCTTCGGGTAGCCGATGCCCGGCTTGGTTTCCACGTTGTTGAACCAGGCGTACTCGACGCCCTCGCGCGAGGTCCAGACGTTCTTGCAGGTGATCGAGCAGGTATGGCAGCCGATGCACTTGTCCAGGTTCAGCACCATCGCGATCTGTGCACGGACCTTCATCACACCACCTCCTTGCTGGCCGATGCCGAAGCACCAGCGGGCTGTTCATCGTCCAGCCAATCGATCTTGTCCATCTTGCGCACGATCACGAACTCGTCGCGGTTGGTACCGCAGGTGCCGTAGTAGTTGAAGCCGTACGCCAGCTGCGCGTAGCCGCCGATCATGTGGGTGGGCTTGAGCACGATGCGGGTCACCGAGTTGTGGATGCCACCGCGGGTCCCGGAAATCTCCGAGCCCGGCACGTTGATGATGCGTTCCTGGGCGTGGTACATCATCGCCATGCCCGGCATCACGCGCTGGCTGACCACCGCACGCGCGGCAATCGCACCGTTCACGTTGAACAGCTCGATCCAGTCGTTGTCGACGATGCCGGCGCTGCGCGCGTCGTCCTCGCTGATCCACACGATGGGTCCGCCGCGCGACAGCGTCTGCATGATCAGGTTGTCGCTGTAGGTGCTGTGGATGCCCCACTTCTGGTGTGGCGTGATCCAGTTCAGCACGATCTCCTTGTTGCCGTTCGGGCGCTGGTTCAGCAGCGGCTCCACCGTGCGCGTGTTGACCGGCGGCCGGTAGCCCATGAAGGCCTCGCCGAAGTCGATCATCCACTCGTGGTCCTGGTAGAACTGCTGGCGGCCGGTCACCGTGCGCCACGGAATCAGTTCGTGCACGTTGGTATAGCCGGCGTTGTAGCTGACGTTGTCGTCCTCCAGGCCCGACCAGATCGGCGAGGAAATGATCTTGCGCGGCTGCGCCTGGATGTCACGGAAGCGGATCGCCTCGTGCTCCTTGCCCACCGCCAGGTGGGTGTGCTCGCGGCCGGTGAAGGTGCCCAGCGACTCCCACGCCTTCACTGCGACGTGGCCATTGGTTTCCGGTGCCAGGTGCAGGATCACCTCGGCCGCGTCGATCGCGGTCGAAATGGCCGGACGCCCCTGGCTGACACCTTCGTCGTGCACGGTGTGGTTGAGCTTGCCGAGGAATTCGACTTCATGCTTCGTGTCCCAGCTCATGCCCTTGCCGCCGTTGCCCAGCTTGTCCAGCAGCGGGCCCAGCGAGGTGAACTTGCGGTACAGGTTCGGGTAGTCGCGCTCCACCACTGTCATCGACGGCATGGTCTGGCCCGGGATGGCCTCGCACTCGCCCTTCTTCCAGTCGGCCACGCCGAACGGCATGCCCAGCTCGTTGGGGGTGTCGTGCAGGGTCGGCACCAGCACCAGATCCTTCTCCACGCCCAGCACGCCCGGCGCCATCTCGCTCACCGTGCGGGCGACCTCCTTGAAGATCTCCCAGTCGCTGCGCGATTCCCACGCCGGGTCCACCGCCTTCGACAGCGGGTGGATGAACGGGTGCATGTCCGAGGTGTTGAGGTCGTCCTTCTCGTACCAGGTCGCGGTCGGCAGCACGATGTCCGAGTACAGCGCGGTGGTGCACATGCGGAAGTCGAGCGTGACCAGCAGGTCCAGCTTGCCTTCCGGTGCCTCGTCACGCCACCTCACTTCCTCCGGCTTGATCGCACCCATCTCGCCCAGGTCCTTGCCCTGCAGCCCGTGGCGCGTCCCCAGCAGATGCCGCAGCATGTACTCGTGGCCCTTGCCCGAGGAACCCAGCAGGTTCGAGCGCCAGATGAACATCATGCGAGGGTGGTTCTGGCTGGCGTCCGGGTCGGCGAAGGCGAAGTCCAGCGAACCGTCCTTGAACTTGCCCAGCGCATAGTCGGCCGGGGCCACGCCGGCCGCTTCGGCCTCGCGTGCCAACTGCAGCGGGTTGCGGTCCAGCTGCGGGGCACACGGCAGCCAGCCCATGCGCACCGCGCGCAGGTTCAGGTCGGCCAGGCTGCCGCTGTACTTGCTGGCATCTGCCAGCGGCGAGAGCAGCTCATCCACCTGCAGCTTCTCGTAGCGCCACTGCCCGGTGTTGAAGTAGAAGAACGACGTGCCGTTCATGTGGCGCGGCGGGCGGCTCCAGTCCAGGCCGAACGCCAGCGGCTGCCAGCCGGTCTGCGGGCGCAGCTTCTCCTGGCCCACGTAGTGCGCCCAGCCGCCACCGGTCTGGCCCACGCAACCGCACATGATCAGCATGTTGATCAGGCCGCGGTAGTTCATGTCGTTGTGGAACCAGTGGTTCATGCCCGCGCCGACGATGATCATCGAGCGGCCATGGGTCTTGTCGGCGGTACGCGCGAACTCGCGGGCGATCTCGATCACCTCGGCACGCGGCACGCCGGTGATGCGCTCCTGCCAGGCCGGGGTGCCCGGCACCATCTCGTCGAAGCTCGATGCCACGTTGCCGCCGCCAAAGCCACGGTCCACGCCGTACTGGGCCAGCAGCAGGTCGTAGACCGTGGCCACCAGGGTCTGGCCACCGTCGGCCAGCGCCAGGCGACGCACCGGGATGTGGCGCTCAAGCACGTCGTCGGCCGGCGCGGCAGTCCAGCCGTCGGTCTCGATGCCACCAAAGTACGGGAAGCTCACCGCCTCGATGCCCTCATGGCCATCAGCCAGGCTCAGGCGCAGGCGTGTCTCGGCGCCCTTGCTTTCCTTCTCCTCGATGTTCCACTTGCCCTTCTCGCCCCAGCGGAAGCCGATCGAGCCGTTGGGCACCACGATCTGGCCGCTGGTCTCGTCATAGGCCAGCGTCTTCCAGTCCGGGTTGTTGGCTTCGCCCAGCCCGCCCAGTTCACTGGCACGCAGGAAACGGCCCGGCACCAGGCGGCCATCGTCGCGGCGTTCCAGGCGCACCAGCATCGGCATGTCCGAGTACTGGCGGCAGTAGTCCTGGAAGTACTGCGAGGGCGAATCGACGTGGAACTCGCGCAGGATCACATGGCCGAAGGCGAAGGCCAGTGCCGCGTCGGTGCCCTGCTTGGGGTGCAGCCAATGGTCGGTCAGCTTGGCCAGCTCGGAATAGTCCGGGCAGATCGCCACCGTCTTGGTGCCGTTGTAGCGCGCCTCGGTGAAGAAGTGCGCATCGGGCGTGCGCGTCTGCGGCACGTTCGAGCCCCAGGCGATGATGTAGCGGCTGTTGTACCAGTCGGCCGATTCGGGCACGTCGGTCTGCTCGCCCCAGATCTGCGGCGAGGCCGGCGGCAGGTCGCAGTACCAGTCATAGAAGGACAGGCAGGCGCCGCCCAGCAGCGACAGGTAGCGCGCGCCGGCGGCGTAGGAGACCATCGACATCGCCGGAATCGGCGAGAAGCCGACCACGCGGTCCGGGCCATACTGCTTCACCGTGTACAGGTTGGAGGCGGCGATGATCTCGTTGGCCTCTTCCCACTGCAGGCGCACGAAGCCGCCCATGCCGCGGCGGGTCTTGTACGAGCGCGCCTTCTCCTTGTCCTCCACGATGCTGGCCCAGGCGTCGACCGGGCCCTTGCTCTTGCGCGCTTCGCGCCACAGACGCAGCAGCGTGCCGCGGATCAGCGGGTACTTCAGCCGGTTGGCGCTGTACAGGTACCAGGAATAGCTGGCGCCACGCGGGCAGCCACGCGGTTCATGGTTGGGCAGGTCCGGGCGCGTGCGCGGGTAGTCGGTCTGCTGGGTTTCCCAGGTGACCAGGCCGTTCTTGACGTAGATCTTCCAGCTGCACGAACCCGTGCAGTTCACGCCGTGGGTGGAACGCACGATCTTGTCGTACTGCCAGCGGGCGCGGTAGCTGTTTTCCCAGTCACGGCCTTCGCTCTTGGCGAATCCGTGGCCATCGGCAAAGGTCTGGGGGTCACGCTTGAAGAACTGCAAGCGATCGAGGAAATAACTCATCGGGGGTCTCCCTTTGCGGACATCGGCATCGTGGCTGTGTGTGTCATCTGGCTGCGGTGCGTTTTCATGTCGTCAGCAGGGTGTCTCGGCACCGCGCCGGTAGTACCACCACCAGGTCACGGCCAGGCAGGTGACGTAGAAAACAACGAATCCGTACAGCGCCATGTCGGGGCTGCCGGTCAAGGTGATGGATGAGCCGTAGCTCTTGGGAATGAAGAAGCCGCCGTAGGCACCGATCGCACCGGAGAAGCCGACCACCGCGGCCGATTCGATGCTGGCCTGGTGGGCAGCAGCCACCTTGCCCTCGGCGTTGTCGTTGGCCGACCAGCGCTCGTGCAGGGTGCGGAAGATCACCGGGATCATGCGGAAGGTGGTGCCGTTGCCGATGCCACTGAGCACGAACAGCGCCATGAAGCTGAGCAGGAAGCCATGGAAGTTGCCGCCTTGGCCATCGCTGGGCAGGAAGTGCAGCACGCCGAACACCGCCGCGATCATCAGCGCGAACACCCAGAAGGTCAGGCGTGCGCCACCCCAGCGGTCGGCCATGCTGCCGCCCACCGAGCGCATCAGTGCCCCCAGCAGCGGGCCGATGAAGGCGTAGGCCAGCGGGTTCACATCCGGGAACTGGCTCTTCACCAGCATCGGGAAGCCGGCCGAAAAGCCGATGTAGGAGCCGAAGGTGCCGATGTACAACCAGCACATCAGCCAGTTGTGCTTGCGGCGGAAGATCACCGCCTGTTCGGAGAACGACGAGCGGGCGCTGGTCAGGTCGTTCATGCCGAACCAGGCCGCGATGGCGCACAGCGCGATGGCCGGCACCCAGATGAAGCCGGCGTTCTGCAGGAACAGCGGCGCCCCACCCTCCACCGTGGGCTGCGGCGCACCACCCAGCGCACCGAACACGCCCACGGTGATGACCAGCGGAATCACCGCCTGCGCCACCGACACGCCCACGTTGCCCAGGCCGGCGTTCAGGCCCAGCGCCAGGCCCTGCTTCTGCTTGGGGTAGAAGAAGGAGATGTTGGACATCGACGACGAGAAGTTCGCGCCACCGAAGCCACACAGGATCGCGATGGCCACGAACACCCAGTAGGGCGTGGTCGGGTCCTGCACCGCAAAGCCGAGCCAGAGCGTCGGCGCCAGCAACGACGCGGTCGACAGCGCGGTCCAGCGGCGGCCGCCGAAGATCGGAATCACGAATGAATAGAAGATGCGCAGGGTGGCGCCGGACAGGCTGGGCAGCGCTACCAGCCAGAACAGCTGGTCGGTACTGAAGTTGAAGCCGATCTTCGGCAGGCTGATCGACACCGCCGAGAACAGCACCCAGACCGAGAAGGCCAGCAGCAGCGAGGGGATCGAGATGACCAGGTTGCGGGTGGCGACCCGCTTGCCGGTGCGCTCCCAGTAGCCGGGGTCCTCCGGCGTCCAGTCGCTGATGACGCGACCCGGACGGACAGTGCTGCGGACAACAGGATCGCTACCGACGGTCATACATGGCTCCAAGGCTGTGGAATGACGTGGGTACTGCGTTTCAAGTTGTGACCCGTCGTCATGCAGCCATTAGGCCGTGCAGCACGGACGACGGGGTTGATCTGGATCAATCAGGGGCCGGTTTCCAGCCTGCCCCTGACAAATGTCAAACCGATGAAGCGGTGTTGCGGCGGGTCACCCCGCGCTGGCGCACGCTGTCACGCACGTCCACATCGAACTGCAGCTGAAGCTGGCCGCCATCTTCCAGGGCAATGTCGAACGGCAGGCCATCACGGCACGGCAGCCGCGCCGCCAAGGCCTCAACGGCCGAACGTGGCAGCACCAGGCGGCAGAAGGTGCCACCGTCCAGCAGCACGGGCTGCTCGCCGCCATGCAGCGAGACCGCCATGCCCCAGCCTTCGATACCGCCGAAGCGGGTCATGTTCTCGACCGATTCGCCGGCCAGCAGGCGCGCCAGTTCGGCCTCATCCAGGCGAAGCCGTACCGATTGGTCCTGCAACTGCACTTTCATGACGCAACATCCTCCCATTGTTCGGGGGTATTGCAGTTGACCAGGCAGGCTTCGTCAACGCTTTCCAGCGCCAGCACGTGCATCTGCAGGCGACGCTGGAAGGCCTGTACCGAGCGCTGCCCCTGCGCATCATCCAGCATCGCGGCCAGCACGCTACGAGTGGCATTGTCCACATTCAGCAGCATGGGAAAGGGATGCCCGTCAAAGATCGTGCATGCCCCCTGCCGCTCTGCCGCCAGCCGTTGCAGCAGCTGCGGCGCCAGCAACGGCGTGTCCACCGGCACCACCCACGCCGGGCCATCGGGCATGCGCATCGCCACGCTGTAGAGCCCACCCAGCGGCCCGCAACGTGCCACTCGGTCCGGCACGGCGCCGAACGCCGGGTAATTGCCGCTGACCCAGACCTCGCGCGCGCCCGCCTGCATCAACAGGCCCCGCATGTGTTCCAGCAGCGTGCGCCCCTGCCACGGCAGCAGCGCCTTGTCGCGCCCCATCCGGCTGGACAGGCCCCCGGCCAGCACGATGCCGTTGATGCTCATCGCAGTGGAGCCACGCCATGCGTGGCTGCGGCGGCATCAATGCCGGTGATCGTGCGCGTGGTCATGGCCGTGTGCGGGTTCGTTGTCCGCGTGGCACAGGCTGCAGCCCTCGCTCCACTCGCTGTCGCCGTCCTCGTAATGTTCCTGCTTCCAGATCGGGCACTGGTGCTTCACCACCTCGATCAACTGCCGGCAGGCACGGAACGCCTCGTCACGGTGCGGGCTGCCTGCGGCCACCACCACCGCCACATCGCCAATGCCGAGCCGACCCCTGGCGTGCGCCACGTACAGCTTCAGCTTCGGCCCGAACGTGGCCTCGACCTCCGCCGCCAGTCGCTTGAACTCGTTCAACACCAACGGTTCGAACAGATCGTAGGTGATCCCGGTCACCGGCCGGCCGATGTTGACGTCGCGCACCTTGCCGATGAACACATCGATGCCACCGAAACCCGCATCAGACACCGCCGCGATGCCCTCGGCCGGATCGATCGCTGCCTGCGCGCGGTCCACCACCTTGGCGATGATCTTCTCGCTCATCGCTCAGCCCCCGCTTACCGGCGGCAGGATCGCCACCCGGCCATCGTCGGGCAGCGCCTCGTGGTCACGCAGCACGCGTTGCTGGTCGGCGAACGCCGAATAATCCAGCAGGCCGGCACGGAAGTCCGGCCAACGCACCGGCAGCAGCTCGCGCAGCGCCTGGCGCAGGTCGGCCACGGTGCCACCGGCCACCTCCACCGCGATTTCGCGGCTGGCATCCAGATCGGAAAACGCACCGAACAACTGCAGATTCACCTGTTTCATCATGACTCCTGGCTCGCCAGCTGCACCGGGTCATGGTGACCCCAGCCCTGTACCCGCACCGGTGTGCCAGCGGTGGCCAGGTCGCCCTCGGCCTCCAGCACCACCCAGGCGTTGGCCTGCAGCATGGACATCAAACGGAATGACTCCTGCCCGGACAGCACGCGCGCACTCAGGCGCCCCTGACCGTCCACTTCCACTCGCGCCCGCGCATGGAAGCGCAGGCCCGGCGGCGTGCGCACGTCGGCCTGCAGCGGCAGCTGCAACACGGGTTCCGGTGCCAGCCCCAGCAGGCGGCGCAGCACCGGCTCGACGAAGAAGCGCTGGCCCACGGCGGCCGAGACCGGGTTGCCGGGCAGGCCGAAATACAGCGCGCCATTGGGCAGCACCGCGAACAACAGCGGCTTGCCCGGGCGGATTGCCACCTTGTGGAACACGATGCGAGCGCCACGACCACGCAGCGCATCGGGAACGAAATCGTAGCGGCCGGCCGACACCGCGCCCGTGCTGATCAGCAGCTGCGCGCCGGCAGCCAGCGCGTCATCCAGCACCGCATTGAACGCGGCCACGTCATCGCCCACGGTGCCCTGCCACACCACTTCGGCACCGGCGGCCTGCAGGCGGCCGACCAGGTACGGTCGGTTGCTGTCACGGATCTGGCCGGATTCCAGCGTCTGCGCCGCCTCGGTCACCAGCTCCTTGCCGGTGGCGATCACCGCCGCCTTCGGCCGCGCCACCACCGCCACCTCGCCCTCGCCGATGGCATGCAGCAGGGTGCGCGCGTTGATGTCCAGTACCTGCCCAGCCTGCAGCACGCGCTCGCCATCGCTCACATCCTGGCCGCGCAGCCGCACGTTCTGGCCCGGCTTCACCGTGCCCTTCAGGGCGATGCGGGTCGGGCGTCCATCTTCGCTGGCGAGGACCTCCACGTTCTCGACCGGCACCACCGTATCCAGCCCAACCGGCATGCGCGCGCCGGTCATGATTTCCCAGGCACCCTCGCCGCCTTCGGCACCGGCATCGCCGGCCGCCTGCCAGCCCTGCACCGCGAATTCGGTACCAGCTTCGAACGTCGCGCCGTTGGCGCGCAGCGCGAAGCCGTCCATCGCCGAATTGTCGAACGGCGGCAGCGACTGCGCACTGTGGATGTCACTGGCCAGGGTACGGCCTGCAGCCGCATGCAACGGCAGGTGCTCGGCCGGCAGCGGCGTGGCCGCGTCCAGCAGGTGCTGCAGGGCTTCGCTGTAGGCAATCATCAGTGGCCACCACCATCGACCATCGCCAGGGCGTGGCCCAGTACCGGCGCCAGGATGTCCAGGCACTGCGCCGCCGCCTTCGGGCTGCCGGGCATTGCGAACACCAGCATATTGCCCAGCTGCACCACTTCGGCGCGGCTCAGCCAGGCCATCGGCGTGTGCTGTGCGCTCAGTGCCCGCACCATCTGCGCCAGGCCATGCACCGGCCGTGCGTTCAAGGAACGCAGCGCCTCCGGGGTCAGGTCACGCGGGCCCAGCCCGGTACCGCCGGTGCACAGGCACAGGCGCACGCCATCGGCGGCCAACGCCTGCAGGCGGCCCGCCAATGGCTCGATGCCATCGGGCAACACCTCCGCGGCCACGACCTCACCACCCAGCTTCTTCACGCCGCTCACCAGGGTCGGGCCAGACACATCTTCATAGGTGCCCTCGCTGGCGCGATCGCTCAGCGTGATCACCGCACAGGCCGCGCCCGCCAGGCCCTTCGGCGCACGCGGCTTGAAGCGCGCGCGCTCGGCATCGTCCATGCCGTCCGGGTGCAGCCATACACCGCGCTTGCCGCCTTCCTTGAACAGCAGGCGGATGCCTTCGATGCGCAGGGCCGGTTCCACCGGCTTGCTCAGGTCGTACAGGGTCAGCAGCGCCGCGTTGACGCCAGCCAGCGCCTCCATCTCCACGCCGGTGCGCGCCTCGCTGGCGCACTCGCACCACACGCGGATCGCCTGCCGTTCCGGTACCGGCGCGCAGAACACCTGCACCAGTTCCAGCGGCAGCGGGTGGCACAGCGGCATCAGCATCGAGGCCATCTTGGCGCCCTGCAGGCCGGCAATTTCGGCCATCACCAGCGCATCGCCCTTGGGCAGGCGGCGCTCGACGATCAGCGGATAGGCCACCGGGCCGGCATGCAGCTCGCCCACCGCCACCGCACGGCGGCGGGTGATGCGCTTGTCGCGGACATCGGCCATGTGGAAGGCCGCATTCAATTCCCCACTCATCGTGTTGCTCATCCTCCGATGGAGGCCAGGTGCGGGGTCAGCCCGGTCTGGCCCTGGTGCAGTCCATGCCCGGCCGCTTTCAGGCCAAGCTGTGTGGTGATGCGTGCCAGCAGCGCGTCGTGGTCGTCGTCGCGCTGCAGCAGCGGGCGCAGCGGCACGCCGAACTCGCCGAACAGGCACAGCCGAAGATCGCCCTTGGCGGTTACCCGCAGGCGGTTGCAGCCCTTGCAGAAGTCACGCGAATACGGGGCGATGATGCCGATGCTGCCGCGATGGTCAGGGTGGCCGAACTCCCGCGCTGGGCCGGCATCGGCCGCGCGCGGACGCTCGTGCCAGCCGGCGGCCAGCAGCTGCTCGATCACCAGGTCGGCGCGCAGGTGGTGGCGCTGGAAATAGGCTTCGTTGTCGCCGGTGCGCATCAGTTCGATGAAGCGCACGCTGAAGGGGCGGTCGCGCAGGTAGTCCATCCACTGCGGCAGCTCGTCGTCGTTCAGGCCACGCAGCAGTACCGCGTTGAGCTTGATCGCGGGCAGGCCCAGTGCCTGCGCCAGCGCCAGGCCCTGTTCGATCTCCGGCAGGCGGTCATGCCCGGTGATGGTCCTGAAGCGTTCGCGCTGCAGGCTGTCCATGCTCACGTTCAGCGCGGTCAGGCCGGCACGGTGCCAGCCCGGCAGGCGACGCGGCAGCAGCGTGCCATTGGTGGTGATGGCCACCTTGCGGATGCCCGGCACTGCCGCCACGGTGGCGATGATCTCGTCCAGGTCCTTGCGCAGGCTGGGCTCGCCGCCGGTCAGGCGGATCTTGCTCATGCCCAGCGCGGCAAATGCACGCACCAGCCGCGCGATTTCATCCACCTGCAGGAAGCGCGGGCGGCCATCGGCCTGGTAACCGTCGGGCAGGCAGTAACTGCAACGGAAGTTGCAGGCTTCGGTCAACGACAGGCGCAGGTACGGAAAGCTGCGTCCGAAACCGTCGGTGAGTTGGCTCATGGCTGGTCCACCTTGTTGCTCCACCGTCTTGCCTGTGCCCGGAACGGCCCGGATACCCTCGCCTGCTGGAACGATTGCCAGAGTACGCGGCTGTCAGTTCCATGGGCATGACTTAAATCAATCGCGTTCGGCCCCGCGCGGCAGGCGTTGTGGCAGCATGCGGCTTTCCGTGCAGTAGGCGTGTGACAACCCTCATGATGATGAACGATTTCCAGCAGCTGCTGCACGCCGCAGGCCAGCAGGCTGAACCGCAACGCTTGCTGTTCGTATTCGTGCGCGCCGAGCTGCCCGAATCGCCCACCAGCGACCAGCTCGACCGGCATGACCGTCGCGAGGGCGGCACCCTCTCGCCGGTGCTGTGCGTGGACAAGCTGCCGGCCGAGGTGCCCAGCTTCCAGGCGCTGGCCACCGAATCGACCACCACCGGCATCGACTGGGACCTGGTCTTCGTGGCGGCGCTGGACGGCCGCGCCGGTTTCGCGCCCAACAGCGACGAAGCCGCGCGCCCGCTGCAGCTGATGGTCAACGCCATCCATGACGGTCAGATCGGCCGCTTCGCCGCCTTCGACCGTGGCGGCGAGCCCGTTCAGTTCTATTGAGCCACCAGCTGCAGGGTCAGGAAGAAGATCACCAGCACGGTGTTCAGCCCCCAGGCGACGGTCAGCCCACGCGCGGCTACGCCCAGGTTGGGGTTGTGCGCGGTGGGCGCCGCCCGCCACACCGCCGGGATGATCCAGCCGGTATAGAGCAGCAGCACGGCAAATACCCCCAGCAGCAGCGTGGTGCGCTGGTTGGCCAGGGCCCAGAGGGCTACCGCCCACAGAATGTTGCTGGGAATGACGCCCTGCAGCCAGAACACACTCCAGAGGCGGGAACGGCCCTGGGTGTCGGGGGTTGGGTGCAGCGAAGCGGTCGCGGTCATAAGTCTCCTTCTGGTTAGGAAACGTGCTGAACAAGCCTGCGCTTGGTGGCTGGGAACGTCAACCCGAGTCGCACGTCACGCTTTGGCGCTGCTGGGGCCCGGCCAGGCTCGACTCAGCCTCGCGCGGAACCTGTCGCCATCGCCCCTCCCCACTCGCTCCCTCCCGCTTCCCAACCTCGACACCTGTCGCAGATTGCACGGTTCGGGCGGATCACCGCGCCAGCCCGCGCTGGCGGTGCTTAACAGCGTGGGAGAATGCCGAAAGCGTCTCCAATCGAACGATGTTTGCAACTCTTCTGATTGGCATTGCACAGCGCCAGGGGCTCAGATGGCGTGCCACCGGAAAAGGGTGGCCGGGCTTCGAACACCCGAGTTGATGTTGATGTATGCGCTTGCCAGCCGGCGTCACCTTAGCGTGGCGCCGGCTGGCAATCCGTCTGCCGGCTATGGCGGGCGGTGCGTGGGGGCCTTCGGGCCCGCCGGACTGACATCAACCCGGTGTTCGAACCACGTACCGTCCGCCGCTTTTATGAGTGGCGGCTACCGATTGCCCTGCACGGAGCCTTGCCATGAACGAATCGGACTTCCCGCATCTGCACGCCTACCGCAGCACCGCCCACGACGACGGTTCGCCACAGGCTGTGCCCGCAGTGGACAGGAACACCTTCATTGCCAACCTCCATCGCATCGGCGTCGGTGCGGCGGCCGATGGCCAACCCTGGCGGGAGCGGCATCAGCTGCCCGGGCGCTGCCTGGCCCTGGCCGATGCCGATTGCGCGTTGAGCGGGTTGCGGGTAGTGCTGGAACTGCTGCTGGCGGCCGAACGCACCCGCCAGAACGGCGAACCCGAGCAGTACGTGGGCGACCGGGTGATGGAGGGATTGGTCATGGCCTGTCAGTCGTTGTGCGCGCAGGCGGCGGGGCGGTTGCAGCCCGACGGGTGAACGCCAGGCGCAACGGCCTTCAGCGAGGAACGCTTTCAACAGGCGTCAATGCTCCCTGAAAGCGCTTCTCAGATCGACGCCGATGATCGGCGAGAAGTCCACCTTGCACAGTTCCAGCTCGAAGAGCTGATCGTGATTATCCAGGCACAGGGTGACTCTCACCGGCACGCCATCGGCATCGGCAAGCATGGCCGTAGCAACGTCACTGCCGAAGAGCTGGGTCGTGCTGGACAGGAACACCACGCCCCCGAATCCGACGACCTCTACGTCCTCCACCTGGGCGAGCGCAAGATCCTTCAACAACCGTTCGGACAGCTCGGTCGTCTCAGGCAGCAGCCTGTGGATGAGAGAAACCTCGTCGGGGGTGAGGAATCTGGGCACGGGATGTCCTTCAGGGCACTGCATCCGCCATCGGCAGATGCTCGATCCGCCATGTCCTGGCGTAGATGAGAATGACGCTTCCAGTCAAGCTGGTTTCGAGACGGAAACACTGCAGGTGACCGGTCGAAGCGGTCAGGGCAGTCCTGGGTGCTGCCTTTGGAATGCGGCACTTGCCCGAGGCGCCCCTTGGCAGAAGCGTCGGACCACATCACTTTATGCATGAAACTGCCAAAGCAGTCTTCACGTCAGAATCGCCGATATTGGACGATGCCAGCTGATCGACAAGCCCGCAAGGAATCTTAGCCTCCCCATGCTCGGGAACCGTCAGAAGATCTCCATTATGCTTCCTGGAGTTTAGTGCAACCCACACTCTTTTTTGTGGTCCCACTGAAAATCCGGCCAGCAGATGCCCCCCAGTCTCGTCATAAATCAGGCCCGGTCCCGGCTTGCCTCTGAATTGCAGCTCCGCCGCTTGTAGAGAGGCATAAACAGGTTTATCTGCGAGCTCCCCTCTGGAAAGCCCCCTAAAGAACCAGATCGCGACGCCCACGAGAATCGCAAATATTAATATATAAATGAATTTCACGGCCCATTCTTTCCGTCGAAGTTCTGAAGTTCCGGGGGGATCCCGCCACCCCGAAGAATGAGGGAAGTGCCGATTCGCAATGGACTAGCCAACGCGTGTGCATAGACAAATCCCGGATGGATATGGCCGCTCGATATAGCCACTCCGGCAGCCTCCAAAGAACTGTCCACTGCTGTTGCGCAGTTATTGGAAATAACAGAATAGTTGCCCGGATTATGCTTCCTCATCTCTGCTGCGATCGCAGCCTCTTGCTGGGGCGTAGTACGAAGTCTAACAATCTGAACAAATCTATCTTTCACTTGGGACTTCAAGTATTCGTAGGTACTCCCTCCGTAGGGATGGACAGTACCGTAGCTGAACACGCCTCCGCTTGATGTAGCTATGGCTATGTGGCCAAAAGGATTGCCATCAACCGCTCCGGAGTCGATGACCAGCGTATCAAGTCCCAGCGGATCAAGTGCGGCTACTGGGTACCCACGCGCATACGCGTAAGTGCTCACACCGCCCATCAACCCAATCGGATCACTCTGAGAATACCGCCCCACCGCCGGGTCGTACTCGCGCTGGTAGTTGTAGAACAACCCACTCGCATCCGTCGCCTGCTGGCCCGGGAAGCGCAGCGCCAGCTCGAACGCCACACCATCGCCGTCCGGGTCTGCACTCGGAATCTGGTTGCCGAACACCTCGCTCTTGTTGCTCCACTCCCAGATCGAGACATTCCGTACCGGATCGATCACCACGCGCGGCGTGCCCAGATGATCCGGCTGCACGTAGGCCAGTTCAGGCACGCCGGTAGCCGGCACATTGATCAGCGCTACCGGATAGTTGTCCAGCCAGATGGCCTGCTGCTGCGCCTGGCCTGTGGCCGAGTAGTTGCCCAGCCACTGCCCCGCCTCGTCATACAAGGTGATCTGTGCAGCGCCACCGGCCGGGCTGCGCAGCATGCGCTCGCCGCGATGGTTGTAGGCGTAGCTTTCCAGTACGGAATTGCCCTGCTTCACCGCGTTCATGCGGTTGGCATCGCTGTAGGTGAACGTCTTGCCGCCGATGCTGGTGGTGTTGCCCACCGCGTCATGGTTGCGCGCTTCGCCATCCACTGCGGTCAGCCGGTGGCTGGTTGCGGGATAGGTGTAGCTGGCGGTGCCTGCCGAGGTAGTCAGCGAAGTGCGATTGCCGGTGGCGTCGTAGGCATAGGTTTCGATCGGCGTGCCGGTCGTACCGTCCTGGGTCTGGGTCAGGCGGCCCAGCGTGTCGTAAGCGTACTTGGCCAGCACCGTCGAGCCTGTGCCGTTCTTCAGCTCGGTGATCGAACCGACCGGATCATAGCCGTAGCCCAGCGACAGGCCGCCCGCGGCCGGGTCGTGCACCGCTTGCGGTCGATAGTCCAGGTCCAACGGACGCTGCAGCTGGCGGCCATTGCCGTAGGTCCAGCCGGTCGCCGGACCGAAGGCTGCATAGGTCACGTTGTTCACCACGATCTGGCGCGCCTGGCCGGGCCGGGTCAGGCCGATCTGGCTGATGCGGCCCTGGATATCACGCACGTAGTCGGCCACGCTGCCGTCGGGGTAGGTCAACGCGGTCAGGCGACCCGACTTGCTGTAGGCGTAGCGCAGCGTGCCGGCAACGCCGTTGACGGTCTGTACCTTGCGGGTCACCTGGCCGAAGCGATCGTGGCAGTACTGGGTGCTGCCATTGGCATGCAGCACCTGCCCCAGGCGCCACGCTGGAGCACGCCCTGTCCGGTGCCGTTCCACTGAATGGCGATGCGCGCCGGATGCTGGATGACCTGCGCTTCCTCGACATCTGGTCGTGGGGCTTCTCCCGCCATAACTCGGGAGAGACGAACCTCAGTGGCGAAGCGTTCAAGAACCGCGAGGAATTCGTGTTCGATGGCCCGGCCTATGCGGCCTTCCTCAACACGGTCACCGAGCCGGCCGGTTCGTTGCAGGGCGCCTTCCAGGCCGCCGTCCGCATCTGCGTGTTGATGTCCGGCCTGCTGCGTCATGCGGAGAAGGACAATCCTGCCTTCGATGATGTACTGCGATCCTCCGACTTCGTGGAGACCGAGGCGTACCCGGCATGGCTGGCCTCGCCGACGGATGATCTGGATGCCCTCGACCAGGCCATCCAGGCGCAGCGCCAGGCCGGCTGAAGGAAAATCCAACGGGCGTCCGACGCTTTCCCGACGCCCGCCTGCACATCCTGTCGTGAGGTCAATTCATGGCAGGAGCGGCATGCAGCCACCTCACCCCAGGGACAGCGGCAAGTACCCGCACGGCAAGACCGGGCTTGCCCGCATCTTCCATACGCTGATCCATTCGCGCGATGGCTTCATCGCCACCTTCCGTGGCGAAGCAGCCTTTAGGCAGCTGTTGCTGCTGCATGCACTGCTGATCGCCACCGCGTTCCTGCTGGACATCAGCCGGGTCGAACGCGCCGTGGTGCTGGCAGTCTGCTTCATCAGCCTGCTGGTGGAACTGCTCAACTCGGCCATCGAAGCGGTGGTCGACCGCATCTCGCTTGACCACCACCCACTGTCGAAGAACGCCAAGGACATGGGCAGCGCCGCACAGACCACCTCACTGCTGATGGTCGGCACGGTGTGGGGCGTGATCCTGCTGGGCTAGCTCACGCCGAGCCGCTGGGCATGACCCGGCGCGCCCCTGGGCGGAGGTATTACTGCGTGGCCAGGGCGAAATCCAGGCCCGCGCATACCGCCGCCACCTGGGCGTCGTTGCATTCCTGCGGGTTGGTGCGCGGGCTGTCCGGGTAAACCTCGGTGGTGGTGGCAAAGCGCGCGTCGGTGAAGCCGGCGCAGGCGCCGATCGAGCGCGACTCGCCCCAGACCACGCCCGGCGACTGCAGCGGCAGGCCGACCAGGTTGCCTTCGGCGTCGGCCGGGGCGATGTGGGTGATGGGCGCCACTGCGGCGATCAGGGCCTTCTGGAACTCGGCCTGCGGATCTTCGCTGTTGCCGATCACGTAGAAGCCATCCGGAATGGTGTCGCGCTCGAACGGCTTGCCGTCGCGGGCGCAGCGCGCCGGATCGAACTCGTGCAGGTCGCTGTCGGTGGTCTCGTGCAGGTCCAGGTGCACCAGCAGGTTCGGCTTGCGCTCGGCCACCCAGCGCATCAGCGCGGCGGCTTCCTCGATCTGGCCGCCGTCACGGAAGCTGCGGTTCGGGTCGATGGCATCCGGGTTCCAGCGCTGGATGCGCTCGTAGCCCCACGGGCTGACGCACGGTGCCACGATCAGGTTCAACCGGCCCAGGTAACGCTCGGCCTGCTGCTCCAGGAACTGCAGGGCGCCATGCACGCCGCTGGTCTCGTAGCCATGCACGCCGCCGGTGATCAGCGCGGTCGGCAGCGCCGGGTTCCAGTCGTGGTTGACCACGGCGAACAGCGGGTAATGGTCCGGCGCATAGTCCAGCTGGCCGTACTGGATCACATCGAAGCTGTCGTCCAGGCGTTCAAGCGCGGCCACTACATCGTCGTGGTAGCTGCGCTGGCGCTGCTGGCGGGCCCGCCACTGTGCGCGTTCCGCGTCGCCCCAGGGCTGTCCGGGGGTGCCGATCGGGTAGAACTGCGCAACAGTCATTGGGTACTCCAGGGGTCGAACGGATGGGTGCAGCCGGACATTCTAAGCCCTGTCGCGCCTGCGGGTGCCCTCCCCCCGGCCCCGCCTTCATCCAGGCCGGGTCATCTGGTTGTAAAATCAGCGGTTTTTGGCCCCTCACCCCTTGATGGCGAAAGCAGCGCAGCCGGTCCTGGGTGGACCGGAATTCCTCCGCCTGCTCGCCCGTCTCAGCGACGGCGCGATGCCGGCCAGCAGTCCCGCCCTGACCGATCGCCTCGGCCAGTGGGTGGACTGGAGCCGTGCCGTGGCCCTGTCCGGCGCGCTCGGCGGACGCCTGCCCGAGCCGGGTGAGGCCGCCGAAGCGGCCGAGGATGTGCTGGACGACTGCGCGCAGGCTCATGCCAGCCTGCTGGCCTCGATCCGTGAAGATGCCGAGGCCGAACGCCTGCTCGACTTGGCCGAAGCCGCCGCCGCACCCAATTTCGCCTCGCTGCGCCAGCGCTACCGGGTGCTGCAGCAGGCCATCCAGACCGCCACCGGGCGCCTGCGCGGCCGCCTGCGCGACCAGCTGGTGCAGGTTTCACCCGAGCTGGCACGGCTGGCCGAGGTCGACGCAGTGATGGAGCAGACCCTCACCCCGCGCGAGCACAGCCTGCTGGCCACTGCGCCGGCGGTGCTCGGCGCCCGTTTTGAACGCGTGCACGGCCAGCCCGGCTGGCGCGCGGCCTTCCGCCATGACATGCGCACACTGCTGCTCGCCGAGCTGCAGCTGCGCTTCCACCCGATCGAAGGGCTGCAAGACGCCCTGCGCTCCCACTGACCGGAACACCATGTCCAGAACTGCTTTCCATGTCGTTGTCTTCCTTGTCGGCCTGCTGGCCGTGTGCTGGATCGGCATTGGCTACGTTTCGGTGCATCCGCTGGGTGCAGCGGTGGCGGCGATCATCGCGGCCTGCTACATCGCCGGTGGCGTGGAGCTGTACCGCTACCGCCAGGCCAGCAACGGCCTGCGCAGCGCACTGAGTGACCTGTCCAGCGCGAAGGAGAGCCTTGCCCCCTGGCTGGAACGCGTGCCGGTGGGCCTGCGCAACGCGGTGCGCCTGCGCGTGGAAGGCGAGCGCACCGCCCTGCCCGCGCCGGTGCTGACCCCGTACCTGGTTGGCCTGTTGGTGCTGCTGGGCATGCTCGGCACCCTGCTGGGCATGATGGACACCCTGCGTGGCACCGGCCTGGCCCTGCAGAGCGCGACCGACATGGCCGCCATCCGCGGCTCGCTGGCGTCGCCGGTCCAAGGCCTGGCGGTGGCATTCGGCACCTCGATCGCCGGTGTGGCCAGCTCGGCCATGCTCGGCCTGCTGGCCGCGCTGCTGCGCCGTGACCGCCTGCAGGCCGTGCAGCAGCTGGACCGTGCCATTGCCGGCGACCTGCACCCGTACTCCCAGGCGTGGCAGCGCGCTGAATCGCTGCGCCTGCTGCAGGCACAGTCCGCCGCGCTGCCGGCGCTGGTCGACCGCCTGCAGGCGATGACCAGCACCTTCGAACAGCACAGTGCGGTCGCCAATGAGCGCCTGCTGGCCGGCCAGGCCGAGTTCCTGGCCCAGAGCCAGGCGCTGCAGGAACGCCTGGCCGTCTCGCTGCAGCAGTCGCTGCGCGAAGGTGCCGAGGCCAGCGCCGCTGCCATCGGTGGCGCGCTGCAGCCGATGGCCGAAACCACCCTGGCTGGCCTGGCCCGTCACGGCGAAGCACTGCACACCCGTGTCGAGCAGGCGGTGCAGCAGCAGTTGTCTGGACTGAGCGACGGTTTCGAGCGCAGCCGCGTCGCCACCGAGGCCAGCTGGGCCAAGGTGGTGAGCGAGCAGACCCAGGCACAACAGGCGCTGGTGAGTGATCTGCGCCAGCACCTGCAGGCCTTCAGCGATGGCCAGGGCACGCACGCCGAAGCACTGGTCGCGCGCATCGGCGAGCGCCTGCAGGCCGATGCCAGCGGCAATGCCGAGGCCTGGCGCGCCGCCGCCGAACAGCAGCAGGCACTGAATACCGCGCTGGTCGAACGCCAGCAGCAGGCGTTGCTGGCCGCCAGCGAGCATCTGGACGCGCGTGCGCAGGCGCTGCTGCAGGCACTGGAACAACACCACAGCGCCAGCCAGGCGTTGCTGCAGGATCACGAACTGCAGCGTTCGCAGCAGTGGCAGGCCGCGCAGGCCGCCGCCGCCGCCGCGCACGCCGAACTGCAGGCCAGCCTGGACAGCCGCGAGCAGCAGCGCCAGGCGCGCTGGGATGCGGTCAGTGCCGAACTGCAGCAGGCCCACGCCGCGCTGCAGGCCCAGCTGCAGGCCGGCGACGAACAGCGCCTGCAGCGCTGGAGCGATGCCCTGCAGCACGTTTCCACCGATCTGGCCGAGCGCCTGCAGGCCAACGGCGAACGCCTGGCCGCGCAGCAGCAGCAGGTCTGCGACACGCTGGCGGCAACCGCGCAGCAGATCGGCGAGAACGGTCGCGCCCAGGCCAGCGCCACGCTGGCCGAAGTGTCCACCCTGCTGCAGACCGCCGCCGCTGCGCCGAAGGCCGCCGCCGACGTCATCAACGAGCTGCGCAGCACGCTGTCCGAGAGCCTGGTGCGCGACAACGCGATGCTGGAAGAGCGCGGCCGCCTGCTGGCCACCGTGCAGACCCTGCTGGATGCAATCAACCACGCTTCGCACGAGCAGCGCACCGCGGTGGACGCCCTGGTCGGCGGTTCGGCTGAGCTGCTGGAACGCGTCGGCAATCGCTTCACCGACCATATTGCCGCCGAGACCGGCAAGCTGGATGGCATTGCCGCAGCGCTCAGCGGCAGCGCCGGCGACGTCGGCCAGCTGGCTGGCGCCTTCGGTGACGCGGTCGCGCAGTTCGGCAGCGCCTCCACCGAACTGTCCAGCCGCCTGGAACAGATCGGCGGCGCGCTGGATGCCTCGCTGGCCCGCAGCGACGAACAGCTGGCCTACTACGTGGCACAGGCGCGCGAGGTGGTCGACCTCAGCCTGCTGTCGCAGAAGCAGGTGATGGAAGAACTGCAGCAGCTGGCTGCGCGCCGCGCCAAGGCCGGCAGCGCATGAGCGACGAGCTGGAGGTCGATGGCGGTTCGCACGCCCCGATCTGGGCCGCCTTCGGCGACCTGATGTCGGTGTTGCTGGGTGCGTTCGTGCTGATCCTGGTCGGCGTGGTTGCCGTGCAGCTGGAGCTGTCGCAGCGGCTGGACCAGGAAGTGAAGCAGCGCCAGGCCGAAGCCAAGCGCCTGCAGACACTGGAACAGGCGCTGGCCGGCCCACTGGCCGCCGGTCGCGTCACCCTGATCGATGGCCGCATCGGTATCAGCGGCAGCGTGTTGTTCGCGCTGAACTCCGACCAATTGCAGCCGGAAGGCCAGGAGCTGCTGCGCAGCCTGGCCGCGCCGCTGGCCGCCTACCTGGGCAGCCGCGAAGAAATCCTGATGGTCAGCGGCTTCACCGATGACGCGCCGGTGCGCGAAGGCAACCGCCGTTTCGCCGATAACTGGGAGCTGTCCGCGCAGAGATCGCTGACCGTGACCCGCACGTTGATTGCCGATGGCGTACCGGCCGACGCGGTGTTCGCCGCCGCGTTCGGCAGCGAGCAGCCGGTCAGCTCCAATGCCAGCGAAGACGGCCGCGCGCGCAACCGGCGCGTGGAAATCGCGCCGATTCCCAAGCCCAAGGCCGCGGATGCCAAGTAAGCCGCCCGCACTGGAGGGCCTGCGCGCACTGGTGCGCGACCTCGATGCGGGGTCGCGCTCGCTGCCGCATTACCCGCAGGTGCCGATGCTGCAGCAGGTGCAGCGCGAGTGGTCGGAACTGCGCAGCGAACTGCAGGTGCGCCGCTCGTTGCGCACCGAAGCGCCCGCCGACGGCGGCCCGCTGAACTCGGCGGTGCTTGTGCAGCGCATGCTGGACACGATGCAGGCGACCAGCCCCGGTTACCTGCGCCACTTCATCGACTACGTGGATACCCTGTCCTGGCTGCAGGCATTGCAGGATGGCGCCGCCAGCGGCGGTGATACCCCGAAGCCGAAACGCACGCGCAAGCCGCGCAACGCGGGTTGATCGCACGTCGACGCCGACCTCGCTCGGCACCCCTGGATACGACAATCCCGTTCCGCGCTGCTGGTAGATGCCAACCTTGGTTGGCGCTTTTCGATTCCCAGCCGCGCTGCTGCCCAATCGACGCCGATTGCCAATCGCGTCATTGATTGACTGGCTTGACCTGTCTGGAACGCCTTGAATTGACGTCGGGTGATGAATCCCGCCAATGTCTGCCTGATACCCTCGCCCGTGAGATCCAACCTCAGCAGATGCAGCCTTCAATAGAAGCCAGACTTTTCAAGCTCCGCGCGGCTCTCAGCAAAGCCGAGATGTACCTTGGCCCTTCACTTGGACGTTCCAGCATCGAAGCCCTCCAGAGCTTGGCGCTTTCTACGCTAGGCATCGCCCTGCCGGAGTCCTATCTGGACTTCCTTTCAAGCCACGACGGTCTGGCAGCAGAGGGAGCATTCCTTTACTCGAGCATTCCACGCCCCTATTCCGATGGCGGCTCAGCCCTTGCGTTGGTGGAAATGAATCTCCTTGCACGCGACCAGGGATTCATGGACGGCTATATAGAGCTCGGAGAAAGTGATATGGACTGCTATGTCTTCGACTCTGGAACCGGCCTGTACCAAGTCCGCGACAAAGTGGCGTTCGATAACGTCTATGAAGAGTTTGCCTCCTTCGACAGACTTCTGTCCCACATACTCGATTTGATAGAACAACGCTGTTGACGGCAACCTAGGCCGGAACTCTTACAACTGAGTGGCGCAGCATCCATTCAACGCTGCGCATGCCAACCAAGGTTGGCATCTACCAATGCAGTAAACCGGCCGTTTGGAGTGCAACGAGACGCCGCGCCGCGGGCCAGTTGCCAGCACAAATGACAGTGTCACCAGACAGTCATCTGTCTAGCGCACCATTTTCACGTTGATCCACGGCGCCTGCAGCGCCACCGGTCGCATCGCTTGTCTCCCCTTTTGAACTCCATGAGCTCCGCGCCCGTGCGGTGGCTCGTGCCTGCCTGAGTGTCCGTAACATGACGAAGACTTTGTTGGCCGCTGCGCTGTCGATCGCGCTCGCTCCCGCGGCCTGGGCGCAGGATGCTGCCCCGACCTCCACTGGCACCTCCGCCACCGATCTCGATGCGGTCTCGGTGATCGGCAGCGGTGAAGCGCGCCAGGTGCAGCGCATCACCCGCGAGAACCTCGACATCCTGCCGCCGGGCACCAGCCTGCAGAAGACGCTCAATCTACTGCCTGGCGTCAACGCGCAGTCGGCCGATGCGCTGGGCACCAACGAGCAGTCGATGACACTGAGCCTGCGCGGCTTCAACTCCACCCGTCTCGGTTACACGCTCGACGGCGTGCCGCTGGGCGACGGCGCGTACAACAACTACAACGGCCTGACCATCAACCGTGCGCTGATCAGCGAGAACATGGCCGGCGCGGAACTGGCGGTGGGCATCGGCAGCCTCGGCACGCCGTCCACCAGCAACCTCGGCGGCACCATCTCGTATACCTCTGACCGCCCAGCCCAGGAGTTGGGTGGCCGCGTGGTGCAGACCTTCGGCAGCGATGCCAACCGCCGCACCTTCGTGCGCGTGGACAGCGGCGAGTACAACGGCTTCTCCGGCTACGTTTCCGGCATGAATGCCGTCTCCGATCTGTGGAACGACCAGACCGCCTACAACCAATCCGTCACCAAGCAGTTCAATGCCAAGGGCGTGTGGAACTTCGGTCGCGGCCAGATCACCGGTTTCGTCGATACGTCGCGCACCACCCAGGCCGACTACTTCTATTTGTCCAAGGACGAGATGTCGCGCGGCCTCGGTTGGGACTGGGGCGGCTACGCGCCGGACTGGAACAGGGCGGTGGCCAAGGCCTACTGCAACACGGCCAGTTTCAACGCGAAGAAGTGCGACAGCAGTGGCCCGGACAAGGACGCCGACGGTGCATTCACTGCCGGGCAGATCCTGCGCGATGACAACCTCTACTACCTGGCCGGCGACTTCTTCCTGGCCGATGGCTTCAGCCTGCGTGCCCTGGCCTACCACCACGATGACCGTGGCGAAGGCCACAACTGGAACAGCGGCGCGTGGTCGAACAAGGGCACCGCGCAGGAGATTCCGATCATCTTCCGCAACACCATCTATACCATCGACCGCGATGGCGGCACGCTGTCGTTCGACTGGGAGCTGGGTGCACATCGCATCGAAGGCGGCGTCTGGTACGAGCGCAATACCAGCAGCGCCGAGCGCTACCAGACCGCCATTGACGGCCCGCGTGACCTGAGCGGCATGAACACCTTGCCCTCCGATGTGGGCGTGTTCGCCCAGCGCACGCGCTGGAAGACCCATCAGTTCTTCCTGAAGGACACCTGGCGCCTGCTTGATGATCGCCTGACGCTGGAGTTCGGCGCCAAGAGCCCGCACGCCACCTCCGATGCGCAAGCACTGCCGGGCGACGCGAAGACGCCGATCTCGCCGACCTCGAACAACCAGTTCGCCACCGGTTCGTTAAAGGCCAGCAAGAACTTCCTGCCCAGCATCGGCGCCAACTTCCGCCTGGCCGAGCACCACGAAATCTTCGCCAGCCATGCCGAGAACATCGCCATGTTCCAGGGCGGTTTCAAGCTCGGTCCGCAGGCGGTCAGCCAGGCCACCTGGAACGCTCAGGGCAACCTGAAGCCGGAGGAATCGCGCTCGCTCGAAGCTGGCTACCGCTTCGTCACCGATACCCTGCAAGCCTCGATCGCGGCCTACAACGTGCGCTTCGACAATCGCCTGCTGCAGTACAACCCCTGTGACTCGCGCCAGCCGGTCGGCCCGACCTGCGGCAACCGCTTCTACAACGTGGGCGGCGTCGACAGCCGCGGCGCCGAGCTGACCGTGCTGTGGACCCCGAACGAGCACTTCAGCTGGTACACCTCGGCCTCGCTGAACCGTTCGACCTACGCCTCCAACTACGTGCAGGCCGGTGTCGAGCAGCAGATCAAGGGCAAGATCCAGACCGACACGCCCAGGCAGCTGCTGGCCACCGAGATCACCTGGCGTGACAACGGCTGGTTCGCCAGCCTGCGTGGCAAGTACACCGGCGAACGCTTCTACACCTACACCAACGACCAGGGCTTCGGCGGCTTCACCGTGTTCGACCTGGCCGGCGGCTACGACTTCGGCCAGGTCGGCTTCGCCAAGGGCATGCGCCTGTCGTTCAACGTGACCAACCTGACCAACAAGCGCTACGCCAGCAACCTCGATTCGAGCGTGTTCGCACCCAGCGACCCGGCCGGCAAGCTGTACGTGTTCCATGCCTCGGCACCACGCCAGGTGTTCGGTACGATCGACCTTCGCTTCTGATCGACCACTTGGAGTCCACCCATGCTCGCGACCGCCCTGCTGCTGGCCACCCTCTCCGCCAGCGGATACTCCGCTCCGCATGAGGCAACGAGTGCACCACCGCGCACCCTGCAGCTGGGCGGTCGTACCTATGTCGACAAGGGCCTGGTCGCCGCCGGGCGATTGCCGGCGGGCACGGTGGACTTCCTCGGCGACACACTGGGCTCGTTCTCGTCGCTGGCGGTGCAGCCCGGCACCTGGAAGCGCACCGCCAGCGGCTACGAAGGCGTGCTGTGGACCCTGCCCGACCGCGGTCGTAATGATCCCGAGGCCGGCCTGTTCTACGACTACGCCGGACGCGTGGAGCGCATGCAGCTGCGCATCGACGTTACCCGGGGCAAGCCCGGTGCGCCCGGTACGCTGACGATGGTGCCGGACAAGGGCGTAGTGCTGAAGGACTTCAACGGGCAGCCGTTCACCGGTGCCGACCCGGGTGAGCACACGATCACCCAACGCGAGGTGGTGCTGCCCTCGCCGGCCAGCGGCGCGGGTGCCGGCAAGGTCTCGCTGGATGCGGAGTCGCTGCAGTTCACCGCCGATGGCCACTTCTACATCGGCGATGAGTACACCGCCAACGTCTACTACTTCGATGCACAGGGACAGCTGCAGGGCGTGATCGTGGCGCCGCCGGCGATCCGTCCCCAGCGCGATGGCAAGCCTGCCTTCGGTTCGCTGGCGGCGCCGCAGACTGGGCGCCGCAACAACCAGGGCGTGGAAGGCATGGGTCTGTCACCCGACGGTACCCGCCTGTTCGTGGCCCTGCAGAGCGCGACGCTGCAGGACAGCGCAAAAGGCAACGCAGCCGGGCGCATCAACACCCGCGTACTGGTCTACGACGTGACGGCCTCGCCGACGCCACAACAGCCGATCGGCCATTACGTGATGGCCCTGCCCGCCTACGCACACGACGGCAAGGGCAAGCTGGACCGTACCGCCGCGCAGAGCGAGCTGCGCGCACTGGACGGCCATCGCTTCCTGCTGCTGGCCCGCGACGGCAACGGGCTGGGCAAGGACGGCGACGACCCGATCGTCTTCAAGTCGGTACTGCTGGTGGATCTGTCCGATGCCAGCAACCTAGCCGGCAGCGCCTACGAAACCGGCACGACCTCGATGCTGGCTGATCCCACCAGTACCACGTTGAAGGCAGGCATCGTGCCCGCACGCAGCGACGAACTGTTGAACCTGCTCGACCGCCCGCAGTTGGCCCGTGCCGGGCTGGATCTGGAAACGAAGCGCGGCCCGCATGCGGGACTGCTTTCGGAAAAGTGGGAAGCCATGGACGTGCTACCGGCGCTGGACCCGCAGCACCCGAACGACGTACTGCTGCTGATCGGCAACGACAACGACTTCATCGCCCGCCGCTGCCGCATGCAGGGCCAATCCTGCGACAGCCCGTACGACAACGACAACCGCGTGCTGGTCTACCGACTGACGCTACCCTGACTGCAACGGGTATTGCCGCAACCGTCTCGCTCGAAAGCCTGGTAGTGCCGGCCGCTGGCCGGCATCACGTCCAGGCCGACCACGCATGCGCGTACTCGCCAATCTGCTGGGCAATACCGGCGCGTACCGGGTTCGCCAGGATGTATAGGACCTGCTCAGCCCTCACCGCACCGGTAGTGCCGGCCGCTGGCCGGCATCACGCCCATCTCGACCACGCATGCGGGTACTCGCCAACCTGACGGGCAATACCGGCGCGTACCGGGTTCGCCAGGATGTATAGGACCTGCTCAGCCCTCACCGCACCGGTAGTGCCGGCCGCTGGCCGGCATCACGCCCATATCGACCACGCATGCGGGTACTCGCCAATCTGCTGGGCAATACCGGCGCGTAACGGATTCCCCAGGATGTATAGGGCTTGCCGCGCCAGCGACTCCTTGGCCCTCACGGCATGATCGAAGTAGCCAGGCTGCCACACCGTACTTCGACGACCCGCCAGGCGATTCAGGGCAAGCGCGCTCGACGACTTCATTCGGCGCGCAATGTCTGGAAGGTGAGCTGCACGCAGCTCGAACATCCAGTGGACGTGATCCGGCATGACGACCCATGCGAGTGACCGCACCAGCCCCCGCCGCTCGATGTAATGGAACTGGTCAATTACACATGCTGCCGCAATTTCGCTTTCGAAGAGCCGGCGGCGCTGATGCGTCGTCGTTGTCATAACGTAGACCTGGCCGACAATGGAACGCCGGCCCAGGCGGAGGCGGTGGCTGCTCATGCCCCATGGTGGAGCGATCATTGAGCGTTGAACGTCAGGCCATGACTCGACGGATGTTCGGAGATGTCCGAAGTTGAATGCGGTTGCCGGCCAGCGGCCGGCACTACCAGGCATCATGGATTGCCGGCCAGCGGCCGTCGGCGCTCACCCGCGCAGGGTCGCGCCGCCGTCCACGTACAGGTCACTCATCGCCACGTGCCCGGCCTGCTCGGAGAGCAGGAACATCACCGAGTGGGCGATGTCTTCCGGGGTGGCCAGCTTGCGCAGTGGAATGCCGGCCTTGTAGGTCTCCAGGCTGCCGGCGATCACCCGCTCGGCACCGTGATCGTCCTGCCACATGCCGGTCTGCATCGGGGTCAGCGTTGAGCCCGGGGCGACGATGTTGCAGCGGATGCCCAGCGGCGCCAGTTCCAGCCCGAGGCAGCGGGTGAACATCGTGGCGGCGGCCTTGGATGCCGCGTAGGCGGCCATACCATGCCGCGGCACGCCGGCGGCATTCGAACTGACGGTGACGATCGCACCCTGACCACGCGGTGACATCACCCGCGCCAGCGCACGCCCGACATGGAACACGCCATCGGCGTTGACTGCGAATACCCGGCGCCAGTCTGCATCTGTGGTTTCCGCAACAACTCCCACATGCAGAACACCGGCCACGCTGGCGGCAACGCCAATTGGCCCAATACTGGCTTCCACACGATCCACCAGGGCGTCCACCGCCGCGCTGTCGGTCACGTCGAGCGCAAACGCCTGCACACGCGCATCCATTACCACGGGCGCCTCGCGGTCGGTTGCCACCACCGTGCAGCCGGCCTCGGCCAACAGCCTTACCAGTGCCTCGCCGATGCCACCGGAGGCACCGGTCACCAATGCCACGCGGCCTTCAAAGCCGGTCAACTGCATGTTGCGATCTCCTGTTGCTCATCCCAGTGGCGCAGTCGCGCCGACAACCACGGTGCCAGCTGCGCCACCGCATCGCGGCCGGTCAGCTCGGCATGCAGGAACGGCAGTTCGAGCGCCTGCACCTTGCGCGCATGGGTCCGCCACAGCGCCGACTGCAGCTGTGGACGCGCCTGATGATCCCGGCCAGCGCGCACGTGCACCAGCGTGCCGTCGAACGGTTGGTGGATGTGTTCGCGGATCAGCCGGTTGGTGCCGGTCACTGCACGCACCACGCCATCGAGCACCACATCCGGAAGGCTGCCGAGCGCACTACCGCCGCGACGCAGGAACGCCAGAATGCGTTCACGACTGTCCAGTTCCGGATGCGCATCCGGATCGTGGCCGGCAATCGCCAGCAGTGCCCGCAATGCGGCGATGGCATCGGGTTCCGGCTCGGCCCGCCAGCACTCGCTGGGATAGGCGTCCAGCAGTACCAGCTCGCCGACTTCGCGGCCGATCTCATGCAACCGCACCGCCATCGCCTGGGCCAGGATGCCACCCACCGACCAGCCCAGCAGATGCACCGGCCCCTTCGGCTGCAATGCGACCACGCGCTGTACGTAGTCATTGGCCATTGCTTCGATGCTGGACGGCAACGGCTGCTTCGGATCCAGCGCGGGCGACTGCAGGCCATACACTGGGCGTGGCGGCTGCAGAGCACGCGCCAGCGTCCGGTAGTTCCAGGCGATGCCACCGGCCGGGTGCAGCACGAACAACGGAGTGGGCCCGTCAGCATCAGTCGCAGCCAACGAGATCACCGGCCCCAATGCGTGGTCGGCCAGCGCCGGCGGTTCGGCAATGCGTGTCGCCAACGCGGCCACGGTGGGCTGCGCAAACAAGGCTCCCAAACCCAGATCGCAGCGCCAGCGCTGTTCGATCGCCAGCAGCAGGTGCACCGCCGACAGCGAGTCACCGCCGAGACTGAAGAAGTCCGCATCGACCGCCACTGGCGCTTCACGCCCGAGTGCCTGGGCAAACAGCACCGCCAGCTCCTGTTCCAGCGGCGTGCGCGGTGCCAGTCCAGCAACCTCATGCTGTGGTGGTTTCGGCAGTGCGTTGCGGTCGAGCTTGCCGTTGGCGGTCACCGGCCAGTGGTCCACACCAACGAAGGCCGAGGGCACCATGTAGTCCGGCACACGCGTGGCGAGGTGGCTGCGCAGCACTACGGCATCGGCAAGCGCCGCTGGCACATAGGCCACCAACCGGGCATCGCCGGGCGCATCCTGTCGGAGCAGCACTTCCACCCGCTCCATGCCAGGCAGTTCGCGCAGTGCCGCCTCAATCTCGCCCAGCTCGATGCGCAGGCCGCGCAGTTTTACCTGATGGTCGCTGCGACCGAGATACTCGACCGCACCATCGCGGCGCCAACGGGCTACGTCGCCGGTGCGGTAGATGCGCTCGCCCGCCCGGAACGGATCCGCAATGAAGCGCTCGGCAGTCAGATCATCACGACCGAGATAGCCGCGTGCCAGCTGCACCCCGCTCAGGTACAGGTCACCGGCCACACCGACCGGCACCGGCTGCATCCGGGCGTCCAGCACATACAAGCGGGTATTCCAGACCGGGAACCCGATCGGCACCGGCCGCGAGCGATCCTGCGCCGACGCCGGCCAGTAGCTGACATCCACCGCAGCTTCGGTCGGGCCATACAGGTTGTGCAGTTCGGCCTGCACGCGCGAATGGAAACGATCACGCAGCGATGCGTCCAGCGCCTCGCCACTGGTGAATACACGACGCAGCTGCAGGCCCTCGGAGGCCGGTGCGGCGAGGAAGGCATCGAGCATCGACGGCACGAAATGCGCCGTGGTTATGCCATGGTCGCGGATCAGCCGCGCCAGCTCGGTCGGATCACGATGCGCGTCCGGACCCGCCACCACCAGCGTCGCGCCGCACAGCAGCGGCAGGAAGAATTCCCAGACCGAGACATCGAACGTGGCCGGGGTCTTCTGCAGAACACGGTCATCGGAACGGATGCCGTAGTGCTCGCGCATCCACAGCAAGCGATTGACTATGGCACGGTGCTCGATGACGACGCCCTTCGGCTCGCCGGTCGAACCGGAGGTATAGATCACATAGGCCGCATCGCTGGGCGCCGGATCGGCCCACGGTGCTGCGAAACTCAGCGCGGTCCATTGGTCGGGGGCAAGCACCAGCACGCCGTTCGTGCGCGCCGATACCTCTGCCGCAGCCAGTACGCACGCCGGCTGCGCCGAGGCGAGAATGCGCGCGAGGCGCTCATCGGGATGGGCAAGGTCCAGCGGCAGGTAGGCGGCACCCGCACGCAGCACCGCCACCAGCGCGATCACCAGTTCCAGCGAGCGCGGCAATGCCACCGCCACGACGCTGCCCGGGCCGACGCCCATCGCACGCAGCTGCGAGGCAAGCGCGAAACTGCGCGCTTCCAGCGTCGCGTAATCCAAGGCAGCGTCACCGAACACCAGCGCAGGCGCGTGCGGATCCCGATCCATGCCCTGCTGCAGCAGCTCAACCAGGGTCGTCTCCGGCAGCGCATGCGCGGTGGCATTGAAGCCCTGCAGCACCTGCTGCGCCTCCGCGGGCGTCGCCAGAGGTACGGCTGCGATATCGTCAGCCTGCAGTGCCGCGGACACGAAATGCAGCAACCGCGCCGCGTGCGCCTCGACATCCTCGCGACTGTACAGCGCGGGATTGGCCTCGATCTCCAGATCCAGCAGGTGCTGGCCGTCGCCACGGAAGCCCAGCGTCAGATCATCCACCGGACCGGTGCACAGCACCTCCAGCGTCGCCCGCACGCCGCTCAGTGCCAGTGGCTTGTAGAACGGCTGCACATTCACCAGCGGACCGTGCAGGCGCTGCTGCGCGCCGACCAGGCCCAGGTCCCGGCGCAACTGCTCACCGCGGTAACGGCCGTGCTTGCGGCCCTGGCTGAGCTGCCGGCCCAGGCCGCGGGTAAAGGCCTCGACGCTGCCCTCACCGGCCGCCACCCGCAGCGGCAGCACATTCATCACCATAGCCGGCACCCGCGCCGATGCGTTGCCGAGCCGCCCCATGTAGGGCACCCCCAGCACCACTTCATCGGCGGCGCTCATCCGCCGCAGGTACTCGGCCGACAACGCGGCCAGCACATCTGGCCAGGGCTGCAGCCAACGCACCGATGCCTGCAGCAGCTGCTCACGGAATGCAGCATCGAGCGGCTGCACCCAGCGCAGCGCGTCGTCACTGGCCGCGAGCGTACCGGCCAGGCCCGCGCCCGCCGGCGCGCCCTGCATCTGTTCGCGCCACCACTGCCCGGCCTGCGTGCGACGCGGGTCGGCACGATAGGCGGCATCATCGGCCAGCACGCCCGCCAGTCCCGGCAGTGCCTCACCCGCACGACCGGCATACAAGGCGCATACGCGATCAGTGAACAGCGCCATGCCATAGCCATCGGCTGCAAGGTGATGCACACGCAGATACCAGACCCAGCGCTGCCCACCCAGATCGAACAACACCTGCTGGCTTATGCGGTCGCGGGTCGGATCGACCGCGCTGAGCCGGTCGGCCTGCATCACGGCACGCGCCGCCGATGCCGGCTCGGCCTCGACGGATAGATCACGCAGCGAAAGCAACGGCACGTGTGCCGGGTCATGCCACTGCAGCGGCTGACCATCGGCACCTTCGGCAAAGCGCAATGCGAAGGCGTGGGCCTCGCCTGCAGCCTGGTCTGCCGCTGCAATGAACGCGGCCACGTCCAACGAGCCGTCGATCCACACAGCGTGCGCGGTATTGAATGACGGATTGCCCGGTGCCAGCCGCTGTGCGAACCACAGTCCGGCCTGGGCCTCGGTCAGCGCCACCGGCGTGGCCAGCGCGGCGGCGTTCATGCGTTCTGCGCGGCCTGCAGCGTCTGCACCACACCCCACCACTGGCGCAGCGTGGTGTGTTCGGCCAGCTGCGAGAACTCCAGTGGCAGGCCGGTGTTGCCCCAGGCCAGGACCAGGCCGAGCATGCGCATCGAATCCAGGTCCAGATCGATCAGGTTGTCGTCGTCACCGATCTCGGCCGGCGTGCACTCCAGCACGCGCGCAACGTCGGCACGCATCCGCTCCAGATCCAGCGCATCACCCGTGGCAGCCATCACAGCACCTCCAGCAACTGATCGGTGGTCATCGGCACGCCACAGGTGCGTGCGATCCAGTGCAGCGCCTGATCGTGATCGGCACGCGAAAAGTCCGCCACCGCATCGGCGGCGATGAAGGCCTCGATATCGCGCTGGAAGGCCTCCACCAAGGTCGCGGTGCAGCCGATATGCGCGTACACACCGGTCACCAGCAGCTGGTCGCGGCCACGCACCCGCATCAGCGTCTCCAGGTTGCTGCGCTGGAAGGCGCTGTAGCGGTGCTTCACCAGCACATGCTCGCCCGGCTGCGGTGCCAGCGCCTCGATGATCGGTTCATGGTCGGCGCTGCGGCGCATGCCGGGCCCCCACAGATCGGCCTGCAGGCCACGGTCACGGCGATCCTGGTCGCCATGCTGGGCGGTGTAGAACACGGGAATGCCGTGCGCGCGGCAATGCGCCAGCAGGCGCACGATATTGTCCACCGCCGGCCGCAGCGGCGTACTACCGGCGTCGAATGCCGCCAGGAAGTAGCGCTGCATGTCATGCACCAGCAGCGCAATACGATCACGCTGCGGGCGCCACGGGCCACGGGCCTGCGGCAGTTCGGCGGCGGTCGGCAAGGGGTAGTCGGTGATACGGGGCAGCGCCATCAGCGCGTTCCTCCTGTCTGTTGCAGATGACGCGCACGCAGCTGCGCGCGCAGTTCGCGGCGGCTGATCTTGCCGACCGCGGTGGTATCGAAACTGTCGACGAACACGACCTGGTCCGGCACCTTGAACGCCGCCAGGCCGCGCGTACGCATCCAGGCTTTCAGTGCCGGCGCCTTGATCGGCTCCCCCTGCTGGATCACGAACGCGCAGCTGCGCTCACCGAGATACTCGTCAGGAATGGAGACCACGGCGGCGTCGAACACGCCGGGGTGGGCCAGCAGGTGATCTTCAATCTCCTCGGCGGAGATCTTCTCGCCCGCGCGGTTGATGTGGTCACCGGCACGGCCCTGCACCACCAGATAGCCGCCGGGCAACTGCTGCACGCGGTCACCGGTGCGGTAGAACCCATCGTCGGTGAACGAGCGCGCGTTGGCCACCGCATCGTTGTGGTAACCACGGATGGTGTACGGGCCGCGGGTCAGCAGATGACCCACTTCACCCTCAGTCACCGGCTGGTCGTGGTCATCGACCACGCGCACTTCGTCGTCCGGGCTGATCGGCCGGCCCTGGCTGACCACGATCAGTTCCTCCGGATCATCCAGGCGGGTGTAGTTGACCAGGCCTTCGGCCATGCCGAACACCTGCTGCAGGGTACAGCCCAGGCCGTCGATCACCCGCCGCGCAGCTTCCGGCACCAGCTTGGCGCCGCCCACCTGCAGTACCTGCAGGCTGGACAGATCGTGCGGAGTGGTTGCCGCCGCCTGCGCCCACAGCAGCGCCAGCGGCGGCACCAGGCCACAGCAGGTCACGCGCTCGCGGGCGATCAGCGGGAAGGCCGCATCCGGGCCGGGACCGGGGCTGAGCACCACGCGGGCGCCGGCATACAGCGCACCGAAGAAGCCGGGCGAACTCATCGGGAAATTGTGCGCGGCCGGCAGCGCGACCAGGTAGACGCTGTCGCGGTCGATGCCGCAGAGGTCATTGCTGGCTCGGAACGAGTAGATGTAGTCGTCGTGCGTGCGCGGGATCAGCTTGGACAGGCCGGTGCTGCCGCCGGAGATCTGCAGGAACGCCACCGACTGCGGATCCGGGTCGGCCGGCAGCTCGCTGCGATCGCCCTGCAGCGCCTCCAGCGCGGTGAACTCCTCCGCATCGCCGTCGATGACCACGTGGCGCAGTGCCGGCACCTCGGCCTGCAGCGCCCGCGCCAGCCCGCGATGATCGAAGCCATCGTGCAGGTCGGCAGTGATGTAGGCACTGGCCTCGGCCTTGTTGGCGAAGTGCACCAGCTCGGTGAAGCGATGCGCCGGCAACGCGTATACCGGCACCAGACCCGCACGGAACAGACCACAGACCGTGGTGATGAAGCCTGCGGTGTTGCCCAGCTGCACCAGCACCCGCTCACCGGGCTGCAGGCCGAGTGCCAGCAGTCCGGAACCAATGCGACCGGCTTCGTGCCACAGCTGCGCGTAGCTCAGGCGCACATCACCGGCGACAACCGCAATGTCGTCGGCATAGCGTTCCGCACGTTCGCGCAGAAACGCCGGGAAGGTCTCGCCGCGCCAGTGACCGGCCTCGCGATAGCGCGCCACCAGGTCATCAGGCCACACCTGCTGCAGTGGCAGGCGGGAGGAATCAGTGGAGGTAGTCATGCGGCAGGCTCAATGGCGGGCGCGGATTCATGGACACCCAGCGCGTTCAACAGGGCAGCGAACTTCGCCGCGGTTTCGGCCACCTCGGCCTCGGGTTCCGATTCGGCGACGATACCGGCACCTGCGTACAGGCGCAGCTGCGTGCCCTGCAGGCGTGCGCAGCGGATCGCCACGTACCAGTCGCCGTCACCCTGCGCATCCAGCCAGCCCACGGCGCCGGCGTAGAAGCCGCGCGGCACCGGTTCCAGTTCGCGGATGCGCTGCAGTGCCGCCAGCCGCGGCGTACCGCAGACCGCCGGCGTGGGGTGCAGCTGTGCCAGCAGTTCGGCGGCAGACGTCTGCGGATCCTTCAGGGTGGCATGGATGCGGGTGCCCAGGTGCCACATGCTGGCGGTGGCATGCAGCACCGGCCGAGGCTGTGCATCGATGTGGCTGCAGTACGGTGCCAGGCCCTCGACGATGGCGTCCACCACATGGCGATGCTCGTCATGGTCCTTGGTCGAGGCCAGCAGCGCCTGCGCGGCACGCTCGTCCTCGGCAGCATCGGCGCTGCGGCGTGCTGACCCGGCGAGCGGATGCGACAACAGTTCGGCACCGCGCTTGCGCAGCAGCAGTTCCGGGGTTGCCCCCACCAGCCACGCCGGCGCCTGGCCCAGCTCCACCGGCAACGGCACCGCGTAGGTCGCCACCGACGGATCCGCGCCCAGGCGTGCCAGCAGCACGTCCGGCGACAGCGCCTGGCGGGTGCGTGCCAACAGGCTGCGCGCCAGCACCACCTTGTGCAGGTTCTGCTCGGGCTCACGCAGGACCTGCACCGCCGCGGCAACCGCTGACGCATAGTCCTGCGGCACAGGCTCGGCCCGCAGGGCGCCGTCCAGCGGCGGTGCGGCCTGCGGTTGCAATGCCAGCGCAGGCAACAGGCGCTCGGGCTGGTACAACGCATCGTCCGCACGCGGTTCGAACGGCACCGCGCCAACCAACAGGCCCGGACCGCCGCGCTGCTGGGCAAAGAACTCCGCAACACGCTCAGCCAGCGTCGCCAGCGCACCGGCCGGCAGCGCGGCGCGGCAGCCGCGTGCGTGCACGTGCTGGCCGGCATGCTGCAGCAGGAACAGCGACGCGTCGTCGGTGTTCTCCTGCGGCGCTGGCGCAGCCTCAGGCCACGCGCCCTGCATCAGGGAATCGTTCATGGGGTCTCCTTCATCCGATGCGCTGCAGCCAGCGCGCACAGCAACAGCAACAGCGCGCCGACCAGCAGGTAAGGCAGGCTTGGCCCGCCGCGATACAACAGCGTGCCGAGCATCGGCCCGGCCACCATGCCCAGCCCCTGCGCGGCCGCCACGGTGCCGGCGGCGGCGCCCTGCTCGTGCGCCTCCACCGCATCGGCGGCCAGCGCCTGGAACGAGGGGAACACGAAGCCCATGCCGAACGCGGCCAGCGCGTATGCCGCCGGCAACTGCCAGGCCTGCTGTACGCCCGCCACTGAAGCAAAGCCGATGCCGGAAATGAGGGCGCCGAGAATGATCCAGCGACGTGGATGTACCTCCAGCTTCATCACCAACGCCTGCGCCAGGATCAGGCCAACGCCAACTGCGGTGAGTGCAATGCCAGCCATGCGCGCGCCCGCAGCCGCATCCAGGCCCAGGCGATCAATCGCGAAGAAGCCAACCGTGACCTGCGCGATGGTCACCGAGACCATGGCGATGAACGCTGCCAGCTGCGGCAGGCGCAGGCGCGCGTCGAGGCGGCTCATCGGCGCGCGGCGCTGTGCGGACGCGCTCTCCACCGGCGGTGTCGCCGGCAGCCGCCAGGCCAGCAATGCAAGTGCCAGCAGCGGCAGCAGCGCGGCCACGTACAGCGCCAGCGACAGGTTCGTATAGGCCAGCCAGCCCGCGGCGGCCGGACCAAGCACCATGCCCAGTGCGTTGGCGCTGCCCAGGCGGGCGAGGAACTTCGCACGCTGCCCGGTTGGTGCCTTGTCGGCGATCAGCGCAGCGGCGGTAGGAGGCACCGCTGCGTAGAACAGGCCGATCAGGCCACGCGCACCGACCAGCACCAGCACCGATACCAATACAGGCGGCACCGCCTGCAGGGCCACGTCGATGAACACCGCCAGCGCGATGTAGACCGCGGTGTAGGCACTCATCGCCAGCATCAGTACGCGCTTGCGGCCGATGCGGTCGCTGAGCTGGCCCCAGGGGCGCGCGGCCAGCATCCACAGCACGCCTGCGGCAGTGACCGACAGGCCTGCATGCCACTCGGACAGGCCGAGCATGCGGACCACAGGGCCGATCACGGCGACGAAGGACATCATCGCCATGGTGCCGATCAGGGCAGCCAACACCAGCGCCGGCAAGCCGGGAACGACGGGACGTGCGTGCATGAAACACCAGCCGTAACAGGAAAGGATTGGCCGGGCGCATCTGCACGCCCGCCCGGCACCCGCCCCATTCAGGACCGGACACCATTCTCAAATGATAACGGCTCGTATTTGCATTTGATACCCATTCTCTTGAATGGGCATGCAACAGTGGGTTCAGCGCATTGCACGCAGGCCAAGCAGGCCACGGCGCTTGAACCACCACTCCAGCGGCAGCGTCACCAGCGGCGGGATCGCCGCCAGCAGGGCCAGGGCACTGGCCCACCACGGCCAGCGCAGGCGCACCGCCGCAAACAGGGTGACGGCCACATAGACCAGGAACGCCACGCCGTGCAGGGGCCCGAACAGCTTGACCAGCGCCACATTGGCCATCGGGCCGTACTTCATCCACATGCCGATGAGCAGGCCGGCCCAGGTCACGGCCTCGATGAAAGCGACGGCGGCGAACAGGCGTCCGGTCGGGTGCATGGGGGAACGTTGGGTCACGCAGAGCTCCGGCATCGGGATATCAAATGCGAATGATACGCAGATGCGAACCCCATGTAGAGTCAAGCCGTGCTCGACTGCTGGAACGTATTCCCCAAGGTGGACACCTACCGGAGCACATCCGGCAGGACCTGCTCGCCGATCTCGCGCAGCACCGCGTCCATCGGCCGTCCATTTTCGACCAGATTGAACATCACGTGCGCCACGCCCTGCGCATGCACGCGCCGCAGATAGTCGCGCAGGCCATCGCGGCCGACCTTCAGGCCCAGCGGCAGCGGCTCGGCCGGCGCCTGCGGATCCGCCTGCAGATCCAGCAGCATCGACTGCACGAACGGCTTGCCTGGCCCACCACGCTGCACCAGTGCCTGCTGCCACAGGCCGATGCGTCCTTCCTGCGCAGCCTCCTCGCGGTGATAGGTGGCCCAGGCCTCCGCCTCGCGCGCGATCCATTGCAGGCTCTGCCGCGCGGTACCCACCACCAGCATCGGAATGCGCGTTGCCGGCGCCGGCAGCACGTCGAAGCCCCCGGTCGCCTGCAGTACGGCAGTCCGCTCATCGGCCTCCGGTGACAGCGCCGCGCGCAACAACGTCCAACGCTCACGGAACGTCGCCGCCCTGCCCTCCAGATCCTCGCCGAATGCGGCGAACTCTTCCGGGCGGTCACCCGAACCCAGGCCCAGTACGAAGCGTCCGCCGCTGATCCGGTCCAGGCTCAAGGCCGCCTTCGCCACCTGCAACGGCTGGCGCAACGGCAGCACAATCGCTGCGCTGCCGACCACGATGCGCTCGGTCGCAGAGGCCAGCATGCCCAGCCACAGGAATGGGTCATCCAGTGCGCTCGCTGTCGCATCCGGACCCTGCGGCACCATCAGCGGCACGTCGCGCGTCCACAACGCGGCAAAGCCCAGGTCATCGGCCAGTCGCGCGATACGTCGGGCCTCACGTGGATCGGCCAACCCATGCGACGCCACGGGCGTCATCAGGCCCAGGCTCAGTCCCTGTTGCGGAAACAAGGAAGCATAGGCGGGATTGAAATCACTCATGCCGCCAGCTTAGCGTGCAGGCCTGCGGCAACGATGACGCGCTGCCCACCACCGGAAGAACACTGCATGCCGATGATCCGCCCTGCCCACGTCGATGACCTGCCCGCGATCAGCGCGGTGTGCCTGGCCGCGTTCACTGCGGCGGTGGCGCCCTCGCTCAGCGCGGCCGGGATTGCCACCTTCGGCAATGTCGCTGCCGCCGACGCGTTCGGCGCACGCCTGCACGGTGACAACCACATCCTGGTGGCCGAGCAGGACGGCCGCGTGGTCGGTGTGGTCGAGCTGAAGGAAGGCCGGCATCTGGCGATGCTGTTCGTCGATCCCGCCTGCCAGGGCCAGGGTATCGGCCATGCCCTGTTCGAAGCCGTGCTGCCGCAGGTGCGCGAACCGGTGCTGACCGTGCGCGCCTCACTCAATGCAGTGCCGACCTACCTGCGCTATGGCTTCGTGCTGGATGGCGAGGTCGGCGAGTTCAACGGGCTGGTGTACCAGCAGATGGTGCGGGCAGCGGCCTGAAGGCATCCGCCCGGCAATGCCCGGTGGGCGTCATGCCCTGCGGCACGCCTGTCATAAGCAAACTGAATCAGCAGGCTCCCCGACGGTTCCTACAATGGCCTGTCACCCTGCCCTTCGAGATGCTGCCGATGCGCGTCGCGCTTTCCGTGTTGCTGCTGGCTTCGGCGCTGAGCGCCTGCACTCCGGCCCCGGTATCCACCGCCAAATCCGCCGAAGCACCCGCGCCGGCGCCCGCCATCGCCTGGCGCCAGGGCGATGTGGACGATGCATTCGCCGAAGCCGCCGACAGCGGCAAGCCGGTGCTGCTGTACTGGGGCGCGGTCTGGTGCCCGCCGTGCAACCAGCTCAAGGCGGGCCTGTTCAAGGACCCGGCTTTCATCGCGCTGACCAGCAAATTCGTTCCCGTCTACCTGGATGGCGACGAGGAAGGTGCGCAGGCCTGGGGCGAACGCTTCGGCGTGCGCGGCTATCCGACCCTGATCGTGCTGGACCCACAGCGCAACGAAATCACCCGCGTGGCCGGCGGCAATGACGCCGCCGAACTGACCCGCGCACTGACCGTGGCCGCAGGCCGCCGCAGTGCTGTTGCCGCCACCTTGGCCACCGCCTTGGAAACGCCGGACCGACTGGCCGCCGAAGACTGGCAGGTGCTGGGCGACTACGGCTGGGAAGTGGACGCCAACCGCCTGGCCGGCGAGCGCAGGAGCCAGGATGTACTGCGCCAGTTGTCCAAGGCCGCCCCGGACGCCGCCCTGCAGCGACGCTTCGCGCTGCTGGCGTTGGCAACGGCCGACAAGCCCGATGCCTCGCCCACCGAAGTGCGCGAGCTGCTGCAGGCCGTGCTGGCGCAACCTGCCGAAGTCCGTCGCAACCGCGAGCTGCTGGGCTATGCAGGCGTGCAGCTGGTCAAGCAGGCCAGTGCCGGACCGGCCACCAGCAACACGCTGGGACAGCAGCTGCTGGTCGCACTGGAGCGCGTCGATGCCGAGCGCGGTGATCGCGCCGACGACGCGTTGTCGCGTGCGCTGACCGAAGTATCGCTGGCCCGCCAGCAACAGCCGAAGGGCGCACTGCCCGCGGCTTTGGTCGAGCGAGTCAAGCAGCGCGTGGCCGCTGCCGATGCCGCCGCCATCGAAGCGCATGCACGCCAGGCCACGATCAGCAGCGCGGTGTACGCATTGCGCGAGGTAGGCGACGACGCGGGTGCCGAGGCGCTGTTGCTGGCCGAGCTGAAGCGCAGCGAGCAGCCGTACTACTACATGCCCGAACTGGCCGAACTGGCCGAGCAGCGCGGCGATTCCGCTGGCGCGCTGGAGTGGCTGAAGCGCGCCTACGATGGTGCGCAGGGCCCGGCCACCCGCGTGCAGTGGGGCGTGCTGTACGTGGAAGGCCTGCTGAAGCTGGCGCCGGACGATGCACCACGCATCGAGCAGGCCACCGCCTCGCTGATCGCCGAACTGGAAGCGCAGCCGTCTGGCTACCACCAGCGTACCCGCCAGCGTTTCGAACGCTTGGCCGGGCAGTTGAAGACGTGGAGCGGCAAGCATCAGGGTGCGGAGACGCTGGCACGGCTGCAGCAGCGCATGCAGCGGGCGTGCGGTGACCAGGTGGATGGTGCGTGCAAGGATTGGTTGAGTTGATTTGATGAAAGCGCTGGCGGCTGGTTCGCCTGCCGGCGCTTTTGTTGATACGTGTGGGAGGGGGCGGGGGCCGCTCCTGACAGTTTCCTGCGAGCTCGGGCAGCGCATCAGCGCGCCGGTGAGGTTCGAAAAGCGGGTTCTGGTAGTGCCGGCCGCGGGGCGGGCCCCCGGCCGTGGGTGGTTTGCGGGCCGGGGGCGGGCGTTGCACGTCGCGTCTGGTGCTGCCTTTGACTCCGTCTCCGCGCCAGCGCAGGGAGCTGTCCTGCAGGGGCTGATGGGTCATCAGCCCCTGCCTGCCAGGAAGAATCAAGGCGACGAACGCGCAAGCATTTCAATCCCGCCCCTTGACCTCAACCAATGTTGAGGTGCGATAACAATCTCCCCACGGCCAGCCCTTCTGGCCTTCCCCACGGAGATTGCTTCGATGTCGTACTCGCTTCCCCCGCTCCCCTACGCCTACGACGCCCTCGAGCCGCACTTCGATGCGCGCACGATGGAGATCCACCACAGCAAGCACCACCAGACCTACGTCAACAACCTCAATGCCGCCATCGAGCAGGCCGGCCTCGCCGAGCAGCCGGTCGAGGCGCTGATCGCCAACCTCGATGCCGTGCCCGAGGCGCAGCGTGGCGCAGTCCGCAACAACGGCGGTGGCCACGCCAACCACAGCCTGTTCTGGACTGTGCTCAGCGCCAACGGAGGTCAACCCGATGATGAGCTCGCCGCCGCCATCGACCGCGACCTTGGCGGCTTCCATACCTTCAAGGATGCCTTCACCAAGGCCGCGCAGACCCGCTTCGGCAGTGGCTGGGCCTGGCTGACCAGCGACCGCGATGGCCGCCTGCAGGTCGAAAGCAGCGCCAACCAGGACAGCCCGCTGATGGGTGCAACGGTCGGCCTGTCCGGCAATACCCCGATCCTCGCACTGGACGTATGGGAACACGCCTACTACCTGCACTACCAGAACCGCCGCCCGGACTACATCGGCGCCTTCTTCAACATCATCAACTGGGCCGAGGTCGGCCGGCGCTACCGCCAGGCCCGGGCCTCATGAGCGGCGAGACACTGCCGTACGCCGGGCCGTGGGCTGGGGTCTTCCCCGCCCCGGCCCCGGTGCCGTCGGTCGAGATGCCGCCGCGTGCACTGCGGCGGCTGCTCGGTCACTTTCCTACCGGCGTGGCCATCGTCTGCGCGCGCGATGCGCAGGGCAAACCCATCGGCCTGACCATCAATTCGTTCGTGCCAGTGTCATTGCAGCCGCCGCTGGTGCTGTGGAACCTGGCGTTGCACGCGCAGAGCCTGTCCACCTTCCAGCGCGCCACCCGCTTTGCGATCAGCGTGCTGGCAGCCGACCAGGAAGCACTGGCCCGGCGCTTTGCCGATCCGCAGGTACGCAACCGCTTCGACGGCCTGGCATTGCTGGATGACGACGAAGACGCCCCGCCACGCATCGCTGGCGCGGTAGCCCATCTCACCTGTACCCGCCACGCTCAGTGGCCGGTGGGCGATCATCTGCTGCTGGCCGGCCGCATCATCGAGGTGCACGAGAACGGCGGTGCGCCGCTGCTGTTCCATCGGGGCCGCTTCCAGCCCGGCCCGGCCGAGCTGCTGGTGGAGGTGCGCTGATGAACATCGAGGCTCTGGAATGCATGCTCGCCAGCGGCAAGGACGGCGCGCTGCTGCGCTTCGGCCTGGGCAAGGGCTGGCTGGATGCCGGCAACCCGGTGCGCGCGGCGACCCATCTGGGCCGCTGCGTGGTGCTTGATCCGCAGTACTCGGCGGCGTGGAAGCTGCTGGGCAAAGCCTGGCTGGCCAGTGGCCAACCGCAGGCGGCGCGCGAAGCGTGGCAGCGCGGTTTGAGCGTGGCCGGCAGCAAGGGCGACCAGCAGGCACGCAAGGAAATGCAGGTATTCCTGCGCCGCCTGGACCGCGAGCAGGCGGACCTGGCGAAAGCGGGCTGAGTCGATCAGCCCGCGTTGGCCGATGCCGGTGCGGACATGATGTCCGACATCGGCAGGCGGCGCGGCTTGCTCGGGAATGCGTGGCGCAGGATGCGCCAGACCACCTGGCCGAACTGGCGTGGCAGCGAGCCGTTGTTGTAGTGCTGGCCGTAGCGACGGCAGATATCCTTCACTTCCTTGGCGATGGCCGCATAGCGGTTGGCCGGCAGGTCCGGGTAGAAGTGATGTTCGATCTGGTGGCTGAGGTTGCCCGACAGAACGTTGATCAGGAAGCCGCCGCTGATATTGGACGAACCGCGCAGCTGGCGCAGGTACCAGTGGCCGCGCGACTCATTGCGCAGGCACTCCTTCGGGAAGGTTTCCGATTCGGCGGTGAAGTGGCCGCAGAAGATGATCACGTAGGTCCAGATGTTGCGCAGGCCGTTGGCCACCAGATTGCCCAGCATCACCGTGAGGAAGAACGGGCCGGCCAGCAGTGGGAAGAACACGTAGTCCTTCAGCACCTGGCGGGCCATTTTTCGCGCCACCGGGCGGGTCTGCATCCACATCGCGCGACCGCTGATACGACCCTTCAGCCAGCGGCCCAGGCGCAGGTCCTGCGCGGCCACGCCCCACTGGAACAGCAGCGCGAAGATCGGCGCGATGATCGGCTGCAGCAGGTAGAACGGCTTCCAGCGCTGTTCCGGGAAGATGCGCAGCAGGCCGTAGCCGATGTCATCGTCCATGCCGCGCACGTTGGTGTAGGTGTGGTGGCGGAAATTGTGGGTCTTGCGCCAGTTGTCGGCGGTGGCAACGATGTCCCACTCGTAGGTGTTTCCGTTGAGCTTGGGGTCGCCGGTCCAGTCGAACTGGCCGTGCATGACGTTGTGGCCCAGCTCCATGTTTTCCAGGATCTTCGACAGCGCCAGCAGCAGCGTGCCGGTGATCGCGGCCGGCCACAGCAGCGGCATCCAGAACAACGGCGAGAACGCCGCAAGGAACAGCAGGCCACGGCCACCCACGCCGAACCAGCGCACGGCGGCAGCCACGCGGCGGATGTAGCGGGTATCGGAGGCGCCGAGGCTGCCGATCACACGGTCGCGGATCGCGTCGAGTTCCTCGCCGAAGGCATGCATCTCGGCAGTACTCAGGGCACGGTCGGTAGCGCGGGTCATGGCAGGCGTCCTCAGAGATCCAGGGTCAGGTCGGTGGTCGGTGCGCTCACGCAGATCCGCACCGGCTGTGCCGATTCGGACTGCAGGTCGCCGGTGCGCAGGTGGCGCGTGGCGCCACTGACGCGGTCACAGCTGCAGCTGTTGCAGATGCCCATGCGGCAGCCATGCTTGGGCTTGATGCCGTGGGCTTCGAGGCTTTCCAGCAGCGAACGGCCACGCGGCACGCTCAGCTGGCGACCACTGCGCGCAAGCGTCAGCGACACTTCGCCTTCACTGTCGGCATCGCGAAGCGGCGCTGGCGGGGTGAAGGCTTCGGCCTGGAAACCGGCCACCTGGTGCGCCAGGCGCTCGCGCGCGGCGGCAACGAAACCGTCCGGGCCGCAGGCCAGCACATGGCGCTGCGCCAACGGCGTGTCATCGCCGGCCACCTGCAGATCATGGGTATCGATACGCGCGGCCGGTGCTTCGCCTTCTCGGGTGGTCAGCAGGTGCACGCGCAGGTTCGGGTTCGCTGCGGCCAGCGCCTGCAGTTCATCACGGAACTGCAGGTGGGCGGCGGTGCGTTCCCAGTAGAACAGGTCCACGGGCGCGGCCAGCGGGCGCTGGCAGGCCTCGCGCAGCAGGCTGCGCATCGGCGTGATGCCACTGCCGGCCGCCAGCAGCAGCACCGGCGCCGCGGCCGGCATATGGAATTCGCCGAAAGCGGCATCGAGACGGAACAGTTCGCCCGGCTGCGCATGGTTCACCAAGTGCTGGCTGACCCGGCCGCCGTCGATCGCCTTGACGGTGATCGCCAGCTCGCGCCGACCGAGTGCGGTGGGGCTGTAGCTGCGCTGCCACAGGCGTCCTTCAATCTCGACGCCGAGGGTGACGTGCTGGCCAGCGCGCATGCCAGCCCAGTGCCGGTTGGTGCGCAGGACCAGGGTCGCCGCGCCCTCGCCGGCCGGCTCGCGCCGGACCAGGCGGGCCACAGGCTCGCGCAGAGTCCACAGGGGATTGAGCTGGCCCGCCCAGAAATCGAACAGCGACGGCGAGACCCAGCGGTACGGAGAGAACAGGGACGGACGGACGACAGCGCTCATGAGTGAACTATACGGGCGCACATACACCTGTGTATACATGTGTATATTGAACCGGATTGGGTATGATTCAGCCTCGCCCCACCGGAACCCCCATGGCCGCCGCCACCGCCTTGTCGACGCCCGAAGATGCCAACAGCCCGGCCCGCCGTACGGTGAGCCGCGAGGATCTGCTGGCCGCCGCCCTGAAACTGATCGGGCCGCACCGTAGCCTGTCCACGCTCAGCCTGCGCGAAGTGGCACGTGAGGCCGGCATCGCGCCGAACAGCTTCTACCGGCAGTTCCGCGACATGGACGAACTGGCCGTGGCGCTGATCGATGCGGCCGGCCGCTCGCTGCGCACCATCATCGGCGAGGCCCGCCAGCGCGCCACCTCCACCGCCACCAGCGTAGTGCGGGTCTCGGTGGAGACCTTCATGGAGCAGCTGCGCGCCGACGACAAGCTGCTGCACGTGCTGCTGCGCGAGGGCGCAGTCGGCTCGGACGACTTCAAGCACGCGGTCGAACGCGAGCTGCACTACTTCGAGGAAGAGCTGCAGCACGACCTGGTGCGCCTGGCCGCACTGGACGGCGCGGTGCTGCACGCCCCGGAACTGGTGGCCAAGGCCATCACCCGGCTGGTGTTCGCGATGGGCGCCACCGCCATGGACCTGCCGCCGGAGAAGGATCCGGAGCTGGTCGAGCAGATCTCCACGATGATCCGCATGATCATCGTCGGCGCCCGTACCCCCGCCGCATTCCGCCGCGGTTGACGATCCGTTCCGGGGTCGGATCCCTTTCCAAAGGAAAGGGCTCTGACCCATCTCCCCTGCCCGCCACGGCAATTCCATCCTCCGCACATGACCACCGGCAGGGTTGCGGCTGATATATGTAATGTTATAACACTACCATGATCCACTTGGATGGGTGCTCTTCGCCGAATTGCCGCAGCTTCGTTATATAGCTCTTGCTATATTCATAAGCCGCTGCTTTTATATGCACCAGCCAGGTCGCCCTCGCCGCCCTCTCTCCCCAAGGACGACGCCTCATGCGCATTTCCGCCCTTCGCCGCCTGCCACTGGCTGCCGCCATCGCCCTCACCCTGCCGCTGCCCGCAGTGGCAGCCACCCCGAAACCGACCGAACTGGATCGGGTGCAGGTGAAGGTCAGCACCGCCACCCGCAGCGAACGCCTGCTGTCCGACGTGCCGATCCGCACCGAAGTGCTGCGCAAGGAAGACATCGCGCTGCGTGCGGCCACCGACTTCTCGCGTGCCGCCGAGCTGATCAACGGCCTGCGCGTGGAGAGCAACTGCCAGAACTGCAACACCAGCGAAGTGCAGCTGCTGGGCCTGCCCGGTGCCTATAACCAGTTGCTGTTCGATGGCATCCCGCTGCTGTCCACGCTGGGCAGCGTGTACGGACTGGAACAGATTCCGGCCGGCTTCGTCGACCGCATCGAAGTGGTCAAGGGCGGCGGCTCGGCGCTGTACGGCCCGGGTGCGGTTGCCGGTGTAATCAATTTGATCCCGCCGCTGCCGGCGCGCAGCGGTGGCCATGTGCAGGCCGGCGTGGATGTACTGAAGGGTACGCCGCAGAAGAACGCCGACGTGCGACTGGACCTGGTCGCCAAGGACGCAGACGCCGGCCTGTCGGTGATCGCCCAGCGCAACTGGAACGGCGGCATCGACTACAACGGTGACGGCTACACCGAGATCACCCGCAAGGACCTCAAGGTCGGCGGGTTGCAGGCCTGGTATGCGCCCACGCCGGGTACGCGCCTGCGCCTGGACCTGCAGGTGACCGATGAAACCCGCCGCGGCGGCAACCGCCTGGACCAGCCCGAGTACCTGGCCAACATCGCCGAATCGCTGGATACGAAGTACCGGCGCGGCAGCGTGTCGTGGGACCAGGAAATCAATGCTGACGTCGATTTCCGCCTGGCCTATGCCTTCGCCGACATCGACCGCGACAGCTTCTATGGCGGCCTGGGCGACGTGATCACCGATCCGTCTACGCCTGGCTATGACCCGTCGCAACTGGACCCGAACGTGGCCGGCAGCGCGGCCTCGCGGTCGTGGCGCCAGTACGGCCGCACCCACAATCCTCTGCACTACATCGACAGCCAGTTGAACTGGCGGTTGGGTGCGCACGCGCTGGCCTTCGGCGTGCAGTACAAGCACGAGGCGCTGCGCGACGACAACCGCACCGGTGACGGCCAGCGGCTGGCGGTGCTGGAAGATGCCACCTTCCACAACCTGGGCGCCTTCATCCAGGACGAGTGGAGCCTGCGCGACAACGTCGACCTGGTGCTGGGTGCCCGCGTGGACAAGAGCTCGGAGCTGGACAGCGCGGTGTTCTCGCCGCGCATCGCGCTGGCCTGGCAGGCGACGCCGAAGCTGAAGTGGCGGGCGGGTGTTGCCACCGGCTTCCGTGCACCGGAGATCTTCGTCGAGGACGTGCATGTCGATACGTTGGGGGCCGAACAGGTGCGCGTGCGCAATACCGACGGCCTCAAGGAAGAGCGCGCGTTGACCACCCTGTTCGGCTTCGATTGGCGCTCGGACCCGGCCAATCCGGTCTGGAGCTGGGATGCCACCGCCTCGTATGCCCGTATCCGCGACACCTTCGCGCTGGGCGAGATCCAGCGCGGTGATGACGGGCAACTGAGCCAGCTGCGCTACAACGCCTCCGGCTCCAATGTGCTGGGCGCGGAAACCAACCTCGGCTGGCAACCCTCGCCGCAGTGGCGCCTGACTGCGGGTGCCTCGTGGTACCGCTCGCGCTTCCGCGAACCGCAGCGCATCTTCGATGACACCGGCGACGGTGGCGACACCGTCATTGAAAGCCGCGACTACCTGAAGACACCGCGCTGGACCGGCCTGGCCCAGCTCAGCTGGATGCCCGCCGAGCCGTGGGAAACCTTCGTCGCGCTGCGCCATACCGGGCCGATGTCGGTGCTGAACAACCGGCTGGGCGAGTTGCACCGCACGCGTTCGTTCCTGGTGACCGACCTCGGTGCGCGCTGGCACCGTCACCTGGGCGCGCAGGCGCAGCAGGAAGTGTCGGTGGCCGCAGGCGTCAAGAACGTGTTCGATCAGCGCCAGAAGGATCTGGAGGTAGGCGCGCTGCGTGACAGCGACTATGTCTACGGGCCGCGTTTCGCGCGTTCGTGGTACGTCAACCTGCGCTATGCGTTCTGAGCTGCAGCGAGCGTTGTTGCTGGCCTGTGCCGTGCTGCTGGCCACACCGGCGACGGCTGCGGACCTGCACGCGCAGGTCTCGGCCTCGCTGATGCGGCCGGAACAGCGCTCGCTGCGACCGATGAAGTGGTCACCGCCGCCGAAACTGGTGGCGCTGTACTTCGGCGCCGACTGGTGTGCACCGTGCCATGCCTTCGTACCCACGCTACGCAGCGTGCGCGATGCGCTACGCGAAGCTGGCGCCGATACCGAAGTGGTGTACGTCAGCCAGGATGAGAGCGAGAGCGCGTTGCGACGCTACATGCACGCGCAGGACATGCCGTGGCCGGTGCTGGACCCGCGCCGCGCCGCACGCATGCCGGCACTGCAGGCCTTGGCCGGGCTGGCACCGCCGAACCTGGTGCTGATCGATGCAGACGGCAGGGTGCTGGCCAATGGCTGGCAAGGCCGGCGTTACGAAGGCCTGCAACCCGTGTTGAAGGAATGGACGAAACGGGCGTGCGCGCAGGAACAGGCGCGATGTCCGCCTGGATTGTAGGGTCGCGCGAACAAAAGCAGATTCCGCAAGTAGATCCACGCCATGCGTGGATACATTTGTAGAGTCGAGCCATGCTCGACTGATTCCATCACCGCGCGAACGGCAGCCGAGCATGGCTCGGCTCTACAGAACACCGGATTCCGCCACCACACGGACACCCTCCGGGCATGGCCCGGCGCTACCGTTACGGCGCCTCGCCCTCGGCCTTGCGCACGAACGCTTCAAACAGTGCCAGCGTCTGCTCGCTTACATGGTGCTCGATACCCTCGGCATCGCGCCGCGCGGTATCCGGGTCCACGCCCAGCGCCAGCAGGAAACGCTCCACGGTCTGATGACGCTGGCGGCTGGCATGGGCCAGCGCCTCGCCTTCCGGGGTCAGGAACACGCCACGATATGGACGCTGCACCACCCAACCGTCGCGGGCCAGCCGCCGCAGCATCTTCGCCACGGTGGGCTGGGCTACGCCCAGTCGGGTGGCGATGTCGACCTGGCGGGCCTCGCCGCCATCGGCCAGCAGATCCGAAATCAGCTCGACATAGTCCTCCACCAGCTCCATCCGGTGCGCCTCGCGCACTTGCCGGAAGCTCTCGACCTGGCGCTCGGCCTCGATCAAGGGAGTGCTTTTCAGCGATGTCGAATCGTCGGTCTTGCCCACGCCTGCGCCTGTCCTTCCGGGGTGATCCGGTGTTGAACCTGAATTCTGGACCAGTAACGCGATAAAGACGATTGTTTCACATTGCTAATGACTATAGCAGGAGCTATATTCGGAACCATGAACACCCTGGCACCCCGCGACCCTTCGGCCTCCACTGCGGCCAGCCTGGGCGCGCTCAACGCCTCGGTGGCAGTGCCCGACAAGGGCCACTGGTGGTTCCGTCTGCTGGCCTTCCTCGGCCCGGGCTACATGATCTCGGTCGGCTACATGGACCCGGGCAACTGGGCCACCGACCTCGCCGGCGGTTCGCGCTTCGGTTACCTGCTGCTGTCGGTCATCCTCATCTCCAACCTGATGGCAGTGATCCTGCAGGCGCTGTCGGCCCGGCTGGGCATTGCCACCGGAATGGACCTGGCTCAGGCCTGCCGTGCCCGCTACCCGAAGCCGGTGAACCTGGCGTTATGGGCGCTGTGCGAGGCGGCGATCATCGCCTGCGACCTGGCCGAGGTGATCGGCACCGCGATCGCGCTGAAGCTGCTGTTCGACCTGCCGTTGCTGTGGGGCGCGGTGATCACCGCCCTGGACACGCTGCTGGTGCTGCTGCTGATGAACCGCGGTTTCCGTGCGCTGGAAGCCTTCGTGATCGCGCTGCTGATGGTGATCTTCGCCTGCTTCGTGGTGCAGATCGCGATGGCCGCACCACCGGTGATGGCGGTGCTGGGCGGGTTCATTCCGCGCGCACAGGTGGTGACCGATCCGCAAGCGCTGTACATCGCGATCGGCATCATTGGCGCCACGGTGATGCCGCACAACCTGTACCTGCACTCGTCGATCGTGCAGACCCGCGCCTATCCGCGTACCGACGAAGGCCGTCGCAGTGCGCTGCGTTGGGCGGTCACTGACAGCACCATAGCGCTGACCCTGGCGTTGTTCATCAACGCCAGCATCCTGATCCTGGCGGCGGCGGTCTTCCATGCCAATGGCCGGTTCGACGTGGAAGACATCGAGCAGGCACATCAACTGCTGGCGCCGATGCTGGGCGTGGGTGCAGCGGCCACGCTGTTTGCGATTGCCCTGCTGGCATCCGGCCTGAATTCGACAGTGACCGCGACGCTGGCCGGCCAAATCGTGATGGAAGGCTTCCTGCACCTGCGCCTGCCGCCGTGGCTGCGGCGTCTTGCCACCCGCGCACTGGCGATCATTCCGGTGGTGGTGGTGATCATGCTTTTCGGCGATCAGGGCGCAGTGAAGCTGCTGGTGCTGAGCCAGGTGGTGCTGTCGATGCAGCTGCCGTTCGCGATCATCCCGCTGGTGCGGATCGTGACTGACAAGGTGACGATGGGCGCGCTGGTGGCGCCACGCTGGCTGGGCGGCATCGCGTGGGCAATCGCACTGGTGATCGTGGTGCTGAACGTGAAGCTGCTGGTCGACACCTTCACCGGCGGGTGACGCCAATGCCGGGATCGGTCCTGCCCCAGTAGATCCACGCCATGCGTGGATGCCTTTACGCGGTGTGGGGTCAGAGCCCTTGCCTCTGGCAAGGGATCCGACCCCGCCATCTCCACGCTACAGATGCAACGCGATCGCCGCTTCAATCTGCTGCGGCGACTGGAACCCGGCCAGGCGCGTGCGTTCGTCGCCGTCACGGAACAGCGACAGCGTCGGCGTCTGCCGCAGCCCCAGTTCCCTGAAGAACGCCTCGCCCAGCACCTCCAGCTGCACGCGCAGCAACGTGGTGCCCTGCCCCGCCACGCTGTTGGCCACACGGTGCAGCGACATCTCCAGCATCCGGCACCCCGGGCACTGGTCCTTGTGGAAGTCCACCAGTACCCTCGGGTGTTCGGCCAGCAACTGCTGGAACTGCTCAGGCGTGGTGGCGTCGATGATCTGCATCGGTGTTGCTCCAGTAATGGGCCAGGACCGCATCGGTCCAGGCCTCGATGGCCGCGGCATGGCGTTCGCCATGCGGCATCTGTTCGATCTCCAGCGGCGGGTAGTCGCTGCGGAAGTAGCGGATCAGGCGGTGCACGGCACCGCAGTAGTACTCCTGCCCCCACTGCGTCTCGCCGGTGCCGAACACCGCCAGCTGCCGTGGCCGCTCGCCGCGCTCGGCGATGCCGGCCACCCACGCCTTCATTTCTGCCGGCGTGCGGCCGGCGTTGTCGGTCCAGCAGCCCAGCAGCACCAGGTCGGCCTCATCGGCCGCCAGCGGCGGTGCCTGGCGCAGGTCGTCGGCCTCCTGCCAGTGCACGGCATGCCCCGCAGCGCGGCAACGCTCGGCAATCTGCCGGCCGAGCTCGCGGGTGTTGCCACTCAGCGAGGCCACCACCAGCAGGATGCTCAGCGCCGCGCCGGGCTCAGAGGTCGTCGAAGCCGTTGTCGACGTTGGTCTTCTTGTAACTTGCATTGCGCATCTCGAAGAAGTCGGTCTTGGTCTCGGTGAAATTGTCGGCGTAGGCCTTGATCCACGGCATCACGTTGTCGGTGGTGTCGCTGTACAGGCGCTCGATGCCGAGCATGCCGGCCATCTTGTTGGCGCGGTACTTCACGTAGCGCACCATCTCGTCCACGTCGATGCCATCGATGCCGTCCAGCACCTCCGACGACCACTGCGTCTCCAGCTCGATCGCATGTTCGAACGACTGGTGTACGTAGGCGGTCAGCTCATTGGTCTGCAGCTCTGGGTTCTCGCCGATGATGGCGCGGATCAGCTCGCTGATGAACTTGGTATGCGCCAGCTCGTCACGGTTGATGAAGCTGATGATCTTGCCGGTGCCGTTCATGCGGTTCTGCCGCACCATGTTGTAGAAGTACGCAAAACCGGAATAGAAGTTGATGCCTTCCAGGATCGAGGACTGGATCAACGACTTCAGCAGCGTTTCGGCGGTCTTCTCGCGCATGAAGTCGTCATACGCGCCCATGATCGGTGCATTGCGCTTGATGATGGTCGGGTGGGTGCGGGCGATCTCGAAGATGCGGTTCTGGTTCGGCAGGTCGGTGATCGAGGCCAGCACGTAGCTGTAGCTCTCGTTGTGGATCACCTCCTGCTGGCCGATGATCGCCGCATTGGCATGCGCGGCCGGGTCGGTGATGTACTCGGCCACGTTGTAGATGAATCTCGTCTGCGGCGAATCAAGCGTGGCCAGCAGGCCGATGATCGAATCGTAGGCATTCTTCTCACGCGCGTTGAGCTCGCCGTACTGGCGGGCATCCAGCTTCATGTCGACCTCGTCGGGAATCCAGAAGTTGGTCGACAGCTCCTTGTAGGCCCGGTAGAACGATGGGTACGGAATGTCGTTCCAGTTGAGAATGCCGCTGGTCTGGCCGTTGATGATGCCGGTGCTGCGGTTGGGATGGCGCGGTTCGAGGATCTTGATGCGGTCGAGGGGGGTTGCCATGGTCTTCTGCCTTCGTTCTTCTATCGTGTTGCCGGCCAGCGGCCGGCACTACCCTGGATCGCGGGGTTGCTACCGTGGGTCAGCTGTGATCAGCTGGAGCACCACTCGCATTCGCTGATGTCGATGTCGTTGGAGCGCACGTAGTAGGTGGTCTTCAGGCCTCCGCGCCAGGCGCTCAGGTGCAGCTCCAGCAGGGTGCTGGCGCGGATGGTGCTGGGCACGTACAGGTTGAGCCTGATCGACTGGTCGACGTGGCGCTGGCGGCGCGCGTTCTGGCGCACGCTGGCGAACTGATCGACCTTGTAAGCCCCTTTCTCGTAGTACGGCCAGGTTTCCAGCGACAGGCCCGGTGCAGCCACCGGACGCCGGAAATCCTTTTTCTCCTCGTAGTAGAACGCGCTGTAGATCGGGTCGATGGAGGCGGTGGAACCGGCGATCTGCGCGGTACTCATGTTCGGCGCCACCGCCAACAGCCAGCCGTTGCGCAGGCCGTGCGTGGCGACCTCGCGGGCGAGGCTGTCCCAGGCCGCGCCGCTGTAGTCGCGGTCACTGAAGTAGCGTCCGTTGTGCCAATCGCTGCCGGCGAACATCGGGTAGCTGCCCTTCTCCTTCGCCAGCTGCGCGCTGGCCTGGATGGTCAGGAAGTTGATGCGCTCGTACAGGCGGTCGGCCAGCTCTTCAGCATCCTGCGACTCCCACTGGATCGACTGCTGCGCCAGCAGGTGGTGCCAGCCGAACGTACCCAGGCCGATGGCGCGGTACTTGCGGTTGGTGATCGTGGCCTGCGGCACCGGCAGTGCGTTGAGGTCGATCACGTTGTCGAGCATGCGCACCTGAATCGGGATCAGGCGTTCCAGCACGTCGGTGGCCAACAGGTCATCCGGTGCACTGATCGCACGGCCGAGGTTGATCGAAGACAGGTTGCAGACCACGAAGTCACCGGCACGACGCGTCGTGACGATCTGGTCGCCGCTGACGATCTCCTGGATCATCCGCGTCGGGCTCATGTTCTGCAGGATCTCGGTGCACAGGTTGCTGGAATAGATCATGCCCGCGTGCTTGTTCGGGTTCCGGCGGTTGACCTCGTCGCGGTAGAACAGGAACGGGTTGCCGGTCTCCAGCTGGCTGAGCATGATCCGCTTGAACAGATCGATGGCCTTCACCGTGCGGCGGCTGATGCGCTCGTCGGCCACCAGCTCGGCGTAGCGTTCACGGAAGCTGCCCGAACCACGCTTCTCGTCGTAGAAGTCCTGCAGGTACCAGCCCTTGGCCTGCTTCACCTCGTGCGGATCGAACAGGTACCAGTCGGCGCGACGCTCGACTGCTTCCATGAACAGGTCGGGCACGCAGACCGAGGTGAACACATCGTGCGCGCGCAGGCGCTGGTCGCCGTTGTTGAGGCGCAAGTCCATGAAGGCTTCGATATCGCGGTGCCAGATGTCCAGGTACACCGCCACCGCACCCTTGCGCTGGCCGAGCTGGTCGACCGACACCGCCGTGTTGTTGAGCTGCTTGATCCATGGAACCACGCCGCCGGAGGAATTGGCCACGCCACGGATCGGTGCGCCACTACTGCGCACATAGCCCAGATAGGCACCCACACCACCGCCGTGCTTGGACACGCGGGCGATATCGGTGTTGGAGTCATAGATGCCCTGCAGGCTGTCGTCCACCGTGTCGATGAAGCAGCTGGACAACTGCCCCCCCACCTTGCCGGCATTGGCCAGGGTCGGTGTGGCCACCGTCATGTACAGGTTGGACAGCGCCCAGTACGCCTCTCCGACCAGCTGCATGCGCCGCTCGCGCGGCTTTTCCTCCTGCATCAGGTACAACGCGATGGTCAGCCAGCGCTCCTGCGGCAGTTCATAGACCTCGCGGCTGCGGTCGCTGGCCAGGTAGCGCGTGGCCAGCAGGTACAGGCCGTTGTAGGCGAACAGGCGGTCGCGTTCCGGGTCGATCATCTCGCCGGCCTGCTGCAGCTCTTCCTTGGAATAGCAGCGCAGGATGTCATTGCTGTAGATGCCGCGGTCGGCCAGGCTTTCCTGCAGGCCCACATACGAGCCGTACTTCAGTCCAACGTCGTAGAAGCGGTTGCGGCTGGCGCGCTTGTACAGGCGGCGCAGGTAGATGCGCGCTGCAAACTGTTCCCACTCGGGTGCGACCAGGTCCACCCGCGACTCAGCCTCGCGGATCAGCAGATCGACCAGGTCATCGGCGCTGATGCTGGGCTTGCGCTCGACCATCGCCTGCACCACGCGGCGGTAGTCGCTCACATCCAGCTGCGGGAACTCGGCATGCACGGCGTCGATGCTGCGCTGCAGGCGCTCGGCCTCGAACGGCAGGCGACGGTTGCCGGCCTCCTTGGTGATCCAGGTCGGCACGCGCTCGCCACCGGCGCGCAAGGCGTCGCCAGCGCCGGCCAGATCGGCCACGCGGAAGGTACTGTCGGTCATGGTGGTGGAACTCCAGGCTCGTACGCGCGTTGGCGGTCGATGCCATGGCGGCCCTGCACGCGATACCGGCGCACGGGGCGAACGGGTGGATTGCCAAGGCACGGGAACGTAGGTCGTCGGCATCTGCCTGCGCCTGCGGCCGGTATCCGGGCCGTGGGGGGCGACCTGCGTCCGCACGGTGGCGGCCGCGTCGACACGGCAAGCCTTCAGGGGCGGGCCGCGGGACGTTTGCTGCATGTCCGGCGGCGGCGGCTGACCGGGAGTGACGGACACAACATAGTGGGGATATTTCAGCCCGTCAACACAAGATGCGGTAATCAACACATGTCGCGACGATCAGTCGCAGGATGCCGTGTTGCACCTGCGGCGCCTTGTCGACAATGCCTGCGTCCCCAGTTCGGTACAACGTCAACTTTCCCCGGAACACCGCCCATGCGCGCTGCCCAGTACCCCTCCTTCGGCGACCCGGCCGACGTCCTTGCCATTGCCGATGCCGCCCTGCCCGAGCCCGGCCCCGGCGAGGTGCGCATCCGCACCGTGCTGGCCTCGATCCACAACCACGACCTGCTGACCGTGCGCGGCCTCTACGGCTACAAGCCGACGCTGCCGGCGATCGGTGGCAGTGAAGCACTGGGCGTGGTCGATGCACTTGGCGACGGCGTCGACGGCCTGCAGATCGGCCAGCGGGTTGCCGCCGCCTCGGTGCACGGCACCTGGGCAGAGGCCTTCATCGCACCGGCACGCATGGTGATTCCGATGCCAGAGGCGATCCCCGACGAAATGGCCGCACAGCTGATCGCGATGCCGCTGAGCGCGCTGATGCTGCTGGAATTCCTGCACGTCGAGGCGGGCCAGTGGATCGTGCAGAACACCGCCAACGGCGCGGTGGGCAAATCGCTGGCGATGCTGGCGCGGGCGCGTGGCGTGCATGTGGCCAACCTGGTGCGCAATGCCGATGCGGTCGCACAGTTGCAGGCGCTGGGCATCGATCATGTGTTCGACACCTCGATGGACGGCTGGAAGGATCGTGTGCGTGCAGCGACCGGCGAAGCGCAGGCGGCGGCCGCGGTGGATTCCATTGGTGGCGACGCCAGCGGTGATCTGGTCGACCTGCTCGGCCACCACGGCACGCTGGTCTCGTTCGGTGTGATGAGCGGCGAACCCATGCGCATTCCCGCCGGCGGCCTGATCTACAAGGAAGCCACGGTGAAGGGCTTCTGGGGCAGCAAGGTCAGCCAGGCGATGGCGGTGGAGGACAAGCGCCGGCTGGTTGGCGAGCTGCTCAAGCGCGCGGCCAGTGGCGAGCTGACGCTGCCGGTGGAGCAGGTCTTCGCACTGGACGACATCGCCAAGGCGGCGAAGGCCGGTGCCGGTTCAGGCCGCAATGGCAAGGTGCTGCTGCGGCCTTGATGGCCGGACAGCCGGTGGGTGCGGACCAACGGTCCGCAACCACCGGAGCACAGGCCGCCCCACGGAGGCTGCAGACTTTCGTTAAGAACCTGTGATGTATAACTGAATGCGCTTTCGTCATTGGAAGGCGCAGGTGGCTGCGTGCGGTACTGACGGCCCCTCCCCCGTTCGGCGTTGTCGCTTCCATGTACCGCACCACCCTGAACCTGCTTGCCGGCGCGATCGCGCTGGGCCTCACCGCCGGCGCTGCCGGCGCCGCTGAAACCGCCGACACCGGCAAGGACAGCACCACCCTCGGCACCGTGCTGGTGACCGGCTCCAACATCAAGCGCAGCGATACCGCCGGGCCGAATCCGGTGCAGATCGTCAGCCGCGAACAGATCGAACAGACCGGTCGTTCCACCCTTACCGATGTGCTGCGCAACCTGTCGGCCAATGCCGGCAACAGCTTCGACGAGCAGTATACCGGCAGCTTCGCCGCCGGTTCTGCATCAATCGGCCTGCGCGGCCTGTCGCCGAAGAACACGCTGGTGCTGGTCAACGGCTACCGCGTGTCCAACTTTGGCTTCGCGCTCAACACGCAGGACACTTTCGTCGACCTCAACGCCCTGCCGATCAGTGCGGTCGAGCGCATCGAAGTGCTGAAGGATGGCGCCTCGGCGGTATACGGCTCCGACGCCATCGCTGGCGTCATCAACATCATCCTGCGCAAGAACTTCCAGGGCGTGGAAGTCGGCGGCGGCTTCGGCACCGCCACCCAAGGCGGCCTGGACGAACGCAAGGCCAACCTGCTGGCCGGCTTCGGCGACCTGGAACAGCAGGGCTGGAACGTGCTGTTCGGGCTGGACCTGCTCAAGCGTGATCGCCTCGACGCCGACCAGCGCGCCTATACCCGCAGCGGCGATTTCCGCGACAAGCCCGGCGGACGCCTGGCCGGCCGGTCCACCGCCGGTGGCAACTGGCTGTCCAACCCGCGCGCGCCGCAACCGTTCGCCAACTGCCCCGACGGCAGCCAGCTGCGCCCGTACAGCGACTTCGGCAGTACCCTGCCCGGCCAGGCCTGCGCCTTCAACGCGCAGCCGTTCAAGACCCTGCAGCCCGGTGCCGAGCGCCTGCAGGCCTCGCTGAGCGCGACCTACCGCTTCAATGACAGCGTCGAGGCGTTCGCCGATGTGCTGTACAGCCACAACAAGGCCGACCAGATCTTCAGTGCGCCGCTGACCGTCGGCCCCGGCCTGCGCGCGTACAACCCGGCTACCGGCACGCTGATCGACGTGCCGGCGGTGCTGCCGGTCGGCCATCCCAACAATCCGGGCAGCACGCCGCTGCCGTTCGAGTACACCTTCTTCGACCTCGGCCCGCGCCTGAAGGACAACACCCAGGTGTTCTACCGTGCACTGGCCGGCGTGCGCGGCAGTGGCGAGCGCTGGGACTGGGAAGTCGCAGCGCTGACCTCGCAGAGCGCGCAGCGCGAGTACGTCGACAACTTCGTCAACCGCTATGCGTTCGAACAGATCCTGCGCGACGGCAGCTACAACTTCCTCAACCCGTCCAGCACGCCGGGCGCGCTGGATGCCCTGCGCCTGCAGACCAAGCGCCCGGGCTGGTACAAGCTGCACGCATTGAACGTGAAGGCGTCGACCTCGCTGTGGGAGCTGCCGGCCGGTGCGGTCGGCTTCGCCTGGGGCGCCGAGTTCCGCAAGGAATCACTGGACGCGCGTACCAGTGCACAGGTGCTGTCGGGCACCGAACTGCGCCCGGCCATCAACGTGGTCAACGGCGAGCGCGAGGTCAGCGCCGCCTACGCCGAACTGAGCGTACCGCTGCATCGCACGCTGGAACTGCAGGTGGCCGGCCGTGGCGACCACTACGATGACTTCGGCAAGGCGTTCTCGCCGAAGGTGGCGCTGCGTTGGCAGCCGCTGGACAGCCTGCTGCTGCGCGGCTCGTTCTCGCGCGGTTTCCGCGCGCCGTCGCTGCCGGAGATCGCGCCGGGCCAGACCGTCAGCTATGGCTCGGTGATCGATCCGCTGGATCCGCTGCAGCCCGGCGGCAGCCGTGGCGTGACCAACATCCGCACCGGCAACCCGGACCTGAAGGCCGAACGCTCGCGCAATTTCAACGTGGGCGCGGTGTGGTCGCCGGATGGCGCTACCAGCATCGGCCTGGACTGGTACCGCATCGAGCAGGACAACCTGGTCAAGCCGGACAGTGCGCAGTTCATCGTCGACAACCCGACGCTGTTCCCTGGTCGCGTGCAGCGTGATTCACAAGGGCGCGTCCAGTTCATCACCAACCAGTACGCCAATCAGGGCGAGCTGACCACCTCGGGGCTGGACCTGGACGCCAGCCGTACCTTCCGCACCGACGGTTGGGGCAACTTCACCGTGGCCGGCAGCTGGACCCACCTGCTCAGCTTCAAGCAGCCACTGGTGGCCGGCCAGGCCCCGTATGAGGGCGCCGGCAACAATCGCCACGGCGCATTGCCGCGTACGCGCGGCACCACCTCGCTGAACTGGGCGGTGGGCGACTGGAGCAGTACGCTGAGCCTGCAGTACGTGAGCGGCTACGACCAGCGCGTGGCGACGGCCACCAGCAACCCGGGGCTGCGCGACCGCATCAAGCCGTATCACCAGCTGGACCTGTACGTGGCGTACGAGGGCATTGCCAACACCACGCTGTCGCTGTCGGTGCTGAACCTGACCGACAAGGACCCACCGTTCGACCCGGCCGGTGGTTCCAATGGTTTTGACATCAGCCAGTACAACCTGCGCGGGCAGTTCGTCTCGCTGGGGGCGCGCTACCGGTTCTGATGCGGCAACGGGGCGGCGGTGATGCGCCGCCCCTCTCCCGGTAGAGTCGACTGTCAGTCGACTCGCGCGCGAAGCGCGGGCCTTTCGATGTCCGCAAGCAGGAGCAGTCGACTAACAGTCGACTCTACCCATCCAGGCATTCATCACCCATCGAAGCGGTCGTGCATCACCGGCTCAGGTGCAGGAACTGCAGGTGCCGTTCGTACTGGCTGATGATGTCGTTGATGATCTGCTTGCGGCTGTACCCCACCAGGTCGTAATCCTGACTGCCTTCGAACAGGTGCACTTCGGCGCGGTAATAACGCTGGTTGCGCAGCTGCTGCGCGGCGAACGACGGGGTCAGGTAGCCGCTGAGGATCACCCGGTACAGGAAGTCCTGCTGCTCGCCGTGATTCACCGTCAGCTCCATGTCGCCGGCCTCGAAGCGGGTGGCTACATCCCAGCCCTGCCCGCGCAGCTGCTCGGCCACCGCCTCCATCGCTGGCTTCACGGTGTCGTCCATGAAGCGGTAGACCTGGTCGCGCACCGGGAAGTGCATGGCCTGGCTCAGGCGCTGGCGCCAGCCCTGGTGGTGGCGGTCGTCACCGATCAGCGGCGACGGCCGGTACTGCAGCGCGCGCTTGCGGTGCGATTCGTCACTGAAGGCGCGGGTCAGGCCCCACATCATCAGCAACAACACCGCCGAGAACGGCAGCGACGCCAGAACCACCGCCGATTTCAGCGCATCGATGCTGCCGGCCAGCAGCAACCCGGCGGTCAGCACCGCGATCACCGTGCCCCAGAACACCCGCAGCCAGCGCGGACCATCATCCTCCGGCGCCCCGCCATGCGAGGACAACGTGGACAGCACCACCGCGCCGGAGTCAGCCGATGTCACGAAGAAAATGAAACTGACGAACACCGTCACCGCGATCACTGCCTTGCTCCACGGGTAGCCGTCCAGCAGCGCGTACAGCACAGTGGGTGGATCATCCACCGCCAGTTGCGCCAGTTGCTGCTGGCCATGGTGCAGCACCTGGTCCAGTGCACTGTTGCCGAAGATCGACAGCCACGCCAGGGTGAAACCCAGCGGGATCAGCAGCACGCCGAACACGAATTCACGGATGGTGCGGCCACGCGAGATGCGCGCGATGAACAGGCCGACGAACGGCGCCCAGCCGATCCACCAGGCCCAGTAGAACACCGTCCAGCCGCCCAGCCATTCCGGTCGGCCGCCATAGGCGTACACATCGAAACTCTTGCCGACCACGCTGCCGAGGTAGTCGCCCAGGTTCTGCATCAGCGTGCTGAGCAGGTACTGGGTGGGGCCGGCGCACAGCATGAACAGCACCAGCGCGATCGCCAGCAGCATGTTGATGTTGGCCATCCAGCGCACGCCCTTCTCCACGCCTGAAACGGCCACGGCCACCGCCGCGCCCATCATGCTGACCACCAGGATGATCTGCACCAGGTTGGAGTGCGGGATGTTGAACAGGTGCGTCAGGCCAGCGTTGAGGTGCAGCACGCCGAAGCCCATGTCGGCGCCGATGCCGAACACGGTGGCGACAATGCCCAGCGCGTCCACGGTGTAGCCGATCGGTCCATTGATGCGCTTGCCGATCAGCGGGTAGAGGGCCGAACGCAGCGCCAGCGGCAGGTTGTGGCGATAGGCGAAGTAAGCCATCGCCATCGCCGCCAGCGCGAACACGCCCCAGCCATGCAGGCCCCAGTGCAGGAACAGCAGCTGCATGGCCTGACGCGCACCGGCTTCACCGGCCGCCGGATCGCCCTGCGGCGGCTGCAGGTAATGGGTCAGCGGTTCGGAGACGCAGAAGAAGAACAGGGTGATGCTGATGCCGGCGGCGAACAGCATGCCGGCCCAGGAGAGATAGCTGAACTCCGGCTCGTCATGGTCGGCACCGAGCTTGATGCCACCGTACTTGGACAGCGCCACGCCGACTACGAACACCAGGTAGAGGGTCATCGCCAGCAGGTAGTACCAGCCGACATTGAGTGCGGCCCAGTCCTGCGCCTTGACCAGAAGGCGGCCCGCACCGAGCGGGAACAGGCTGACGAACAGCGCGAACGCCACGACAACGATCGCCGCGAAGGCGAACACAGGTCGAAGGGTGCGCACCGGGGATTGTTGCGGCTCCAATGCTTCCATGGGGCGGCGTTCTCCGGTAGATCAAAGGGTTAGCCGACCGATTCTGGCTGAACCGCAGTGGACAGAGCATGAAGTTGCGGCCCGTGGTCACAGGCCCGGCCCGCCAATCCGTGTTATCACGCGCGCGCCGGTGCGTGCCTGCAAGCGCAGCCAAGCGCGGACCGCGTGCGACGCGGCCACGCGCTTACTGTCCAATCACGACATCACATGCACCGCACACAGCTTGTTGCCATCCGGGTCGCGCAGGTAGGCCAGGAACAGCTGACGCCCGGCCATAGTGCGGATGCCGGCCGGGTCTTCGATGGCAGTGCCGCCATGGGCCACGCCCGCATCCTGCCAGACGCGCACGGCCTCGGCGCTGTCGAGGGTGAAACCAATCGTGCCGCCGTTGGCATGGCATGCGGGCTGACCATCGATCGGTGCAGTGACGATGAACATGCGGCCATCCTTGAAGTACACCAGCCGCCCTTTGTCATCGAAGACACCCGGACGGGCGCCCAATGCAGTGAACAGGGCATCGTAGAAGCGGTGCGCGACGTCCATGTCGTTCGTTCCAACGGTGATGTGGCTGAACATGCGGGCACTCCTTGTGGAAAACCGCAGTGTCGGCGAGCGCGGCGGGCATCGCAAATGCACGCCTTCGGCCTGCTGCTGCGTGCGCAGGGTTTGTCGTGCGCCGCTCGATCACTCTATAATGGGAATCATTCTCATTAATGATCGATGCCGATGGCCGTGCCCGCCGCCTCCAGCGCCGCGCTGGCGGGGTTCTACCGCGAACACCATGGCTGGCTGCTGGGCTGGCTGCGTCGCCGCACCCACAACGCCGAGTGCGCCGCCGACCTGACCCAGGATACGTTCCTGCGCCTGCTCAGCCGTCGCGTCGATCCCTCCGAGCTGCGCCTGCCACGCGCCTATCTCAGCACCATCGCCCATGCGCTGCTGGTCAACCACTGGCAGCGCGCGGACCTGGAGCGCGCCTACCTGGCCGCACTGGCCGCACAACCGGAGCCGGTGCATCCCTCCGCGGAGGAGCGCACACAGGCGTTACAGCTGCTGCATGCCATCGCCGACATGCTGGCTGGCCTGGCCGAGCGGCCACGGCGTGCCTTCCTGCTGGCGCGGCTGTCTGGCCTGGGCTACGTGGAGATCGGCCAACAGCTGGGCGTGTCCGAGCGCATGGTCAAGAAGTACATGGCGCAGGCGATGCTGCATTGCCTGCGCCTGTCCGGCGACGCGGCGGCATGAGTGCGGCACTGGCCAGCCCGGCGCTGGAGCAAGCCGCCGAATGGTTCGCGCTGCGCCAGCAGGGCTGGAGCGACGGCGACCAGCAGCGCTGGCACGCCTGGCTGCAGGCCGATGCCGGCCACGCCGACGCGTGGCGCCGGGTCGAGACGGTCTGGCAATCGTTCGCTCCCCTCTCTGCACCGGCGGCAGCAACGGCGCTCGATGCTGCCGGCCGTCGCCGCCGTCGCGCGCTTCGCAGTCTCGGTGGCGCCCTCGGCATCGGTGCGGTCTCCGTGCTCGGCCTGCACGGGCTGCGCGAACAACGCGGCCTGCAGACACAGCGCACCGCTGCCGGACATACCGGGCACTGGACGCTGATGGATGGCAGCCAGTTGTGGCTCAACGCAGACAGCGAAGTCACGATCGACATCGGAAACGGCCGCCGCACCCTGCATCTACTTCGCGGCGAACTGCTGCTGCAGACCGGCCACCACCCCGCCCATGCCGGCCTGCCCTTGACCGTGCACGTGCCGGGCGCACGCCTGCAGCCGATCGGCACCCGTTTCGCGGTCGGCCGCGAGGCGCAGGGCAGTCGCCTGGATGTGTTCGAGGGCGTGGTGCGCTGCCTGCCGCTGTTCGGCGCGGCCCTGGACGTACCCTCAGGCGGGGCGGCACGAATCGGCCCGATGGGTGGACTCTCCCCGGTGGCTGCGGATCCGTTGCGCGGTGACTGGCAGGAGGGACGCCTGCACGTGCAGGACACCCCTTTGATACGGATCATCGATGAGCTGGCCCGTCATCATCAGGGCTATCTCGGTTGTGATCCGGCGCTCGCCGCATTGAATGTCACTGCCGTACTACCGCGCCTGGACAGCCTGCAGGCTCTGCAGCTGCTGGCCCGCGCCCTGCCGATCCGCATCGAGCAGCGCTGGCCGTGGTGGACCGTCGTGCGTCCGCTTTGAACTCGCGGTTCCCTTTCTGCGCGCTCACCGGGCCCTACAAGGGAACCCATTGCGGATGTTGCCGCCCCCATGAAACTGCCCTGCCCCTCCCCTCGCCCCCTGGCCATTGCGCTGTGCCTCGCCCTGGCCAGTCCCTGCCTGCTCCCCGCCACCGCCTTTGCGCAGAACACCGCAACGACGGTGCGCTGGCAGATTCCAGCAGGCCCGCTCGACCAGGCGCTGACAGCATTCGGCCAGCAGTCCGGCCTGCCGATCGCCGCAGATGCGCGCCTGACCCGCGGCCGCCACAGCAGCGGTGTGCAGGCCACGCTCGGTACTGACGCCGCATTGGCGCAGCTGCTGGCCGGCACCGGCCTGGCCTTCCAGCGTGTTGCCAGCGGCGTGGTGCTGCAGGCGGCACCCACCGCTGAAGCCGGGGTACGCCAGATCGGCACCCTGCGCGTGGCTGGCCAGGCCGGCGAAGGCGCTTCACCGTGGGGGCTTGCCGATGCGGACGCGGTCTACCGTGACAGCGGCTCGCGCGTGCACCTGGACCGCCAGCAGCTGGAACGCTTCCGCGGCCAGTCGATCGGCGACGTGCTGGGCGGTGCGGTGGGCGTGCACACCGCTGACGTTCGCAACGGCGGTGCGCTGGACGTCAACATCCGCGGCCTGCAGGGCCAGAACCGGGTGCCGGTGATCATCGACGGTGGCCAGCAGGCCATCGACGTGTACCGCGGCTATGCCGGTGTGCAACAGCGCAGTTATCTCGACCCGGACCTGATCAGCGCGATCAGCATCGAGAAGGGACCGAGCTTGGCCGCCAATGCCGCCAGCGCGATCGGCGGCGTGGTCTACATGGAAACGTTGAAGGTCGATGACATCCTCGATGATGGACAGACCTGGGGCCTGCGCGTACGCGGCGGCGTGGCCGACAACAGCATCGATCGCACCCGCACCTTCAAGCAGATCGCGCGTGGCAGCGACAACCGCAACAGCCTGCGCGACCCGCGCGACTGGAATGGCAGCGTGGCCTTCGCCCAGCGTGGCGAAGACTGGCAACTGGTCGCGGCCTATGCGCGGCGCCGCCAGGGCAACTTCTTCGCCGGCAGCAACGGTGCGCATCGCTATGACAACCAGCACCTGTCCAGCGGCGGCACCGGCATGTCCAGCCAGGCCGTTTCGAAACTGTTCCACCCAGGCGATGAGGTACTGAACACCCATACCGACAACGAATCGGCATTGCTGAAATTCACCTGGACGCCCAACCCGGACCAACGCCTGGAGCTGAGCCACCGCTACTTCAATTCGAGTTTCGGCGAGATCATGCCGTCGGCGATCGGCCGCGTGGGCGAGTCCAACGAATGGGTGACCTACGTGGACAAGGCCAACACCATGTTCCAGTTCGAGCCGGGGAAAATGCGGGTCAACGCCACCTCGCTGCGCCATCGCTACCGGCCCGAGGTGCATCCGTGGCTGGATCTGAGCAGCACGCTGTGGTTCACCACCGCCACCAGCCGCATGTTCAACAGCAACATCGCCAACACGCCGCTGTTCAAGGACGTGCCCAACGACCAGATGCCGGACACGCTGGGTGAAACCTATGGCCCGGGCCTGCAGTCGGACGTGAAGACCCGGCGCTGGGGCGTGGACAGCAGCAACACCACGCGCTTCAGCAATGCTCTGGGCGACTGGACGCTGCGCTATGGCGCGTCCTTCCAGCACGAGGACACGGCGCCCAACTCACCGGTGCTGCCGGTGGATTTCAACAACAACCGCTACCTGCGCTCGGGCACGCGCCGCGAGGCCAGCGTCGTCGCCTCGCTGCAATGGCAGCCGTGGGACTGGCTGTCGCTGACTGCAGGCGGCCGCTTCACCGACTACCGCACCCGCGACCGCAACCGCGTGGCCTTCGTCAGCGAATCGCGCGACCTGCGCTACACCTTCGCGCGCCTGAGCAAGGGCGGCCAGCTGCTGCCGGACTGGTACAAGGAGTGGTACCCGGATGCCCAGGGCAACTACACCTACGACTCGCTGCGCGCCACGCCCTATGGCGACAGCACGCTGGGCCAGGCCTACGATTTCGACGGCTTCATTCCTGATCCGCGCGGTGCCAACGGCTTCTATACCAAGCAGATTCCCACCGCCTGGGGTTACAAGCCGGCAATCCGGCGCTCGGGCCACGGCTTCGCGCCCTATGCCGAAGCACGCTTCAACCTCGACGACGACATGTTCTTCTACGTGAAATACGCGCAGGGCTGGAAGATGCCCAGCCTGTTCGAGTCGACGCTGGGCAACAGCACCTCGGCGCCGGTGGCTGACCTGAAGCCGGAGAAGAACCGCTCGTGGGACATCGGCTTCAGCCTGCTCAAGCAGGACCTGTGGCGCGACGGTGACCGCCTGGCGTTCAAGGTGGCCTGGTTCAAGAACGATATCGACAACGCGATCACCCGCCGCTTCGATTCCAGCAACTGGGCGTTCTACGTCGACAACGTCGACAACTACACGGTGTCCGGCTACGAGCTGCAGTCCGGCTATGACGCCGGCATCGCCTACCTGGACCTGTCGGCCAGCTACTACCAGCGCGCGCGCACCTGCGATGCGGCCACCGCCAAGCGCCTGCGCGAAGGCCCGTATGCGAAGTGGAGCAAGCTGGACACCACCCCGGACTGCGTGGACGGCGGCTTCGGCACCTCGTTCGTCAACGCGCAGAACCCACCGAAGTACTCGATCCACAGCACGCTGGGCTTCCGCCTGTTCGACAAACGGCTGGATACCGGCATCCGCCGCACCTACAACAGCGGCCCCACCCACGAACTGGACAAGCCCTGGAACACCACCGGCTCGACCGGCCTGCAGAACATCTACCTGCCGACCGCGATCTATGACTTCTACGCACGCTGGCAGTTCACCCCGCGCAGCGAAGTGGAGCTGGTGGTCAGCAACCTGCGCAACACGTACTACATGGACACGCTGGCGATGAGCCTCATGCCGGGCCCGGGCCGCACCACGCGGCTGAACTTCACCGCACGCTTCTGAGTGCTGCAGAAACAGCAACGCCCCGGGCAGATCATCCCCGGGGCGCTTGCTTGCGGCGGCTCACGCCCTGGTAGATGCCAACCTTGGTTGGCACAGCGACTCAGCACTGGTAGGCGCCAACCTTGGTTCGCACAGCAACCAAGCACTGGTAGGTGCCAACCTTGGTTGGCACAGCGACGCGCTACTTCGCAGTACTCAGCAGCAGCACCGCAACAGTGACCAGACCGATGCCGACCCAGCCGATCGGGCGCAGGCGGTTGCCGAACAACAGGCGGCCGCAGGTGGCGGTGCCGATCACGCCGATCGCACCCCACATCGCATAGGCGGTGGCCAGATCCATGTAACGCACGGCCTGGCCCAGCAGGGCAAAGGCGATCCAGACCATGACGATCGCGCCGACGCCCCAGCGCCAGCGGCGGAAACCTTCCGACTTGGCCACCATCATGTTGGCGGCGACGTCGATCAAGGCCGAACAGATCACGAAAAACAACGCCAAGGTATTCATCAGTGCGCCTCCCCGAGGGTGACGCAGACGATGCCGACCACTGCCAGCACCAGGCCGGCCAGCTGCTGCAGCGACAGGCTTTCACCGAAGACGGTGAGGCCGACCACAGTGAGCAGGGTCAGGCCGAGGCCTTCCCAGACCGCATAGGCCACGCCCACGGCGATGCGGCGCACCGACTGCGCCAGGAAGAAGTAGGACAGCGCCAGCGCGCCGGCCATGATCAGGTAACCGGTCCAGCCGCCATCGCGGGCGGCATGGGCCATGAACGAGGTGCCGACCACTTCGGCGATGATCGCCACGGTCAGGCAGGCCCAGGCGACCAGCGCGCCACGGGCCGGAACAGTACGGGACATGTGAAGCTCCTTGCAGTGCGGGGACCACGCCGCCTCATCAATGGATCCACGCCGAGCGTGGAGGGTCCGGAACGCCCCGCAGACGGGGGCGACGGAAGCCAGTATCATCGCCTTTTACGGTGGTATCAAAATGGATTCCATCGACAGGAGCGATGGATCAATGCCCCACTCCCCTGAATCCCTGCAGGCCTTCGTGGAAGCCGCAGCGCTGGGCTCGTTCTCGGCGGCAGCGCGACGCCTGCGCAAGACCCAGTCGACGGTCAGCACCGCCATCGCCCACCTGGAAGCCGACCTGGGCGTGAGCCTGTTCGACCGCAGCGGGCGCTACCCGCAGCTGACCGAGGCCGGGCGCCAAGTGCTGGGCCACGCGCAGGAGATCCTCGCGGCCGATGCCCGCCTGCAGCAGCTGAGCGTGCGCCTGGCCGCACCGGTCGAATCGCGGCTGACCGTGGTGTTTTCCGATGTCTACCAGCTCGATCCCGAGCAACGGATTCTGCAGCGCTTCGCCGAGACGTACCCGGAGATCGAACTGGAATGGCTGGATGCCGAGGGCGAGGACGTACTGGAGCTTGTCGGCAGTGGTCGCGCCGCGCTCGGTCTGCTGCCACGGCAGGAGCACTATCCGGACGGACTGGTGGCACGGCCGCTGGCGCACCACAGCGAACTGTCGGTGTACGTGGCGCGCGAACACCCGCTGGCCAGTGCCGGGAGTCGCGCCGCCGCACAGCTGGCGCGGCATAGACAGGTACGCCTGAGCGCGGAAGTCGATCAATCCCGCGTGGTCACTGGCCTGGCCTGGACCGCCACCGACTACCTGATGGTGATGGAGATGGCCGAGGACGGCATCGGCTGGGCCGAACTGCCACGGGCACTGGTGCAGCGCTACGACCGCGGGCAACTGGTGGAACTGGTACTGCCCGGCTGGCCACGGCGCATACACAGCGACCTGTTGTGGCGCCGCGATGCGCCGCCAGGCCCAGCCGCACTCTGGTGGGCCGACGCATTGGGGTGAACCGAAAAAGGGGACGGAGGGGATCAAGTCGTGTTTGGCCAAAAACACTTGTTGCCCGCCCTGCCCGTTTTGAGGTTG
>NZ_JAWIRS010000001.1:339074-414090 GCF_036320005.1 Stenotrophomonas sp. SMYL11
CCGGGCCCGGCGGGGACCCCGCCGTTTGCCCCGCACACGACTTAATCCCCTCCGTCCCCTTTTTCAGTTGCCGGCCAGCGGCCGGCACTACCGGTCAACGATGGGCGAGCGCGTAATCCAGCGCCGAGCACACCGCCGCCACCTGTGCATCGTTGCACTGCTGCGGGGTCGCGCGCGGGCTGTCCGGGTAGACCTCAGTGGTGGTGGTGTACTTCGCGCCGGTAATGCCGGCACACAGGCCCAGCTTCACCAGCGGGTACTCGATCACGCCATGGGCCACCAACGGCGAACCGATGATCTCGCCCTTGTCGTCGGCCGGGGCGATGTGGGTGACCTTCTCCACCGCGGCGATCACCGCCTGCTGGAAGGCCGCCTGCGGATTCTCGCTGTCGTCCACCAGATAGAAGCCATCGGGAATCAAGCCCGGCTCGAACGGCTTGCCGTCGCGCGCGGCCAGTGCCGGCCGGAACTCGCTCTCGTCGCTGTCGGTGGTCTCGTGCAGGTCGATGTGCAGCACGAACTGGCCCTTGACCGGTGCGATCAGCTCGATCAGCGCGGTCGATTCGCGGGCCGGGCCGTCGGCGCGGAAGTTGCGGTTCGGATCGATCGCATCGAAATTCCAGCGGTTGATGCGCTCAAACCCCCACGGATTCACGCACGGCGCCACCAGCAGGTTGACCTGGCCGGCATAGTCGGCGGCGTGCTTTTCGAGGAACTCCAGCGCGCCCATCACGCCGCTGGTCTCATAGCCGTGCACGCCACCGGTGACCAGCGCGGCGGGCAGCGCCGGGTTCCAGTCGCGGCTGCGCAGCGCGAACAGGGTGTAGGTTTCGCCCGCGTAATCGAGCTGGCCATAGGCCACCTTGTCGAAGCGCGAGGCCAGCGCCTCGATGCGCGGCAGCACCTCCTCGTCGTAGCGGCGCAGGCGCTGCTGGCGGCCACGCCACGCCTCCCGCTCCGCCGCTCCCCACGGCTGGCCAGGGGTTCCGACGGGGTAGAAAGCGGCTTGGGACATGGCGGATCTCAGCGAGTCAGGAAGCAATCGCCAACTTTACCACCGGGGCATCGGCATGAACCGGAGGTGCATTCCATTGGCAAATGGAATCAGCAATAATTCTCATTTACGACCTTCCACTTCCGACTTCGATGCCCATCCACGCCCTGAAACCGGCCCGCCTGCCGCTGGCCGCCGCACTTGCCCTGTGTCTGTGCCCCGCCGCCGCCTTCGCCCAGGACAGCGCCACCACGCTCGACAGCATCCAGGTGTCCGGCAGCTGGCTGGGTACCGGCCTGCATGACAGCGTCAAGCGCTTTGCCGGCGCGCGTACCGTGGTCGATCGCCAGCGCATCGAGGCCAGCGGCGCGGCCAGCCTGGGCGACGCGATGCGCCGCATTCCCGGCGTGCAGGTCACCGACAACTCGGGCACGGCCGGCAGCTCGGTCTCGCTGAACATCGGCGTGCGCGGCCTGACCGGGCGCTACTCGCCGCGCTCGACCGTACTGCTGGATGGCGTGCCGCTGGCGGTGGCCCCTTACGGCCAACCGCAGCTGTCGTTCGCGCCGGCCAGCCTGGCCAACATCGAGTCGATCGACGTGGTGCGCGGCGGCGGCGCGGTGCGCTACGGGCCGCAGAACGTGGGCGGCATCATCAATTTCAGCACCCGCGCCATCCCCACCGAAGCCGGCCTGCACGGCGAGGTCGGCGCGCGCTACACCGCCTACGACCACGGTGGCGGTGACAGCACCCAGTACAACGTCTTCCTCGGCGGCACCGCCGACAACGGCCTGGGTGCCGCCCTGCTCTACTCCGGCCAGGATGGCCGCGGCTGGCGCCAGGGCAGCGACGACCGCTTCAACGACCTGGCGCTGAAATTCGCCTACGCCCTCGATGACCGGCAGGAACTGCGCGCCAAGCTGTCCTACTACGATGTGCGCTCGTTGACCCCGGGCGGCCTTACCCGTGCGCAGTACCAGGCCGATCCGTTCCAGAACACCCGCCCCACCGATTTCTGGAAGGGCCATCGCAGCGGCATCGACCTGGGCTATACCAACACGCTCTCTGACAACAGCGAGTTCGAGGTGCAGGCCTATTACAACGAAAGCACCCGGGCCAGCGCACTGATCAATGCCGCCAGCACGCAGATCACCGTGCAGCCGCGCGACTACCGGGTGCTCGGCATCGAGCCGCGCTACACCCAGCGCCTGCACTGGGGCAGCAGCGTGCACGACATCACCGCTGGCTACCGTTTCCTGCGCGAGCGCGGCAACGATCGCAGCTATACGGTCACCCGCCGCACCGGCGCGGCCGGCGCCACCACCCGCTTCGACAATGCCACCGATGCGCATGCGTTCTACATCGATGACCGCATCGCGATCGGCCAGTGGCGGATCACCCCCGGCGTGCGCATGGAATGGATCGACATGGACCGCCGCCAGGCCGGTACGGCGGCCACCTTCAGCAGCCGCAACGACAAGGCGCTGCCCTCGATCAACATCGCCTACCTGCTGACCCCGCAGCTGACCGTGTTCGGCAACTACACCACCTCGTTCGGGCCGGTGCAGAACATCCAGCTCAATTCGCAGACGGCCAGCAACCCGCTGAACCCGGAAGTGGCCAAGACCACCGAGCTGGGTGCGCGCTGGCAGGACGGTGCACTGCGCGCGGAAGTGACGGTGTTCAAGATGCGCTTCGACAACCAGATCCTGCAGGTGCCGGGGATCACCCCGCCGACCTTCCAGAACATCGGCGCCACCGACCACAAGGGCGTGGAAAGCGCCGTGGAATACCGCTTCGCCGAGGACAGCGCACTGGCCGGGCTGGAGCTGTACGCCAACTACACCTGGACCAAGGCGATCCAGCAGTCCGGCGACAACCGCGGCCTGGACGTGCCGTTCTACGCGCGTGACACCGACAGCGTCGGCGCCCGCTACGCACTGGCCGGCTGGACCTTCAATGTCTCCAGCACCCACCAGAGCGGCCAGTTCTCCGATGCGGCCAACACCTGGGCCGAGAGCGCCGATGCGCGCGTGGGCCGCGTGCCCGGCGTGCGCCTGTGGAATGCCCAGGCGGCCTGGCAGGTGCCGGCACTGGGTGACAGCGAGATCGCGCTGGGCGTGAACAACCTGGCCGACAAGCGCTGGTATACCCGCAACGTCGATGGCAACGCCGGTCGCATGGTAGCCGCGCCGCGCACGTTCTACGTGCAGGGCCGCTACCGCTTCTGAGCCGGTAACCACCCGATGCAGTGACGGTGGCGATCACGGTGGCGGCGTATCATGCCGCCACCATGTCACTGCCTGTTTCGCCATCGCGCCTGCATGCGGCCTTCCAGGGCCTGCGCCTGCGACTGCGCGGCAGTGACCTGTGGTTCATTGCGCTTGCCCTGCTGGTGGGCCTGATCGCCGGCTACCTGACCCTGCTGCAGTCCGGCATCGCGCGTTGGCTGCAAGGTACCCTGTACGGGCTGGATGAAGGCATGCGCCTGAGCTCCCTGCCCTCGCTGACCTGGACCGCGCTGCTGGTGCTGCCGCTCGGTGGCCTGCTGGTCGGGCTGGTCAGCCTGGCCGCGACCCGGCTCAAGCGGCCCCTGCTCGATGCGGTGGAAGCCAACGCCCTGCATGGCGGCCGCATGTCGATGCGCGACAACCTGATCGTGCTGACCCAGACCCTGCTGTCCAACGGCTGCGGCGCCTCGGTAGGGCTGGAGGCTTCCTATACGCAGATGGGCGCGGGCAGCGGCTCGCAGCTGGGCCGGGTGATGCGCCTGCGTCGCAACGATGTGCGCATCCTGGTCGGCGCCGGTGCCGCCGCTGCCATCGCCGCCGCCTTCGGTGCACCCTTGGCCGGTGCGTTCTACGCCTTCGAGATCGTCATCGGCGCCTACACCCCGGCCGCACTGGCCCCGGTCGCGGTCGCCGCGCTGGCCGGCGCGTTCGTGGCCGACCAGGCCGGCATCGAGGCCTACCTGCTGCCGGCCGCCTCGACGATTGATGTCCGCGCCGCCGACTACGCCATCTACGGCCTGCTCGGCTGCTGCTGCGCGATGGTCGGCATCGCGGTGATGCGGTTGATCGCCTCGATCGAAGGCACGGTCAAGCGCAGTCCGTTGCCACTGTGGGGCCGACCGGTGGTGGGCGGCCTGCTGCTGATTCCGCTGGCACTGGCCAGCCCACAGGTGCTGTCGTCCGGCCATGGCGCGCTGCACCTGGACCTGACCACGCATCTGCCACTGATCTGGATCGGCGGCCTGCTGACCCTGAAGTGCCTGGCCTCCGGCATCTCGCTGGGCTTCGGGTTCCGTGGCGGCCTGTTCTTCGCCTCGTTGTTCATGGGCACCCTGGTCGGCGCCCTGTTCGCCGGCCTGCTGGCGATGGCCACCGGCGTGCCGGTAATCGACGCCACCTCGGCCGCACTGGCCGGGATGGCAGCGCTGGCCGCCGCCGTGGTCGGCGCACCGATGACCATGGCCATGCTGGTGCTGGAAGGCACCCACGACTTCCTGCTGACCAGCGTGGTGATGAGTGCGGTGCTGGTCTCCAGCACGCTCGTGCGGCAGTGGTTCGGCTATTCGTTCTCGACCTGGCGCATGCACCTGCGCGGCGAGACCATCAAGAGCGCCCGCGACGTGGGCTGGGTGCAGAACCTCAACGCCGGCCGGTTGATGCGCAAGGGCGTGGCCACCGCGGTGGCCGACCTCGACGCCGCCGCCTTCCGCCAGCGCTTCCCACTGGGCTCGGGCAGCCGGGTGATCCTGATCGACAGCGAAGGCCACTACGCCGGCATCGTGCAGATTCCGCGCGTCTACGGCGACGGCGTGAAGCCCGAGACCATGATCGGCGAACTGGCGGAAAACCGCGACGTGTCACTGCTGCCGAGCGCGGACGTGGTCACCGTGATGCAGCGCTTCGACCACACCCAGGCCGACGAACTGGCCGTGGTCGCCGCCGACGGCCAAGTGCTGGGCGTGGTCTCCGAAGCCTTCGTCCGCAAGCGCTACGCAGAGGAACTGGACAAGCACCAGCGCGAACTGATGGGCGAGCGGGTCGAGGACACCGACTGACCCCGCAAAAAGGACGGAGGGGATTAAGTCGTTTCCAGCCCCCTCGAAATCCACGCATGGCGTGGATCTACTGTCACCTCGACCGGGTAGACTCCGGCCATGCGCTTCATTGAAACCTTCCAGGCCGGTCCCTTCGCCGACACCGTGGTCAGCCTGCTGGCCGCCTTCGTGCTGGGCACGCTGATCGGCGCCGAGCGCCAGTACCGGCAACGCACCGCCGGCCTGCGCACCAACGTGCTGGTGGCCGTCGGCGCCGCCGCCTTCGTCGACCTGGGCATGCGCATCGCCGGTAGCGCCGAGGCGGTGCGGGTGATCTCCTACGTGGTCTCCGGTGTCGGTTTCCTCGGCGCCGGCGTGATCATGAAGGAAGGCATGAACGTGCGCGGCCTGAACACCGCCGCCACCCTGTGGTGCTCGGCGGCGGTCGGCAGCTGCACCGGTGCGGACATGCTGGCCGAGGGCGTGCTGCTGACCGTGCTGATCATTGCCGGCAACACCCTGCTGCGGCCGCTGGTCAATGCGATAAACCGCATTCCGATCAACGAGACCGCCACCGAAGCGACCTACGAGGTCCGCCTGAGCGTGGATGCCGAAGCCGTGCCGCGGGTGCGCGAACGCCTGGTCGATGCGCTGGAGGCTGCGCAGTATCCGGTCGGTGATGTACAGGTGGTCGAGCATGCCGACTCGCCCACTGATGTGATCGCGGTGCTGGTCAGTACGGCGGTCAGTGCCGACGAGCTGGACGTGGTGCTGGCACGGATGGAAGACGTGCCCGGCGTGCTGCACGCCACCTGGGAAGTCAGTACCCGCGATTGAAAGGGCGTGGATGGTTCACCCACCCGCCCTGCGCTGCTGCGCCCGCAGCAGCTTTCGGAATGAACCGCACTGGCGTGCATCCTGCGCTTCCGGGCAAGCCGCCGCCCGCTGCAGGTGACGGCGCACCCGCTGCAGCTGGCTGATCTGTTGCTGCAGCACATCGGCCTGCGCCAGCAGGGCCTCACGATCCAGCGTGAGGCATCCGTGTTGAGGTGGCAGCGATGCCCCGATCTGCTGCAGCGACAGGCCGGCCGCCTGGCCCAGGGCGATCAGCGCCAGCCGTTCCAGCACCTGCTCGTCGTACTGCCGGCGCAGGCCGCGACGGCCCAGGGCCTGCAACAACCCCAACTGCTCGTAGTAGCGCAGGGTCGAGGCCGGCACGCCACTGCGCTTCACCACCTCGCCGATGTCCAGTTCACGCACGGGCTTGACCTCAAGTCGCCTTCAAGCATCAACCTATGGCCAACTTCCCGGAAGGACAAGGCCATGGCCAGTACATCCCCCGTTGATCAGAATGCGCTCTGGAATGGCCCCGGCGGCCAGATCTGGGTCGCCCAGCAGGCCATCCTCGATGGCCTGTTCCAGCCCATGGCCGATCTGCTGGTGGCCGAGCTTCCGCAATCCGTCACGCAACTGCTCGATATCGGCTGTGGCACCGGAGCCAGTCTGCTGGCATCAGCCGCGGCACGCCCGGCGGCACACAGCACCGGCCTGGACATCTCCGCGCCGATGCTGGCCTTGGCCCGCCAGCGCGCCGAGGCGGCAGGACTGGACGCGGACTTCATCGTCGCCGATGCGCAGCGGCATCCGCTGCCGTCCGCACACTTCGACTGGATCCAGTCGCGGCTGGGTGTGATGTTCTTCGAGGATACCGGCGCGGCCTTCGCCAACCTGCACCGCGCCGCGCGACCGGGCGCCGGCCTGCGTTTCATCGCCTGGCGCAGCGCAGAGGAGAACCCATTCATGACGACGGCCGAGCGCGCCATTGGCGATGAACTCGATCTACCCCCGCGCGCGCCAGGAGCACCCGGCCAATTTGCCTTTGCCGATGGCAAGCGGGTACAGGGGCTTCTGCAGGCGGCCGGCTGGAAGGACGTCGAAGTGGTTGCGGTCGACCTGCCCTGTTCGATCGCCCGCGACGAGCTGCCGACCTACGTCGGCCAGGTGGGCCCGTTGGGCCTGGCGCTGCGCGCGATGCCGGAAGACCGCGCCGACGCACTTCGAAACAAGGCGCTGGCCGCGTTCGCGCCCTTCATCGAAGGCGACCGGGTACGCGTGGATGCCGCCTGCTGGCTGGTCCGCGCCCGCGCCTGATACAAAAAAGGGGACGGAGGGGATTAAGTCGTTCTTGCCCCGGCTGTGCCGGAAACGACTTAATCCCCTCCGTCCCCTTTTTCTTCTACAGCGCCTCGCCGGCGTCGGCCAGGCGCGATTCAATCAGCGCATACCACTGCTGCAGCACGTCGATCAGCATGTCCAGCTCGGCGTCGGTGCGCTGTGCGCGCCCACTGCGCAGGCAGGCCTGGGCTTCCTGCAGCTGGGCAAGGAAGCCAGCCACGGTGTCTGCCTGCAGGATCAATCCCGGCAGGCGCCGCCCGGGAATGCGCACCACCGCATGGTTGCCAAGCTGACCATACACACTCAGTGTGGTTTCCGTCTTCATGGAAAGAGGCAGGAATTGGGCGTTCATCGCGTGCACCATGGAAAACCTGAGCCGCCGGCAGGCGTGATCAACGGGGGAGACGTAACCACGTCCTGCCGACGGTCAGGGGGGACTCGGGATGCCGGGGCCCTGCCCCGGCGCAGGAAACTCAGCGTGGCTGCGCTACCCCGGCGATCTGCACCCGCCGGTTCGGTGCCAGGCAGGCGATCAGCTCGCGACGGTTGCGCTGCTCGCACTGCACGATCGGCTCGGCCGCGCCGCGTCCTTCAGCACTGATGCTGGCTCCAGGCACCCCACCCTGCACCAATGCGCTGCGCACGGCTTCGGCACGGCGCTGCGACAGGGCTTGGTTGTAGCTGGCACTGCCGATACGGTCGGTATACCCGGTCACCCGGATTGACTGCACCTGACTGGCCTCGCGCACCTGCGCCAGCACGCCCTGCACGGCCTGCTGGCCTTCGGCACTGAGCACCGCGCTGTCGAAACCAAACAGCGCATCAGCAGACAGGCGCAACGGCTGCTCCGGCAACGGCGCCGGTGCAGGCGGGGCCGGCGGCCGCGGCGGCTCCAGCACCGCCGCACATGATTCAGGCTTCCAGTAGCCGCCCTGGGCGATGCCCTTGCTGTCGAATCGCACCTGGAACTGGCAGGTGAAGTACTCCGCGCCCTGTGCGGTACGGAAGTTGAACAGGTAGTTCCATTCGCGCACGCCCCACATGCCTTCGTTGAAATGCGGCGTACCCAGCAGCGTGTACAGCTGGCGCTTGCTCATGCCCGGCGCGAAGCGGCGCAGGTCGGCGACGTCAGGATAGATGCCTTCCTTCAACGAGGCCTTCGAGGCCTCCGGGAACTGCACGGCGGTGGTTTCGGCAGGAGCCTCGGCGGCCGGCGCATGGCTGCGGCAGGCGGCCAGCAGGCCCATTCCCAGGACCAGGCCCAGCACTGCGGCCATCTGGCCGGTGCGGGCGATGCGATGCTGTTTCATGTCATTCCCCCTATGGACGTTTCCGCGCTGCCGGGCCGCGGTTGCGGCCCGGCGACGGCGATCACCACTGGATACCGGCACCGACGGCCACACCGGCCTCGCCACGGCTGTTGGTGGAACCGCTGAACTTGTAGATCCAGCGGCCACCCTCGGAGACACCGGAGATACCGACCGCCACGCCCGACTCGCCGTTATAGCTGCCGGCGGCGACCGAGGCCATGCTGCGGCCCGCTTCGCTGGGCTGCGGCAGGGCTGCGGTGGCCATCGCCGACGCGATACCGGCCGAGGCGCGGTTGTCGGTCTTGCGCAGGTCGCGCTCGAAGCCGCCCATGCGCTCGTCGGTGTAGGCCTTGGACCAGTCCAGGGTCTGCGCCATGCCCGACTTCAGCTGGTCCACGTTGACCGCGTCGGTACCGGCCGTGCCGGCGGCGACGTTGCGCACCGTGGTCGGGCCGCTGTTGGTACTGCCCAGCGTGACACTGTTGTAGTTGGTCGCACCGTTCACCGTGGTGTCGTAACGGATCGTGCCCTGCTGCGAGGCCTGCAGCTGGCGCACGTTGACCGCATCGGTGGCCTGCGAGCCGTCGGCCACGTTGACCACCTGGCGTTCGGCACCGGCGGCACCGACCGAGACCGTGTTGGCCCGGTTCGCCACCGAACCCGCACCCAGCGCCACCGAATTGTCGGCCTGCGCCTGCGAACCATTGCCCAGCGCGGTCGAGTTGGCACCGGCCGCGGTCGAGCCTGCACCGCCGGCGGCCGAGTTGGCACCGCTGGCGGAAGGATCGGCCAGGTTGTTGGTGTTGTTGGCGCGGAAGCTGCCGGCCACGTTGGTGATGTTCTGGATCTTCTGGTCGGTGTACTTCTTCGATTCGTCGATGGCGTAGTTCACGCCGTTCTTCAGCTGGCCGACATTGGTTGCGTCGTACGTATCGGAACCGTCGGCGACATGGGTGATCTTGCGCTCGCTGCCGGTGCTGCCGACCGAAACCTCACCGGCCGAGTTGCTGGCGCCGGCCTGGCCATAGGCGCCGGTGTAGCCGCTCTGCGCACCGACGCTGGCCACCGACCCGGCACCCAGCGCCACGCTGTTGCCGGCACTGGCGCTGGCGCCGTTGCCGACCGCCACGCTGTTGGCACCGGCCGCACTGGCCTGCGGGCCCACCGCCACCGCCTCCGCGCCGGCCGCCGTTGCAGCCGCTGCGGTCGAGTTCACCGCCAGGTAGGCGCTGCCACCGCCGCCGTTGGTGATGCGCTGGTTGAGGACCTTCAGCGAGCCGTCCACCGCAGTGAAGGCAGCGGTGACATTGTTGTAGTCGCCGCTGGTGAAGGTGCCGTCGGTGGCGATGCTGGAGATGCTGAACTTCGGCGCGGTCCACACGTTGGTGGTGCCGTTGTACGCGGTGGTGCCACCGAAGTAGTTGGCGATGGTGCTGTTCGTGCTGAACAGCTGGTCGCCGGTGATGGCATCACTGCTGCCGGCCAGGATGCTGCCGGCGGCGACGTTGGTGATCTTCACCGCGCCGGTGCCGGTACCCGTCAGCGTCACGCTGTTGAGCACGTTGCCACTGCCATCGACGTCGTACTTCACGGCCAGCTTGTCGATCTCGCCGGTCTGGTCGGCGACGTTGGCCAGCGAGTTGCTGACCGCGTCGAAGGCGGTGCCGACATCGTTGTAGCTGCCCTTGGTGACGGTGCCGTTGGCCGCGACGTTGTTGATCGAGTAGGTCGGTGCGGTCAGCACGCCGCTGGCGTTGACCGCTGCGCCACCACCAAGATGAGTGGCCACGGCCTGGTTGGCCGCAAACAGCTGGGCTCCGTTGATGGCCTCGCTGCTGGTGGCACTGACCTGACCCGGGCCAAGGTTGCGCAGCGTGGTGGCGGTGCCGGTCTGGCCGAGCGTGGCGCTGGCGTAGTTGACGCTGCCATCGCCATTGAGGTCATAGCGCAGTGCCCCCTGTTCCGACGCCTGCAGCTGGCCGACATTGACCGCATCGGTCGCTGCGGTACCCGCAGCCAGGTTGGTGACCTGACGCTCGGCACCGGCGGCACCGATGGACACGCTGTTGGCACGGTCAGCCAGGCTGCCGGCACCCACCGCGATGCTGTTGGCGGCGGTGGCGCGGGCGTTGGTACCGACCGCGATCGAGTCGGCGCCGCTGGCCAGTGCCTCGGTACCGGTCGAGTTCACCCGCAGGTACTTGGTGCCACCGTTGCGGATGTCGGTGATCTGCGTGTTGAGGTTGACCAGCGAACCATCGACCGCGGCGAAGGCATCGGTGGCGTTCTCATACAGGCCCTTGGCGATCGCACCGCCGGTGGAGATGGTGCTGATCTCGAACAGTGGTGCAGTGAAGGCACCACTGGCCGGATCGAAGGCTGCGCGACCGCCGAAGAAGCTGGCGATGGCCGCATTGGTCGCCGCCAACTGGCCGCCATTGACCGCTTCCAGGCTGCCGGCGGTGACCGCACCGCCGGCCAGGTTGGCGATGGTGGTAGTGCCGGTGCCCGCACCGAGCGTGACGCGGCGATAGTTCGGATTGCCGGCACCGTCCAGGTCGTAGGTCACCGCAGCGGCCGCCACATCATCGATCAGGCTGATGGCACCCTTCAGCTGGGCCACGTTGACCGCATCGGTATTGACACTGCCGGCGGCCACGTTGGTGATCTGGCGCTCGCCGCCACCGGCGGTACCCACCGACACTTCACCGGCGGAGACCTGCGGCGCAGTGAGGCCATAGGCGCTGTAGCTGGCCTGGGCGCCGCGCAGCGCGGCCGAGCGGTAGCCCAGGGCGACCGAGTTGGCCTGGTTCGAGGTGGCCTCGGCACCGAGCAGGGTCTGCCCGTTGGCCGTGCCCACCGCGCTGTCGCCGACGATCACCGAATGGCCCATGCGTGCGGCGTAGTCCGCGGTCGGCACGCCGGTCGGGTTGCTCGGGTCATTGGTACCTGCACCCGGGAAGGCCACGTTGGCATCGACCTTCGGCAGTTCGTGGCGGGCATTGGCGCCGATCACCACTTCCTTCGAGCCGTTGGCGAAAGCGCCGTCGCCCATCAGCACCTGGTAATCCTGCGCCGCATTGACCGCCCAGCAGGAGATGTCGGCCAGTGCGATGTCCAGGCATTTGGCCGCCCACGCCGGCGAGTCCTTCGGCAGCAGCAGGCCCAGCAGGCCCCCCGGATTGCCGTTGTTGATGTTGTAGATGTAGCTGTCGGAGGTGACACCGCCGATCAGGGTCAGGTGCGAGCTGCCGCCGGTGACCGCGCCGCCCAGGCCATTGAGGGTGCTGCCGACCGGCGACAGGTTCACCACCGGCAGGCCGAGTACGTTGACCGTCGAGTAGGTCTGCATCACGTTGGCGTTGCTGAGCTTGAGGTTGCCGTTGCTCAGGTAGCCGTTGCCACCAAACAGGCTGGTGGTGGTCGGGCCGATCAGCTGGCCGACGTTGCCTACCAGGCCGCCGGTGCCGATGATCAGGCCCGCGTTCGGATCGGCCGGAGCCGGCGCCTTCGGGCTGGTCGGCGGGATCGCCGAGGGCTTGGTCAGGCCGAGGCCGCTCAGTGTGCCACCGACCAGGCCACCCACGGCGCTGCCCAGGTTGCCGATGGTGCCGTTGAGGTTGCCATTGAGCAGGTTGCCGACGGCACCGCCGACATTGCCGAGCGTATCGCCCAGCAGGCCCCCCAGGCCGCCGGTGCTGCCACCTGTAGCGCCATTGAGTACACCGCCGACGGTGCTGCCCACTGCACCCACGGTATTGTTGAGCGTGCCGCCCACGGTGCTGCCGACTGCACCCACCGTGCCAACCGCACCGTTGAGTGCCCCGCCGACCGTGCTGCCGACCGAACCGACCGTGCCGTTGAGCGCACCACCCACGGTGCCGCCGACTGCACCCACCGTGCCAACCGCACCGTTGAGTGCCCCGCCGACTGCGCTGCCGACCGAACCGACCGTGCCGTTGAGCGCACCGCCCACAGTTCCGCCGACTGCACCCACCGTGCCAACCGCACCGTTGAGTGCGCCGCCGACTGCGCTACCAACCGAACCGACCGTGCCGTTGAGCGCACCACCCACGGTGCCGCCGACTGCACCCACCGTGCCAACCGCACCGTTGAGTGCGCCGCCGACTGCGCTGCCGACCGAACCGATCGTGCCGTTGAGTGCACCACCCACGGCACTTCCGACAGTTCCAACGGTGCCGTTGAGCGCACCGCCTACGGCTCCATCAACCGTACCAACGGCCCCATTGAGCGTGCTGCCCACTGCATTGCCTACCGTTCCAACCGTGCCGTGCAAGGCGCCGCCGACCGCACTAACCGTGTTGCCTACGGTGCCATCAAGCACGCCACCCACGGCGCCACCTGCCGCGCCGACAACGCCGCCCACCAGGCCACCGACGCCCAGCGCGCTGTTCTGCGCTGCCACGGTCGCTTGGCCGGCCAGCTTCAGATTGCGGTCGGCCACGACTTCCTGGCCATCCGGCGCCTGCACGCGCACTTTGCCGGCAACACCGGTATCGAAGGCTGCGGTGATCGCACGATCGTGGGTTTCGCCCGGCAGCTCCTCCTTGGCCGGCAGCGTCACCGCTGCCGCCGCCTTGACCTGTCCCTGACCGTTGATCTGGTGGCCCGCCAGCTTCAGCTGCGAATCCACCTTGCCGTCAACCGACGCCTTGAGGCCGGACAGCGAGCCAGCAACAGCGGCAGCCGCCTTGGCACCGGTATCGACCGAGGCCACCTGGGTACCGGCGACGCCAACCCTGGCCTTCGCCTGCGTATCCGCAGCCACACCGAGCGACCCACGCGCAGACGGTGCAACGTTGGCCGCCAGCGATGCATCAATCTTCGCCACATTGGACGCCGCATGACCCAGCCCGACATTGGCACGGACATCGGCCTCCAGCGCCGGGACGGCGACCTGCTTCGGCGCGGTGTTCGCACCCAGCTTCACCTGCACGGTCGCCGGCAGCACGTCGCGCACCACAGGCAGCGCGTTCGTGCTCAGTTGCAGGCCGACACGCGCATCAGCGCTGATTGCCGTTGTGCTCTGCGCCTGACGCGAGGTGGCCGCCAATGCCACTTCGGCATCGACCTTGACCGGCATCGGCTGCGCGTACTTGGCTGCGAGCGCCTGCAGGTCACGTAGAGACTGATTGGACTCGGATGCTCCTGCATGCCCGCTGGCCAGCACGCACAGCAGGGCCAGGGCCAGGGCGGTGGGCATCAGCAGGGCGCTGCGCGGGACGCGGGCGGCGCTGCCGCCGCTATCGCCGGTGGCCAGTTCCGAGGCCACAACCAGAGCATTGAGCTGGCGGTTCCATACACGCCGGTAGATGCGGTTCATGAGCATTTCCCCCGTAGGCGAACAACTGGAATGTCAGTGGACTTGCCGTTAGGCAGGTGACTGACATTTCAGCGTTTGCAACGGCGGCTGCGCACTTCATTCCGGCACGGCAATCGCGCATTCCGGCAAATCCACGGTCGGAATCGGCAGCCGGTTATGCAGAAGCGGCAACCATATCGGCAAGCGGATATGCAATTCCGGCAGAAACGACCGGGAAACCCGTGTGGCGCTTGGCTCAGGCCGGCTGGCCGATCTGCGCGGGCGCGCGCATCAGCGTGTCACGCGGGAGTTCACCGAACACCTTGCGGTAGTTGTCGGCGAAGCGTGACAGGTCCCAGAGGCCGCAGCTGAGGGCAATCGCCTTGACCGAGCGACGGCTGGAATCGGCCATTGAGAGGCTGCGACAGGCCGCGCACAGGCGCAGCATCGACAGGTACCGATTGGGCGACGTACCGAACAGATCCTCGAAGGCGTAGCGCAGCCCACGCTCACTGACGCCAGCAGCATCGCAGATCTCATTCATGTAGATATTGCGGCGCAGGTTGAGCCGCATGAAATTCTCTGCCCGCTGCGCGATCAGATAATGGGTGCGCCGTGCACGACTGCATCCAGGCCGATCTGCAGCACCGGCGCCGAGCAGGGCCTGCACGTGTTCGTGCAGCAGCTTCTCGGTTTCCTCCGGTTGCAGGTTCGCCCCCTGACCCAGTTGCAGGTGCAGCTGCTGGTAATGCTGTGCAAGAGGGGTGGTTTCGCTGGGGAGATTGAACAACGACAACGCCTGGCCTGCCGGCGGCGTACTGCGAAGGCTCAACTCGGTCAGCTTTCGCTGCACCCGCGCAACCGGCACCAGCATCAGCGTCATGTGCGTACCCGGACTCAGCGTGAACTCGCTGATGCCTTCCGGCATCACCGTCAACGCCATGCCAGGGGTAAGCGGTACACCGTGGCACCAGCTCAGCGTTTCATCCGTTGCGTGCAGATAGCCCAGCATCGCCCAGTCCGGCGGCAGCATGAAACGGCCACGACAGTGGAATCCACAGCTGATGCTGCAGAACAAGGCCTCTTCATGCACGCGCGAAGCGAAAGCCGCCCGGGGGCCATTGCCATCGAGCAGAAGCAGTTCGACATCGCACACACGAAGTACGCCGCTCAGCGTCGCCAGGTCGATCGACCGCAGGCCGCTGTCGTCGCTGTCTCCTACCCCACCATCGACCATGACAGTGTCGTCCCCCCGATTATCCGTCGTGCGATGCGGCCCCCACTGCCTGACAGGGCGCGCACCTCTCATGGAATTGCTTCCATCTCCGGGACGAGCGACGCTGCCAACGACGTGCCCGCCCGATAAAGAAACGCGAATACTTGAATGCGAGTATGCCGGTAATTTACGAGGATAAACATCCCTCGCAACTGGAATAAGATGGATACAGACGTGAACGGAAAGTTGTGGCGTCTGGCACGGTTTTCGCATGTGCCGGAGTCTGGAATCACATTATCTGCACGTCGATGAATCGTTTTGCCCGGAAACGGATTTTCGTCACAGAAACCGACTGAAAGTTTAAGGTCCGACGACTTTCTGCCGAATTTGCATATAGGTTCCGGTTGCAGCCGGCCGCCATTCAGGCAAAGTCGATAACACGGTGATCCGGCCATCCAGCGATGGCCTCACCCAGGGGGACAGCATGACCATGCACGTATCGCACGATGTTTCGACCACCGGCCTTTGGCCGCGGGGTCGCCGTTGCGCGAACGACGTCCCGCCTGGAAACGATCACCCTGCTTGAGCACAGCGGGTCCATCCCGCCGTGCCTCCTCCGCCAGGATGTGCGGAGGTCCACGGACGATCCCGGCGGAGCCGGGCCACCGCCCAACAGGTGTCCTGCAGCAGACAGGTTGAGGGAGACAAAGGTCATGAACACATCGATCCGCAAGTTCCTGAAGGAAGAAGATGGCGTTACCGCACTCGAGTACGGCCTGCTGGCGGCTGTGATTGCGGGTGTCCTGATCGCACTGGGCAGCACGCAGATCAAGGATTTCTTCGAAACGCTCTTTGAAAATCTCACCAAGCTTGCCGACAAGGCGTCGGGCACCACACCTGCCTGATTCGCGTCCCCGGTTGGATGAGGAACAGCAACTGCTGACCGTCCACTGACGGACGATGGAGTGTGTGATGACACTGCTGGGATTGTTGGCCATCGGTGTGTGCCTGCGGATCGCGATCAGCGATCTGTACGCCCGTCGGGTGCCCAATGCCTGGCTGCTGTCTGCATGCGCGATCACCGTTGTCGTGCTCATCGCCGGCCAGTTCAGTGCGCCGCGCCTGCCGTGGAGCTCCCACGTTGCCGGCGCGGCGCTCGGCCTGGTCGCATTGCTGCCCTTCTATGCGCTGCGCTGGATGGGCGCCGGCGACGTCAAGTTTTTTTCGGTACTGGGGTTGATGCTGGGCTGGCAGGCGCTGCTGCCGATCTGGATCGCGGCCAGCATCGCAGCGGGCGCACATGCAGCGGTGGCGCTGGTGTCACGTCGGTTGCGTCCAGTACTGCCCATTGGCCTGCAGGCGCAGATGATCCGGGCGAGTTCGCAATGGCATTCACACCCGGCGCTGCGCGGGATGCAAAGCGCCCGCCAGGGACGCCAAGGCATTCCCTACGCGGCCTACCTGGCAATGGCAGCCATCGGTTGGATCCTCTTCAGTACGTACGGAGGCCTGGCATGAACATCCATCGTCCACGGTTGCAACGAGGCGTGGCCAGCATTGAATTTGCGCTGATGCTGATGCTGGGCCTGCTGCCACTGCTGCTGTTCACCTTCTCCGGCGTGATGATCATGGCCGCTCAGCAGACGCTGGCAACCGCCTCGGCCGAGGGTGCGCGCGCATCGCTGCGCTACGGCACTGCCAATGAACGCCGTACAGCGGCCTGCGTTGCGGCCCGCAGTTCGATGCAGTGGCTGCTGAACTTCTCGGGTCAGCCCGTCGACTGCAGCAATGGGGGAAGCAACGCCATCACGGTATCCGCGCAGGCGCCCTGCGCGGGCTTGGCCACGGCCCAGTGCATGACCGTGACGGTCAGCTACGACTACGCCAGCCACCCCTTCCTGCCCGGCACCGCCACGCTCTACAAGTGGGTGATGCAGGCCCCCATCCGCAGCGTCGCGGTCGCACAGCTCGACCTCGGCAGCGGTAACTGACGTTCGGTACAGGAGACGGTTTCATGCTCAAGTTGACCCGCATCGCCGCCGTTGCCCTGATCGGGCTGGCCGTGCTGCTGGCCCTGGTCGCCTTCATGATCGGGCGCAAGCCCGACGCCCCGGCCTCAGCGGCTCCGGTCGCGCAGAGCGAGGCCCAGACGGTCACGGTGGTGGAAGCGGTGGCGCGCCTGCCGGCCGGCGAACCGATCACCGCCAACGGGCTGCGCCTTGCGCAGCGCACCGCGCCGGTCGCCGGCGCCGCCACCAGCATCGCTTCCGTCGTCGGCAAGGTGCCGGTGCAGGACATCGCCGAAGGCACCGCCATCAGCAGCAGCGTACTGGCGCAAGGATTCTCGCTGCAGCTGCGCGCGGGCGAGCGCGCGCTGGCCGTGCCGGTCGACGAACTGGTGGGCGCCGGCAACCGTATCCTGCCGGGTGACTTCGTCGACGTGTTCCTCAACCTTCGCAACGCCCAGCCCAACGTCAACAGCCCGGGCGAAGCCGCGCAGACCCGCCTGCTGCTGTCGCGCCTGAGGGTGCTCAGCTATGGCCAGCAGGACATTGCTCCAGCCACCGATGCTGCGGTAGCCAGCACTGAGGCCGACACCCGAAACGATCCACGCGCCGCCGACATCACCGGCAGCAGCCAGAGTACAGGCAGCGACACAGCCCAACCCGCGCGCAGCGCGGTCCTGGCGGTACCGGTGGCCGATGCCAACCGCCTGCTGCTGGGCGCGCAGCAGGGCAAGCTGTTCCTGGCCCTGCGCAACCCTGCCGATTCCGGCCAGCCCGATCTGGCGCTGTTCCCGCAGGCACGCGGGGTGATCGATCCGCTGCGCGGCCTGGATGCAGAGCAGCAACTTGCGCTGCAACGGCCGGAAAATCACGCGTTCGCCGGCATCGACGGCGATGCATTGGCCGGCCGCAGCAACGCGCCCGCCCGCAGCACTCCGGACGCACCCGCCCGCGCGCCGGCGCCACGACGCAGCGTGCCACGCGCGTCGGGTATCGAGATCATCCGCGGTGACAGCTCCGCCCCTCGTGGTTCCCTTTGACCTGCATCGAGCGCTTCCATGACCGAACGTCGCCACCGTCCACGCCCCTCCCCCCGCCAGCGCTGGCTGGCCCTGCTGCTGGTGCTGCTGGCACCGGCGACGAGCGTGGCTGCCGACGACCTGGTACTGCAGGCGCGTGAGCAGCGCCCCTGGACCCTGCCGGGCGATCTGGAGCGGGTCGCCATTGCCGATCCGGGCGTGGCCGATATCGTGATGCTGCGCGGCCAGCGCCAGGCGCTGCTGGTCGGCAAGGCACCGGGCACTACCACGCTGCTGCTCTGGCATCGCAAGCAGACCGAGCCACAGCGCCTGCAGGTCCGGGTACAGAGCGCGGTGCAGGGCGCCGCCGATGCAGGGGCGAACGGACTGGTTTTCACCCAGCAGGACAACCAGGGCCTGCTGCAGGGAAGCACCGACAGTGTGCTGTCGCACATGCAGGAGCAGAAGCCCGCTGCAATGGCCCTGGGCAAGGATGGCATGCTTGCCGATGCCTCCACCGTCAACAGTGGCGGCGTGGTCCAGGTCGAGGTCAAGGTGGTCGAGTTCAACAAGACCGCGCTGAAGCAGATCGGCATCAGCTTCCAGAACCGAAATGGCAACTTCGCCTATGGTTTCGCGCGGCCCGGCGGCCAGCTGCCAGGCAATACCGGCATCCTGCCAGGCATGAAGGAGGGCAACTCCGGCAATGAAGCCGAGTCGCCAATCTCGTCTGCGTTCCGCCTGGTGTTCGGCTCGACCAAGGGCCTGTGGAACGCCGACGTCGACCTGCTGCAGAGCAACGGCATGGCGCGCGTGCTGGCCGAGCCCACCCTGGTTGCGCTTTCCGGTCAGAGTGCCAGCTTCCTGGCCGGTGGCGAGCTGCCCATCCTGGAGCCACAGGGACTGGGCACCACCACCATTACCTACAAGCCATTCGGCATCGGCCTGACCGTGACCCCGACGGTGCTGTCTCCCAACCGCATCGCGCTGAAGGTGGCGCCGGAAGCCAGCGATCTGGACTACAGCAATGCCATCGCGCTCAACGGCGTACAGATTCCCTCGATCACCACCCGCCGCGCCGACACCACGGTCGAGCTCGGCGACGGCGAGAGCTTCGTGATTGGCGGCCTGGTCAGCTCGAACGTCGTCTCCAACGTCGGCAAGATCCCCCTGCTGGGCGACCTGCCGATCATCGGCTCATTCTTCCGCAACTTCGACTACAAGCGCCAGGACAAGGAGCTGGTGATCATCGTCACGCCACGGCTGGTGCAGCCGTTGGCACGCAACACCGAGCTGCCGCTGCCTGGCGAGCGCGAGGCCAAGCCGAACCTGCCCGAATGGGGCGCGTGGCTCCTTGGCCCGATCAGCCAGGACCCGGTGCCCGGCTTCTCACGCTGATTCCATGATGCCTGCGATACCACGCCCATGCCCTACGCCACCGCCCAGCCGCTGCATCCGCAAGGACCACCGATGAATCTGGTCCTGTACGGAATGGATCGCGAACTGCTGCCCCGGCTGGCGGCCAAGCTGCCGCCGAACACCACCCTGCACTGGCAGGACAGCAGCACACCGACCTCCGCCCAGGACCTGCAACGCGGGCCGCAGAGCCTGGTGCTGCTCGACTTCCGTCCCGAACATGCCGCCGCCTCCAGCGTGCTTGCACAGCAGCTGCAGCAGACCGAGCCGGACCTGATGCTGGTTGCGGTCGGCGCCACCAGCGCCGGCCAGGTGGAAGGCGTGGTGATGGCCCTGCGCGTGGGACTGCGTGATGTCCTTGACCTGGACAGCGACAATTCCGGCATCGAAGCAGCCCTGCGCCGGGCGCTGTCGCCACGGCCAGCCGCCGCCGCACAGCATGCGCACAAGGCACGATTGATCGTACTGCTGGGCGTACGTGCCGGCGTCGGTACCAGTACACTGGCCGCACACCTGTCGGTGCTGGCGCAACAGACGCGCGCACTGGCCCAGGGCGAAGCGCTGCAGCAGGACGGCCTGCTGATGGAGCTGGCACAGCCTTCCGGTGATCTGGCGCTGTACCTCAACCTGGACAGCCGCTTCCACTACGAGGACGCGCTGCGCAATGCCAGCCGCATCGATGCCACCCTCGCCCGCACCGCGATGGCACGTCACGATTCCGGGCTGGTGCTGCTGGACCGCGCCAGCGGCAGCGATGCGGTGCCACCGTCCGACCCCGGCGCATTACTGCAGCGCCTGCGCGGCGTGTTTGCCAGCGTGCTGTGCGATGCCGGTGGCTGCCCGTTGCGGCAGCTGCCACCACTGCTGCTGGACCAGGCGGACGAAATCTGGCTGGTCACCGACGCGTCGATCGCCACCCTGGTGTCGCTCGACCAGGCCCTGAAGCACCTGGCCGGGCAGCGCGAGCGCGAGAAGCGCCTGCAGCTGGTGATCAACCGTCACGACGACAGCAGCGGCATGAGCCCGGAGCAGATCGCGCGCCGCTTCGAGGTGCCGCTGCTGGCCACGCTGCCCGAACGTCCGCGTGTGCGCCTTGCCGCCAGCCAGGGTCACCTGCTGTTGCAGGATGCACCGCGCGACCCCTACCTGCGTGCCCTCGCCCCGCTCGTTTCGCGCCTGGATCCGGCTGCAGTCCCGGTCCAGGCACAGGGACTGCGGGAAAGACTCTCCCTTGCCCTGGGTGGATCGCAATGGAAGACAAGGTAACCCCGTTTCCGCATGCCGCCACCCGCCCGGTGCTGCCCGACACCCCGCCGGGGCACGTGCCGTTCGCACAGACCGAGCAGTACCAGAAGGTGCTCTCGGCGGCGCATGAGCACTTGCTCAACAGCATCGAGGACGAGCGCATCGACATCGACTCCTGGGCCCCGGACACCATCGCCCGGTGGGTACAGGTGCAGACGGTGGGCTTCATCCAGGAATGGCGCATCCCGATCAACGAGGAAGAGATGCAGGTGGTTGCCGAAGGTCTGGTCAAGGAACTGACCGGCTTCGGCCCGCTCGACGACCTGCTGCACGATCCGTCCATCGAAGACATCCTGATCAATGGCTTCAAGGACGTGCATGTCTCGCAGGGCGGCCAGCTCAAGCGCGCCACCCAGCGTTTCACCGACGATACCCACCTGCTGCGCATCCTGCGCCGCATCCTGGCCCCGCTCGGGCGTCGCCTGGATGACTCCAATCCGATGGTCGACGCGCGCCTGCCCAACGGCGGTCGCCTCAACGCGATCATCTCGCCGTTGGCGGTGGACGGACCGATGGTGTCCATCCGCAAGTTCCGCAAGGATCCGTTCACGCCCGACGAGCTGCTGGCCAAGGGCACCTTCGATGCGCCGATGCAGGCACTGCTGAAGGCGATGGTGCTGGGCCGCTGCAACATCCTGGTCTCCGGTGGCACCAGCTCCGGCAAAACCTCCCTGCTCAACGCACTGGCCAGTTACGTGCCCCCGAATGAGCGCGTGATCACTGTCGAGGACACCGCCGAACTGTCGCTCAACCATCCGCACGTGGTGCGCCTGGAGAGCCGCATCGGCGGCGCCGAAGGCCAGGGTGCGGTCAGCATCCGCGACCTGGTCCGCAACAGCCTGCGCATGCGCCCGGACCGCATCGTGGTCGGCGAGGTACGTGGCGCCGAGGTGCTGGAGATGCTGCAGGCGATGAACACCGGCCATGACGGATCGATGGCCACCATCCATGCCAACTCGCCGCGCGACTGCCTGTACCGCATCGAGATGCTGGCCGGTTTCGCCGGCTTCCAGGGCAGCGAGGACAGCCTGCGCCGGCAGATCGCCAGTGCCATCGATTTCATCGTGCAGATCTCTCGACTGGGCAGCGGCCGTCGTGTACTGGTCTCCATCACCGAGATCACCGGCGTCAGCGACAACCTGATCACCACCCAGGAGATGTTCCGCCACGAGCTGCAGATCGACGGCAACGGCAAAGAGACCGATCGCTGGATCGGGCTGGGCTTCCATCCGCATTCGCACAAGCTGGAGCCGTTCCGCCAGCAGCTGCGCGAGTCGCTGTACGGAGACTTCTGAACATGGGCACCGGCCTGCTGCTGGGCGTGTTGAGCATCATCTCGGTGCTGCTGGCGCTGGCGGTCTGGCTGTGGGGTACGGCCAGCAGCCGCGAACAACGTCAGGCATCGCTGCAGCATGCCGAGCAGCAACTCGCTCGTGGAAGTGCAGGCAGTGGAGCACCTGCCGGGCCATCCGTCGCCGCTGCCAACGATCCGGCGCGAACGGCCGGCGGCGCGCGCCGTGTGCTGCCGCTGGATGGCCTGCTGCAGCGTGCGGGCCTGCAGACGGGCTGGAAGCTTCCGATCATGCTGCTGGTGCCTGGGCTGGTGCTTTCGGTCGTGGCGATGCTGCGGCTCGGCACCGCATGGATGTTCCCGCTGACATTGCTGCTGTACCTGCTGGGCTGCTGGCTGTGGGTGATGCGGCGCACTTCGAAACTGCGCGCCCAGCTGCTGCATATGCTTCCCGACTTCCTGGACAACCTGGTACGGCTTACCGCACTGGGCAACAGCCTGCAGGCAGCGTTCCAGGTCGCGTCGATGCAGACCAGCGCGCCGCTGCGCGGGCTGCTGGATACGACGGTGCGCTACGCGCGCAGCGGCATGGACCTGGACAGGGCCCTGGCGCTGGCCGCACAGCCCTACCGGATGGACGTACTGAAAGTGCTGTCGGTGGTGATCGGCGTCAGCGTGCGCATCGGTGGCCGCTCCGACCAGATCCTGCAGCGCATGGGTGATTTCATGCGCGACCTGGAACAGGCCCAGCAGGAACTGGCCGCCACCACCTCCGAAACCCGCATGTCGGCGTGGGTCCTCGGCCTGCTGCCACCGGCCTGCGCGGTGCTGATGGCGATCGCCAGCCCGGACTTCTTCCAGCCGGTGCTGCACGACCCGCTCGGCCACAAGATCCTGCTGATTGCACTGGGCCTGGAGCTTGTCGGTGGCTTCCTGCTGTATCGCCTGGCCAAGTCGCTATGAACCACCCCCGCCCCTCTGGAGACGACCGATGAGCGCCAGCGCGTGGTTCTCCCTCTCCCTGCTGGTGCTGGCCGCCGGTGTCGCCCTGCTCGGTATCGGCGGCTGGGTACGCAGTCATCGTGAGCACCGTACATCGGCCACGCTGAAGACCGCCCTGCAACCGCGGGAAGACACCCGTGACGGCGAAGCGGCGCCGCAGCGCGACTCTCTGGGCTGGCTGGAGCGTTTCGGCCGGGCACTCAGCGGCGGTCGTCTGGAGGCCGCGTTGCTGACCAATGAAGACCGCCTGCTGCTGGACCTGGCCGGCTGGAACACCCGCCGCGGCACGGCCATCTACCTCGGCCTGCGCCTGCTGCTGGCCGTACTGGTGCTGGCACTGGTGCTGACATTCAGCAGCGTCACGGGGCTGTCCAGGATCATGGTGATCATCGGCGCGCTGGCTGCCGGTCTGTTGCTGCCCAAGTTCATCCTGTCCGCCTGGGTGAAGCGACGCAGGCGCGCCGTCGAGAACGAATTGCCCTTGCTGATCGATCTGCTGCGCCTGCTGCAGGGCGTGGGCTTCAGCATGGACCAGAGCCTGCAGACGCTGGGCGACAAGCTGCGCGATGCGCTGCCAGTACTCGGTGGCGAGCTGCAGGAGGCCAACGTCGCCTACACCCACGGCCGCACCCGCGCGCAGTCGCTGCGGCGCCTGAGCGAAGTCTATGCCGACGACGACCTGACCAGCCTGATGCAGTTGATCCTGCAGGTGCACGCCCACGGCGGCGCGGTGCAGGAACCGCTACGGCAGTTCAGCATCCGGCTGCGCGAACAGCGCCGTAACACCCTGAAGGAAAAGGTCGGCAAGCTCTCGGTGAAGATGACCGTGGTGATGATGCTGACCCTGCTGCCAGCGCTGATGCTGGTCCTCGCCGGCCCTGCGCTGGTTGCGCTGGCCACCACCATGTCCAAGATGGGATCGCCCTGATGCCTGCCCTGCGCACCTCCTGCCTGCTGCTTGCCCTCGCCGCCGTCGCCAGCGGCTGTGCGTCGTCCACGCCGAAGTACCTGCGGGCGCCCAGCCTGGCCGCACCCGAACCGGCACCGCAGGACAGCCGCAATGCCTACCTGGAGCTGATCGCGCGCATGCAGCTGCAGGGTGCCTGGTATGCCTCGCTGGCCCATGTGGATGCCTTCCGCCAGCGCTACGGCGACCCACCGGCGCTACGACTGCTGCAGGCCGACGCACTACGCGAGACCGGGCAGGCCGATGCGGCCATCGCCTTGTATCGTGATCTTTCCAGCGGCCCGCAGGCGGCCGCCGCCGCGCACGGCTTGGGCCTGATCGCCGCGCGTCGTGATGACGATGCCGTCAGTGAGCAGGCACTGGCACGGGCCACGCAGCTGCAACCCTTGAATACCGACTATCTGGGTGATCTCGGCTATGCCCGCCTGCGTGCCGGACATTTCGATCAGGCACGTGAGCCGCTGGCCAAGGCCCTGGAGCTGTCCCCGGGGAACGCCAAGGCCACTGCCAACCTCGCCCTGTGGGCCGTGTTGCGCGGCGACACCGCCACCGCCGAGCGCCTGGCCCAGCAGGCCAGCCTCAACGAGGACACCCTGCGCAGCATCCAGCAGCAGGCCACCCAGATCCGCACCCGCCTGCAGCAACGACAGGCAGCTGCAGCATTGGTCGCCCCCGCGCCCGCCCGCACCGTCGCTGCCCCCACGGCCAGCGCTGCACGGCTGGCCGTTGAGCCGCGTCGCGAGACCCGCGATGAGCGTGACCCGCAGCGCTTGCCGCCTTCGATGCTGGAACGCTTCAGCGCCTCCGATCATCCAAACGGGAACACACCATGACCGCGACGCACCTGACCCGACGCCTGTTCCCTGTGCTGGCCTGCCTGTTGATTGCAGGCGCCGCGCAGGCGCAGCAACAGCCGCTGACCGGGCAGATGCTCGGTGGCAGCAGCCCCGCACCGGCCTCGCAACCGTTGCAGTCCGAGGCGCTGACGACCGTCGATCTGTCCGCGCCTGCACCGTCGGCCACGCCGACGGCCATCGCCGCCACTGACGCCGCAGCACCGGTGGTCCGCCCTGTACGCAGCCAGATCGGCGATACCGCCCGCGGCCTGTTCCGCCTGCAGGCATCGGGCCAGCAGGCCGGGCAGCGCCTGCCAATTCTTGGCGACCAGGCCACGTTGAGCTATGCCCGCTACATCAAGAGTTTCGAACACGAGATCCCGGACTTCTTTGAAACCGATGTCGCCAAGTCCAAGGGAACATCCTCATCCGGACGCTGAGGTAGGCCATGAAATGCCCACGCCAGTTGAGTTTCAGCCGCCCGCGCGGTGGCATGTCGGTCACCATGATGCTGGTCATGCTGGCATTGCTGGCGATGCTGGGCCTGATCGAGATCGGCTACCTGTTCTGGGCCAAGCGTGACGCGCAGAAAGTCGCCGACCTGGCCGCGCTGGCCGGTGCGCAACGACTGGAGCTGTGTACCTCGGACAACAGCGACAACAGTGCCGCGCGGCAGAGCGCGCTCACCCAGAACAAGTTTGCGGGGAGCCTGCAGATCCGTTGTGGCAACTGGAGCGCCACACGCGCCACTGCGAACCGCTTCATCACCACTGTCGATGCTGCCAACCCGCGCAATGCAGTGCAGGTTGTCGCCGAGCGCAGTGTGCTTCCCTTCTTCGGCCAGAACACCAGCCTGCCGACCGTCAGCGTACAAGCCGTTGCCCGCCGCTCGGAGCCCACAGCGGTGTTCGCGGTGGGCTCGCAGCTGCTGCGCACCAACGGCAACTCTGTGCTGTTGTCGACACTGCGCATGATCGGCCTGGATGTCACCAGCGCGACCGTGCTCTCCTACGACGGTCTGGCCCAGGCCAACATCACGCCGTCGGGCCTGCTCAAGGCGCTCAACATCCCGGTCACTGCCAATCTCAGCGTGGCCGACTTCAACCGCCTGCTGTCGGTCAACAAGATCTCGCTGGCGCAGCTGGTCGATGCCACCGCCACCGTGGTCGGTCGCGATACCACCGTCGGCGTGCAGCTGCGCGCCCTGTCCGACCTGGTCGCCACACAGTTGGACATCAACAAGCTCAACATCGTGCTGGGCAGCCAGTCCGGTGGCGGCGGCCTGTTCGCCGAGGTCGTTTCGCCGGATGGCACGGTCGGCAGCGCACTGGAAACCAAGGTCAACGTGCTCAACCTGATCAGTACCGCCATCTCCATTGCCAATGACGGCAATGGCGTTGCGGTCAAGGGATTGGACCTGCTCGGCATCCATATCGAAGCAGGCGTGGTCGAACCGCCGTCCATCGCCATCGGCGGCGTCGGCACGCGTGCGTACAACGCGCAGGTGCGCCTGATGGTGGACGTGGACAGCAATAATCTGTTTGCACTTGGGCCGTTGTTGAATCTGCTTGGCACACGCCTGCACCTGCCGTTGCATGTCGATGTCGCCAACGCGATGGGCACGCTGACCGGCATCCAGTGCGGCGCCAGTCCGCCCAGGGCCACCATCCAGGTCGATTCGTCGGTGCTGCGCGCCTGTGTCGGCAATGTCGACCCGGCGCAACGCTTCTCCAAGAGCAATGTCTGCGACGCCACCCTGAAGAACGAGCAGTTGCTGAAGCTGCTTGGACAACCCTTGATCAATGACAAGATCACCCTGCCCGCCCTGACCAGCTCGCAGAGCCTGACCTTGGCCGCTGGCGAGACTGCCTCGACCCGGATCAACCCGCTGGCGGTGGGCAACGCGGTGTCGGACCTGGTCAATGAACTGCTGCGCGTGCTGTCGGGCATGCTCAGTTCACCCAAGCAGGGCATGAGCGCGAACGACACCGCCAAGGCACTGGCCGACCGCTACCTGCAGGCTGCCTTTCCCAACGGCGGGCGTTACAACGTCGACCAGGTCATCCCGTTGCTGCGCGATGGCGACCCGGCGCGGAATCTGGCGCCGCTGGGCAATTGGACGGTGAAGAAGGGCGTCCCCACGCCCTGCCTGCTTGGCCTGACCACATGCTGGGAAGACGGTTCGGTGTGGACCGGTTACAGGACCACCGTCACCGGCCAGGGCCTGGGCCTGCTCGATGGCCTGCTCGGTTCGCTGGTCGGCGGCCTGCTGATCAACCGCTGTGACAGCCTGCTCGGCAACCTGATCGACTACAACGGCTGCGTGCGCAACAACCTGGCGTCGTACATCCAGACCGCACCGGCCGGCTTCCTCGATGGTGCCGGGGGAACCGGCGTCACCACCCCCGATGGCAGCGTCAGCTGCAGTGGCCTGCTCTGTACCCTCTTGAATCCGATCCTCGCTGCGCTGAAGCCCGTCCTCAACAGCGTCGGCACCCTGCTGACCAACCTGCTGGCCAGCGTGCTGGGCCTGGAACTGGGCCGCACCGACGTCAACGTGCAGTCGATCCAGTGCAGCGCGGCGCAGCTGGTCTACTGACCCGTGACGGGCGCCCTTGGCGGCGCCCGCGCCCATGCTAGACTCCCGGCGGGGAACCACCTTCATCTCAACCCACACTCATCCGTGGATGGTCTAGACATGCGAGAAACTTCAGGGGGCGCGGTCTTCGCCCGGCACGCGCGCGGCGCGGCACTGCTGGCCGTGGCCATGATGCTGGTGGCACCGGCGGCGATGGCTGCCCGTGGCGACCGCGAAGCAGCCGCAGAGCCGGCCGCACGTACCGCACCGGTGGTGCGCAACACCGTTGACGAGCTCAAGCAGCTGATGGATGCCCGCCAGCTGACCGAGCTGCGCACCACCTACAACGGCAACTACGGCGCCAGCCTGCTGTTCAATGCCAACACCCTGACCTACTACGTCGCCCTGTTCCAGGAGAAGAACTTCTGGCGGGTGATCAAGACCGATGCCGTCGACAACGCCGAGCGTGTCTACCGCACCTTCGCGCAGCAGTCAGAGCAGCTGGCCCAGGTCTACATCGACACCACCCGACTGGAAGCCGGCAAGCGCTATACCGAGCGCCTGGTGGCCTACAACGAGGAACGCCTGCGCACCCTGCAGCAGGAAATGGAACAGCAGCAGGCACAGTCGGCCCAGGTCAGTGCTGCCCTGCAGCAGGCCCAGCAGCAGGCGGTCAGTCTGAGCAGCGACGTGCAGAGCACCAACAGCCAGCTGGATTCCCTGCAGCGTCGCATCCAGATCCTGCAGGCCGAACAGGGCAACCCGGAGCTGAGCCTGCCCAAGCCGGACAGCGTGCCCTCGCCGGCACCGGCGGCTGCCAGCGACGGTCGCTGAGGTCCAAGCACCTGGCATTTGCAGACAACGGCGCCCTTGGGCGCCGTTGTCGCTTCTGCCACCCCTGGATTCAGCGGCACGCGTCGTACACCGCGTCATCCAGCTGCCGCCGCTGTACGAAGTCAAGGCGCTTGGCCTTGGCGAGCACCTTCCCGCGTTGCTGCCGCGCACGCTCACAGGCGGTGGGATCCGTGCTGATGGGTATCAGCGCCGCCCGCGCACGCCCCTGCTGCACCACACGCGGACGGCTTGGGGTTGGACTCGCCGCCCTTGCCCCCGTCGCACCTGTTGAGGGCGGCTCCGCCGGCACCTCCCAGCGCCATTCCGCACGCCCCTGGCACGGCGTCTGCTGATAGACCGGATGCGGCCCGTCCACGCATTTGTAGACGTTGGTCTGAGCATGCGCCCCCGTGGCCAGCAGCAGGTACAACAGCGGGCTCCAACACGCGTTCGACATTGCAGGCTCCTCGTCAGGCCTGCCGCCATCCTCGATGCCGGCACGGCTTCATGCCAGAGCGATACGCGTCACATCCGTTGTAATCCAGCACAGCTGTGCAAGTCGCCGGTCTGGCGCTGCGCTGTACTGCCGGAGGCACCGGCACAACTGCCTGTGCCTTCCCTCCCTTCCGCCAAGGAACCTGCAATGAGCAACTTCGTCACCGTCGCCGACGGCGCGCGCATCTTCTACAAGGATTGGGGTACCGGCCAGCCGATCGTGTTCGCTCACGGCTGGCCGCTGTCTTCCGATGCCTGGGACCCGCAGATGCTGTTCATGGGCCAGAACGGCTTCCGCGTGATCGCTCACGACCGTCGCAGCCACGGCCGCTCCAGCCAGACCTGGGACGGCAACAACATGGACACCTACGCCGATGACCTGGCCGCCGTGCTCGAGGCGCTGGACCTGAAGGACGCGATCCTGGTCGGCCACTCCACCGGTGGCGGCGAAGTGGCCCATTACATCGGGCGCCACGGCAGCAAGCGCGTGGCCAAGGTGGTGCTGGTCGGTGCCGTGCCGCCGCTGATGCTGAAGACCGATGCCAACCCGGCCGGTACCCCGCTGGAGGTCTTCGACGGCATCCGCAAGGGCACCGGCGGTGACCGCTCGCAGTTTTTCAAGGACCTGGCCACGCCGTTCTTCGGCGCCAACCGCGACGGCAACAGCGTTACCCAGGGCATGCGTGATTCGTTCTGGCTGCAGGGCATGCTCGGTGGCGTCAAGGGCCAGTACGACTGCGTGCACGAGTTCTCGGAGGTGGACTACACCGAGGACCTGAAGAAGATCGACGTGCCGGCGCTGGTCGTGCACGGTGATGACGACCAGATCGTGCCGTTCGATGCTTCGGCCAAACTGTCCTCGCAGATCATCAAGGACGCCGAGTTGAAGGTGTACGCCGGTGCCCCGCACGGCCTGACCCTCACCCATGCCGACCAGTTCAACGCCGACCTGCTGGCCTTTGCACGCAAATGATGTCTCGCGGCGGCGCCCCGTGGCGCCGCCGCGAAAAAGGGGACGGAGGGGATCAAGTTGTTTGTGCACAAACGACTTGATCCCCTCCGTCCCCTTTTTGTCAGATATCGCTGTGGTGGTGCGGGACGCCGGTGTTCGGCAACGGATCATGGCCGCCCACGAAATGGCGCACCACCGGCGCACGTTCGCCACGATGCAGCCCGCGCAGCACTTCCTGGATTGCCTTGTCATCGGCAGTGATGCGTTCATGCTGGCGCAGGTGCTCCAGCCACGACGGGGTCACGAAATACTCCAGGTGGATGCCCGGGCTGGCCACATCCTCGACCACACCCCAGACCACGGCGCCATCGCGGCGACGGATCGTGCCCAATGCGCGCATCTGCGCCTGGAACGCGGCACGATCAGCGTCTTCGATGCGGTACTCGATGGTCACCAGCACCGGGCCTCGATCGTTGGATACCGGTACCGACAGCTCTGGGGCCGGCCAGTGCCCCGCCGGGCGCAGGTTCAGGTCTTCGGTACCGGCGATGCGCACGCGCCACACCAGCAGCCCCCCGATCACCGCACCTGCGGCAGCCACCAGCAACGCCAGCTCCGGCGAGGTGCGCTGTGCCAGCGCGCCCCAGCTCAGGCCACCGGCCGCCATGCCGGCAGAGAACACCATGATGTACAGCGCCAGTGCACGCGCACGCACCCACGCGGGCACCGCCGTCTGCGCGGCGATCTGCAGCGACGACAGCACGGTGATCCAGGCGAATCCGTTGATCAGCATCACCAATGGCAGCACGTACCAGCTGCGGGTCAGCGCCAGGCCGACCAGGCTCAGGGCCAGCGACAGGGTGGCCAACAGCACCAGCAGGTCACGATCCATCTGTGCGCGCAGCTTAGGCAGCAGCAACGCACCGCCCACCGCACCCATGCCGATGCAGCCCAGCAGCATGCCGTACTGCCCCGCCCCGCCGTGCATCTGCCCACGTACCACCACCGGCAGCAACGCGTTCATCGCTGCGGCGAAGAAGAAGAACCCGACCGACTTGATCAGCACCGCCTGCAGGCGTCCGGCACGGCTGGCATAGCGCAGGCCCGCCTTCAGGCCGGCACCGAAGCCTTCCGGCGGCAGGCTGGACTGCTTCGGGTCGCGCTTCCAGCCCCACACCACGAACAGCATCGCGGCGAAAGTGATGGCGTTGAAACCGAACGCCCAGACCGCGCCGAGCTGGGCGACGATCACGCCGCCGATGGCCGGGCCGATCGAGCGGGCGATGTTGATGCCGATCGAGTTCAGCGCCACCGCCGAGGCCAGCATCGGCTGCGGCACCAGTTCTGACACGATCGCCGCCTGTGCCGGCATCGCCATGGCCGCACCGCAGCCCATGCAGAAGGTCAGCAGCACCAGCAGCTGCGGGGTCAGCATATTCATCGCAGTCAGCGCCGCCATCACTGCCGCGACCAGCAGCATCCAACCCTGGGTGGCCAGCAGATACCTGCGGCGGTCGACGATGTCGGCCAGGGTTCCGGCGGCCAGCGCCAGCAGCACGATCGGCACGGTGGTGGCCGACTGCACCAACGCAACCATCAACGGTGAGCCGGTACGCTCGGCCATCACCCAGGCGGCGGCCACGTCATTGACCCAGGTGCCGATGTTGCTTGCCAGGATCGCCAGCCAGATCGAGCGGAACATCTGGATCTTCAGTGGGGACCAGGCGCCTGCGGCCTGCGCGGGGGGTTGCGACGCGGTTGCGTTCACCATTGCCATGCTCCAACGATCGAGGCGAACAACGTGTCCTGGCCACCGGCCTGCTTCAGTGCAGGTCCGGCATCGACCCAGGCCAGCTGCAGCTGCCATTGCCAGTGTTCGCTGGCCTGCCAGCGGGTTTCGGATTTGTACTGATTGCCGATGCGGCGCGCGCCACCGTCGCTGCCCGGCAACGCCACCAGCGGTGCCGGCGTGGTGTAGACCGCATCGGCGCGGCGATGCTTCCAGGCCATCTGTACCCCCAGTTCCGTCGTCACCGCGTCGTGCAGGCGCAGGGTCAGGGTCGGCTGGACGTCCATCAGGTTGGCCGGGGCCAGCAGGCTGGCCTCGCTGAAATAGGCCGACTTCGGGAACAAGGCATTGAAGGTTCCCAGGCGGCCGTCATGCAGGTTGCCATCGCCACTGGCGATGTCTGCCTTCAGCCCCAGCCGCGGCTGCAGCGGCAGGTTCGTCCAGCGCCACCCTGTATCGGTGGCCAGCGTCCATGCGCGGATGTCGAGCGTGCCGACGGTCGTCCGCAGTTCACCACCCTGCGCCACCAGCTCGCTGTTCCAGTCCAGTGCACCGGCCTGGCCAAACCAGCGCGCGCCCAAGGTCTGCCGACGTTCGGTACCGCTGCCTGCGGCGAAGCGCGCGCCGTCGCGGCGATAGTCCAGCAGGTACAGATCCCACTGTCCCGCGCCCTGTCCCCGCGCCGTGGTGGCATAGGCACCCCACAGGTGGGCACCGTGCTCGCCGCGATCATCAAAGGCACCCGGTCGGTTTTCCACTGGCCGCAGCGCCATCAGATCAATCGTGCCGAGGCGCCCCTTCCAGCCCAGACGCGCACCGTCGAAGGCCAGGCGGATGTTCGGCCCGTCGCGCACCGACAGCAGCCGTGAACTGCCATAGCCGGCTTCCTGGCGGCCGAGTTGCAGGTGGAAGCCATCGCGCTGCCAGCGCCAGTAGGCCTGCTGCACATCCAGCGCGCTGCGGTCGGTACGGCCAGGGCCGCCGGCTTTGCCATTCTCCCCATGCACACCCAGCTGCAGCTTCGCCTGCCAGGTGTCTTCCACATAGGTGGCCGAGGCCAGCGCACGCAGCAGGCCATAGCCGTCCTCTGCGCCACCGATCCCGAACCGGGTCGGGTCGTAGTACAGCCCACGCACGCGCAGCGACGCATCCCATTGCAGTTGCCCGTCACCGGCGTCGCTGCAGCGGCCCCGCTCGCAGGCCAGCGCCAGCGATGGCACGACCAGCAGCGCCACGCTCAGAACGCGAAGCACGAGCATCCCATCGCGCCCCAGAACGCGGTCAGGTCATCGGTGGGCGCCGCGTGCCGTGCAGCATGACCATGAGCACCGTGAGTGCTGCAGGCTACGCCATGATGGTGGCGATGGGCGGCGGCCAACCCGGTGGCGGCACCGCCAACGTGGTAGCCACCGAACCTGTTGACCGGCGACCAGTTGGGCATCGCCGGCGGCAGCTGCGGCGCAAGCCCTGCATAGTCCGCGTCGGCATGCACGATGCGGCCACCGACCACGGTCAACACGCTGGTGATGTCGGCGATCTGTGCATCATCGACACGGAAGAAATCGGCCGAGAGCAGGATGAAATCGGCCAACTGGCCGACCTTCAGCGTGCCCTTCACTGCTTCGTCGCCGGAGAACCAGGCACTGCCCTGGGTCCACAGGCGCAGCGCCTGCTCGCGTTCGAGCAGGTTCTCATCGCCATACAGGGCCAGGCCGCCCACGGTGCGCCCGGTCACCAGCCAGGACAACGCCACCCACGGGTTGTAGCTGGCCACACGGGTGGCGTCGGTACCGGCACCGACCGGCACGCCTTCGGCCAGCATGCGCTTGACCGGCGGCGTATGCCGCGCCGCCTGCACGCCGTAGCGCTCGACGAAGGCTTCGCCCTGATAGGCCATGCGATGCTGCACGGCGATGCCGCCGCCCAGCGCACGGATGCGCTCGATGTTGTGCGGGGTGATGGTTTCGGCGTGATCGATGAACCAGTGCAGGCCATCGAACGGCACCTCGCGGTTGACCTGTTCGTACACATCGAGGATGCGGGTGATGCTCTCGTCGTACGTCGCATGGATGCGGAACGGCCAACGCTTCTCGACCAGCAGTTTCACCACGTCGTGCAGTTCCGGTTCCAGCTCCGGCGGCAGTTCCGGACGCGGCTCGTTGAACAACTCGAAGTCGGCCGCGGAGAACACGAGCATCTCGCCGGCACCGTTGTGGCGCAGCAGGTCATCGCCCTGGCGCGGCTGCAGGATCTCGCTCCAGCCACGGAAGTCATCCACTTCCTTGCCCTTGTTCTGGGTGAACAGGTTGTAGGCGATGCGCACGGTCAGCTGGTCATCGCGGTGCAGCTGCTCGATGACCTGGTAGTCCTCCGGGTAGTTCTGGAAACCACCGCCGGCGTCGATCACCGAGGTGATGCCGAGCCGGTTCAGTTCACGCATGAAGTGACGGGTCGAATTGGCCTGGTACTCGATCGGCAGGCGCGGCCCCTTGGCCAGCGTCGCGTACAGGATCAGCGCATTCGGCTTGGCCAGCAGCAGCCCGGTCGGGTTGCCCAGCGAATCGCGCACGATCTGCCCGCCCGGCGGATCCGGCGTGTCCTTGGTGTAGCCGCAGGCGCGCAGCGCGGCACGGTTGAGCAATGCGCGGTCGTAGAGGTGCAGCAGGAACACCGGCGTATCCGGCGCGATGTCGTTGAGTTCCTGCAGGGTCGGCAGGCGCTTCTCATTGAACTGGGAGGCGGTGAAGCCGCCAACCACGCGCACCCACTGCGGTGCGGGCGTGCGGTCGACCTGCGCCTTCAGCATGTCCAAGGCGTCACCCAGCGAACGCAGGCCGTCCCAGCGCAGTTCCAGGTTGTAGTTCAGGCCACCACGTATCAGGTGGGTATGGCTGTCGTTGAGGCCGGGCAACAAGCGCCGCCCCTGCGCATCGATCAGGGTCGCCTCATTGCCCCAGCCACGCATGATCTCCTCGTCGCTGCCGACGGCGACGATGCGGCCTTCCTGCACGGCCAGTGCCTGCGCATGCGGCTGCTGCGGATCGAGGGTGGTGATGCGGGCATTGCGGATGACCAGCGTGCTCATGCGACGCTCCTTGGAAGTGGAATCGAATGCGGCACCGGCACGGCCGGCCAGGCCCAGCGCCACCGCGGCGCTGCCGGCCAGCACCACGTTGCGGCGGCCGTGATCAAGTGGATCGTGACTCATGCGAGATCTCCCGGAAGGCGTTGGCCGTCCAGTGCCCAGGCGCCGGGACCGGTCAGCGCGAGGGCCAGCAGTACCGTGGTCCACATCAACGGGTACTCACTGCCGCCGCGCATCCAGAACCAGCCCTTGGGCAGGGCCAACAGAACGGTGAAGCCGATGAAAGCGGCCGCCGCAAGCGCAGCGATGCGGGTCTGCCACCCCAGCAGCACGGCCAGCCCTGACAGCACCTGCAGCAGGGCCAGCAGCAGCGGCAACGGTGCTGCCGCCGGCAATCCGAAACCGCGCAGCTCGCCGGCAAAACCGGCCAGCCCAGGACCGCCGAACCAACCGAACAGCTTGCCCAGCGCGTGTGGCAGCAGAAAGCCTCCTGCCGCCACGCGCAGAATCAACAGGGCCAGGTCGACGCCGTGGCCAGCCAGCATGCTCAGTGCCCGCCTTCCTGTGCGCCGAACATGCGCTTGGCGTACTGGATACCGATGCCATAGCCGCCGGCGTGGTCGCGGGCAATGCCGGTGGTCAGGTCGTAGGTCTCGCCACGCGCCCAGTCACGCTGCAGCTCCAGCAGGTACTGCACGCTGGTCATCGGCACCGCACCGGCCTGCACCATGCGGGTGATCGCACGCTCGTGCGCTTCTTCGCTGACATCGCCGCAGGCATCGGTGATCACATACACCTCGAAGCCCTGTGCCAGCGCCGACAGCGCCGGTCCCACGATGCAGACGCTGGTCCACAACCCGGCAACAACCAGGCGACGCTTGCCGATCCGGTTGATCTCGTCGATCACCGGCTGGTCTTCCCAGGTGTTCATCGAAGTGCGGTCGAACACCGGCTGGCCCGGGAAGATCTCCGGCAGTTCCGGGAACATCGGGCCAGAGAACGACGCTTCGGCGACGGTGGTCAGCACGACCGGCACGTTGAAGCCCTTGGCGCCTTTGCTGATCAACGACACGTTGTTGCGCAGCGCGGAGATATCGATGGTGTGGGTGGCGAATGCCATCTGCGACTGGAAGTCGATCAGCACCAGGGCGTGGTCGGTCGGCGACAGCAGCGCCGGGGCGGGCGTGGCGGTGGCAAGGCTCATGGTTGGACTCCTTTGGGAACACGATCAGGGGGAAGCAACAGGGCCGCATCGCCGGCCAGATACTGGCCGGGGCTGCAGCCGGTCTCGGCGCGGAAGCTGCGGACGAAATGGCTCTGGTCGAAGAAACCCAGCTGCTGGGCCAGGCAGGACATCGGCAGCTGCGCGACCGGCAACAACTGGCGGGCACGTTCGATGCGGCGGCGGCGCACATAGCGCAGCGGGCTGGCGCCGGTACCGGTCCGGAACAGGCGCACCAGATGGAAGCGGCTGACGCAGGCGGCTGCGGCCAGGTCGGTCACCCGCATCGGCTGCGACAGGTGCTCATCGACATAGCGCAGGGCGCGCTGCAATGCGGCGGCCTGCTGCGGTGCCAGCGCCAAGGCGGGCGGATCGGGCGAAAAGACGGTGGCCATGCGGGACGCCGCGAGGGGTGCCCCATGGTGCGTGGCCGCCGCACGATGCCCTACCCCCGTCGGTCGAGGCCAGCACCTACCCGAATGGGGGAGGCCGACGCCCGAGCAGGCGACGACCGAACAACCGCGCATCCAGTGAATAGGCGCCAGGGCCCAACATCAACAGCGCCAAGGGCAGCACCACCTGTGACCACGGCGCCTGCTGCGCGAACATGCCCACGGCCGCCATCAGCACGGCCAGTGGCGTCAACACACCCAGCGTTAGCATCGGCACTGCCAGCAGGCACAGCGCCGACCACCCACCCGCATGCGTGCCGGGCGTGCACAGTGCCGCGGACAGGCACAGCCGCAGCCACAGCAGGCCGATGCCCGGCCCGCGGTCGGGGAACATCACGAACAGGCGCTGCATGGCCGGGCTCCACAGGACATGCCGGCGTGATAGCCGACCGCGGCGGCCACCGCCTACCCCGTTCGGGTCACCCCGGACTGCCCCGCACCTGCCAGAATGCGCGCCATGCGTGGCCGCCCTTTCCCGTTCCTGCGTCGCCTGCCGACGCTGCTGACGTGCCTGCTGCTGTTGACCGCCCTGCCCGCTTTTGCCGTGCAGCGCCCGCCGGTGAGCGGCGGGCTGCCCGGTTACGAGCACACCGCGTGGCGGGTCGGCCAGGGTGCACCCGGCGATATCTGGGACATCACCCAGGACCGCGACGGCCTGCTGTGGCTGGCCACCGGCTCGGGCCTGTACCGCTTCGATGGCCGTCGCTTCGAACGGCAGGCAGCGTCCGTCGGCAGCCAGTTCCCGTCCACCAACATGGTCACGCTGGCGCATGCCGCCGACGGTGCCCTGTGGATCGGCTACTTCCAGGCCGGCATCAGCCAGTTCGCACAGGGGAGGCTGCACAACTACGGCCGCGAGCAGGGGGTGCCGGTCGGCGTGGTCCCACGCTTCAGCCAGGATCGCCAGGGCCAGCTGTGGGCGGCAATCAATGGCGGGCTGCGCCGCTTTGATGGACAGCGCTGGCAGCCACTGCCGGCCGCTGCCGGCCTGCCCGAGCGCCGTGTGCAGTGGGTGCTGCACGACAGCCGGGGCAGGTTCTGGGTACTGGCCGACCTGAAGATCTGGATGCGTGCGGCCGGCCAGACCACGTTCGAGGACACGGGCATCGCGGTCTCGCAGATGGCAACGCTGGCCGAAAGCCCGCAGGGTGAAGTGTGGCTGGCCGACCGGGTGCGCGGCACCTCACCCCTGGCCAACGCGCAGGGCCTGTTGGCGGCCAGCGAACGAGAAGCGCGGCGTCTTCCGGAACTGGTTGCTGCGCGCCTGCAGTTCACTGCCGATGGCGCGCTTTGGGCCACGATGAGCCCGCACGGCGGCGTCGCCCGCATCACCTTCGACGGAAGCCGCGCCGTGCGCATGGAGCGTTTCGATTCGCCGCACGGGCTGACCGCCACCTCGGCGGTGCCGATCATCGCCGACCGCGAAGGCAATCTCTGGGTCGGCACCAATCTCGGCCTCAACCGCTTCCGCGCACGCAGCGTGCACACCCTGGCAGTGGGCCCGAGTGATCCCTACCGCTCGCTGGTGCGGGCCAGCGATGGCCGCGTGTATGGCTATGGCGAAGACCTCAAACCCTACGATCTGCGGCGCACTCTGCTGGATGGCAGTGCCCCGCAGCTGCAGGCCGCCGCGCGCCAGGCACCCACGCCGATCTGGCAGTTCGACTGGGTCAATCTTGCGCGCACGGTCGCCGGCCATACCTCGTTGATCCCGCTGCCGGCCCCGTTCACTGGGCAACCGCTGCACGCCCTGCTGTTTTCCGACGACGCGCAGGCCTGGGTGTGCACGGGTGAGCGCGGCGTACTGCACTATCTGCATGGCCAATGGCAGCGCGAGGTCCGCCTGCCCGAGCAGGCCTGCTCATCGCTGGCGCGGGATGTCCATGGCCAGCTGCTGCTCGGCTATGCCGACGGCCGCCTGCGCCGGATGAGCGCGGGCCACATCGAGAGCTTCGATGCCAGCCAGGGCCTGTCGGTGGGGCCGATCACCGCAATGCTGCATCACCAGGACCTGCTGCTGGTCGCCGGCGAAGCCGGTCTGGCTGCGCGCGTTGGCAACGGTCGTTTCGTTCCGGTGCGCACCGACATGGCCGGCATACTGGAAGGCATCACCGGCATGGTGGCCGATCCGAACGGACACCTCTGGTTCAATGGCAGCCGCGGCCTGGTCCGGCTGGGGAGCGATCAGCTGCGACGGGCGCTGCGTACCGGGCAGCCGGTGACGCCACGCCTGTTCGATGCGGTGGATGGCATGCCGGGCATCGCCCTGCAGAGCGGACCGATCGCCACCGCCACGCTGGCAGATGACGGACTGCTGTGGCTGGCCACCAACCAGGGCCTGGCCTGGCTGGACACCACCCGCTCGCACGTCAACACCACGGCGCCCAGCGTGCGCATCGGCGAAGTGCTGTATGGCAGTGAGCACGAGCCACTGCGCGATGGCCTGCGCCTTCCGGCCGGCACCAGCCAATTGCAGATCGATTACGTGGCACTGTCGCTGGCGCGCCCGGAGCGCAACCGCTACCGCTATCGCCTCTCCGGCGTCGACGATGGGTGGCAGGATGCCGGCAGCAGCACGCGGGCGTACTACACCAACCTCGCCCCGGGCAATTATCGGTTCGAGGTGGAAGCCGCCAACGAAGACGGCATCTGGAGCACTGCACCGGCCAGTCGCAGCTTCCGCATCGCCCCCACCTTCATGCAGACGGTGTGGTTCAAGCTGCTGTGTGCGGCCGCGATTCTCGCGCTGCTGGTGATGGCGGTGCGCATCCGCAGCGGGCAGCTGGCCGCACTGTTCCGCGCGCGCCTGCAGGAACGCAATGGCGAACGCGAACGCATCGCACGCGACCTGCACGACACCCTGCTGCAGGGCAGCCAGGGCCTGATCCTGCGCCTGCACGCGATCAGCCAGTCACCCCACACCCCGGAGCCTGTACGCGGCCAGCTGGAATCGGCGATGCAACTGGCCGAGCGCAACCTGGCCGAGGGCCGCGAGCGGGTCAATGCCCTGCGTGAGGGACCGTTCGCTGGCCGCGACCTCGCTTCGGCACTGGCCGATGTGCACGCCGAGTACGCCGGGCACGGCACCAACCCACTGCGCCTGACCGTGGAAGGTGCAACGCCACCGCTGCAGGCCGACGCGGCCGAAGAAGTGTTCCTGATCGGGCGTGAGGCGATCCGCAATGCGTTGCGTCATGCCAACGCCAGTGCCATCGAAGTGGAGCTGTCCTACGGCACGCGGTGCTTCCTGCTGCACGTGCGCGACGATGGCGTCGGCATCGCCGACGACAATGCCGGCCATGGTCATTGGGGGCTGCAGGGCATGCGTGAGCGCGCGCAGCGCCTCGGTGCGGAACTACAGCTGTGGACCCGCGCCGGACTGGGGACCGAAGTCGCGCTGGCTATTCCAGCCCGGCGCATGTATCACCGCCGCCCATCGCGCTGGCGCTGGCCCTGGAGTAAAGCAAGCCATGACTGAGTCCCCCACCCCGATCGGCGTACTGGTGGTCGACGACCACCCGCTGCTGCGTGACGGCCTGGCGGCGCTGCTGGGCGCACAACCTGATCTGCGCCTGCTCGGCGAAGCCGCCGATGGCGAGGAAGCCATCGCCTGCTACCAGCGGCTGCAGCCTGACGTGGTGCTGATGGACCTGCAGATGCCACGGCTGGATGGCGTCGAAGCGATCGTGCGGATCCGCGCGATGGACCCGCGCGCGCGCATCATCGTGCTGACCACCTACCGCGGTGATGTACGTGCGGTGAGGGCGCTGCAGGCCGGCGCCAGCGCCTATCTGCTGAAGGACATGCTGCGCCATGAGCTGGTCGATACAATCCGCATGGTCGCTGGCGGCCGCCGCGCGCCGATTCCTCCGGCGGTGGCGGCCAGCATCGCCGCGCATGTGGTGGAAGACCGGTTGTCGCCGCGCGAAACCGAGGTACTGAGGCATGTGGCCGGCGGCCTGTCGAACAAGCGCATCGGCGAGCGCATGCAGATTTCCGAGCAGACGGTGAAGGCGCACATGAAGAGCCTGATGGACAAGCTCGGCGTGGGTGATCGCACGCATGCGGTGACCCAGGCGCTGCGGCGCGGGATCATCAGTCTGGACGACAGCGGTCACGATTAGGGGGGGCGGCCGGGTTACACCCGGCACCCGCGGTAGTGCCGGCCGCTGGCCGGCAACCTCAACAGCAGAAGCGGGCTTTTCCTGGATGGCGGGACGGTATCGGAGTGCGGGGACGGCACAAGTCCCCCTCCGGGGGCCGGCCCAGCCGCTGGTGGCTGTGCGTTCGGGCGCTTGCGAAGCAGTGCTTCGCAAGCAAAGCTTCCTCACCCATGTAAGCTCGGTCGCCGCTTGCTCGTGTGCGCAGTCCCGTGCACACGGCAAGACCGGGGTTGGGCGTCCTGCCCAACCCGCCCGAGGCATGCCTCGGGCCCATGCGGCTGACACCCCCACTGCGACACCGCCCCACCTCTGACAGATTCCGATGGCTGTTGGTAGGTGTCGACCTTGGTCGACACGTTCTTTCTGTCAGGCATCGAATGAATCATCCACGCACGGCGTGGATCTACCGTGTCGACCAAGGTCGACACCCACCAAGGCAGTACGCCGTTCCGACAGGTCGCGGAAAATTGTCGAAGGCGGGGTGGGTCCGGTTGCGGGGGACGCCGTGAATCCGTCCATGGAGGCTCGGTCGCGCCAGCCATGGCGCTCACGCCCCCGCAACCGGACCCACGCTCACGCCCCCGCAACCGGACCCACCCCGCCTACCTACAGGAACCCCGCCGTTGCTGTTGCTGTAGCTGTTGCCTCCAGCAGGTGCTGGGCTGCAAGCCCTGCCGAACACCATCCTTACCTCAAACGCAGCAGCAGGCTGCCACCCGCGCACACCACCGCCAGCCAGGCCACGCCGTTCCAACCCCACTGCGCCAGCGCCAGGCTGCCCAGCGCACCACCGGCGGCCATGCCGACGAACATGCCCGTGAACAGCAACGCATTGAGCCGGCTGCGTGCCGGCGGCACCAGGCCGTAGACCAGCGTCTGGTGCGCCACCAGCGCCGACTGGAAGCCGAAGTCCAACAGCAGCGCACTCACCACCAGCAGCGGCAGCAGTGCAGCGGCCGGCAGCCAGGACTCGGTCAGCAGCAGGCCGAAGCCCAGCAGCGCCACCGCGATCGCCAGCCGCGCCACTGCGTGGCAACCCAAGCGATCGGCGAATCGACCCGCAAACGGTGCGGCCAGTGCACCGGCCGCACCCGCAATACCGAACGCACCCGCCGCCGCACTACCCAGGTCCAGACGTGCATGCAGCATCAGCGCCAGCGTCGACCAGAACGCACTGAAGCCGACCGCCAGCAACGACTGGCTGGCTACCGCGCGGCGCAACTGCGGCTGCTCGCGCCACAACGCCAACAACGAACCCATCAACGCCGGATAGCGCAGCGTGCTGGTCGGTGCGAAGCGCGGCAACGCACGCGCCATCACCGCACCCATCGCCGCCACCGATATCGCGGCCAGCAGGAACTGCGTGCGCCAGCTCCACGCCTCGGCCACTACGCCACTGACTACGCGCGACAACAGGATGCCGAGCAGAAGGCCGGTCATCACTCGGCCGACGATCTGGCCGCGCTGTGCATCCGGCGCCAGCACCGCAGCGGCCGGCACGATGTCCTGTGCCAGCGTGGCCATCAGCCCGACCAGCAGGCTGGCCATCAGTAGCCCAGGCAGGTGCCCAGCCATCGCTGCAGCGCCCAATGCCAGCGCCAGCAACGCGGACTTCAACAGGATCAGGTTGCGGCGGTCGAAGCGGTCGCCCAGCGGCGCCAGCAGCAGGATGCCAAGTGCATAGCCGAGCTGGGTCAAGGTCGGTACCAGGCCGGCGGCGCGCTCACCGGCGCCGAGGTCCCGGGCGATCAGTCCCAGCATCGGCTGGCTGTAATAGAGCGAAGCGACCGAAAAGCCAGCGCCGGCCGCCATTGCCAGCACCAGCGGGGTGGAGGGTGCGGTCGCGGGTGCGGCGGCGACGGATAGCGAAGGGGTAGACATGGGAGCGTCCGGTGGAAGAAGTGGGCGTATCCTGCCGGTATTCGCCAAGCGTCTGTAGTAGTCTTCATTGCATATCCTTCATACGCCATACGCATGAATGCCCTCGCCACCGGCGCCGATCGCCTTGATCTGCTGCGTACCTTCCTGCGCATCGTCGATGCCGGCAGCCTGTCTGCCGCGGCCGTGCAGCTGGGCACCACCCAGCCGACAGTCAGCCGCCGCCTTCAGGCCCTGGAGCGGCAGCTAGGCCTGCGCCTGCTGCAGCGCTCCACCCACGGCCTGCAGTTGACCGAGGATGGCCTGCGCTGCCAGCGTCATGCGCAGCGCGTGGTCGACGAATGGGAGTCGCTGCAGGCCGAACTGCACGGCGAGCCGGAGACACTGCGCGGACGCCTGCGGGTGATGGTGCCGCATGCCTTCGGCCAGGCACAGCTGCTGCCGACCATGCTGTCGTTCCTCGCCCAGCACCCGCAGCTGAGCCTGGAGTGGATCCTGGAAGATCGGCGCCCGGACTTCATCGCAGAAGGCATCGACTGCGCGGTGCGGGTGGGCCCAGTCGACGAACCGCGCATGGTCGCGCTGCCGCTTGCCGAAGTACCGCGCATCGTCGTGGCTGCGCCCACACTGGTGCAGACCACCGCGATCAGCACACCGGAGCAGGCGCAGGCACTGCCGTGGATCTCACTGGTCACCTACTATCGCGAACGCCTGCTGCTGCATGACGCACAGGGGCGCGCGCATACGCTGTCGATCAGCCCGCGCCTGCTCAGCGACAACCTGTTCGTGGTACAGCAGGCTGCACGTGCCGGGCTGGGCGCAGCGGTGGTCTCGGCCTGGCTGGTGGCCGAGGACATCGCACACGGGCGGCTGGTGCAGTTGCTGCCGGACTGGCAGGCACCGGCACTGCCGGTACACGTGGTATTTCCCGCCGCGCGCCAGCAGCCGCCGCGGCTGCGCGCCTTCATCGATGCGATGAAGGCCGCGCTGCCGCAATTGCATGGAATGCGGCCGGCGCCGCGTTAGGTCATCGGCCGCATCATCCACGCATGGCGTGGATCTACTGATGGTACGGGTAGATCCACGCCATGCGTGGATTCTGCCCCGCCCCGCAATCAGTTGGCCTTGGCCGCCTCGGCATTCCACGCTGCGACCTTGGCCTTGGTGTCGGCGAGCATCTTGTCCAGCGCTGCACGGTCATACACGGTGCCACGCAGAATCACGCTGTCGATCTTCTCGGTCGCCGCAATGTCCCGCAGCGGGTTGGCGGTCAACAGCACCAGATCGGCGGCCTTGCCCTGCGCGACACCACCGTAGCGGTCCATCTGGCCGAACCAGGCCGGGCCGGAACGGGTCGCGGCCGACAGCGCCTGCGGTGCGCTCAGGCCCTCCTTCACGAACAGCTGCAGCTCCTGGTGCAGGGCGATGCCCGGGAAGTTGAACGAATTGAGGAAGCCTGCGTCCGTGCCGGCGATGATCGTCACCCCCGCCTCCTGCAGCATCGGCAGCACCGCCGCCACCTGGTGGTACTGCGCGTGGCGCGCTTCGATCTGCGCTGGCGTTGCCTTGGCGGCACGGTCGACGCGCCACTGGTAGGTCGCGCGCAGGCCCGGGCCGATGTAGGCCAGGTACGGATCGTTGGCGTGGTCATCCTGGTCGAGGAAGTCGAGGATGCGGCCACCGTTGAGGGTCGGGGTCACGAATACGCCGCGCTTTGCGAAATCGCGGTAGGCATGCATCGCGGTATCGCGGTCGAAGCTGGCGTCGAGGCGCCGGTTGGCTTCGGCGCGGTCGATGCGGCCGGCACCAAAGTCGGCGGCGATCTGCGCTTCGTCCTTGCTGCCGGCCTTGAATGCGTAGTCCAGATGCTCGATCGAGGCCAGGCCTGCATCGACCGCCTGCTCCACGGTCAGCGCCATCGGAATGTGGCCCGACGCCTTGAAGCCGGCCTTGCGCGCGGCACTGGCCGAGTACAGGAACAATTCCGGCTTCAACGTGCTGTCGGTGATCTTCACGAAATCGACCTTGTCGTGCTGCAGGCGGGTGATCGCCTGGTCGACGTCGGCCTCGCTGCCCACCTCGATCGTGCCTTTCCAGACCGGCTTGATGCCTTCGATCTTCGCGCCGGAGCTGAGCAGGCGCGGGCCGAACAGCGTGCCCTTGGCGATCTCACCGCGCCATTGCAGCACCTGTTCGGGAAGATCACCGGAGCAATCGCGCACCGTGGTGATGCCGTGCGCGATGTACAGCGGCAGCAGCGCCTTGTTCTCTTCGATCAGCGCCGGGCCACCACCAAAGTGCACATGCATGTCCCACAGGCCCGGAATCAGGTACTTGCCCTTGGCATCGATCTGGCGGGCCGTACTCCACTGGCTGCGCAGCTGCGCGTCCGGGCCGACGGCGACGATGTCCTCGCCACGGATCACCACGCTCTGCCCGGCCAGGGTGTTGGCGTGCTCGACATCGACCACGGTGGCATTGCGGATCAGCAGGTCGGCGCGCTCGGCGGCGGAGGCCGACAACGGGGTCACCGCGAGAAGGATGGCAAGGGACAACGGACGGGAACGGAACATGGACAGCATCCTGATGGGCACGCCCAGCGTGCGGGTGGAAGGGGTTGCGGTTCAGCGCACCGCGCCGTGCTGGCGCAGCAGGGTTTCAATTCCGGTATAGCCGCGCTGGCGCGCGTGTGCCAGCGGCGTTACGCCATCGCCGTCGGCCAGCTCCGGGTCGGCACCAGCCTCCAGCAGCAGCTGCACGATCTGCACGTGGCGCGCGCCGCCATCGCCGAGCAGGATCGCTTCCAGCAGCGCGGTCCAGTGCAGCCGATTGACATGGTCCACAGCCACGCCCGCGCGCAGCAGCGTGCGCACGGTGGCAACGTGGCCACGCTCGGCGGCGGGAATCAAGGCGGTGCCGCCGTAGCGGTTGGTGCTGCGCAGATCGGCGCCGTGCGCCAGCGTCATCGCCAGGATCTCGTCCAGGCCGCGCGCACCGGCGTACAGGTAGGCGCTGTCCTGCAACGCATCCTTGGCATTGACGTCGGCGCCGGCTTCGATCAGCTCACGCGCGGCATCCACGTTGTTGCCGTGCGTGGCCAGCAGCAGCGCGGTGCGGCCCTGGCCGTCGCGCGCCTCCAGATCGGCGCCGTCTTCCAGCGCCCCGCGCACCGCCTCGGCATCGCCGCGGCTGGCAGCATCACGCAGGCGCGCATCCGCATCGGCCCGGGACGTGGCCGTACAGGCGGGGGTGACCATGGCCAGCAGGAACAACAGCAGCACGCGCGCAAACGGCGTGGGCCAGCGAAGCGAACGATGGAAGCGCATGACGGTGTCTCCTCCTGTCCATCAGCACGGATCACCGCGTGACGGTAGCAACGGCCGGACATTGCCGGCCCCTGCCCCGCATGGTAGAAGTCGGCCTGGGTATCCAGAAGTGAAATGTTCAAATGCAAGACAGTGCCAAATCGAATAGAACCCTGTTCGAACTGGACCTGCTGCGGGCGCTGGTGATGGTGGCCGACTGCGGCAGCTTCACCACGGCGGCAACGCGCCTGCATTCGACCCAGTCCACGGTCAGCCAGAAGGTGCGCCGGCTGGAGGCGCTGGCCGGGCATCGCCTGCTCGAGCGCGGCCACCGCGACGTGCACCCCACCGACGCCGGCCACACCCTCCTTGGCTACGCGCGGCGCATGCTCGACCTGAACGAGGAAATGGCGCAGGCGCTGGCGGGCGCCACCGTGGAAACCGCCGTCCGCATCGGCGTGCCCGAGGATTTCGTCAACGCGCAGACCACGCGCATGCTGGCCGCCTTCAGCCGTCGCCACCCGCAGGTGAAGCTGGAGATCAGCAGCGGCCTCAGCCGTGACCTGGCGCACGGCTTCGACCACGGCGAGCTGGACCTGGTGCTGGTCAAGCAACGCCGCAACAGCCGCCAGGCAGTGCATTGCCGGCGCGAGCCGATGCACTGGATCGACAGCCTGCGCAGCAGCTGCCTGCAGCTGGTCCCGCTGCCGCTGGTCACCTTCCCGCCGCGCGGGCTGTACCGTGACGAGATAATCCACGCCGTGGAGGCGCTGGGCCTGCGCTGGCGCATCGCCTTCACCAGTTCGTCGCTGAGTGGCATCCAGGGCGCGGTGGCCGACGGCATCGGCATCAGCCTGCTGCCGCGCCGCGCGGTCATGCGTGAGCACCGCATCATCGATGGCGAACGCGACCTCCCGGTGATCGACAATTACGAGATCGGCCTGCTGCATCGTGCCGACGCCGACGATGCCGTGCGCGCACTGGCCAGCGAGCTGTGGCGCCAGGTACAGCGCGAACCGGACTGACTACGGTAGATCCACGGCATGGGTGGATGCCTTTCGCGCATCAAGCATCGAAACTTGGTCAATCCGGCCGCACGGCGGGCAACATCGCCTCGTAGAGTACCTGTTGTTTCCGTGCCCCACGGCGCTTCGCCATGTCCGATGAAATCCCCACCCGCTTCGATCCCCTGCCCGATGCACTGCAGACGCATCTGCAGCACCAGCGTTCGCTGATCGCCGCGCGCGTGGCCGCTGGCTTTCCCACCCTGCCGGTGCAATGGCCGCTGGCGGCCACCACGCTGCAGCGCGTGGTCGATGCCGGGCTGATCGACCGCGACGACTGCGATGGCTGGGAAGCGCTGGGCGTGGCGTTCGGTGACACCCTGGCCCAGCGCGTGCCGGGCCTGGCCTGGATGCAGGTCACCGATGCCTGGGGCATCGACGCGGTACTGCGCTATGCCGACAGCAGCCTGCAGATCGGCGCCAGCACGCTGCTGCTCAAGCGCGTCGAGCAGGGCGAGATCATCGACATCGCCCACCTGCTGGCGTGGCTTGAGGAATTCGTCGCCACCCGTGCCGACGATTACGTCTGAAAGGCCGCCGAGCATGGCTCGGCACTACACGGGGTTGCGCGGCATGAATCTACAGCCAGCGGCCGTCGACCACGACGCGGCGCTCCACCGGCACCCCGGCCACGGCGGCCGGGCCGTGGTCGGCACGCACCGCCACGAAGGTGGCCGGATGTCCTTCTGCAAGGCCGTACTGTGGCAGCCCGATCACCTGTGCGGCATGGTTGGTCACCATGTCCAGCGCCAGCATCAGGTCGGCATCGGTATGGAAGCCGGAGCGGTAGCCCAGCAGCATCGCACGTTGCAGCAGGTCGCCGTTGCCATACGGCCACCAGCAGTCCCGGATGTTGTCGTTCCCGGCAAACACGCGCACGCCGGCATCATGCAGCGCGCGCAGCGGCGGGAATGGATGATCGCCCGGCGCGTTGCTCATGATCGCCACACCCGCCGTGGCCAATGCCTCGCCCACCTGCAGTGCGCGCGCCAGCGGCACGTCGCCCAGCGCATAGGCATGGCTGACCGCAACACGCCCCTGCAGGCCGGCGGCCCGGGTACGCGCAGCGATGCGCAGCAACTGGGCCAAGCCGGTTTCGCCGGCCTCATGCAGGTGGATGTCCAGCTGCACGCCATAGCGCTCGGCCAGGCCGAACAGCAGTGCCAATTGGCCCTCGGCATCGCCATCGAGCGTGGTCGGGTCGATGCCGCCCAGCACTTCCACGCCCGCAGCAAGCGCCTGCTCCAGTACGGCGGCAGTACCCGGGCAGGACATCACCCCGGCCTGCGGGAACGCCACCAGCTGGATGCGCATGATGTCGGCACAGCGCAACGCTGCCTCGCGTACCGCTTCCAGGTGGCGCAGGCCGGTGCTGCCATCGATATCGACATGGCAGCGCATTGCCACGGTGCCGAAGCCGCTGCACTGGCGGATCAGCGCCTCGGCACGGTCCACCATCGGTGCCGCAGCCGCCACCGCCGCCTTTTCCACCGCCAGCCGCTCACGCAGGCTGTTCACCGGCTGATGCGGGTGCCAACGGTCACCGACGAAGCTTTTGTCCAGGTGGATGTGGCCGTCGACCAGCCCGGGCAGCACCGCGAACCCCTGCAGGTCGACGCATTCCGCCCCGTCGGCCGGCGCGGCCTCGCCATTGAGTCCGCTGATGCAGCCATCACGGATATGGAAATGCAGCGGCGCGCCGTCGCGGTCGACACCGCCATGGACGAATTGGAGGGTCATCGGGAACTCCCGGAAAGCCAAGAATGGCGCCATCGTGCGCCTCCCCGCAGCCATCGGCCAACGAAATATCTGGATGGCATACATTCACCAGAACGATGACTCCCCCTGCGACAACCGGTCGCAGCCACGCCGTGCACACCCCTGAACGGGTAACATGGGTGCCTGTTTCCGCTGTGATGCCGCATGGGCCCGTCCGACCGCCACGATCGTCTCCGCCGCTGGCAGGCCGCGTCCCTGCTTGCCGCCGCCCCGATCGCCAGCCTGTCCGCCACTGATGCTGCGGCCGCTGCGCCGCTGCAGTCGCCGCCGGGCCAGCAGCGCATCGCCCCGGCTGCACTGGTCGAGCGCCTGCACCAGCGTGTGCTGTCCGGACAGAGCGCCACCGCTACGCTGGAACACTGGTGCGCCGAGCATGGCCTGGCCGAACAGGCGCGGGTGCACGCCGTGCGCATACACGGCCAGGACAAGCCGGCCCCCGCCGACGTGCTGCAGGCACTGGGCGCGAAGCCGGGCACCGACCTGCGCTATCGCCGCGTGCAGCTGGTCTGTGGCAGCCGCGTGCTGTCCGAGGCGGACAACTGGTACCTGCCCGGCCACCTCAGCCCGGCCATGAACCAGGTACTGGACAGCACCGATGAGCCGTTCGGTCGCGTGGTCGGCCCGCTCGGTTTCCAGCGCCAGACCCTGGCTGACCAGACGTTCTGGCCGCCGCGGGGCGAAGGCGATCACGGCGTGATCCTGGAAGTGCGCGCCCTGCTGCGCGACCGCCAGCAGCAGCCTTTCAGCTACGTCATCGAGTCTTACCTGCAGCAGGCGCTGCCCTAGGCGCCGAGCGGGCGCAGCAGAACCGCACATCGAGACAACTGAAGGCCCGGCAGTGCCGGGCCTTCTGCTTGCGTGCCGGATCAGCGGAACCGGTAGTCCAGCTGCAGCCAGTACTGGCGGCCATACGGGTCATAGTTGCCGACCGGATAGAACGGCCAGCCACCTCCGTTCCTGTCCGCCGGCGGGCGGCTGTCACGCAGGTTGTTGACGATCACACCCACCGACAGATTCTCGCCGAACTGGCGGAACACACTGGCGTTGTAGGTCATGTACGGCGCGATGCGGCCACTGCCATCGGTCTTCGGCAGCGAACCGAAGCGGTTGCCATACAGCGTGGTGGTCCAGTCACCCTGGTTCCAGGTGATGCTGCCGTTGGCCTTGCTGCGCCACTGGTAGTCATCCAGCGAATTGCGGATGTCACGCTCCGGATCATCGGAGAACTGGCGGTACGTGTGCTCCAGCACCACGGTATAGGCCAGGCGCGTGGTGAAGCGGCCATAGCGGCCGGCATCGAAGCGCCAGTTGCCCTTCAGGTCCAGGCCACGCACCGATTCGGAGGCCGCGTTGATCGGGTTGATCAGCACGCGGGTCACCTGGTCCGGCTGCACCGTGGCAGTGGACGGATTGCGGATCACCCGCGACAGCGCGTCCTGGCACAATGGCGAACCGATGTCGCGTGCTTCGCCGCCCAGCGTGCGGCCCAGGCGGCAATCGGCCTCGTCACGCAGGATGCGGCTGGTGTCGAGGCTGGTCACCTCGTTGTCGATGCGGATGTCGTAGTAGTCGGCACTGAAATCCAGCCCGGACAGCGGCGACCAGACCACGCCGAAGCCATACGACTTCGCAGACTCCGGCTGCAGCTGTGCGTTGGCACGGTTGCTGTAGTCGATCGACAGGCCGTTGTAGTCGCAGTTGTCGTACGACTGGCCCGCAGTGCGGCAGCGCCAGTAATCGGTCATGCCCGGGTTGTAGCCGCGGGTTTCGGTGGCAAACACGTAGTTCATGTCCGGCGCACGGAAGCTGGTCGCCGCCGTACCACGGATCAGCAGGCTCTCGATCGGACGGAACTCGACGCCGAAACTCCAGGTGGCCTTGCCGATATGCTCGCCACCGGCACGGTACTGGTCATAGCGACCGGCCAAGGTGGTGGTCAGCGACTGCAGCAGCGGCAATTGCAGCTCCACACCTGCAGCGTAGCGGTCACGCTCGCCACCGGCGCCGACGCCTGCACTGGTGTTCCAGAACTCGCCGCTGCCCAGGCGCGGGTCCGGTCGGTTGCGATAGCCCTGGCTGCCGGCCTCGACCACCGCTGCCAACGCCGCATCGCCCCCAGGCAGCGCGAACAGGCGGCCATTGACGCTGGCGCTGAAGGTCTGCAGCCATGCCGCGTTACGGCTTTCCTGGTAGTCGGACAGCCCCTCGTATTCGTTCGGGGTCAACGGCTGGAACAGGCGCGCCGGGTCCGGCGCATAGACCTCAACGCCGTTGCGCACACCCAGCTTCGGGCCGAGCAGGTATTCGTTGATGCCGGCCAGCAGCACCGGGCGGCGGGTGCGGTTCTCGTAACGCGAGCGGCTGTAGACCGCCTCATAGTCCCAGCCGCTGTCGCCGATCTGGCCACGTGCGCCGACGTTGAACGACCACGAGTTTTCCAGGAAGCGGTTGGCATTGCGCGGCAGGCCGCCGATTTCCTCCGGCGCGAAGCGGCGGTACCAGCTCTCCAGGTTGCCGGTGGTCTGGTTGTAGAAGTAGTTGCGGGCCGAGGTCCAGGTCGGCGCACGCGTGTTGTTGTAGATCCGCGCGCTGCCCACGGCGACATCGGCGAACAGGTCAGTGGCCTCGTTGACGTGGAAGGTCAGCAGGCCATAACCGTTGAGGTTGCGCTTCTGGGTCTGCACGGTCCAGTAGCTTGCCGCGGCCTCGTTGCTGCCGCAGTACCAACCCTGCCGCGGGTTGTTGGCGCGGAACACGCTGCCGCCATAGATGTCAGACGCCCCGTCGCAGCCATTGACGCCCGGATCGATGTTGCGGCCGGTGGCGGCATTGCGGCGATAGGCGATCGCGGTCGCCTGCGGTGCCTTGCCGGCCGGATCATCGTCCAGCGAATCCATGAAGTCGCGCTGGCGCGCGTGGATCGCCTTGCGCACATCGAACTCGAAGCCGAACAGCGCGTCCCAACGCTCGCCGGAACTGCCGCCGACCACCTGCGCGCGCTGGTTGTCGCCACCGCCCTGCTGGGTGCCACCGGCGCGCACATTCACATCCACGCCCTCAAAGCGGTCCTTGAGGATGATGTTGACCACGCCGGCGATGGCATCGGAGCCGTATACCGCCGATGCGCCAGCGGCCAGCACCTCGATACGCTCGATCAGCGCGCTGGGAATGTTGGCCAGGTTGACCACGTTCACCGAGCCCTCGTAGGCCAGCGGATAGTCGGCCTGGCGGCGGCCGTTGACCAGCACCAGCGTGCGGTTCGGGCCCAGCCCGCGCAGGTTGATGGTATTGGCGGCCGGGGTGAAGGTATTGCCGAAGTCCTCGCCCTGCACGTTACCGGTGTTTTCGGTCAACGCGCTCAACGCATCGAAGGCGTTGCGGTAACCCTGCGCATCGATCTGCTCGCGGCTGATCACCGTCACCGGCGACGGGCCCTCGACACTGGCGCGCGGAATGCGCGAGCCGGTGACCTTCACTTCCTGCAATGTGGTGGGTGCGCTTTCCTGCGCGAAGGCCGGCAGCGAGACCAGCATCAGGGACGACAGTGCGAGCACCAGCGGACGCGGGCGCAGCGCCTTGTGGGAGGCGGACATGGGCTTCCTGGGAAGTTGGGCGGGTGGTGGTACGGGGGCAGCGGCCTGTACGGCGCATAACGATCCCGTAACGAAAGTGTCCTGAATGGGGGGTTTCAACGGAAATGACCAGGCCTGATGGCCTTATGCCTGAACCGAATCAGACCCGTCAGGGACAATCACAGCGTTTTTGCAATGTTTTGAATGGTCTGGCGCTGCGGGCACGGCCATCGTTGCTGGGATGATGACCCCGTACCCGACCTCCCCCCTTCCCCCGCTGCGCCCGGTGCTGCGCCGCCATCTGCTGCAACTGCAGGTGGCACCGGTCACCCTGCGCCCGTTCCAACGCACCGATCTGCCACGCTGGCGCCTGTTCGATGACCGCCGTCGGCGCGGCCGCCGCGATCCGTCCGTCATCGATGAGGAAGCGCGCTTCCTCGCCCACATGCATCGCTCACGCCTGGAACAGGACAACGACCAGCTGCTGCTGGGGGTGTTCGATGACGAGCACGGCAACGTACTGGACCAGCTGCACGTACGGCTGCAATCACTACATGCGCGCAGCGCCGAACTGCTGTCGCTGCAGCATTGGCACCCGCACGCCGACGCGGCGCTGCAGGCGCTGTGTCCTTTCCTGTTCGAGGACGTCGGTCTGCATCGCCTGTTCGTGATGCTGCCACCGGACTGCAGTGATCCGTTCGCCACCGCGCTGCGGGCCTTCGGCTTCGAGCAGGAAGGCCTGCTGCGCGACCATCATCTGGATCTGGATGGCTGGCAGGATCGCCAGTTGCTGGCACTGACCGCACCCATGTGGCGGAGCAAGCACAGCGTGCTGGACTAGCGCACCCGCTCCAGCGCGTTGCCGGCACCGGTCAGCACCGAGCAGGCGTGGTCCTGCAGCTCTTCGGCGCTGGCCTCGTTGCCGGTGCCGGCGTCCACGCGGGTGGCCAGCAGGATGAAGCCCGGGCCGCCCTGCACTGCGTCCCGGCCCGCCACGACCAGGCTCCACCGGCCGACGTCGTCCACGCCTGCGAGGTCGTAGGCCAGCAGATTGAGCGGATTGGCGGTCAGTTCCGCGCCCGGCAGCAGCCGTGCCTGGTACTGATGGCCGCGCAGCAGCACCGGCAGCGGTGTCCACTGGCTGCCCAGGGCGGCAGCATGCGTGTCCAGCGCCTGCAGCACGTCGGCACGCAGGCAATCCACGTGAATATGCAGCTGGTGCTGCGAGCGGCCGTACGGCGAGTTCAACGCGAGGCTGGCGACATTGCGCGGCAGCGGTTGCCGCAAGGCATGTTCGGTGTGGCTGCGCGCCTGCCAGGCTGCAGCGAAGTAGTTCGGTGCACCACGCTGGTACAGGCTGCGGCTCTCGATGCCGCTGACCTTGTCCAGCGGCATCAGCAGGAACTGGTAGTCGCCGTGCGCGTCCTTGACCAGCACATCGCGCCGGTCTGCTGCCGTCTCCACCCGCAGGCAATCGCCACGCGGGCCTTCGGCACCCCGGCAGTCACGCTCGATCAACCGCCACAATGCATCGGAATGGGCCGGCGGCGGTGGCGCGCTGGCACACGCGGACAACAGCAGCAGGGACGGCAGCAGGAAGGGGCGCAGGAACACGGCAACGACTCACGGAGCAGGCACGGCAGACAGCGCCGCGCTGCATTCTAGCCAGTGCAATGCTGCAATCAGTAGGTGCCGAACGGCACTTCGACCACGATCGGTGCCACGCCCTCGCCGGCCTGAAGGCTGTAGCGGTCCAGCGCCCCATCGTCATCGGCGTGCGGCTGGCGCTGGAAATGCAGCGGGTAGCGGGTGTCCCCCAGGCGCACGGCGCCGCCGTCGGCCTCCAGCGCGGCACCTTCCGGAATCAGCAGTCCGCCCAGGTCGCTGTAGGCGCCAGGTACATCGGCGAAGCTGTAGTCGGCCAGCTCGTCCACCCGCTGCATCGCATAGACGTGCGGCACATAGGGACGTGCGGGGCTGCGGCCATTGCTCAGGTCGGTCACCCAGGCCTGCGGCAGGTGGTACTGCTCGCGCAGCGCGGCCACGCCCAGCGAGGGGCTGGCCACCTGCAGGCAGCACACCGTGCGCTTGCCTTCGCGGTCAAGAATGGCGAAACGGTCACCGCGGGTGGCCGCCTGCGGCAGCATGGCAAAGGCCAGGTTGCGCTGCGCAGGCGCGTAGCCGGATTCGGTCTGCAGGTTGCGCCAGGCGCCGAATACCGGGGATTGGACCTGCTCGGGTTCCGGATCGGCAGCGGAGGCGGCGAACGCCACGCCCAGCAACGACAACATCAGGGCCGTCATTGTCTTGTGCTTGCCGCGGAAACTGCCTGCCGTCATACCGTATCCAACACCTGCGCCGGAAAGGCCCGGCCCGCCCGCTGGCGTACTGCCAGCTATTCCTCCCACTATGCAATGACCACGCTGTGCCGGCAATGACCGGGGCGCTGACGCCTTTCGCACGCTCGGTGCTATCGTTCCCGCCATCGTCCCCTGCGCAGGAGCGCTCGCATGTCTGCATTCCGTCTGTCCCTGTTGCTGCCGGCCTCCGCCCTGCTGCTGTCGGCCTGCGTCAGCACCCCTGGCCCGGAAGTCAAAGGCAGTGGCCGCTGCGACGCCAGCCAGCTGGGCTGGGCAATCGGCCAGCCAGCCAACGAGCCCAACATCCGCCGCCTGTCCCGCGAGAGCGGTGCCGGCCTGGTCAACCCGATCGGCCCCAGCACCATCACCACCAAGGACATCCGCCCGGACCGCCTGCGCGTGTTAGTGGACAAGGACAACATCATCACCGCCACCCGCTGCGAGTAAGCGCGGCAGCAGGTTTCTGTAGAGCCGAGCCCACGCTCGGCTGCTCTCCGGTCAGGCCGCACGGAAAGCCAGCCGAGCGTGGGCTCGGCTCTACAGGGTTCAGGGTTCGGTATAGCCGGCACAGTCCGGCAGCGCCTGGTCGGGGTGGAACACCCCATCGTTGAAGCGGAACAGCCGCGTGTAGGTGCACGCCGGGTCCTGCTCGGTGCGCAGGTCCTGCTTCTTCAACGGCCCCTTGGCCAGCGAATCCCCGAAGCGCGAAACACCGGCCGGAAACCGGGTCGCCACGGTCTGGTAGCGCAGCACCGGCATGCCCTCGGCGACCGTATCCAGCGCCAGCTTCGCCGAGAAGCTGTATTCGTCATGGCAGGCACCTGCGCGCTGCTTGATGTCCTGTTCGCTGAAACACGCGCGGATCATCGCATTGCCCAGCCATGGCACGGTCAACACGTCGTCGTCCACCTGGATGTCGTCCTGCAGGTGGCGCACGCGTGCCAGCTGCAACGTGGATGCATCGGCACCGCCGCCGGAATACATGCTGCTGAACGAGACGATGCCGCCCACCAGCACGTTCTGGCGGTCGCGCTGCTGCGGGTCGGTCACCGGTTCATCGCTACCCACGCCAGGTGCCAGCCGCACGATCCACGGCCACAGCGACAGCTCGCTTTCCTGCGGCACGTCGATGCTGACGTGGTAGGTGTGTGGCTTGCCCTGGCCCGGCCCCTTCTCAAGCACTTCCAGCACGGTCGGCCGGTCACCATCCTCGGCAACCGGCTGCACGCGCACGCACCAGTTGCCGTCCCGCGTGCACTCGTAGAGCCCCACCGGCCCCGTCTCATTGGCGATCAGCACCTGCCCCAACGGCTCCATCACATTGCCGGCGGCGTCACGCTGCTGCGGCAGGATCGAGCCCTGGGCCAACGCCAGCACCGGGGTTGCCAGCAGTGCGGCGCACAGGATCGTGCGGGCAACGATGAGGGGCATGGAGGAGATTCCTACTCGTGGAATCCAGATGGTAGCGCAGGAGTAACGGAACGATCGCGGCCAGCCCGGTCAACCGGAACCCAAGCGACACACTACCTGTCAGAACGACGCTCCCAACTACGCCCCGCCAGCAGTCCGGAGAATGGCCGGGGGAGCGAAGCCGTCATCAGTTGGCGACTCGAGATTCTCACCATCCCAGCTTGCCTGAGTGATCCACTCCACAGCCTTTTCAGCGAAGTCAGCGAAAGTGAGAGCGAGAAGGTACTTGGTGCCTTCATCCGCACCAAAGGCAATCATCTGTCCTTCAGTACCGCCAATGTCGGGGTCGAAATCCAATCCCATGTGATTGCCGCCACCATCGTGAGTCAGCGGTATCCAACGCGCATTGGTATACATCGGCTTCACCACCCCCGCAGGACTGGACTTCATGAACTCCGCGCAGTCCTCGTTCATGCCGTCGGCCTCGATCTCACGCCAACCCTGCCACTGCCGCCCGATCTCCTTGGACGAGAGCATCTGAGTGCCGAACAGAAGCCCGGCCCCATCCTGCCCGTCGTGAATCATCAGCAGCTGCTTTAGCAGATCTGGCAAAGCGACTCCAAGCTGAACTTCCAGTTCAACCAACTCGCTTTCGGAGGCTCCCGGCCGCAACTGCACTTCATCCAGACAACCCTTCTCGTGAAGCGACGCTTTGATGGACGCCCATATCTGATCTGCACCCTGCATTGATTCTGTATCCGTCTCAACCAAGACCTCAGCCTAGTGCCAACCCGATCAGTGCGGAATGCAAGAAATCCGAATTTTCGGAGAGTTCGCCGCTAGTGCCCACTACAGTCGCAGCCACCCCACCCTTTCGCCTTCGACGTCTGGCCAATACCGGGATTGAAGGTATTGCTCGGGTCCAGCTGCCTGTAGAACCCGGCCAGCGCCGGCTTGGCCGGGTACAGGTGGCCGACGTTGTGCTCGGCCGGGTACTCCGCACCGCGCTGGTCCAGCAATGCCCACATCGCATGCTCGATCGCCATCGGGTCTTCACCCTTGCGTGCGATGTAGTCCTGGTGGAACACATGGCAGAGGAAGTGGCCGTAGTACAGCTTGTGCAGCAGGCGGCCGTCGATATCGGCGGGCAGCTGCTCGAACCAGTCAGCGTCATCCCGGCGCAGCGCGATGTCCAAGGCCACGATGTCCTGCACCTGGTCGCGATGCACCTCGCGGTAGCGCACTGCGGCACCGGCCACCGCGAAGCGATGCAGGAACGCCTTGCGCCCCTCATCGGCCGTGCAGTGGAAGTAACCGCCCTCATGGTCGGCGAAGAAGCCGCGCAACCAGGCCTCGGTGTCCGCTGCGTCCTGCGCGGAGACCTTCAGCAGCAGATGATGCTCGTAGCGCTGGCGGAACTCGCCCATGCGCTTGGGCAGGTGCGAGGGCAGCAGGCCGGTCAGCACCTGCATCACCCGGTCGGTCACCCCGCGCAGGCCCAGCCGCTCGAACCAGCCATCAACCCGGCTCTTCAATGCGAACGCGGCCGGCACACGCGAAGTGCCGAGGCGGTCGATCAACAGGAAGCTGTCCTTGCCGTAGCGCTCGCCGATGTCATAGGCATCGCGGTGGATGTACTCACCGGCAATCGGCAGGCGCTCGAATCCGGTCAGCAGCTGGCGCCGGATCGCGGTGAGGCTGTCGGTGCGGTTGCTGCCGATATAGAAGACCTCGGCAGCCTCCTTCTCGAAGGTGTCCAGGCGCACCGCGAACACCGCCAGCTTGCCGGCCGAACCGGCAGCCTCGTAGTGGCGGCTGGGATCAGCATTGAAGCGCGCCGGCGTATCGGCATCGATCCGGCGCACTTCGTCGGCGTAGCGTGGATCGGACGCAGCGCGGCCATCGCCATCGCCCACGTCGGCGGCCGTGTAGTCACCGGCCTGCAGGCGTTGCAGGATCTGCTCGGGCGTATCGCCCAGCGCGATGCCCAGATGGTTGACCAGCTGCAACCGGCCCTGCGCATCGACCTGCGCATACAGCGCCAGCTCGGTGTAGGCCGGGCCACGGCGCACCAGCGCGCCGCCGGAGTTGTTGCAGATGCCGCCGAGCACCGAGGCGCCGATGCAGGAGGAGCCGATCACCGAATGCGGCTCGCGGCCCAGCGGCGCCAGCGTCTGCTCCAGCCGGTCCAGCGTGGCGCCGGGCAGGCACAGCACCTGGCGGCCCTCGTTCAACAGCTGGATGCCGGTCAGGCGCAGCGTGCTGACCAGCACGATCGGACGGCCGTAGTCGTCGCCGTCCGGGGTGGAACCGCCGGTCAGGCCGGTGTTGGCCGCCTGCAGGATGATCGCCGCCCCGCCCTGCACCGCTGCCTGCAGCACCCGCCACAGTTCCAGCAGCGTGCCCGGTCGCACCACGGCCAGCACCGGACCATCGCCGAAGCGGTAGCCGCGGCGGAAGCGGCGGGTGGCCTTGTCGCCGGTCAGTACGTGGCGGCGGCCAACCGCCTCGCGCAGCTGCGCCAGCACGGCATCGTAGGTGCTCATGGCAGGCTGACCAGCGAATCGCGGCCGATGTCGGCGATGCGGCGCGCACCGGTCAGTGTCATCGCCACGCGCATTTCCCTGGCAATCAGGTCCAGCAGGTTGGCCACGCCAGCATCGCCCTGCGCTGCAAGTGCATAGACGAAGGCACGGCCCAGCAGCACGGTATCGGCACCCAGCGCCAGCATGCGCACCACGTCCAGGCCAGTGCGGATGCCCGAATCGGCGAGGATCTTCAGATCGCCCTGTACCGCGTCGGCAATCGCCGGCAGTGCGCGTGCGGTGGACAGCACGCCGTCGAGCTGGCGGCCACCGTGATTGGAGACCACGAGGCCATCGGCGCCGAATTTCACCGCATCACGCGCGTCATCCGGATCAAGGATGCCCTTGATCACCATCGGGCCCTTCCAGAATTCGCGGATCCACTCCAGGTCCTTCCACGAAATGGAGGGATCGAAGTTGCTGCCCAGCCAGCCGATGTAATCCTCCAGCCCAGTCGGGTTGCCGCGATAGGTGGAGATGTTGCCCAGATCATGCGGGCGGCCGAACAGGCCCACGTCCCACGCCCAGCGCGGATGGGTGATGGCCTGGCCGATGCGGCGCAGCGGGGCGTTCGGGCCGCTCATGCCGGAGTGTGCATCGCGGTAGCGCGCGCCCGGTACCGGCATGTCCACGGTGAACACCAGGGTGGTCACGCCCGCGGCCTGCGCCCGCTCCAGCGCATTGCGCATGAAGCCACGGTCGCGCAGCACGTACAGCTGGAACCACATCGGCCGCTGGATGGCCGGTGCCACTTCCTCGATCGGGCACACCGATACGGTGGACAGGGTGAACGGGATACCGCGGCTGTCGGCCGCGCGCGCCGCCTGTACCTCACCGCGCCGGGCATACATGCCGGTCAGGCCGACCGGTGCCAGCGCCACCGGCATTGCCAGCCTTTCGCCGAACAGCTCGGTTTCCAGGCTCAGGTCGGACATGTTGCGCAGGATGCGCTGGCGCAGCGCGATGTCGGACAGGTCGGAAACGTTGCGCTTCAGCGTGTGCTCGGCATACGCGCCGCCATCGATATAGTGGAACAGGAACGGCGGCAGCCGGCGTTGCGCTGCGGCACGGTAATCGGTGGAGGCGGAGATGATCATGGGGTCAACCGTGTGGGGAAGGTAGACGCGAGGCCCGCGCACGCCGGGCTTCGTTGTCATCGAGGGTGCGCAGCGTGGTGTGCACGAACTCGAGGTGGGCATGCGCGGCGGCGCGCGCGCGTTCGGGGTCGCCTGCCAGCACCGCATCCATCATCTCGCGGTGCTGGTCGGACAGCGGCGAGAAGGTCCTCGCCGAGGTATAGAGCTTCTCGCGGCTCTGCGAAATATTGGTCTGCAGCAGCTCGAACAGGCCGCGCATCACCTGCAGCAGCACCAGGTTATGCGAGGCCTCGGCGATGGACAGGTGGAAGGCGGCGTCGGCCTCGGCTTCGCCGGTGGGGTCATCCTTGCCGTGCGCGTCCATCATGGTCTGGAAGGCCTGCGCAATGCGCGTGCGGTCCTCGTCGGTGGCACGCAACGCTGCATGCCAGGCGGTGGCACCTTCCAGCGCGTGGCGGATCTCCAGCACGTCGAAGCGGTATTCCGGGTCGCCCTGGAACAGAGGCAGGTACGGCGCCAGCGGTTCATCCAGCGCCTGCCGCGCGCGCGCCGCGGGTTCGGCCACGTAGGTGCCGCCACCGACCCGTGCGGTCAGCAGGCCCTGGCTGGCCAACTGCGCGATGGCCTCGCGCAACGCCGTTCGCGAGACCCCCAGCTGCACCGCCAGGGTGCGTTCGGCCGGCAGCCGATCACCCGGCTGCAGCCGCTGTTCCTGCACCAGGCCGCGCAGCTGCGCGGCCACCTTGTTCGAAATACGTTGCGTGCTCATGGCGCCATTGTGGCCCGAAGCGCGTAAGAGGGTCAGGCCACACCGCATGGCTCAGGGAATCATCCAGGTCAGCCAGTAGGCCTGGGCCAGGGTGATCAGCCCGACCATCGTGGTGAAGATCAGGCTGTGCTTGACCGTGAAACGGAACAGGTCCGATTCCTTGCCGGCCAGGCCGACCGCGGCGCAGGCAATGGCGATCGACTGCGGCGAAATCATCTTGCCGGTAACGCCACCAGTGGTGTTGGCTGCCACCAGCAGCACGTCGGACACGCCGATCTGCTGCGCGGTAGTCGCCTGCAGCGCCGAGAACAAGGCGTTGGACGAGGTGTCCGAGCCGGTCAGGAACACGCCCAGCCAGCCCAGGAACGGCGAGAAGAACGGGAACGCATCACCGGTGTGCGCCAGTGCCAGTGCCAGCGTCGCCGAAAGGCCCGAGTAATTGGCGATGAAGGCGAAGGCGAGCACCATGCCGATCGAGTAGATCGGCATGCGCAGCTCACGCACGGTCTCACCGAAGGTCTGCAGCGCAGAACGGGCCGGCATGCGCAGCGCGACGATCGCGATCACCGCGGCGAGGATGATCGAGGTACCGGTGGCCGAGAACCAGTCGAACTTGTAGATCGCCTCGTAGCTGAGCGGTGCATCCACGATCGGCGGCATCTTCTGCACCATCTGGTCCAGGCCCGGCACCGGGATCTTCAGCACCCAGCTTTCCAGCGGGCCGCCCGCCGCGAACAGCGACTTGAACGGTTTGATGCTCCACAGCGTGACCATCGCGGTGAGGATCAGGAACGGCGACCATGCCTTGGCGACCTGGCCGACGCTGTAGCGTGGCGCTTCCAGTGCCTGTGCAGCGGCCTCGGCGCTGGTTTCGGTGTCGAAGTGGAAGATCCGCACCGGCTTCCAACGGCGCAGGAACAGGGTCAGGCAGACCAGCGATGCCAGTGAGGCGGTGATGTCGGGCAGTTCCGGGCCAATGAAGTTGGAGGTCAGGTACTGCGCGATGGCGAACGAGCCACCGGCCACCAGCACCGCCGGCCAGGTTTCCTTGATGCCGCGCCAGCCATCCATGATCGCCATGATCCAGAACAGCACGATGATGGTCAGGAACGGCAGCTGGCGGCCGGCCATCTGGCCGATCTCGAATGCATCCAGGCCAGTGACCTGCCCGGCCACGATGATCGGAATACCCATTGCACCGAACGCCACCGGCGCGGTGTTGACGATCAGGCACAGGCCGGCGGCATACAGCGGCTTGAAGCCCAGCCCGACCAGCAGCGCCGCGGTGATCGCCACCGGCGCACCGAAACCGGCCGCGCCCTCCAGGAAGGCGCCGAAGGCGAAGCCGACCATCAGCATCTGCAGACGCTGGTCTTCGGTCACCGACAGGATCGAAGCGCGGATGATGTCGAACTGACCGGTCTTGACCGAGACCTTGTAGAGGAAAACCGCGCCGATGATGATCCAGGCGATCGGCCACAGGCCGTAGACGAAGCCGAAGCCGGCCGCACCCAGCGCCTGGCTCAACGGCATGCGGTAGAACAACAGGGCCACGCCAAGCGCGATGGCCACGGTGATCGTGCCGGCCAGCCAGCCCTTCATGCGCAGCACGGCCAGGGCGACGAAGAAGAACGCGATCGGCAGCAGCGCGATCAGGCTGGACAACCACAGGTTGCCGGCGGGGTCGTACAGGTGTTGCCAGGGCTGCATGAAGACTCTCGACTGGGGGCGGGTTCAACACCGCAGGGGGTGGGTGATCGTGGGCTCCAGCATTATTGGTCGTACCACTAATGGATTTACGGAGCCGCTGGACGCAGATTGAACCGCCGATTGCGCGAAGAGCCTATTAGACCATAGGGCTAGAGGGAATTATTGGTATGACCATTAAGGCAATTGAGACAGTGGCGCGCATGCACCACACTGGATCCTGCCCCATCTCTGGTACACGAATGACACTCGCCCCCACCCGCGACCTGCAGTCCATGCAGCAACAGGCAGCTGACTGCCTGGCCGGCTACGCTGAAGCGAACCTTCTCAATCATCCAGACCTGGATGCGCTCATCGCCCACCTGCGTGCATATCCGGATTCGGGCGAAACCATGGCCCTGCCAGCCTGGGATCAGGCAGGTTCAGAGCTTCAGATCGCGGGTCGAGGTGATCTATTGCCGCCATCTCTGTTGGGGCAGATCGCCACGGACAAGCACGAGGAGTTGAACGACCTGATCTGTTCGTGCGTTGAAGTGGGAATCGCAGATCTGTACGGCGCTACGACGGATGTTCCTGACCAGATGCTGGCCAGAGCACTGGCCATCCTGCAGCGCAACATTCCGCAGCAGACCTGACTGCTTCAACTCTGCCTTGGCATCACGGTCAGATCCCCCAAAGGGACTCTGCTCCCACTCCCTCAACGCCTCAGATCTTCTTCTCCAACCGCCGCATCACCGCCAGCACCAGCACGCACAGCACGCTCACCCCGATCGCGATCACGTACTTGCTGATCCCCACCGCAATCCCGATGGCCGCCGCCATGATCAGCGAGCTGGCCGTGGTCAAGCCGCTGACCTGATCCTCGCGTGACCCGCGCAGGATGGTGCCAGCGGCAACGAAGCCGACACAGGCCACCACCGCTTCGATCAGGCGTACCGGATCAACCTGCAGCAGGTCGCGGTAACGCTCCTGCTGGAAATGCTCGGCCACCGAGTCGCCAAGGCCGACGATCAACGCGGCGGCCCCTGCGATCAGCATGTGCGTACGCAGGCCAGCGGCGTGCTTGCCCATCTCGCGCTCGACGCCGAGCACGCCGCCGAACAGCATTGCTGCGGCCACGCGCAGCAGGATCGAGACATCCTGGGTGAGTTCCATGGGCAGGCTCCGGGTGTTTCCCGGAGCGTTGCTCGGCAGCCGTGGGATGGCGGTGAAGACGATGACACGCCCTCTTCACCGCATGCGCTCATCCACGCACGGCCTGGATCTACTGGCCATCGCCACGCGTGCCCGTCGTGCACTCGATCATTGCGCCAGATAGCCACCATCGATCGCATAGTATGTCCCGGTCGCGAACGAGGCGTCGTCGCTGGCCAGCCAGGCGACCAGCGCCGCCACTTCCTCGGCCGTGCCCAGCCGCTTCAGTGCGTGCCGCCCTTCCAGCGTGGCACGCACCTTCGGGTCCATCTTCTCCAGCAGCGGCGTGCTGATGAAGCCCGGGCCGACCGCGTTGACACGGATGCCGTCGGCCGCATGCTCCCAGGCGGCGGTCTGGGTCAGCCCGACCACGCCGTGCTTGGCCGCCACGTATGCGGTGGAACCGGCATAGCCCACCTGGCCCAGGATCGAGGCCATGTTGATGATGCTGCCACCGGTTCCGGCCGTGCGCATCGCCTGGATCTGCGCACGCTGGCACAGGAACACGCTGGTGAGGTTGACGTCGATTACCCGTTGCCAGCCATCGATCGGATAGTCACCGCTGCTTGCGGCCGGCCCGCCGATACCGGCGTTGTTGACTGCCACATGCAGGCCGTCGAGTTCCTTGATCGTGCGCTGCACCGCCGCCTCCACGGCCGAGTCGTCTGTAACGTCCAGCGCAATGCCGATGGCCTGTGCACCGGCACTGCGCAGCTGCGCCACGGTGGCATCGACTGCATCCTGTTTCAGGTCCCAGACCGAAATACGGGCACCGGATGCGGCCAGCGTCTGCGCCACGGCCAGGCCGATACCGGACACGCCGCCGGTCACGATCGCGGTCTTGCCGGTGAGCTGGTAGTCAATCATCTGCGTTCTCCATCAGTGGGGGGTATCGACGTGGCCTGCAACGGCCAACCGCCCCAACCCTACGCACCCACTCGTGATGGCCCGGCTGACATCGCGTCTACGGGGATCGTTCCAGCCATGAAACCTCAACTCAGGTTGATGTATGGAATTGCGTACGGATATGCATGCAAAACGCTGGCGTATGTTCGGCGGCATTTTCACTTTGGCCGTAATCGTCAATCGTTTTGACCATATTGAAATCAAAAGCGCGCGAATCGAGGCGACAATGGGAAACGTTTCCAGTTTCTTCGACACATTCCATTCAACCTGGTGTTCCCCCACCGTCCAGAGTGCCCACGCCCCTGCTTCCCAGCATGTCTGCACGGGTAACGACCGGATCTGCATCTGCGTTGCAGAGCGCGTGGGCGAGGTAATGCCAGCGTCCACCTCCAAAGCACGTGCCGAGCGATGTCCCGATATTTCACTTTTGCTGATTACCGCCGCTTCGGCCACCGCCATGGCTTCGATTACCGCGCCGACCCGGAACACCTGCGTGACGACCAGTGGGCCGGCCATGGCGAGGTCAACGAGCAGTTCCTGCGCGGCGGCATGAGCCTGATCGCCTCCGACGTCCATAATCGCTTCCCCTATGTGGCGACCGCACAGCAGAGTCCCGGCCTGGCCATCCGCGTGATGCTGCAGGGCCAGGTCGATGTGCGCATTCCGCGACGCGGTGGTTTCACCCTGCGTGCTGGTACGGCGATGACCGCGCACCACCGCGAACAGGTTGAGATGACGGGTGCGCATCCTGGGGAAACGCGCATGCGCGGCGTCAGCGTGATGGTGCCCGGCCAGATCGATCCGGACCTGTTCCAGCTGCCGCAGCTGGAGACCGCGCTCAACACCCACCTGGAGTGCCGACACTGGGCCATTCCGCATACCCTGCTGCCGGTGCTGGGCCAGCTGTTCGACAGCCCCTGGCAGGACGGCATCGATGCGCTGTGGCGCGAAGGCGTGGCCCTGCAGCTGCTGGCCGTCGGTCTACAGGCCGAGGATCTGCAGACCGACCATGTACGAACGCTGCGGGCTGGCCAGCGCGAGCGCCTGGAGCGCGTGCGTGCCTACCTGCATGACGATCCCAGCCACGCCCATAGTCTGATCGAACTGGCCCAGCTGGCCTGCATGAGCCCAAGTTCGCTGCGCCGTCATTTCGCCCAGCAGTACGGCTGCTCGGTGTTCGACTACCTGCACGAACAACGCATGCGCCACGCCGAACAGGGCCTGCGTGAGGACGGCTGGACGGTTGAACAGGCAGCCGCTAACAGCGGCTACCGCCACCCCAGCAACTTCGCGGCTGCATTCCGCAAGCGTTTCGGCCTGGTACCCAGCCGCTGGCGCACCGGGCCCTCAAAGGTCGGATAGCGGCTTCTGCTTCACGCCATCGCGGATGCCGGCCAGCGGCCGGCACTGCCGCAGCCGCCTGAAACGGCATGCCATGGCTCCGCTCTGGTAGGTGTCGACCTTGGTCGACACGCGCTGGACGCGATCATATTCCCGACACATCTCTGCGCATGTCGCATATACCCATTGCCGCCAAAGATGGGCCGCGCCATCGTAGTAAGGCTGACTACAGGGACTTCTCGTGGACAACCGAGATCAACCAAGCACGCCTTACTTCATCCGATGCATCCAAAGTCCATGGCTACCCGAGACGGGCGCGCATGCAGACGATCTACGCAGCTTACAGGCACATTGGAGCGAGGCAGCGATTCCAGAGGACTTCATACAGCTCCTGCGTTGGTCAAACGGTGGGCGCTGCGTGTTCCCTTATGCTTATGTCGACCTATGGTCCATCCCCAGCATCATTCAGCTCAACCGCAGCTACCAGATCCGTCGTTATCTTGGCGACTACCTGATGGGCATTGGAACGGACGGTGGATCGACGCTCATCGCGCTCGATCTCTGCCCGCTCAGTCGCGGAAAGATCGTCTCATTCGATCTGGGTGATCTCGACATCAGCCAGTCAAAGCCCATCGCCGAATCAATTGCCGAACTCTTTCAGAAGCGCGACAGCGGGCTGCTGACGAGCGACAAGCTTTATCCTTGAGTATAGAAACGCCGGTCAGCGGCCGGCACTACCAAAGCCGACGTGCATCGCGCGGGCCCAGGTAGCGCCGGGCCATGCCCGGCGTCACCCTGTGGACCTCAATACACCGGCAGATCGATGTAACTGGCCTGCGCCGCGCTGTGCCAGACCCGCTGCGTGGCCTTCTGGTAGTCCCCCGGCTTGGCCAGGTAGACGTTCGGCACGTAGGTCTGCGGGTTGCGGTCATACAGCGGGAACAGACTGGACTGCACCTGCACCATCACCCGGTGCCCTTTCTGGAAAGTGTGGTTGGCGTTGGGCAGGTCGAAGCGGTACGGCAGCACTTCGTTGGCGGCCAGCGGCCTCGGATCGCTGAAGCTTTCGCGGTAGCGGCCACGGAAGATCGCCAGCGACACCGGCAGCTCGTAACCGCCCATCTCCGGCGTCGACGCTTCCTGGTCCGGATACACGTCGATCAGCTTCACCACCCAGTCGCTGTCGGTGCCGCTGGTCGATGCCTGCAGGTGCACCACCGGCGCGCCGCCGATGCGCAGCGGCGCGGTCAGCGGTTCGGTGATGAAGGTCAGCACGTCCGGACGGCCATCAACGAAGCGCTGATCCTTGACCAGCCAGGTGGTCCACATGTCACGGTCACCGAAACGCACCGGTCGCGGCACGAACGGCACCGGCTTTGCCGGGTCGGACACGTACTCCTCGAAGTCGCCCTCGCCCGCCGCCGGCGCCTGGAACGCCAGCTTGCCGCCGGCGCGCAGGTACAGCGGCTTGCTGCTGGCGGCACAGCCCTTGTCGCAGCTGCGTGGCCAGCCCTTCAAGCGGTCCCAGTGGTTTTCACCGGTGTTGTAGATCAGCACCGGCGGCGTGTCCGCCTTCGGCGCACCGTCCACCAGGTACTGGTCGAAGAACGGCTTGAGCACATCGCGACGGAACTGCAGCGCGGTATCGCCATCGAACTTCAGCGCGCCCAGCTCGCTGCTGCTGTAATTCACCTGGCTGTGCCGCCACGGGCCCATCACCAGGTAGTTGCGGTTGTTGCCGCTGTCGCGCCCTTCCATTGCCTGGTAGGCGTGATTGGCACCCCACATATCCTCCTGGTCCCACAGGCCCTGCAGCCACATGGTCGGCACCTTCAACGGTGTTTTCGCCATCACCGCGTCCAGCGCCTGGCCCTGCCAGAAGCCGTCATAGGCCGGATGCTCGACCAGCTTCTTCCACCAGGTCAGCTGGTCCACGCCGGTGAAGCGCGCGTAGTCGCCGGCCGAACCGATGCGCAGGAAGGTGCTGTAGTCGTCGTAGCCGAGGCTGGGCAGCGGCGTGCCCTTGCCGCGTTTCTCGGTCTGCATCGCGAAGTAGTTGAAGTTGACCTGGCGGAACGCGCCGTAGTTGAGCCAGTCGTCGCCCATCCAGCCATCGACCATCGGGCTCTGCGGTGCGGCCACCTTCAGCGCCGGGTGCGGGTCGGTCAGCGCCATCACCACGGTGAAGCCCTCGTACGACGAGCCGAGCATGCCGACCTTGCCGTTGCTCTCCGGCACGTTCTTCACCAGCCAGTCGATGGTGTCCCAGGCGTCGGTGGAGTGGTCCACCTTGGTGTTGTTCAACGGCCCGCGCAGCGGTCGGGTCATCACGTAATCGCCTTCGGAACCGTACTTGCCGCGGATGTCCTGGAATACGCGGATGTAGCCGCCATCAACGAACACTTCGTCACCCTGCGGCAGCAGGTCGCGCATGCGCGGCGAATCACTGCGGCTGGCGCGACCGGCAGCGTCGTAGGGCGTGCGGGTGAGCAGGATCGGCGCATTGCGCGCGCCCTTGGGCACCACGATCACCGTATACAGCTTGGTGCCATCGCGCATCGGCACCATCACCACGCGCTTGTCGTAGTCACGACCGACATCAGGGGCAATGAAGGGCTTGCCGCTGATGTCCGGGGTCATCGGCGGGGTTTCGGCGGCCAGCACAGCGCTGGACAGGCAAAGGGCAATGGCTACAGCGACGGCACGCACACGCATGGACAACCCCTCCCGACAGGAAAGCCTCAAGCCTACTCCTGCCTAGAGCCGTGAAGTGTGTGCAGGCTTTGCATTCTGCGGTGGATGCAGGCAGGACTGATGGCACATGTGCGACCGGCTGCTGCGCTCGTCGGCAGCCGGTAGTGCCGGCCGCTGGCCGCTGGCCGCTGGCCGGCAACTTCATCCATCTCGGGCACGGTACGCGGTTGCCGGCCAGCGGCCGGCACTACCGATCAGGCTGCCGTTACCTCATGCAGCGCCAGCCAGCACCACCGCCCCTCTTCCTGCCGCAGCACCGCCAGCGATTCCCGCCATGTGGGCTCGCCGCCATCGATCGCATGCCCTTCGCGATAGCGCAGCAACGCCAGCGGTGAAGGCGCTTCCACCGCCTGCACGGCTTCGATGGAAATCTGCAGCCCCGGCCGCGCGCCATGGCCACCCGCGAACAGTGCCTGCACGGCATTCCGATCCAGCCTGCGGCCAGCGATACCGACCATGATGAAGTCCGCGCAGAAATGCTCCATCAGGTCCTCCAGCGCGTCGGTGCCGACGTCGGCACTGAACCAGGCCTGCAGCTTGTCGTGCAGGAGGTGGACTTCGTGTTCTGCGGTGGTATCCATCAGGTGTTTTCCGGTTGTGAAAGAGTAAGCAACTGCGCGCGGCGCAGCAGCGCCATCGGCAACAGCGTCAGTACGGCGGCCAGACCCAGCGCCACGCCGGTGGCATGGACCGGCAGCCACTGCATGGCCAAGGCCAGCAGCAACGCAATGGCGGCGGTACCCAGGCAGAAACTGAGCTGGCGGTTGAGGTTCCAGAGTGCGCTGGCATCACCCAGCGCCTCGCCCTCGACCCCATGGAAGGCCAGCGTCTGCGCGGTACTGCTGCACAGGCTGCCGCCGGCGCCCATCAAGGCAAACAGTAATGCTGCAATGGCAAAGACCGGGTGTGGCAGCAGCGCCATCAACAGCAGGCCGCCGGCCTGCAGCAGCATGCCGGCGCGCAATACCGTGGCCGGGCCGAAGCGAGCCAGCAGGCGCTTGCTGGCCGTGATCGCAATGGCCGAGGCCAGCGCCCAGGGCAGCATCAACGCGCCGATGCGCGCCGCGCTGTAACCGGCCTGGTACAACTGCAGGGTACTGACCAGCTGGCTGCCGATGAACACACCGGGTACTGCCAGGTAGACCAGCATCGCCAGGCGCAGGCCGCGATGGGACAGCAACGACCAGCGCAGAAGTGGCTGCGCCTGCCGACCTGCATGCCGCAGGTGGGCCGCCGCCAGCAACAGTGCGACCAGCAGCAACATGGCACCTGCGCAGCGATGTCCGGACTCGCCCAGCCAGGTCAACGCCAGCAGCAGCGCGCCCAGCGCCGCCATCGCAGTGGACAGCGCATAGGCCTGCAGGCGTGGCGCACTACGCGCGCCGTCGGCCGGCATCCACGCCAGCACCAGTCCAATCGCCACCACGGCCAGCGGCAGGCTGGCCCAGAGCACACCGCGCCAGGACAACCACTGCACCAGCAGCCCACCGAGCGCAGGCGCCAGTGCCGGCACCAGCAGCGCCACCAGCAGGATGCGACGGGTCAGCGTGCCACGTTGATCAGGCGTGCACTGCCGGTACGCCGCCGCCTGTGCCACCGGAATCAGCAGGCCACCGGCCAGGCCCTGCAGCAGGCGCCAGCCCAGCAGCCAGCCGATACCCGGTGCAGCCCCGGCCAACACTGCGGAGGCGGCGAACAGCAGCAACGCCACCAGCAGCAAGCGGCGCTCACCGCAGCGCGCGGCCAGCCAGGGTGCCAGCGGAATCACCACGCTCAGGCCCAGCATGTAGGCGGTGCCGACCCAGGCCAGGGTAGCGACGTCGGCATGCAGTTCCGCCGCCAGTGCCGGATAGGCCACCGTGGCGATGAACATGTTGACCAGATCCAGGGCGAACACCAGCAGAAAGATCGCCTCATGGCGCAGGCGGGGGGACGGCATCGGCGGCGCTCCAGCGGGGAAGCGGCCAGCATGCCTTTCCAAGGTTGTTGGAAAAACACGACAACAGCTGCAACACTGTCAAATCTTTTTTGACAATGAATCACCATGGTCAGCCTGGACCGCTTCGACATCTTCCGCACCGTGGTCGACGCCGGTAGCCTTACTGCAGCCGCCGAGCGGCTCGGGCTGAGTCGCGCGGTGGTCAGCTTCAACCTGAAGCGGCTGGAGCAGGAACTTGGCGTAACCCTGCTGCTGCGCAGCACCCGCCACCTGGCCCTGACCGAGGCTGGCGAGCAGTTCCTGCAGCACTGCGTGCAGGCGCTGGATGCAGCCCGGGCGGCCATCGATGCCGCGCGCCGCGACCAGCACCAGCTGCAGGGCACGCTGCGCCTGACCACCACGCCGGAGTACGCGCAGCTGCGCCTGATTCCAGCGCTGGAGGCGTTCCGTGCGCGGCACCCGGCGCTGCAGCTGCATCTGTCCACGTCACCCGCACCGGCCGACCTCATCCCCGAACGCTTCGACCTGGCCATCCGCTTGGGACGCCTAACCGATTCCGGCCTGCATGCCAGCGAACTGGAACGGCACCCACTGTGCGCGGTGGCAGCTCCTTCGCTGCTGGCACGCCTACCCTCTGCCGACGCCGCCGATGATCCGGTGCAGCTGGGCACCCTGCCCCGTCTTGGCTACCCGCGTCTGGCCGATGTGCCGGTGGTTGCACCTGACGGCAGCGACGCGCTGTTCGCCACCAACCCGGGCAACGCAGTGGTGCGCGTAGATGGCGCCAGCAGCCTGCGCGCCTTCGCCGTGGCCGGCGCCGGAGTCACCGTGCTGCCACGCTGGCTGATCGAGGACGACGTGGCCCAGGATCGCCTACGCCCGGTGCTGCGCCAGCACCGCTTCCCGCAGCAGAGCGTGTACGCGGTCTACCCGCACAGCACGCAGCCCTCGTTGAAGGTGCGGCAGCTGATCGATTTCCTGCGCGGGTGGTTTGTCACCTGAAAAAAGGGGGACGGAGGGGATCAAGTCGTTTATGCATCAACGACTTGATCCCCTCCGTCCCCTTTTTTGCATGGCCCCTTGCGGGGCCATGACTTCAAGCCTCAGCGCAGCACCTGCTCCACCAGCTGCACATCCACCGTCTGCAGTGGCTCGGCAGCGTTGCGCGACAGCTGCACCTGGTAGGTGCCGCCGTCGATCTTCCACTGGCGGGCCTGTGCATCGTAATGGGCCAGGGTCTTCGGCTCGGCTTCGATGCGGATGCGGCGCTGTTCGCCCGGCTGCAGCTCCACCTTGTCGTAGCCGATCAAGCGGATCGGCGTGGTGCTGCGGGCCGGCAGTTTCAGGTACAGCTGGGCCACGTCGGCACCGGCGCGCTTGCCGGTGTTGCGGATGTCGACGCTGGCGACCAGGCGCGAGCCTTCCACGCTCACCTTCAGGTTTTCATAGGCGAACGAGGTGTAGGACAGGCCATGGCCGAACGCGAAGGTCGGGGTCAGGCCCTTGGCTGCCATCCACTTGTAGCCGACGTTGGCACCTTCGATATCGAAATCGAACACATCACCAAACGGCTTGGCCGGCTTGAAGCCGAGGCCGTCGATGTGCGGGCGCGGCAGCTGCGATTCATCCACTACCCAGGTCACCGGCAGGCGGCCCGACGGATTGACCTGGCCGGTCAGCAGCGCGGCAATGCCTTCGCCACCGCGGATGCCCGGGTACCAGGCCTGCAGCATCGCCGGCACCTGCGCCAGCCACGGCGTGCGCACCGGGCCGTTGGTTTCCAGTACCAGCACGGTCTTCGGGTTGGCTTTGGCCACGGCCGAGATCAGTGCGTCCTGGTTGTCCGGCAGCTGCATGTCCGGCAGGTCCACCGATTCGGCGGCCCACTGGGTGGCGAACACGATGGCGACGTCGGCCTGCGCCGCGGCCTTGGCCGCAGCGGCGGCATTGCTGCCGTCCACGTACTCGATGCTCGCATCCGGGCGCGCAGCGCGCAGCGATTCCAGCGGCGAAGACGGGTGGAAGATCACCGGGCCCGGCCAGGTGGTCGGCAGCACGCCCGGCACCGCGTTGGTGCCCTTGGCGGTCACGCCCACCATCGACGAACCACCGCCACCGATCACGCCCTTGTCGGCATGGCCGCCGATGATGACGATGCGCTTCACGCTGTCGGCCAGCGGCAGCAGGTTGCCTTCATTGCGCAACAGCACGCTGCCTTCTTCCACCGTGCGCTGGGCGACGGCGAAACCGGCCTCGGCGTCGACCTTCTGGTGCTGCGGCGGGTTGTCGAAATTGCCGTGCAGGAACATCGTGCGCAGGATGCGCGCCACCATGTCGTTCAGGCGCGCCTGCGGCACCACGCCGCCGTGCACGGCCAAGCGCAGCGGCTCATCGAAGAACACCGCGGCGTCGAACACTTCACCGGCCGACTGCTGGTCCAGGCCGGCCAGCGCCGCCTTCGAGCCACTGTGCACGCCGCCCCAATCGGACATCACGAAACCTGGGAATTTCCATTCCTGCTTCAGCACCTGGTTCATCAGGTAGCCGTTCTCGCAGCCGTAGGTGCCGTTGATCTTGTTGTACGAGCACATCGCCACGCCCGGTCGCCCGGCTTCCAGCGCGATCTCGAAGGCCAGCAGATCGGACTCGTGCATGGCCTGTTCGCCGATGCGCACGTCGTGGAAGTTGCGCCGGGTCTCCATGTCGTTCAGCGCGAAATGCTTCATCGACGAGATCACGTGCTGGCTCTGCACGCCCTGGATCAGTGCGCCGACCATCGAACCGGCCAGCAGCGGATCTTCACCGGCATATTCGAAGTTGCGGCCGTTGCGCGGGTCGCGCTGCAGGTTGACGCTGCCCGACAGCAGGATGTTGAAACGCTGCTGCCACGCCTCGCGCCCCATGGTCGCGCCACCAGCGAAGGCGACTTCGCGGTTCCAGCTGGAGGCGGTGGACGGGCCCGACGGCATGGCCGTGGCGAAATCACCCGGGCGGATGCCGCCCGGATTGGTCACGCCGACGCCGGCATCGGCCGACTGCTGCGACGGAATGCCGAGCCGCGCCACGCCCGGCACGAAACCCGCCGAACCGACCGCGCCTTCCGGCAGCGGGCCACCGTCCTTGCCCAGCCCGAAGTAGCTGTGCAGCATCTGGAACTTCTCATCCTCGGTCATCGCCTTCAGCAGCAGCGCAGCGCGCGCATCGGCGGTGAGCGCGGTGTCCATCCATGGCCGTTCACCCCCCTTGTCGGCGGCATAGACCAGGGTCAGCAGCGTGGCACGCAGGGCGCTGCCTTCCACCTTGAACGGCGCGCTGCTGGCGGCCTGGAAACCATCGCTGAAGTAGCTGGCATCGGCTTCCAGCGCCACGCGTGCCGGGTCGAAACCGGCGGCCTTGGCCGACTCGGCCGCCACCGCGCCGAGCAGCACGGCCGGCGCACCCAGCCGCGAGCGCGACACCAGCGCCGGCAGCTGCGCGGCACCTGCACCAGCATCGGTGTAGACGGCTACGGTGTGTCGGCCATCGTCCAGGCGCAGGTAGTTCAGGCCCGGCTGGTCGGGACCGGATTCGGCCGCGATCGGCAGCCGGGTCAGTACCGCCTGCCCGTGCTGGGTCTGGCCGTCATCCTTGCCGGTGGAAATGAAGCGGTACTCATAGCCCAGCCCATCGGCCAGCAGCTGCAGCGGATCGACCTGGCCGATGCCACGCTGCACCTGGCGCACGCTCACCGCGTCCACCTGCAGGGTCTTCAGCTGGGCAGCCAGGGCCGGCATGGCCTCGGCGGTCGGGGCCTGTTCCAGGGTCAGCACAGTGAACCCGGCGGGGTCGGCCCAGGCCGGGGCGGCCAGTGCGGCTGACAGGGCCAGGGACAGTGCAAGCGGCTTTGTAAACGTTTTCATCGGCAGGCGTAATTCCGTTGCCAAGGCAATCGGTCCAGGGAAAGTGCCGCCGAAGGGTGCAGCGTTCATGCCGCGCAGGGGTTGCCAGGCAACGTCCCGCAGGCCGAAGGACGGGCCGGTCTGCGCCTGGGACCCTCCTCCCGGCGTGACAACCTGCCTGTCCGGGCCGCGCTGGGCGGCCCAATCATGTGAAGATTGTGCGAGGGCGTTCACACCTGTCAACAGGACCTAAGTCACAGGGGCAACCCGGCCAGTGGTTATCAGACCATCACCGGCAGTCATCAGCGCGCCGCGCGAGGCTGCTGATAATGGAGATCCCTGGCCACGAATCGAGCCCATGACCGTACACCGCGACTTCGATCATCTCTGGCGCGACCGCTGTGATACGTCCAGCCAGCGCGCGCCGCGCGTGCTGATCCGGGTGTTCGTGGCCCCCGGTGAGCTGGAGCGCAGCGTGGCGTTCTACGAGCAGCTGCAGGGCGTGGTGGCCGATGCCGGGTTCCCGTTTCCGGAGGCCGGTCTGCGTCTGGCGATGGTCGGTGCGTTTCTGTTGATCGAGGGCAGCGAGGCGGCGCTGGCGCCGTTCACTTCGACCACGGGGACACTGCTGGTCGACGATGTTCGGCCCTATCACGACAGGCTGGTGGCGGCCGGCGCTGAAATCATCTTCCCGCTGCAGGTGGTCCCGACCGGGGCGGCGTTCAATGCGGTGCATCCTGATGGCACGGTGGTCGAGTACGTGCATCACCGGCCCGACCCGCACGGGCGGTGAGGTGAGGTGACGGCCGGGCTGCGCCCGGCACCCGCGGTAGTGCCGGCCGCTGGCCGGCAACCTCAGAAGCAACAGCCGAAGCAACAGCGGGCTTCCAGTGGGGTGGCGGAGTGGGTCCGGTTGCGGGGGTCGCTGCAAGTACGTCCATGTAAGCTCGGTCGCCGCATCCATGCGGCTCACGCCCCCGCAACCGGACCCACCCCGCCTTCG
>NZ_JAWIRS010000001.1:414100-465753 GCF_036320005.1 Stenotrophomonas sp. SMYL11
GGGGGGGGCGCCCACACCCCACGCCCAGCTCCGCGCGCCCCCCCCCCCGCCGCGCCCCCCCCCCCCCCCCCCCCCCCCACCCCGCCTTCGACAGTTCTTCGCGATCTGCAGTAGATCCACGCAATGCGTGGATGCTCTTCGATCAATCGTCGAATTACTCGATTTCGATGGTGATTCATCCACGCATGGCGTGGATCTACAATCCCTCCATGTCCTCTCCCGCCCTGCCCTGGAATGGCACGCTGCTGCTGGATGCTCACGTGGCCGTGCTGCAGGGCCACGCCGGCGGCAGCGATACGCACGCGCACTACGCCCATCAACTGTTGCTGAGCGAAGCCGCGCCCTGGCAGGTCGAGGTTGATTGCGTGCGGCAACAGGGCCAACGGCTGTGGCTGCCGTCATTCCAGCCGCACGCGATCCTGTCGGCACCGGAAGCGGGCTGTACGGTGTTCCTCGAGCCCGCACATGCCGATCCCGGGCAGATCCAGCAGCACCTGCACGCGCTGCCGGGCAACGCGCTGGAGCTGCACGACTGGCTGCCACGGCTGAGCCGCCCGCAACCGCTGGACCGCCGCGTGCAGGCCGCGCTGTCCCGTATCGCCCAGCACCTGCCCGGCCCGGTGCCGGCTGCCGATATCGCCGAGGCGGCACATCTGTCGACCAGCCAGCTGCATCGGCGCTTCCAGTCCGATCTGGCGGTGACCCTGCGCGGCTGGGTGCTGTGGCAACGGCTGCGCCGCGCGCTGATGCATCATCTGCGTGGGCACAGCCTGACCGACAGCGCGCATGCGGCCGGATTCGCTGACCTGGCCCATCTGTCACGCAGCCTGCGCCGCATGTTCGGCATCAGTGCCGCGCAGCTGCAGGGCCTGCAGCTGCACGCGGCCTGACACGCCCCATCATCCGCGCCTGCGCAGACCTTCCGGCAGCTCCGGCACCTCGCCATGCGGCAGTGCGCGGAACGGCGCCAGCAGCTGCCCGGGATAGTCACGCGGATAGTCCGGCTGGCTGCCGATACCCAGGTCACGCCGGCCCAGCCGATAGCCCGGCGCATCGAACGCGGTCCCCAGCAGGTAATCCCAGACAGTCAGGAACAGGCCGAAGTTGACATCGCCGGCGGTGCCGTAACGCATATGGTGGAAGCGGTGCAGCGGCGCCCAGGCCATCACCCGGCCCAGCACGCCGGGACGCATGTCCACGTTGGAGTGCTGCAGCAGCAGCTGGATGGCAATGGCGAAGGCCAGCACCGCAGCCACCGGCATCGGCAGGCCCAGCACCAGCAGCGGCAGCACGCCACCGACCGCTTCGGCCGCCTGGTGCAGCGGATGTTTCATCAGACCGTTGAAGCCGTACATACGGGTGACGCTGTGATGCACGGCATGCAGCCGCCACAGCCAGCCGATGCGATGGCTGGCGTAGTGCACCAGGGTGATGCCAAGGTCGGCACAGACGATAGCCAGCAGTACCTGCAGAACAAACGGCCACTGCACCGGCCACAGTTGCCACGGAATGAGCGATGACAGCAGCGGCACCGCCGCGATCGACAGCAGGTTCAGGCTCTCGTTGACCAGCGCATGCAGGGTGTCACGCAGGCTGTCGCCGTGGTCGTGGTTGAACGCGGGGTCGTACGGCCAGACGCGCTCGGCGGCAAACGAGACCGCGATGGCGACCGCCAGCAAGGCCAGCAGCCATAGCGGATCGCCGTGCAGGCGGCCGACCCAGACGACGGCGGCGGCAACGAAACCCAGCAGGAACAGCGGGGCATACAGGCGGAGTATCCAGTGCTTCATGGGCAACCCGGAAAGTGAGGGGCCTGCATGCTGGCGTGGCATGCGGGTTGGCGGCTTGAACAAACGGCGCAACCCGTGGGTCCGCCGCTGCTGGATGCCCATCGTGGTCGGCACCGCGTTTGCCACATCCACCCACGGCGCGGCTCTACAATGGCGCCCTCATCGCGCCCGGGACCGGCATGGATTCCTTCAACCTGATGCGTGCCTTCCGCCGCATCGTCGAACGCGGCGGGCTGGCCCGTGCCGCCGAAGACCTGGGCATGTCGCCCGCCGGCCTGAGCAAGCAGCTGCGCACGCTGGAAGCGCACCTGGGCGTGGTGCTGCTGCAGCGGACCACACGGCGCATGAGCCTGACCGAGACCGGCCACGCCTATTACCGCGAATGCTGCCGCCTGCTCAACGAGCTGGAGGCGCTGGAACGCGGCATCGCCGAACAGCGCGGCGACGTGGCCGGGCGCCTGCGCGTCAATGCACCGCAATCATTCGCGCTGAGCACGCTGTCGCCGCTGCTGCCACGCTTCCTGCAGCAGCATCCGCAGCTGTCGCTGGACCTTGTGATGGAAGACCGCCTGCTCGATGCGGTAGGCGAAGGTTTCGATGTGTCGCTGCGGTTGCGTGCCGAGCTGGACGACTCGCGACTGGTAGCGCGCCGCCTGGCCTCGTTGCAGCAGGTGCTGTGCGCGGCGCCGTCCTACCTGCGGCAGCATCCGGCACCGCAGGCGGTGGACGAGCTGCAGGCGCACAGCGTGCTGGCCTACAGCCTGTCCGACTCGCCCGGCAGCTGGCCGCTGCTCGGCCCGGATGGGCAGGTAACGATCACCCTGCCGGCGCGCGTCACCGTCAACAACAGCCTGCTGCTGCGCGATCTGCTGGTGGCCGGCATGGGCATCGGCGCCCTGCCCTCGTTCCTGGCGGCACCGGCGCTGGCCCGTGGCGAACTGCAGCAGGTGCTGCCCGACCACCGCTATCCACCGCGCTTCGTGCATGCGGTCTATCCCACCTCGCGCCACCTGCAGCCCAAGGTGCGTGCCTTCATCGATTTCCTGCACGCCGAGCTGCCCGGCTGCGCGGGCCTGGATTCGTAACCGCCAGCGAAAACTGAGCTGCCCGCGGCGTGCTGTTTCAGCCACGCCGCGCTGCCTAATCTGCCGCCTCCCCTCTCACCGATGGCAGGCAGATGTCTTCCGTTCCTTCCCCCACCACCGCCGCGCCGGTGGTCGATTTCTTCCACGACGTGGTCTGCGGCTGGTGCTTCGTGCTGGCCCCGCGCCTGCAGCAGGTGTCGGCCGAACTCGGCATCCAGGTACGCCACCGCAGCTTCGTGCTGCAGGACTCGCGCGCGCAGATGGTCGAGGTGTTCGGCTCGATGGAACGCGCCAAGGCGACCATCCTGCGCCACTGGGCCGACTGCGCCGCGCATGAAGACACCGCGCGCATCGATATCGAAGGCATGCGTGCACAGGACTTCGAGTATCCCTCCGGCTGGCTCGGCGCACTGGCCTGCCAGGCCGCAGGGCTGCTCGGCGGCAATGAGGCCCATGGCCTGATGTTCAATGCCGTGCAGTGGGCGCACCTGCACCAGCACCGCAACATCGGCGACGCCGAAGTGCTGCTGGACATCGCCGAAGCGCTGGGCCATCCACGCGCGATCTTCGCCGACCTGATGCGCAGCGACGACGTGCGCCAGCGCGTGCAGGCCGATCGCGCCGAAGCCGCTGCCCTCGGCATCCGTTCCATTCCCACCGTGATCGGCGGCAACGGCCTGCGCCTGCAGACCCTGCCGCTGCCGCAACTGCGCCAGGTCCTGGCGTCCCTGGTCGCGGCCTGAGCCGCACCGTCCCCCACCCCGCAAGGAGATTCCCCATGACCCCACGTACCCTGGCTGCCGCGCTGGCCCTGCTGCTGGCCGGCACCGCCGCCTCCACCGCTGTCTGCGCACACGAACGCGTTCCTTCCGGCCAGCAGGTCGGCACCAGTCCCTGGGGGCCGAAGGACGAGATCGGCCGCCTCAACCTGATCACCGACGCCTCGCGTGCGGCCATCCTGTCGCGGGTCAGCGGCGGCAAGGCCTATGACCTGGCCACCGAGTACTACGTCGGCATGCCGAGCTGGCAGGACGCCGGCGACCCGCACTACCAGTTCTGGATGACCCATACCCCGCGCGGCACCGTGATGGACGATCCGATGGGCGTGGGTGAGACCATGAACCTCACCCGCAGCTACACCGGCACCGCGTTCTCGATGTACAGCCACACCGGCACCCATATCGATGCGCTGAACCACTTCGGCATCCATGGAAAGATCTGGAACGGCTTCGAGGCCGACAAGCACCTCGGCGATCGCGGCTGGAACGTCACCGGCATCGAGAAGTTCCCGCCGCTGATCGCGCGCGGCGTGCTGATCGACGTGGCCGGCGCCAAGGGCGTGGACATGCTGCCGGACAGCTACCGCGTCACCCGCCAGGACCTGAAGGATGCGCTGGCACGCCAGCAGGTGAAGCTGCAGCAGGGTGACATCGTGCTGATCCGCACCGGCCGCATGCGCCTGTTCGAACAGCCCAAGGCGTACATGGCCAATCCGCCGGGCATGGGCCTGGACGCGGCGCGCTTCCTGGTCGAAGACAGCGGCGCGATGATCGTCGGCGCCGACAACCTCAGCTTCGAGACCTTCCCCTCGGAGGTTGCCGACGACTACGTGCCGTTGCACACCTACCTGCTGGCCCAGCAGGGTGCGCCGATCATCGAGCTGGTGGCGCTGGACGAACTGGCCCGCGACAAGGTCTATGAGTTCGCCTTCATCGGCGGCCCGCTGAAGATCCGCGGCGGCGATGCCGCCCCGCTGCGTCCGGTGGCGTTGCCGGTCCGCCCGTAACCGGGGCCTGTGGGTGCCGACCTTGGTCGGCACTCCTTACCCCTTCAGCAACCTGAAACCTGACCCTCCGATTTCATTAGTAATTCTACTCACAAGGCGAGTAGCATGTCCGGTCTCAGCCCCTGCTACCGGCCCGTCGATACTCGCGCCATGCCTGCCGTTTCCGCCCATTCCTGCTGCTTCAAGCCAACCCGGCGCCTCCCTTGGAGGATCGGCTGATGGGTGCCGTCGTCGCCCTCGACCGGCTGCTGGACGGGCGCCAGCTGTGGCGCGGCCCGGCCCGCCAGGGGCCGGCCAGCGACCACCTGGCCAGCGGTCACCCGGCACTGGACGCACGCCTGCCCGGCGGTGGCTGGCCGGCCAGCGGGCTGTGCGAGGTGCTGCAGGCCGCGCCCGGCGTGGGCGAGCTGGCCCTGGTCTGGCCGGCGCTGGCGAAGCTGAGCCAGCGCGACCGCCCGATCGTGCTGGTCGCCCCACCCTACCGCCCGCATGCCCCGGCCTGGGCGGCTGCCGGGCTGGATCTGGCCCAGCTGCAGATCATCCACGCCGCACCGAAACAGGCGCTGTGGGCCACCGAGCAGTGCCTGCGCTCGGCCGCCTGCGCGGCGGTGCTATGTTGGCCACACCAGGCCGACGACCGCTCACTGCGCCGGCTGCAGGTGGCTGCCGACAGCGGCCAGTGCCTGGGCTTCGTGTTCCGCGAAGCGCAGGCAGCGCGCAACCCCTCCCCGGCCAGCCTGCGCCTGCAGCTCGACCACGGCCAGGTACGGGTGCTGAAGTGCCGTGGCGGCCTGCCACCGGCGCAGCCGTTGCCACTGGCCATCGCCCACTGAGGCCGCGTCATGCATTGGGCCTGCCTGTTGTTGCCGCAGCTGGCACTGGACAGCGTGCTGCGCCTGCAGCCGGACCCGCAGCGGCCACTGGTGCTGCTGCAGGGGCCGGCACAGCGTCGCGTACTGCGTGCGGTCAGCCCGTCGGCACGCGCAGCGGGGCTGCGCCCGGGCATGCTGCTGTCGGCTGCGCAGGTGCTGGTGCAGGACATGCACCTGCACGACTACGACCCGAACGCCGAACAGCACACCCGGCAGCTGCTGGCCAGCTGGGCCTACGCCTACAGCTCGCAGGTCAGCCTCGATTTTCCGCACGCGCTGGTCATGGAGATCGGTGCCAGCCGTGCCCTGTTCGGCGACTGGCTGACGATCGAAAAGCGCCTGCGCGGCGAACTGCATGAGCTTGGTTTCCGCCATCGCCTGGTGGCCGCACCCACCGCGCATGCCGCGCGCGTGCTGGCCAACGTCCACGACGGCCTCGGCATCGATGCGCAGCAGCTGCCAGCGGCACTGGCGCAGCTGCCGTTGCCGCGCTGTGGCCTGCCCAGCGAAGCGGTGACCGTGCTTGGCCGCTCCGGGCTGCGCACGCTGGGTGCGGTGCTCGAACTCCCTCGCGACAGCCTGGCCCGGCGCTTCGCACCGGACGTGCTGCAGCAGCTGGATGCGCTGCGCGGCCTGCCCACCGCACCGCTGCGTTACTACCAGCCACCGGACCGTTTCGATGCACGCATCGAATTCGAATACGAGATCGAATCCAGCCAGGCCCTGCTGTTCCCGTTGCGCCGCCTGCTGCTGGATCTGGCCGCTTTCCTGTGTTCGCGCGATGGCGGCGTGCAGCGCTTCGACCTGCATTTCGAGCATGACCTGCTGCCGGCCAGCGTGCTGACCATCGGCCTGCTGGCACCCGAGCGTGATCCCGCATTGCTGTTCGAGATCGCGCGCAACCGCATGGAAGCCTTCGCCTTGCCCGCCGGCAGCCGTGCACTGCGCCTGCAGGCCGAGCAACTGCCACCGTTCGTGCCCGCCGCGCGTGACCTGTTCGACACCCGGCCGGCACAGGCAATGCCCTGGAACCAGCTGCGCGAGCGCCTGCGCGCGCGGCTGGGCGATGACGCCGTGCAGCCGCTGGCGGTGCAGGCCGACCATCGCCCCGAACGCGCCAGTGGCACCCAGCCCGCGGTCAAGCCTCCGTCGTACTGGCCGCTGCGCCCCGGCTGGCTGCTGGACACGCCGCAACCGCTGCGTGATCCCCGCCTGCGCATCGTCACCGGGCCGGAGCGGATCGAATCGGGCTGGTGGGACCAGGCCGATGCGCGCCGTGATTACTACGTGGTGGAAACCGCGCATGGCCAGCGCGGCTGGGCCTTCCGTGACCGCAACGATCCACATGCGCCGTGGATGCTGCACGGCTGGTTCGGCTGAGCCGTCATGCACAACGAACTGCCCGGCTACGCTGAACTGCACTGCCTGTCGGCCTTCAGTTTCCAGCGTGGCGCCTCGATCGCCGAAGAACTGTTCGCGCGCGCCGCTGGCCAGGGCTACCGCGCGTTGGCGATCACCGACGAATGCTCGCTGGCCGGCATCGTGCGCGCCTGGCAGGCCGCCAAGACGCATGGCGTGGCGCTGATCGTCGGTGCCGAATTCCAGGTCGAGGACGGCCCGAAACTGGCCCTGCTGTGCACCGACCAGGCCGCCTACGCCGGCTTGTGCCAGTTGATCACTACCTGCCGGCGGCGCGCGGCCAAGGGCGAATACCGCTGCCTGCGCGAGGACCTGCTCGGCCTGCCCGACGGCCTGCTGTGCCTGTGGCTGGACCGGCAACCAGCGGCCACCGATCTGGAACTGTTGCGCGCCGGCTTCGATGATCGGCTGTGGTTGGCGGTGGAACTGCACCACGAACACGACGACGCGCGCCGCCTGCAACAGCTGCAGGCCTTCGGCGAACGCCACCGCCTGCCGCTGGTCGCCAGTGGTGATGTGCACATGCACGTGCGCCGCCGCCGCGCCCTGCAGGACACGCTGACTGCGATCCGCCACCGCTGCAGCGTGGCCGAGGCCGGCTGGCGCCTGTTCCCCAACGGCGAGCGCCACCTGCGCCCGCGTACCGCGCTGGCCCAGCTGTATCCGCCCGAATTGCTGGCCGAGACCCTGCGCATCGCCGAACGCTGCCACTTCACGCTGGAGCAGCTGCAGTACACCTATCCGCGCGAACTGGTACCCGAGGGCCACGACCCGGACAGCTGGCTGCGCGTGCTGGTCGAGCGCGGCATCCCGTGGCGCTGGAAAGGCGGCATCGAACCGAAACAACGCGCGCAGATCGAACACGAACTGGCGTTGATCCGGGAAAAGAACTACGCCTCGTACTTCCTCACCGTGCAGGACATCGTGCGCTTCGCGCGCAGCCAGGACATCCTCTGCCAGGGCCGCGGCTCGGCGGCCAACTCGGCGGTGTGCTTCGTGCTGGGCGTGACCGAGATCGACCCGGCGCGCAGCAACCTGCTGTTCGAGCGCTTCATCTCCGCCGAGCGCAACGAACCACCGGATATCGACATCGATTTCGAGCACGAGCGCCGCGAGGAAGTGCTGCAGTACGTGTTCAAGCGCTATGGCCGCGAGCGCGCTGCGTTGACCGCGGTGGCGATCAGCTACCGTGGCCGCAGCGCGATCCGCGACGTGGCCCGTGCACTTGGCCTGCCGATGGACCAGGTGAACGAACTGGGCGCGGCGATGGACCACTGGGGCGGCAACATTCCACTGCCGGAAACCCTGCGCGAGCGCGGTTTCGATCCGGACACGCCCTTGATGCGGCGCCTGCTGGCGTTGACCGCTGAGCTGATCGACTTCCCGCGCCACCTGTCGCAGCACCCCGGCGGCTTCGTGATCTCCGAGCACCCGCTGTCGACCCTGGTACCGGTGGAGAACGCGGCGATGGCCGACCGCACCGTCATCCAGTGGGACAAGGATGACCTGGATGCCACCGGCCTGATGAAGGTCGACTGCCTGGCCCTTGGCATGCTCACCGCCATCCGCAAGTGTCTGGCGATGCTGAAACAGCATGGCCTGCACAGTGGACGCATGGATGCGATCCCTCCCAAGGATACGAAGACCTACGACATGATCTGCGCCGCCGACACCATTGGCGTATTCCAGATCGAATCGCGCGCACAGATGGCGATGCTGCCGCGCATGCTGCCGCGCAACTTCTACGATCTGGTGATCGAAGTGGCGATCGTACGCCCCGGTCCGATCCAGGGCGACATGGTCCATCCTTACCTTGAGCGGCGGCGGATCCTGCGCGAACAAGGCCCGGAGGCACTGAACGACCCGGACAACCCGCTCTACCCACCGCAGCTTGAACGTGTGTTCGCGCGTACGCTGGGCGTGCCATTGTTCCAGGAGCAGGTGATGCAGCTGGCGGTAGACGCCGCCGGCTACACGCCTGGCCAGGCCGATGCCCTGCGTCGTTCGATGGCAGCCTGGAAGCGCCGCGGCGGCCTGGAGCCGCATCGCGAGAAGCTGTTGGCCGGCATGTTGGAAAACGGCTTCAGTCGCGAATACGGCGAGCACCTGTTCGAGCAGATCAAGGGGTTCGGTGATTACGGTTTCCCGGAAAGTCACGCCGCCAGCTTCGCCCTGTTGACCTATAACAGTTGCTGGCTGAAGTGCCACCATCCGGCCGCGTTCACCGCCAGCCTGATCAACAGCCAGCCGCTGGGTTTCTATAGTCCTGACCAGCTGCTGCAGGACGCGCGCCGGCACGGCATCCGCGTGCTGCCAGTGGACGTGCGCCACAGCGACTGGGACTGCACCCTGGATTTCAGCAAGGGCGCGGCGGCGATCCGGCTCGGCCTGCGCCTGATCGACGGCTGCAACGAGCCTACCGTGCAGGCCATCATGCGCGAACGTGCGCGGCGCCCGTTCGACGATGTGGGTGACCTGTGCCAGCGCACCGCCCTGGATCGCCGCCAGCAGGGCCTGCTGGCCGATGCTGGTGCGCTGCGTGGGCTCAGCGGCCATCGCCATCGTGCGCGCTGGGATATCTCCGGCGTGGAAAACCGGTTGCCGCTGTTCGACCAGGCCCGCGCCACCACCGAAGCCCGCGTGCCACTGCCCCTGCCCAACGCCTGGGAAGACATGCAGGCCGATTACCGCAGCACCGGCACCACGCTGGGCCGCCATCCGATCTCGTTCCTGCGCGCGCAACTGCGTAGCCGTGGCTGCCTGGATGCCGCACAGCTGGCTGCCCACGGCCATGGCCGGCGCGTGCGCATTGCCGGCCTGGTACGCATGCGCCAGCGCCCGCAGACCGCCAGCGGCGTCACCTTCCTCACCCTTGAAGACGAAACCGGCATGGTCAACGCCGTGGTCTGGCGGCACCTGGCCGATCGCCAGCACCGGGTGCTGGTCGATACCCAGCTGATGCAGATCGATGGCCGCCTGGAACGCGTCGATGGCGTGCAGCACGTCATCGTGCAGCGCATGCACTGCCTGGATGAACTGCTGCAGGGACTGCGCAGCCACAGTCGCGATTTCCACTGACGATACACAACGTCACACAACGAACTGGCCATTGCCGGTCCGCATCCGCTATCGTCGGCACATCCAAGGAAGGACGACGCCATGCCCCGCGCACTGCTGCTGACCACGCTGGTGGTCTCGACCCTCGCCCTGCTTGTTTCCGGCTGGACCGCCTGGAGCCTGCATCGCAGCCAATCGCCACAGCGCATCATCGAAGCACGCGGGCTGGTCATCCACGATGCAAGCGGCCAGCCGCGGGTGATCCTCGGCGCACCGGTTCCCGATCCGCTAAGCCAGGGCCGCACCCAGGGGCCGCGCGCCACTGCCTTGTCCGGCCTGATCCTGCTCGGCCCCGACGGCTCTGAACGCGGCGGCTACGGCACCAGCGACCGCGGCGGCGAAGCCCTGCTGACCCTGGACGATGCCACCGGCACCACCGAAGTATTCAAGGTCGTCGCCAATCCGGACCGTGGCGCCAGCCTGATGGTCAAGCACCAGAACAACACCGGCGCCATGCTCACCTCCTGGCAGGGCAAGCCGGAGCTGATGTTCGTCGATGACAGCGGCCAGTCCTACTACGTGCGCCCGGGCGCCAACGCCGCGCCCTGATCTGCTTCTGTAGCGTCGAGCCTTTACGCGCACGGCAGTCGAGCATGGCTCGACTCTACATGACCGGCAGTCGAGCAAGCTCGACTCTACAGACCACACACCGCCGCGAGGTCATCGGCCAGCTGCCGCAGCTGCGCCGGTCCCAGCGCCGCACACGTAATGCGCAGACCATGGCCCGGTGCCGCCACCGCGAACACTTCGCCGGCGCGCACATGCCATCCGCGCGAAGCCAGTGCCAGCACCTGCGGATGGCTGTCCGCCGGTAACGGCAGCCACAGATTCAATCCTTCCATCGGCTGCGGTGTCGGCACGCCCCGCACACGCAGCAGTTCCTGCAGCGACTGCAGCCGCTGCTGATAGCGCTCCCCCGCCGAAGCGATCTTCGCCCGCTGCGTCGCCGACGCCAGCACCGAAGTCGCTGCATCCTGCAGCAGGTGGCTGACCCAGCCGGTGCCGGACGCCAATCGCAGCCGCAACCGCGATGCGGTCTCCTCATCGCAGGCCAGCCAGGCCAGCCGCAGGTCCGGACCCAGTGGCTTGGACAACGAACGCAGCAGCGCCCAGCGCCGGCCATCCAGCGGCAGTGCCGAGTGGTAGGCCTGCTGCGAGAGCAGTGCGTAATGATCGTCGATCAGCACCGCCACCTGCGGATAGGCCGCCAGCAACTGCCGCAACGCTCGCGCCCGCTTCGCATCCAGGCTGGCCCCGGTCGGGTTGTGCGCACGCGGGGTCAGCAGCACCGCACGTGCGCCCGCCTCCAGCGCCTGCCGCAGCGAACCGACCTGCATGCCATGCGCGTCCACCGCCACCGGCAACGGCGCGTGGCCCACAGCATTGAGCACATTGAGGCTGCCGAGGAAGCATGGATCCTCCACCGCGATGCGGTCTCCTGGCAGCAACCACGCCGCCAGCAGGCGCTCGATGCCATCAACTGCGCCATGGGTCAGCTCCAACGCATAGCCCTCCGGGCAGTCCGCATCCAGCGAGGCGCGCGCCAGCGCCTGCAACCTCGGGTCGACCGTGCCCACGCCATACAGCCGTGGTGCGGCCGGTGCCAGACGCAGGTTCGGCAGCAGGCGCGGATCCGGATTTCCACCGGCCAGGTCCTGCAGCGCCAGCCCCGGCGTACTGCCCTCGCGCGCCAATGTCGGCGGCAAACCGCGCACCACCGTGCCACGGCGGCCCGCCGTGCTGGCCAGGCCCGCCGCATCCAGGCGCTTGTAGGCAGCGGCCACCGTATTGCGATTCACGCCCAGCTGCTCGGCCAGTTCACGCACCGGCGGCAGCACGCTGCCGGCCGGCAGGCGGCCCTTGCCGATGCCATCACGGATGCTGTCGAAGATCGACTCGGCGCTATGCCCGGTGATTTTCATTTTGTCCTATGCCAAAATATTTCTTGTCCTGTGCCAGTGTATCCCACCCTGGCCATCCTGCATTGGAGGTGCCCGCATGCCCCTTGCCGCTGCCGACTGGCCCGTCGCCCAGTCCGTTGAACAGATCGCCGCCAACCTGGTCACGGTGCGCCAACGCATCGCCGATGCCTGCGCCCGCGTTGGCCGGGACCCGGCCAGCGTGCGCCTGCTGCCGGTCAGCAAGACCGTCGATGACGCCCGCATCCGCATGGCGGTGGCCGCAGGCTGCCACGAACTGGGCGAGAACAAGGTGCAGGAAGCACAACGCAAGGCCGAAACGATGGCCGACCTGGGCGTGCACTGGTCGGTGATCGGCCATCTGCAGACCAACAAGGCGCGCTACGTGGCGCGCTTTGCCAGCGAGTTCCAGGCGCTGGACAGCCTGCGCGTGGCCGAGGCCCTGCAGCAGCGCCTGCAACTGGAAGACCGCACGCTGGATGTGTTCGTGCAGGTCAACACCTCGGCCGAGCCGAGCAAGTACGGACTGGAACCCGACGCGGTCGAGGCCTTCGTGCAGCAGCTGCCGGCCTTCGATCGCCTGCACGTGCGCGGCCTGATGACCCTGGCCATCTTCACCCCCGACGTCGAGCGCGTGCGCGCCTGCTTCGTGCGCCTGCGCGAACTGCGCGACCAGCTGCAACGCACCGCCCCGCCCGGCCTTGACCTGTCGCAGCTGTCGATGGGCATGTCCGGTGATTTCGAAGTGGCCATCGAGGAAGGTGCCACCGTGGTCCGCGTCGGCCAGGCCATTTTCGGCGCCCGCGCCACCCCGGACAGCTTCTACTGGCCGAACAGCGGAGCCCCGGCATGAAGCACGCGGTTGTCCTGCAACACGTTGCCTTTGAAGACCTCGGTACCCTGCAGCCACTGCTGTTGGCACAAGGCTGGCAGCTGCAGGTGCTGCAGGCCGGCGTCGATGCGCTCGATCCGGCCGAAGTGGCCGACCTGCTGGTGGTGCTGGGCGGCCCCATCAGTGCCAATGACACAGAGACCTATCCCTTCGTCATCGACAGCATCGCCCTGCTGCAGCGCCGGCTGCAGCAGCAGCGGCCAACCCTGGGCATCTGCCTGGGTGCACAACTGATGGCGCGCGCACTCGGTGCCAGTGTCGCTTCCAGTGGCGGCAAGGAAATCGGCTTTGCGCCACTGCTGCTGACCGATGAAGGCCAGCGTTCACCGCTGCAGGCCCTGCAGGGCATTCCGGTGCTGCATTGGCATGGTGAGGCGTTCGAACTTCCGGCCGGTGCACGCCGCCTGGCCAGCACGCCGGCCTGCCGTCACCAGGCATTCGCCATCGGCAGCCACGCACTGGCCCTGCAATGCCATCCGGAACTGGACGCCCGCCAGTTCGAGCGTTGGCTGGTTGGCCACACGCTGGAGCTGGCCCAAGCCGGCATCGATCCCAACGACCTGCGCGCGCAGGCGCGTCGCTATGGCTCACCACTGGCCGCGGCCGCCACCGCGATGTTCGACCATTGGCTGCAGGACCTGCCGGAGACACCGCGATGAACTATCGATTGCAGATCCACCGCGATGGCGCCTATTGGGGCCACTTCGACTGCAGCGGCCCTGATGCCCTGCAGCGCATGGACGCCATCGGTGCACAACTGCCTGCGGATCAGGGCTTCCAGCTGAAGCGGCAGAAAGGTGTTGGCGAAGAGCGCATCCTGTCCAGCGATGCCGACGGCCTGCGCGTACTGGCTTCGCAGATCCAGTACCGCGATCTCTGACGATCGTCACGGTAGTGGCGGGCGCGGGGCGGGTCTGGGGAGAGCCCGGCCCCGGGGGGCCCGAACCCGGCGGAGCGCCCCCGCACAGCCGCCCGCGGCCCCGGGCGGGCCCGCCCGCGGCCCCCCCCCCCCCCCCCCGCCCCCCCCCCCGCCACTACCCCGGCTGTTCGCCCGCGTGAGAGGCTTCACCGAAGCTGACCCTGCGCGGTCGCACGGGTGAAGCGCAGCCTGCAGCACTGCGGCTTCGAGCTGCATCACAACCCCACCGAAGCCCTGCAGATCCACTCCGATTATCGCCCCCGCTGACGCCGCGGCGGCTCATGCGGACTGCGCTCGGACCAAAGATGCAAATGATTCTCTTTTGCTGTAAGGTGCAGCCGCTGCCCTTGCCGCCGCGGGCTGTTCCCTTTCCCAGTTGTCGCCCGCCCCGTGTCCACGCCTGTCGAACCGACGGATGTCGCGCAGCTGTGTGCGGCCCATTACCGGCCGCTGCACGCCCATGTCCGCCGCAAACTCCCGCAACGCAGCGACGCCGATGACGTCGTCCAGGAAACCTGGCTGCGTGTCGTCAAGGTCGCCGCCAGTGGCCTGCTGAGCAATGGCCGCGCGTACCTGTACCGTGTTGCCCACAACCTGATTGCCGACCATTACCGGCAACGCCAGCGCCGTCGCGAAGAGGTGCTGGATGACACGCAGTTGCATGCCATCGCCGATCCTGCACCGCTGCCCGAGCAGCGCCTGCTCGACGCCGAACAGCTGCGCCACCTCGATGCGATCATCGCCGCGCTGCCGCCGCGATCGCGCCAGGTGTTCCTGCTGGCCCGTGTGGAACAGATGGCGTTGGCCGAGATCGGCCGCCAGCTTGGCATCAGCCGGCAGACCGCGCATGGCCATCTGCTGCGCGCACTGGTCGCCCTGCAGCAGGTGTCCGGCGCATGAGCCAGGACGCGATCGCGCGCGAAGCCGCACGCTGGTGGCTGGACGGGCACGACGGTGGCCGCGACGAGGACGCGTTCGAGCAGTGGTACCAGGCCGACCCCCGCCATGCTGCGCAGTACCAGCATCTGCAACACCTGTGGCAGGCCGGTGCAACGCTGCCCAGCCTGCAGCGGCAACAGCAGCGCAGGCAACGCCGTCGCCTGCGCGAAGCCGGCATTGCGGTTCTGTTGCTGTGCGCGCTGGGTCTCTACAGCCGCCATGTGTCGCCGCCCCTGGCGCAGGTCCTGCGTACGGCCGCTGGCGAGATCCGCGAGGAGACCCTTCCGGATGGCTCGCATGTCCTGCTGTCACCCGGCAGCGAAGTGAAGGTGCGCATCGATGGGCAGCGCCGCCAGCTCCAGCTGCAGCGCGGCCAGGCCTGGTTCCAGGTCGCAGCCGATGCCGACCGGCCCTTCCAGGTGCATACCCCACAGGGCACCATCACTGCACTGGGGACCGCATTCGATCTTGCCGTGCAGGGCAACAGCAGCGTGGTCACCGTTACCGAGCATCGCGTGCGCGTGGACAGCGGCAACGTCAGCATGCTGGCTGACCACGGCGAACAGCTGCGCTTCGATGGGCAGGCAACAGCCCATGCAACAACGACCGCCCCCGGCGCATTGGCCTGGCGCGAGCGGCGCCTGCATTGGGTCTCGGCCCCACTGGCCGACGTCACGCAGGGCCTGGATCGCTGGCATGGCGGGCACACGTGGGTCGTCGGCGAGCAGCTGCGCCAGCAGCCGGTCACCCTGCTTGGCAGTGCCGACGGTGCGGCCGGCAACCGCGACCAGTTGGCCGCTCAGTTGCAGGTGCGCGTGCTGCGCCTCGGCGCGGGCATACAGGTGTGGCTGCCGCCACGCAGGGAACAGCATGATGGACCCTGACATCCGGCCTGCGGCTGCGTCTACCCAGGATGACGACGCTCTGCGTCAGCCCCTGGAGCCCCCGATGCTGTGCCCCCGCCCCCTTGTCCTCGCCCTGTCGCTGGCCTGCGCCAGCGCCGTTCCACTGCTGCCAGACAGCGCCCACGCGCAGGCCGCCACTCGAAGCTACGATCTGCCCGCCCAGCCACTGGCCGCCGCGCTGGATGCCTACAGCCGGCTGACCGGTGTCGATCTGGTGATCGGCGCGGCGCTGCCTGCCGGTCATTCGGCGCCTGCCTTGCGCGGTGACTTCGACGATGCGCAGGCCCTGACGCGCCTGCTGGCGGGCAGCGGCCTGCGCCCGCGCTTCGTGGATGCGCGTCGTGCCGCCCTGGAACCGGCGCCGGCCGAACGCGCCGATGGCAGCCGCCGCACCGGCCCGCTGCGGGTGCAGGGCACTACCGCGCACGGCCAGGCACCGGGTGCCGGTGCCAGCCAATACGTACCGGCCACCCGCGATGGCTTTGCGCCCTCGGTCGGCAGCGAGCGCGTGGCGATGGCCGAACGCCAGGAAGGCAACAGCCTGCTGCGCTCGATGCCCGGCACCCACAGCTTCCATTCGCGCAGCCAGCCGGGTCTGCAGGTCAACATCCGCGGCATGACCGGTGCCGGCCGGGTCAACACCATGATCGACGGTGTCACCCAGACCTTCCGCAACAATGCCGGGCATGGCTCGGGCGGTCCGTTCGCCTATGTCGATCCCTTCCTGCTGGCAGGCGTGGACGTGCAGCGCGGCGCGGTCGCCGGCGGAGATGGCGCCGGCACGTTGGCCGGCAGCGCCAACTTCCGCACACTGGACATCGACGATCTGCTCGGTGAGGGGCGCGACTGGGGCCTGCGGGCCGGCTACCGCCACGGCAACAACGGCTACGGCAGTGGCCGTACTTTCGCCGGTGCCTGGCGCCACAGTGAAGAGGGTGGCGACCGCCAGTTCGGCCTGCTGGCCGCCGCCAGCAGCAGCCGCAGCAGCGAATATGCGACCGCACGCGGGCAGAAGAACAACGCCGACCCGGGCAGCCAGCAGCCCAGCAGCTGGCTGTTGAAGGCGCGCCTGCAGCCCAGCGACCAGCATCGGCTGGACCTGAGCCACATGCGTTACGAAAACGACTTCTACCACAACTACCCGTGGCAGATTTCCGCGCGCAACCAGCGCGCCAGTTACCACTACACGCCCTATTCGCCGTGGATCGACCTGCGTGCGACCTTCGCCATCAACAAGACCCGGCTGTTCTACCCGCCGGTGGAGGACTCCAGCTACATCGGCCGCCGCACCCATAGCAGCCTGAGCAGCTGGACCGTGGACAACACCAGCCGCTTCGACATCGGTGCACTGCAGGCGCGCTGGAATACCGGCATCAAGCACCAGTCGGACATCTACGTGGCCGACACCCCGACCCTGCGCGGCGCCAACCCCCAGGGTCGCAGCCAGCTGGACAGCGTGTTCAGCACGCTGGAACTGCAGTACGACGTCTACGCGCTTACTGCGGGCCTGCGCCAGGATCGCTATGGCATCCGTGGCCACGTCCCGGTGTGCTCGGATGTCCCCGGCCAGTGCGCGGAGATCAACGGCGGCGGCATCGACGTGCGCCGCACCCAGCACGCGCTCAGCCCGAGCCTGGCGGTTTCGTGGCAGGCCACCGACTGGCTGCAGCTGTTCGCCGAAGCCTCGCGCACATCGCGCCCGCCGCGCGTGCAGGAGATGTTCTTCGAGAAAATCCCGCTGGAAGGCATGAGCGATGCCGATGGCGTGGGTGCCAACCCGTTCCTGCGCCGTGAGCGCTCGCGCAACCTGCAGTTCGGCGCCAACCTCAGCACCGACTCGCTGCTGGTTGACGGCGACCTGGCCCAGCTGCGCGTCACCCGCTTCGACAACCGCATCCGCGACTACATCAAGCCGCAATACCTGCTGATCGTGCATCCGCCGGAAGTGCAACCGTTCGTGGTGCCGATCGACAGCGATCCGCAGCTCAATGACTGGACCGATGTGCTGGACGCCGACGACTTCAGCGCCACCACGCGCTGGATGAACCACCCCGGCGTGGTGCGCATGCGCGGCATCGAACTGGAAGCCCATTACGCCAGCGAGCACTACCACACCACGCTGAGCTGGACCCGCTCGCGCACCAGTGCGCCGGCCATCGAGTTCGTCAACCTGGAAGACATCACCGCCCTGCCCGACCGCTACTGGACGCTGGACGTGGGCGGCCGCTGGTGGCAGCAGCGCGTGCAGGCCGGCCTGCGCGCCGAGTACTCCGGCCCGACCGAGGAAGGCTACGACTTCTTCCAGACCCGCAAGACCGGCGGCACCGGCGTGCTGCTGGACTTCTACGCCAGCTTCAAGCCCCAGGCCAACACCACGCTGTGGCTGAACATCGAAAACCTGCAGAACAAGGCCTATGACAACAATGCCTCGATCGACAGCATCTTCAGCCCGATCCTGGACCGCGGCAACGGCCGTGGCCGTACCGTCTCGATGGGCGTCAATGTGGCGTTCTAGCCGCCTCTGGCTGCCGCTGTGCCTGATCGCGCTCGCGTCGACGGCCAGCGCGCAGCCGATGCCCGGCGAGGTGCTCGACCTCGCCAGCGGCCAGACCCTGGACGAAGCTGCGTTCGTGAAGCGCGCAGCGAACGCCCCGCGACTGCTGCTGGGCGAACGCCACGACCTGGCCGGTGACCACGCTGCCCAGCGCTGGCTGCTGCACGCGCTGCAGCAGCAGCGTCCACAAGGCGCGCTGGTGCTGGAGATGATTGCCAGCGAACGCCAGCCGCGCCTGCAGCGGGTGCAGCGCTGGCTGGCCAAGGGCAACCAGGCCGGCGGTGCGCGCCTGCAGGAGCTGCTGGGCTGGGATACACGATGGCCGTGGACCGCCTACGGCGGGCTGGTGCAGGACGCCACCGCTGCCGGCATCCCCTTGTTCGGCGGCAATCTCGCGCGGGTCGAGGTCAACGCCCACCTGGCGTCCGCTGATGCAGTGCGGTTCCCGGTGCCCGCCGCCCGCCAACGCCTGTCGGATGTGGTACTGGCCCAGCACGCAGACGCGGCACTGATGCTGGAAGGGATGCTGGCCGTGCAACAGGCCCGCGACACGCGCATGGCACAGGTGGTGACCGCAGCACCCGCACCCGCGCTGCTGGTAGCCGGTCGCTGGCATGTGCTGCGCGGCACCGGGGTGCCGGGCTACCTGTCACCGGATACGCCTGCGCTGGTGATCGCATTGGCCTCGCCGGGTGAAACCGTCGATGCGATTGATGCCGATCTGCTGTGGGTGCTGGGCGATGAGTGAACGCGGCCAACACTGGCAGGCGATCGTGATCACCGTCGTCCTGCACCTGCTGCCCCTTCTGCTGTTGGTGCACTGGGTCGCAATGCCGCCGATGCTCCCGCCACCGGAACAGGACGTTCGCATCAGCCTGCGCCTGCTGGCACCGGCCACGCCGCCGCAGCCCGTGGAGGAGCGCCAGGCCGATACCCCCAGCCAGGCGCAGCAGGCGCGTGCATCGCAACCGACAAAGTCGCCACCGCCACCGAAGCCCACCGCCGCGCGAGAGCGCGAGTTGGCCGCCAGCGAAACGGGCGGGACGGGTCGAAAGCCGCTGCCGGTCGCCCCGCCTGCGGCCGCGACCGATGCAAGTCCCGCACCGGCATCGATCACGGCCGCGCCGCCCGCTCCAGCCGCGCCACCGGCGGACTTCCAGGCCGGCGCCGCCAGCGACCAGTGGGAAGCCCGCCTGATGGCGCGGCTGGAGCGTTACCGCTATTACCCTGCCGCCGCGCGCTCGCGCCGGCAGCAGGGCACTGCCTGGGTCAGGGCCAGCATCGACCGCGAAGGTCGCCTGCTGGCGCTGCGGCTGGAGCAGTCCAGTGGCCAGCCGATGCTCGACGACGCTGCGCTGCAGACCTTCCGTCGCGCGCAGCCGTTGCCACCCATTCCCGATGAACTGAAGGCACCGCAGGAACTGGTGGTGCCGGTGGAGTACTACCTGCGCTAGGCGGCGTAGGCCTCCGCCTCGATCTCGAACAGCATGCCGTCCAACGCCAGTCGCGGCACCGGGATCAGCGTGCAGGTGGGCGCCGCGCGGTTCGGCCAGCGCCGTCGCACCTGGTGGGCAATGATGCCCAGCCGGTCCTCATCGTGGTCGACCACCAGGATGCGCAGCCGCGCCACATCGGCCAGGCTTGCCTGCGCCGATCGCAGCGCGGTCTGCAGGTTGTCCAGTGCCTGCCCGACCTGTTCTTCGAAGCTGGGCGAGAGGCGGCCCTGGGCATCTTCGCCGCCCTGCCCTGCGACATGGATCACCCGTGCCGGCAGGCGCACCACCGCCACGTGTGAGTAGCCGTTGGCCGAAGGATCGTAGAGGCCCGGTGGATTGAACAGTTCCAGCAGGCCATGGCTGAGGTCCGGTGTGGTCAGCAGGTTCATGCCGCGCGCCTCGTGGGGGATGCCGGCAGTCTGTGACCTCAACCCGGGTTGAGGTCAAACGGATCCGGTGCAACAGACCGGTCTGCCACGCGCAACGATCACGCGTTCCCTTGGACTCGAGCCTGCTCGACTTCCGCCGACCAAAAGCAGTCTAGCAAGCTCGACTCTACAGAAGCGTGGTCACGTCCACGCTGGGTCTGCGGTGAAATCAATGGTCAACCAGAACGTGCCGCCCCGCGCATCCAGCCGCACCGCGATCTCATCGCGCATCGCATCGACCTCGCCCACTGAACCCAGCGGCGTGGCCGGGTCGGCCAGCACGTGGATCTCGATGAAGCGCATCCGCCCCATCTTCGCCACGTGGCTGGTGAAACCGGCATAGCCACGCTCGGCGACGAACGCCCGCATCACCCGCTGCACGCGCCGGTCCAGATCATCCGGTGCCACCTGCAGCACTTCGCGCATGGCCTTCCAGGCACTCCGCGCCGGCACCGGCAACACCGCCAGGCTGATCAACGCCAGCACGATCGAATCCAGGTACGGCACCCAGTGGTGCCACTCACCACCGTGCAGGACCAGCGCCAACACGAAGGCCAGCACCACCGCCAGGCTCATCAACCCACCCAGCAGCCAGCCCCGTACATCCAGCCACAACAGCGCGGAGCGCAGATGCCGCGCCCGCTGCGCGACGAACGCCGCCATCGCCAGGTTGCTGGCACTCAGCAATGCCGCCCACCACAGCGCGGGCCCGAACTTCACTTCGTGCCCGCCCGTGGTCAAACCGATCACGGCGTTGGCCAGCGCATACACGCAGGCCAGCGACAGGATCACACCGCCCAGCGCCTCGACCATCGGCTCCAGGTGCCAGTAGCCGTACTGGAAGCGCGGGCTTTGTTCCCGCGCCACCAGCCGCAGCACCGACAACGACACCAGGGTCAGCGCGACGTCGACCAGGCTGTACACGCCGTCGAACAGGATGGCCTGAGATCCCACCAGCAGGCCACCGCCAAAGCCGGCCGCGCTCACCGCCAGGGTGGCCCCGATCGAGAACTTCAGGATGCGTTGCTCGCGCGCGGTATCCATCGTTAGCCGAGTGGCCGACCGTTGCCGGTCAGGCCTTCAGCACCTCCACCTTGTACGAAACTGCATCACCCTCCTGCTCGATGATGAGCCCGTGCACGTCCGACTCGAAGCCCGGGAAACGCGCATTCTGCTCGCGGGCAATGCGCAGCGACTGGATGATCGGCTCGTCGCTGTCGCCGAAACGCTCGCCCGGCATGATGGTCGGGATGCCCGGCGGGTACGGTACCAGCATGGTCGCCGCAATGCGGCCACTGATCTGCTCGATGTCGACCCGCTCGATCTCGCCCTTCACCAGGTGGTTATAGGCATCGGCCGGAGTCATCACCGGCGTCGGCAGATCCACGTACATCTCACGCATCACCTTGGCCACGGCGAACTCCTGGTTGAACGCGTGCAGCGCGTCGCACAGGTCGCGCAGGCCCCAGCCGGCGTAGGCGTTCGGGTAATCGGCGGCCAGGGTCGGCAGTGCCTGGCTCAGCGGCGCGTTGCGGTCGTACAGCGCCTTGAACGCCATCAGCTCGGTGACCAGGGTGCTCCACTTGCCCTTGGTGATGCCCATCGAGAACAGGAACAGCACCGAGTACAGGTTGGTCTTCTCCACGGTGATGCCGCGGCCCCACAGGAACTTGCTCAGCACTGCCGCCGGGATGCCCAGCTTGCCCATGCTGCCGTCCATTGCCAGGCCCGGGGTCAACAGGGTCACCTTGATCGGATCGATCAGCACGTAGTCGTCGACCAGGTTCTCGAAGCCGTGCCAGTGCGCATCCGGCTGCAGGTACCACTCCTCGCGCTTGGCCACCAGCGGTGCCGGCGTATCGCCCTTGTCCAGGCTGCGCTCGAGCTTGGTCGGCTGCCACACGCTGAACCACCAGTCGTCGCGGCCCAGGTCGTCGCGCACATGCAGCATCGCGCGGCGGAAGGCGATGGCCTCGTCGTGCATTTCCTGTACCAGCGAGCGCCCCGCCTCGCCTTCCATCATCTTCGAGGCCACGTCGCAGGCGGCGATCACCCCGTAGTGCGGGCTGGTCGAGGTGTGCATCATGAACGACTCGTTGAAGCGCTCGGCATCCAGGTTGCGCTGCGCCGAGTTGCGCACGTGGATCATCGAGGCCTGCGAGAACGCGGCCAGCAGCTTGTGGGTCGAATGCGTGGTGAAGATGATCGCATCCTGCTCGCGCGGCTTGCCCTTGGCCATGCCGTAGTGGTTCTCGTAGAACGGGTGGAACGCGGCGTAGGCGTACCAGGCTTCGTCGAAATGCAGGAAGTCGACCGCGCTGCCGATCTCGTCGGCGATCTTCTCGGCGTTGTAGCACAGGCCGTCGTAGGTCGAGTTGGTGACCACCGCGATGCGCGGCTTGGAGCCGGCCTTGTAGGCCTGGCTGGCCAGCGGGTTGGCGCCGATGCGCTGCTGCAGCGACTCCGGCGTGAACTGGTCCAGGCTGATCGGGCCGATGATGCCGTGCGCGTTGCGGCTGGGGGTGAAGTACACCGGCACTGCACCGGTCATGATCAGCGCGTGCAGCAGCGACTTGTGGCAGTTGCGATCAACGAACACCACGTCACCGCGGGCCACCGTGCCATGCCAGACGATCTTGTTGGCGGTGGAGGTGCCGTTGGTGACGAAGAAGGTATGGTCGGCACCGAAGTTGCGCGCCGCCTCTTCCTCGGCATCCTTGATCGGGCCGGTGTGGTCGAGCAGCGAGCCCAATTCCGGCACCGAGATCGACAGATCGCTGCGCAGGGTATTCTCGCCGTAGAACTGATGGAATGCACGGCCGACCGGCGACTTGGTGAACGCCACGCCGCCGGCATGGCCTGGCGTGTGCCAGGAGTAGTTCGACTCGGCCGCATGGTGGATCAATGCCTTGAAGAACGGCGGCAGCAGGTTCTTCATGTAGTCTTCGGCCGCGCGCATCACCTGCCGCGAGATGAAGCTCTTGGTGTCTTCGAACAGGAAGATGAAGCCGTGGATGTACTTGAGCAGCTTGCTCGGCACCTTCTCGATGGTGCGGCGCTCGCCGTAAAGGAACACAGGCAGGTTGGCGCGGCGTGCGCTCTGCTCGCGCAGGAAGGCGGTCAGGCGCTGGAACTCGCCATCCACCTCTTCACTGCCGTCGATCGAGATCAGCACTGCCGAGGCCGCCACGTAGGTGCGGGCACCGGCGCGGGCATCATCCAGGTTCAGGCCGCACAGCACGCGCTGGTCGTTGCTGCGCAGCTCCTCCACCAGGGCGCGGATCAGGATGCCGCCGATGCGCGGCGACTCGTAGTCGTTGTCGATGACAATGACCGGATAGTCCAGGGACTTGAAGTACACGTTGATTCTCCTTGTCTAACTCAGGAACGCTGGGCGCCGGCGCTGATGGCCGATGCCTCGCGGGCGCGCTGCCGCTGCTGGCGGCGCTCCTCGCTGAAGAAGGGATAGAACACGGTGATGAACAGCACGAACAGGAAGGCGTACTGCACGATGGTTCCCGACGAGCCGTAGATCGCCCACAGGCAGTACACGACGGTCAGGCTGGTCAGGGTCCAGAACGCACCGGTGTGGACCAGGGTGTGCGAACGCTCGACCACGAAGTAGCAGGCCACGCACGAGTAGATGTAGGGCAGCAGGGTCAGCACCACCGCCGCCGATGTGATCACGTCGAACTGGGCCGACGCGGTTTCCGAGGTGGAGGTGACCAGCACCGCCAGGGTCATCAGCACCGCCACGATCATCACGCCCTTGACCGGCACGTCGTCCTTGTTGGTCTTGCTGAAGATGCTAGGGAACAGGCCATCATCGGAGGCCGCCTTGGCACTCTGTGCAGTCAGCAGGATCCAGCCGCCCAGCGAACCGGCAGCGCCGATGAAGGCACACAGGCTCACCAGCGCGCCGCCCCAGCCACCGACGGCCTTGGCGGCAGCCAGTGCGAACGGAGCATCGGAGGTCTGCAGCTCGCCATTGGGCACCATGCCCATGATCACCGACGAACTGGCGATGTAGGCGATGGCGGCCAGGAACACGCCCGCCAGGGTGGCGCGGGCCACGTTCTTTTCCGGATTCTCCACCACGCCGGCAGTGACCGAAGCGGATTCGACGCCGATGAAAGCCCACAGGGTCAGTGCCGCGGCACTGGAGATCGCGCCGAAGTTGGATTCACCGGACACGTTGTAGGCGCCCTTGAAGATGTCGGCATCGAAGAAGAACCAGCCGAAGATGGCGATACCCAGGATCGGCACCAGCGCGAAGCTGGTGGTGACCGTCTGCACGCGGCTGACGAAGGCCGGGCCGATCATGTTGGCGAAACTCAATGCCCAGACGAGGATCAGCACCGCGATGCAGCGCACCAGCGGCTCGGACAGGATCGGGAAGAAGTAGCTGAAATAGCCCACCGCCGCGATCGGAATGGCGACGTTGCCGATCCAGTTGGCGAACCAGTAGATGGTATTGGTCTGGAAGCCCATGTAGGGCCCGAACCAGTCACGCGCATAGGCATAGGGGCCGCCCGCCTTGGGTGCCAGCTTGCCCAGCTTTGCAAATACGAAGGCCAGCAGCAGCGCGCCGGCGGTGGTGATCAGCCAGCCCCAGATCGAGGCGGTGCCGATCTTGGCCAGGCTGGATGGCAGCAGGAACACGCCTGAGCCCATCATGTTGCCGGCGACGAGGAAGGTGGCTCCGACCACCCCGATTTTCTTTGCTTCTGCCATGACAATCTCCTGTACTGGCATGAGCCCGGTACAACCGGGCGTGGGGACGGTTACGCTGGCGTACGACCGCTGGCGCCTATTTGATGAAGTTGTATTGCAGACTGCCCTGCACCCGGACCGTGTCGCCGCGCGCGCCGCTCTGCTGTTCCAGGCGGCCGTACAGCAACTCCATGCCCATCGTCCACGACGGTGCCGGGCTCCAGATCAGGTTGAACACGCCGTAGCGGCTCTGACGGAATGCGTCGGCCGCCAATGCAGCATTCCGCTCCAGGGTCAGCTGGCCGAAGATCAGGTTCGAACGCCACAGCTCGGACCAGTAGTGGGTGTAGCCAACGAACCCACCGTGCAGGTCCAGCGCATCAAGGCGGCCATCGGCACCGACCACCGCGTCCAGCCCGGAGCCGGTGAGGTCGGCGGTGTAACGGCTGAGGCCGCGCCCGCCGAGGGCACCGAACAGCAGCAGGTCGCGCTCGCCTACCGATGCCGATCCGCTCAGCTGCAGGCCACCGGCCATGCGCCGGTCACGTTCATCGTCACCGTCATAGGCCAGGCTGCGTGCCACCGCGCCCAGTTGCAAGTGGCCCCAGTCGCGCTCCATGCGCGCGGTCACCGTCACATCCGGCAGCCGGTTCACGGCGGCGCGCTCATCGCTGGCGCCGGCAAGTTCGGTCTTTGGATCTTCGGCGGCGACGGTCAGGGTGTTGCCCTTGCCCATCGCAAAGCTGTGGTGGATGCCTGCCACCAGCAGGTAGCCGGCACCGCCGGGACCTGCGAAATCCAATGTATCGGGCAGGCTGTCCGGATCCATGAAGCTGGAGTAGCCATAACCGGCGTAGGTATTGCCGAGCTGGCCATAGGCGTGGCGCAGCCGGAATTCGTAGCCGTCGCTACTGCCGAAGAAGTCGTTCTCCAGATAGAAGCGCAGGTTGCCGTGCGTGGTCGGACGCCGCGCCTCGAAGCTGAAGCGGGTCTGCTTGGCGTGGATGTTGAAGTTTGAGACATCACGATGACTGCCACCCACCGGCATCGACGAAGGAATGAACTGGTCCTCATCGCCCGCTGCACGCGAATCGGCAATGGCATCGAGCTTGGCGTAACCACCAATGCGGATCACCGTATCGGTGCCGGGAATGGCGAAGAAGCCCTTCAGATCCGGGTCGGTCGGGCCGGCCGCACTGTCCGGTCGCGATGCCGCAGTGGATGGATCGGCCACAGATTCACGCTGCGGCAGCACCGGCTGTGCCACGCCCGGTACCTGGGTGGGGTGCAGCAGGTTGGCAGTGCTGGCAGGCGCGACCACGGGGGCGGGTGCCTGTGCAGTAGCAGGCGCAACGGTTGCATCGCGCTGCTCAAGGCTGTCCAGACGCTGCTGCATTCCATCCAGCGCCTGCCTCATGGCCGCAATCTCACGACGCAGCGCCTGCGCCTCCTCCTTGTCATCCACCTGTGCATACGCCGGCGTGATCGCCAGTGCTGTCACGCAGGCCAGGCTCAGTACCGCCACGCGCATTGCATCCTCCCTGTACGACCCCTGTTCGCAGCACGCAGACGGGACGCACGCATGCGCCACTCCGGCCTCGTGCTGCCGTTGCTGGAAATGCGGATACTGCGTCGACGACACCGGCCAGCCTGCGCATGGCAGGCAACAGGACGATGACACTGCCCTGCCCGCACCGATGTCGACGCCATCAAGGCCGCGCTGCCAGAGAGGTAGCGACCGCAGCGGTCTGGGTAACAAGCACGGAGTGAGAGTGTCGTGAATGGCTGTGCCAGCCGACCCTGATCAGGGCGTGGCGAACGCGGCATCCATCGCGCATTGACGCTGTATTCCATGCGTCACAGGCTAATCCGCCTGTCGTTTTTGGCCTTGATTGGAATCAAGGCGGGATGCTTGATGTCAGTCACGATTCAGACGTGACGATGAACCACTGTTGCGCGGACCCGCAACCGCAATGCCCGCCATGGAATGCGACAGGCCCGCATGCTGCCATGCGGGCCTGCGCAATGTTTCATGGGGCTGGCGCCACTCAGCGCGGGCCAAGCACCGTCTGCAGATCGGCACCCTGCGGCAGACCCGCACGACGCTGCACCTGGCCCTGTGCATCCTGGAACAGGATGCCCGGCGTGCCCTGGAAGCCCATCTCGATCATCAGCACCTGATTGGCGTCGAGCTTGCCAGCGATCTCGCGGCTGATGTTCGGCAGCGCCTTGATGCCACCGCGATCAAAATCGTGCTCGTTCTGCAGCAGCGCCGCACTCGGGTCACGCGCGGCAAGGATCGCCGCGGCCTTGGCCGGGCTGTCCTCGCGGATCACGCCGACCATGATGTGACGTAGCTGCACTTTGCCGGCATCGACCCACGGCCGTGCCGCTTCCCAGAACTTGTGGCAGTACGGGCAGTTGGCATCGCTGAAGGTGTAGACCACGCGCGGCGCATCGGCCTTGCCATCACGCACCCAGGCGCTGGCTTCCAGCTTGGTCCACATCTTGGCCGACATCGGCGAAGCCACCAGCTTCTCAACGGCCTCAGCGGCTACATCGTTGCCCTCCGCATCGAACAGGCTGCCGACCAGTACGTGCTTGCCATCAGCGGTGACATAGGCCGCTGCCGGCTGCTGGCCGCCGACCACGCCAGCAAAGCCCCGCAGGCCACCGGGGGCATCGAATTCTGCGACGACCTCGAAACCATGCTTCTCGATGCCCTTCAGCACCACAGGGCGATCGCCCTTGTTGGCCGTGGCTGTGGCGCTCGCTGCCGGTGCCGAGGCGGTCTTGCCGGGTGGCGTCTGTGCCTGGCTGCAGGCGGCCAATGCCAGCAGGACCGGCAGCAACAGCACCGCAGGGGCAGTGCGCAGGGAAGTCGACAACATGGGAACTCCGTAGTGAGATGCCCGCGCAGGCTACCGCAGCCGGCGCAGTTTGTGTTCAAGACCGGCTGCCGTCAGTTCGCCGAGGTGCAGTTCACGCAGGCGCCCTTCGGCGTCGAAGAACAGGGTCGAGGGATAGGCCTGCACGCCCAGCACCGTGGATGCCGCTGCGTCATCATCGAGCAATACGTTGTGCAGCAGGAGGCGTTCGCGCGCAACGAAACCCTGGACCTCCTCAAGGGTCTCACCCTGGTTGAGGAACACGAACTGCACGTCCGCATGCGCCTGCTGCGCCGCAGCCAGGACCGGCATCTCGCGCCGGCAGGGCCCGCACCAGGTCGCCCAGAGATTCAGCACCAGCGGTTTTCCCCGGAACTGCTGCAGATCAACCCTGCCCCCCTGCAGATCAGCAACCTGCAATACCGGCAAGGGCATCTGCCGCTCCTGCCATGCGGACAGCAGCTGACTGCCGCCCGCCCATAGCAGCACACCCGCCAACGCCGCGCCCAGCACGGGGGCGCGCAACGCCCGCCATGGGCGCACCCGCCACAGCCCCCATGCCGATCCCGCAACCAGTACAACCACCAGGTGGTAGCCACCGTCGGCAATCTGCAGAATGCTCCACGGCGCCTCGCGATACAGCGCGAAGTTCAAGGCCACGAAGCTGATGCGACCACACAGCAGGCCCACCAGCAGCATGTCCAGAACCATGCTGGGTGCAGAAGGGAGCGGCATGCCGTCCTTCCTGCGTGGCCATAGACGCGCCACGGCCATGGCAATCACTACGCACACGAGAATCAACACTACCGGCATCGGCACCGGCCCAACGCTCGACATCAGACCACCTTTTCACTCGTCCGCTGACCGCATGGTCGAGGTGTCGCGCTCCGGTTGCAAGCGCGACGATGCCGTCGACATCAGGCCGCGCTGCGCCCCAATTGCATCACCGACGGCGATTGCAGCCCGCGCAGGCTGCCTGCCACCGACGGCATCAAGGGCCGCTCGCGACGCTTGCTGCTGACGTGACGCCGATAGTTGGCCGGCGTCATGCCAACGATGCGAAGGAACAACCGGCGGAAAGCACTCTGATCAGCGTAGCCGACACCCCACGCCACCTCATCGATACCCGCCCCCTGCTGCAGCAGGGTCTGCGCCTTGGCGATGCGCAGCCGTTGGCAGTATTCGATCGGCCGCAGGCCGGTGGCCTTGAGGAACCGCCGCTGCAGTGTGCGCGGCTCCAACCCGGAGACCTCGCAGATCGCGGCAAGGGTGGCGCCGCGTGCCGCCGTGGTGTGCAGCCAGCGCTGTGCCTTCAGCACATCACGATCGCCATGTGCGAAGTTGGCGCTGAAGCGCTCCAGGTCCTGCTGGATCGTGGCGGGCACGGTGATGCCCAGTTGCTGCGCGACCGCACTGGCCACGCCCTGCCCGTGCAGCCGGTACAACAATCGCAGGCCAAGGAAGCGCCAGGCCTGGCCCCCGCCGACGGTCAGCAGGTCACCGTCATCCACCAGCGCCCGCTCGCTCGGCACCCAGCTCGCAGCTTGCGCCTGCAGGCCTGGATGGCGCCCGAGATCAGGGCCACTGACCGTACGCCCGGCCAGCAACCCGGCGCGTGCCAGCACGCTGACGCCATCACTGGCGGCGGCCAGCAGACTGCCGCCGTCATAGTGCGCGCGCAGCCAGTCCAGCAGGACCTCGTCCGCGCGCAGGCACGCGCCGGCACTGATCTGGCCGGGAACCGCGATCACAGCCGGGATGGCCGCATCGAGCATTTCCGCACCCGCAATACGATGCACCCCGGTCTGGCTGGCCGGCACGATCCAGCGGGTGACCAGCACCCGCTTGAACGGCCGACGCTGCTGCTGGGCAAGGCGATTGGCAACGTGCGCCATTTCGGCCAGTACGGAGGCGGCAGACGGATCACCTCCCGGGTATTCAACCACCGCGATCTCGACGAATCCTTCGTTCCTGAATCCTTCCACAGACCACCTCCTCGGTTCGTTGCAGGCCATCGAACGGCCGGTTCAGGCGAAGCGTAGGAACTGGCCCATCGGCGGGGCTATGAAGAAAGTTGCAAAGTGCGCTGAATGCGCGCACCCGGGCCAAGCGTTGACTCTCGACCAGACTCCAGGCTTCACAATGGTCGGCAGCCCCTGCAGGAATCCGCCATGAACATTGGACAACTGGCCCGCCAGGCGGGCGTGCCGATCGATACGGTGCGCTACTACGAACGACAGCAACTGCTGCCGACCGCGGCCCGCTCGGCGGGTGGATACCGCATCTTCGGCGAGCAGGACCTGCGCCGGCTGCGATTCATCCGCCGCGCCAAGGCGCTGGGCTTCAGCCTGGAAGAGATCGGCGAGCTGCTCGCATTGAGCGATCGCCATTCGCAGGACATGGGCAGCGTGCGCGACACCGCGCAGGCGCGCCTGCAGGACATCGCACAGCGGATGGAGGAGCTGCAACGCATGCACACTGCACTTTCGCTGCTGGTCGACGCCTGCCCAGGCCACGGCGCGCTGGACCAGTGCCCGATCCTGGCGGCACTGACCGACGACGCTGCACAGGCGAAAGGCGACTGACATCGGCTTCGCAACGCACGTGAAGAAAAGTGCAACAAATGCTTGCCAACCCCCTGGGGCAAGGCTATTATTTCGCTCCTCAGCGACGTGGGGCCATAGCTCAGCTGGGAGAGCGCCTGCATGGCATGCAGGAGGTCAGCGGTTCGATCCCGCTTGGCTCCACCAATCTTTCGGCATTAGGCCGTCGAAAGGTCGCTAAAGAACATTGATGAGAATTGCGTCCCCATCGTCTAGAGGCCTAGGACATCACCCTTTCACGGTGGCGACCGGGGTTCGAATCCCCGTGGGGACGCCACTCATCACGAACAACGAGGACCCGGCCGATAACCGGGTCTTTTTTGTTCACCGCCTACCGGCATTCAGGTTGTGGCGTTACGGTTCCCCTGCCCTCGTGGTCGCGGTTGAACCGGAACGAAAAAAGCTCAAAAAAAGCTTCCACAAACGTGAACACGCAGGTATGATAGGCGGCTCGGTAACACGGGGCCATAGCTCAGCTGGGAGAGCGCCTGCATGGCATGCAGGAGGTCAGCGGTTCGATCCCGCTTGGCTCCACCACTTTCGACATTAGGCCGTCGAAAGTTCTACAACTTGAAGTTTTTCGTGCGTCCCCATCGTCTAGAGGCCTAGGACATCACCCTTTCACGGTGGCGACCGGGGTTCGAATCCCCGTGGGGACGCCAGTTTCAAAACGGACTCTGCTCCCGGCGGATCATCCGGAGTTTCATTGGGGCCATAGCTCAGCTGGGAGAGCGCCTGCATGGCATGCAGGAGGTCAGCGGTTCGATCCCGCTTGGCTCCACCACTTCGACATTAGGCCGTCGAAGGATCTACAATTTGAAGTTTTCGTGCGTCCCCATCGTCTAGAGGCCTAGGACATCACCCTTTCACGGTGGCGACCGGGGTTCGAATCCCCGTGGGGACGCCAATTCTTTAAAACCCCGGCTTCGGCCGGGGTTTTTCTTTGCCTGTGATTCCTGGGAAGGCCCTATCCACGCATGGCGTGGATGGCTTCAACTCGGCCACACCTCAGAACCGGCGATACATCCCGATCGATGCAGGTGCGGTGGGTGCGAAACCAAACTGCGCGTACAACCGGTGTGCTTCACCGTCTGCCAGAAGGCTGACGTATGCCGACGGCGGCAGGTTCGCCTGCATCCAAACATCCAGGCGACGCATCACTTCCTTGCCCAGGCCCTGCCCCTGCAGCCGCGGCAACACGGCGATATCGCAGACCTGCAGGTGGCAGCCCCCATCGCCGACGATTCGCCCCATCGCCACCAGCTCGTTGCCCTGGTAGGCACACACGCCATACAGGGTATTGGGCAGCGCGCGTGCCGCCGCCTCCTTGCTCTTGGCACTGAGGCCCGCCAGCACACGCAGCTGGCAATAGTCTTCGACCGTGGGCACGGCGTCGCGGAACTGGCAGGCGACGGAATCATTCATGCGCTATCTCCCTGTAGGTCGGGCTATCCTGCCTCATCCATGTCGCAGCTGCTGCGACCCACGCCCGCAGAGTTCCCATGTGCTATTCCGCCCTCATCCGCGCCGACTACGCCAAGCTGGTGCGCGAGTTCGGCGCCATCCTGTCGCTGGAAGAATTCGCGGAGCTGTACGCGCACGATCCTGGCAAGAAGCGCCCCAGAACTCCCAAGGCGATGGATGACGGCTTCGCCGGCGCGCGCACCGAGCAGGGCCGCGACATCGTCGCGAAAATCCAGCAGTGGCATGCGCAGGAACGCCAGGATCTGGAAGCGGAGCTGGCCCGCCAGCGCGAACGACGCGATATTGCCAATGCCACGCTGGCGACCCGCCCCACCCAGAGGGCACGCAACGACCTGCGCGTGGCCAGCAACCGCATCGATCGTGCGCAGGCTCGGCTGGAAGACCTGCACCGGGTACAGTTGCTGCCGCGTGACAATCGTATTTTCCCCGGCACGTACGCACCGGTGATGGTCAGCGAGGGCGGCAAACGCGTGATCAAGCCGATGCGCTACCAGTGCCGGCTGCCGGACAAGCCTGCGCGCAACGACGTGCTATATCCGGGCACCTACAACGCGCGGCGCGACAGCCTGGAAGGCTATTGGCGCGGTGCGTTCGGGCTGCGCCACGGCGTGGTGGTGGTGCAGGCGTTCTATGAGCACGTGCCACGCCATGCCATCGCCGGCCGTACGCTGAGTGCCGATGAGAAGGATCAGGACGTGGTGCTGGAGTTCCGGCCCGATCCCCCGCGCGACCTGTTGCTGGCCTGCCTGTGGGCGGAATGGGAAGGACCGGAAGGTCGCCTCCTGTCATTTGCCACGATCACCGACACGCCTCCGCACGACGTCGCCGCTGCGGGCCATGACCGCGGCGTCGTTCCCATCCGCAAGGAACACCTCGATGCCTGGCTCAATCCCGATCCGGATGACCTGGCGCGGCAGTACCGCATCCTCGACGACTGCGAGGAGATCCACTACGTATACGAAGAAGCGGGCTGAACACCGCGCACAGATGAAAAACCCCGCCTGGGCGGGGTTCATGGATCAGGGATTGCCGCCACACATCGCCTCTTCGCAGAAGGCCTGTTCCTGCAGGCACTGTTCAACCCCTCCACCCCGCGCGATGCAGCTCTTGTAGAGCTGGAAACAGGGCTGGCCACACCACGCGGCAGAGGCCGTACCACCGAAGACCGCCATCGAAAGGACACCCGCAGCAACCATGCGCTTGATCCACTTTTTCATGCCACTCTCCTTGCAGGCCTGAGCATTCAGGCCGGGGCAGGATACGCCCACCGCTTCAGCACGCGCCAATCAGGCGCTGGCGCTGGCGCGGCCCACTGCGCGTACCAGCGCCTGGCTCAGATCTGCGGAGAGATAGGGCTTGACCAGCAGCACGCCGGCCAGCATCGGCTCGGGCAGCTGCTCGGCCTGCATCCCGGTGGCCAGCACGAACGGCACCCCGCGCGCCGACAGTGCCGCAGCCACCGGCTCGCTGGTCTCATTGCGGGCCAGGCGGTAATCGAGCAGGGCCACGTCCGGGGTCGACGCCTGCAGCAGGCGCAGCGCTTCAGCCACGCTCGCGGCCAGCCCCACCACCGTCGCACCGGCATGCACCAGCTGCATCTGCAGCAGTGCGGCACTCATCTCGTCGTTCTCGACCACCAGCACCCTCAGGTCCTGCAACACTGTCATCAGCTACCGCTCCTGGAGGCATTCAAGCCGCCGCAGTATAGCCATGACAGGGCCGAAGCCGACAGGACGCGCCCCGATCGGCCTCCCCACTATGAAAGCCGTGCCGACCTCGGTTACACTCGCACGCTGCCTGCCGGTGTGGCGGAATGGTATACGCAGCTGACTCAAAATCAGCCGGGGGTGACCCCATGAAGGTTCGAGTCCTTTCACCGGCACCACTGCATCAAAGGCCAGGTCCCCGACCTGGCCTTTTGCATTTTCAGGGCCCGGGCGCCGACACTGGCGACGATGCCAACGCCCGCTCTGCCAACGCTTCCTGCCACCCTGCCCGCACGGCTGCGTCCACTGCACGTGGATGATGCTGCCGCCTGGGCCCGCTATCTCTCGCTGCCGGGCGTGACCGAGCACACCAGTTGGGGCGACGTCTCCGAAATGGCACTGCGCTGCCAGATCGCCGGTTACCTGCCCACGGCAACGGACCAGCGCTGGGCGCTGGTGGGCGCCGACAGCCAGCTGATCGGCACCGTTGGCCTGAACGGAATCGACCTGTCGCATGGCCGCGGCGAGCTCGCCTATGATCTCGATCCGCGCTGGCAGGGTCAGGGACTGGCCACGCACGCAGCACGCGCGGTGCTCGAATGGGGCCATGCCGCACTCGCTCTGGTCCGAATCCAGGCGACTGTCCTGGACAGCAACGCCCGTTCGATCGTCGTGCTGGAACGCCTCGGCATGCAGCGCGAAGGCCTGCTGCGCGCTTACCGGCGGGTTCGAGGGCGGCCCCGTGACTTCTGGATGTACGCCCACGTCGAAGGCTCCGCGTCACCATGCTGAAACACAACTGCGACTTCCGGCAAGCTTTGAAATAGACGCAGCGCACACTTTTCTTGCAAGCCACACGTGCTTTTGCCTATCGTGATCCCAGCCGGAGCTGGGGGCGGGGGAATGCATGACGTTGCGTGCGGCACTGTTTTTTCTGGTCACGCACGCGCTCGTCATTGCCTTTGTTGGCCCGCAGGACCCGGTCGGCTCCTACCTGATGCTGATCACCGCCCCGTTGCTGGCTGCACTGGCCTGCGTGCGGCGTGCACGTGACAGCCGCCTGGCGGCCTGCAAATGGCGGACGCTGGGCGCTGCCATGGGCCTGTTCTCGCTGGCCCTGCTCGCCCTGCTGTACCGCAATGTGGCCGGCCTCGATCCTGCGCAGATGACCGTGTCTTCGCTGATCCTGTACGTGTTCTACCGCATCCCCCTGACCTACGTGGCCGCCAGCCCGGGCGGCGGCAACCGCTGCATCCGCGCGGTGGACCTGCTGATCATCGCGCTGCTGTGGCTGTTGTACTTCGGGCACACGCGGGCGATGGCGCATTTCAACGCCGCGTTGTGGACGCAGTGCCTGAACGCCATGAGCAACCTACAGAACAGCCTGGTGTTCTGCTTCGCGCTGATCCGCTTCCTGGCCGAGGACAATCCCGACCGCCGCGACTTCTTCCGGACACTTGCGATCTACGCGCTGGGCTACTTCCTGCTGGCGTTCTACATCAACACCTGCCAACCGCAGCTGCCTGACGGCAACTGGGGGGACCTGCTGATCAGCGGACTGTTCGTGGTGCTGGCCGTCATGGCCGCCAGCAAGCGCCGCTATCCGGCGGTGGAGGTATCGCGCAGCCTGCGCCGCATCGTCGACGCCGGCGTGCCGTTGATGCTGCCCTTGCTGCTGATGATGGTGGCGCTGCTGGTCGCGCGCCTGCAGCCCACCCTGGCCACGGTGGGCTTCATTGGTGCCATGCTCGGTTATGCCCTGCGCAGCGTGCTGAGCCAGGTGGAGATCCAGCGCCAGCGCGATGAGCTGGAAACGCTGGCGCAGCGCGATCCGCTGACTGGGCTGGGCAACCGCCGCAGTTTCGACGAATCTCTTGGCAATGCCCGTGGCCGCGCACGCCGCCAGGGACTCGGGCTGGCGGTACTGATGATCGACATCGACCACTTCAAACGGCTCAATGACACCTATGGCCATCCGGAGGGCGATCGTCGCCTGCAGTCGGTCGCCGCCATTCTTGATGGCTGCCTGCAACGAGGTGACGATCTGCTGGCGCGCTATGGCGGCGAAGAGTTCATCGCCGCCCTGCCCTCGCCCGATGCCGCCCACGCCCTGGGCCTGGGCGAACGGCTGCGCGCTTCGGTCGAAGCCGCAGCCCTGCCCGCCCCCGAGGCCACCGTCACCATCAGCATCGGCGTGGCCTGGCAGGCACCCGGCGAAGACCGCGATCCGCGCGACCTGGTCGAACGCGCCGACCAGGCCCTGTATCGTGCCAAGCATGCCGGTCGCAACTGCGTACGCGGCGACACCTATAGCAATGAAGACCAGTCCGGTCGCCGCGCCTAGACCGCGTGCAGCCCCGCTGTTCCGTGCCGGTGCCCGGCCCCGCCCTGCACGCGGAAACTGGCCACGGTCTGCAGCAGCTGCGCCGACTGTTCTTCCATGCTGCGCGCCGCCGCCGACGCCTCCTCGACCAGGGCCGCATTCTGCTGGGTGCCCTGATCGATCAGGTCGACCGCATGATTCATCTGCTGGATATCGTCGCTCTGCTGCTGCGAGGCCGTGCTGACTTCAGTCATCAGGTCACTGACCCGGCGCACGTTGGTCACGATTTCATCCATGGTACGGCCCGCGCTCTCAACCTGCGCCGTGCCGGCGCCCACATTGGCAACCGACTCATCGATCAGGTGCTTGATCTCCTTGGCTGCGCTGGCCGAACGCTGCGACAGCTCGCGGATCTCGGTGGCAACCACCGCAAAGCCACGGCCATGTTCACCGGCACGCGCAGCCTCCACCGCTGCGTTCAGCGCGAGAATGTTGGTCTGGAAGGCGATGCCGTCGATCACTCCGATGATGTCGACGATGCGCCGCGACGAGGCATTGATCACCGCCATCGTCTCGACCACTTCATGCACCACAGTGCCGCCTCGCGCGGCGACGTCGGCCGCTCCACCGGCCAGCTGGCTGGCCTGGCGCGCGTTGGTGGCCGTGCGCTGCACGGTCTCGGCCAGGCCCTTCATCGACACGGCGGTTTCCTCCAGCGAGGCCGCCTGCTGCTCGGTACGCTGCGAGAGGTCGCTGTTGCCCTGTGCGATTTCGGTCGCGCCGACTGCGATGGTGTCCGCGGCGAACTTGATCTGGCCGATGATTGCGGCCATCGCCTCGACCAACGAATTCACGCCTTCGCACAGTTCGGCGATCGACCCGTTCTTGTCGGCGGTGGCCACGCGCTGGGTCAGATCGCCCTGCTTGGCGGCAGCCACCACCTCGCGGGTCTGCGCCACGGCGCGCTGCATGGCCTGGTTCTCGTGCACCTGCGCGGTGATGTCGGTGGCGTACTTGACGACCTTGAACGGCTTGCCATTGAGGTCCAGGATCGGGTTGTAGGATGCCTGGATCCAGACCTCGCGCCCGCCCTTGCCCAGGCGCCGATACTGGCCGGCGTCATATTCGCCTCGCCCGAGCTTCTCCCAGAATTGGCGATACTCGACGCTGCTGCGATGCTCAGGCTCGACAAACAACGAATGGTGCTGCCCGCGCACTTCGTCCAGGCTGTAGCCGGTAGCGTCCAGGAAATTGTCATTGGCTGACAGGATGCGGCCATCCATGCTGAACTCGATCACCGCCTGCGATTTGGCGATCGCGGCCAGTTGCCCCGCCGAGTCGGCCGCCTGCAGCTTCTGCGCGGTGATGTCGGTCGCGAACTTGACCACCTTGTATGGGCGCCCCTGGCGGTCCAGCACCGGGTTGTACGAAGCCTGGATCCAGATCTCGCGCTGATCTTTGCCGAAGCGGCGGTACTGTCCGGCGTCATATTCGCCACGCCCCAGGCGCGCCCAGAAGTCGCGGTATTCCGCGCTGCGCGCCTGCTCGGGGTCGACGAACAGGGAGTGATGCTTGCCTTGGATCTCCTCCAGCCGGTAACCCATCGCCTGCAGGAAATTGTCATTGGCCCGCAGGATGGTGCCGTCGAGCGCGAACTCGATGACGGCCTGCACGCGATGCAGCGCGGCCACCTGCGCTTCCAGCTCGGTGCGGTCGGTCATCGCCGCCTCTGTGCTGGTGCGTTGCTGCGGCGCCAGCACGCCAAGCAGCGCACGCCACGGCGACCAACGGGTATGCAGCTCGGCTGGCGCCTGCACGCCTGCCGTGAAGCCTGGAATGAGCATTGTCTGATCCTCGGTGTCCGGTAAGCGGTTGTGACCCGACGGGCGGGATGCCCGGCGGCAACATCAGTTGCCAGGGACTACAGGTGCCAACGGGCACCTCTCGAGCGACTGCCAAGAACGTCTGCTGCGGGTGCGATCGGCATCTGGAAGCGGCGGAACACACTGCGCGGACCGCCCGTCGGGGGCAGCCCGGGGTCCTGCCGCGGGTGTCTGGAGCGGGATCCAGAGGGAGTATCGGCGACGCCGTCGGCTGCTTTAGCGGGATTCCGCGACGTCCGTCGCAACTCCGTGCATTGCAGCCGGAATGCGGTAGACGATTGCCGTGTACTTCACGCCTTGCTCACGTGCCACAGCCTGCCCACCAAGGGACTCAGCCAGTGCACGGCTGGACCGGTTCCGTTCCGCCACCGGGTAGCGGAACGCAGCACAGCGCAGGCGCCCGGAGGCCGCCGACCACACCGCCGCCACTGCCTCGCGGCCATAGCCGTGCCCATGCATCACTTCTGCGATCCAGATGCCCAGTTCGGGTTCTGCTTCACGGGCTCGATGCAGGCCTGCCAGGCCAAGGAATACCCCATCCCCGCGCCTGCGGATCACCAACGTGATGTCGGTCCCGTCGGCGATGGTAAGCAGCCACGCCCGCCAGACGCCAGCAAACGCCTCCTTCGAGGGTGGCGGCTCGAACGCCATATAGCGGGTCAGCCCGGGTGTGATTGCCACAAATGCCTCGTCGGCATCACCGGGCGTGAAAGGCCGGAGGTGCAGCCGCGGACTGTCGATGGTCCAGTCGTCCAATGTCATCTTCTGCATCGCCTGGGCATTGCGTACAGCATCGCCCAGCAGAAGGATGCAGCTCAAGGCAGAAAGGTTTACATGACCAATGCGGGATTCCCCAGCAGGAGAAAATGACCAGCATGAAGGTCCCGCAGGACGCTTATCGACATGGAGATCGCATGTTCCCTCGCTTTGCCAGCCTTCTCTTCCTGGCCCTGTGCAGCAGCAGCGCGCTGGCCAACGACGCCGCCTATCGACCCGCCTTCCACCCCGACCAGCTGAAGGGACCACCCGCAGGACGCCCGAACGAAGTGCTGGTGCTGGGCAGCCCGCACCTGTCCAGCCTGCCGGAGACCTTCACGCCGGCGATGCTGGAACCTCTGCTGCAGCGCCTGGAAGCCTGGCGGCCCACCGCGATCGCGGTGGAGAACCTGTCCGGCCTGCAGTGTGACTTCATGCGCCGCAATCCGGCCCGATACGCGGAGAGCGTAGCGGACTACTGCGTCGATCCGGCACCGGCGCAGGCCGCCACCGGCCTGGACGTGCCCAGCGCCAACGTGGAGATGGAACGCCTGCTTGCGGATTGGCCGAAGGCGCCGACCGCTGCCCAGCGGCGCCGATTGGCCGCCGTCTTCCTGGCCGCGGGCGAAAGCAGCTCGGCAGTCGTCCAATGGCTGCGGCTGTCCAGGGAAGAGCGACGTGCTTCGGACAGCCTGACACCGGAGCTGGTGCAGTTCCTCGACACGCGCATGGCCCGCCGCAACGAGGCCGGACTGGTGGCCGGCGTACTTGCGGCACGCCTGGGGCTGGAGCGCCTGTGGTCGGTCGACGACCACACTGCAGATTCGCCAACACCGGAATCGCAGCAGAAGGCCTACGCTGCCGCCATACGCGGTGCCTGGGACAATTCCTTCGTCAAAGCGCGCAGGGCGGCCGATGAACGACTGGAAGCCAATCTTGCTCAGCCGGATGGATTGCTCGCAATGTATCGCGCCTACAACACACCCGAGGCTGCGATGGTGGCCTTCAACAGCGATTTCGGCGCGACCCTCGTCGAGCCCTCGCCGGAAGGCTTCGGCCGCAACTACGTGGGCTACTGGGAAACCCGCAACCTGCGCATGGTCGCCAACATGCGCGACATACTGGGCCAGCATCCAGGCACCCGCATGCTGACCATCGTCGGTGCCTCGCACAAGGGCTACTACGAGGCTTACCTCAACCTGATGCACGACGTGCAGCTGGTCAGTTCGGATGAAGTACTGCGTTGACGCAACATGACGTGGAGCATGCGGTGACCATCCACCGCATCACTCCACCGCGTTCCTGCCCGTCCGCCACAGCACGATGCTGGCGGCACCGATACAGGACAGCGTGAACACCAGCAGGGCGACCGCGCCGCCCTGCAGTACCGGCAGCAGGGCCTGCGCGTGAAGGTCGCCGCGCAGCTGTTCCGCACGCAGGCAGGCGGCCAGCGCGAGGCACCAGCCAACCATCGCCGGGGCGTAGGCCCGCATCGCAACCGGGTTCCAGACCTTCATGGGATCACCTGCATGAGTGGATGTGCGCGCAGTATTCGCGCACGCCCTCTCACAGGCTGAGATCAGCCCTCGGCGGCTTCGGAATCATCGCCGGGCAGCTCACTGGCCTCGCCCTGCACCTGTACGTTGTTGCGACCCATTGCCTTGGCCCGGTAGCACTGGGCATCAGCCGCCGCCACGGCCTGGTCCACGCTCATCCCACCCGCCAATGGCGCGATACCGATGCTGGCACCCACATGCAGGCGGTCCCGGTCCCACGGAATCGACAGCGATGCCAGGGTGTGCAGCAGTTCACCGCCGATGCGCGCGGCACGACGCGGCGTGCAGCCGGACAGGATCACTGCGAATTCGTCGCCGCCCAGACGCGCCACTACGTCCGAATCGCGCACACCGTGGCGCAGCACGCTGGCCACCGCCCACAGCACGGCATCGCCGGCCAGATGGCCCCAGGTGTCGTTGACCGGCTTGAAGCGGTCCAGGTCGATGTACATCAACGACGCGGCCTGGCCAGTTCGCTCGACGCGGGTGATCGCCTGCTGCAGATGCACCTCGAAACCGCGACGGTTGCTCAGCTCGGTGAGCGGATCGATCTCGGCCAGATGGCGCGCTTCGCGCTGGCGCGCGCGCTGCTGGGTGTCATCACGCAGTACCCACACTGCACCGCGTACATGACCTTCATCATCGCGCAGCCAGGCACGGGTCAGGTCGACCGGGATCGTGGCCGTGCCCAGGCGCAGCAGAAGATCGGCGTGCAGGTCCACCGCATTGCTTTCCGGGTCCAGCAGGACCGACACATCCAGTACCGAGCCGGGCGCATATTCGGTGGTCAGTGCCAGCACGTCCTGCACCTTGTGCCCGGCCAGCGACAGCGCGCCATCACCCGCCAGGGTGCGTACTGCGGCGGCATTGGCGTAGTCGATACGGCCATCCAGGCTGACACTGAGCACCAGGTCGGCAACCGCATCAAGCGTGATACGGCTGCGCTGCTCGCTCTCGAACAGGCGCTGCTCGCTGCTGCGCTGGGCGCTGATGTCCTGGATCTGCGACACGAAATGCAGCGGTTCACCGTGCTCGGTGCGCACCAGCGACACCGACAGCCGCGCCCAGATCACCTTGCCGTCGCGATCGAGATAGCGCTTTTCCAGGTGGTAGTGGCTGCGCCGCCCGGCCAGCAGATCCTGCACCAGGGCCAGGTCGGTCTGCAGGTCATCGGGGTGGGTCAGGCGCTGAAAATCAACCTGCAGCAGTTCTTCGCGGGGGTAGCCCAGGATTCGGCACAGTGCGTCATTGACGTCCAGCCAGCGTCCTTCCAGCGACACCAGCGCCATGCCCAGCGCTGCCGACGTGAACGCACCGGCGAATTTCTCTGCCGACAGGCGTGCTTCGGCGCGCGCCTGCAGGATCTCGGTGATGTCGATGGACATGCCGACATAGCCGATCCGCGCGCCGCCAGCACCATCCATGCGGCTGATCGACAAGCGCACCTGGCGTGGCTGGCCATCCTTGCGCCGCAGTGTCCACTGCCGTGAATAGGTCTGCTCATCGGCGCGGGCGCTGAGTGCTTCAAACGCGCCCGGCAGGCTTCCGTCCGCAGCCGCCAGCGGACGCAGCCAGGCCGCCAGCTCGTCCGGATCGTGGAAATCACCCAGTCGCCGCTGGCCGACTACTTCTTCCGCGCTGTAACCCAGCAGGCGTTCCGCGCCGGTATTGAACAGGGTGATGGTGCCTTCGGTATCGGTCGCGATCACCGCCACCTCATCGGACGCGTCGACCACGGCCTGCAATCGCTGCCGGCTCTCGGCCGCATCCTGCCGCGCCTGCTGCAGCTCGGTCACGTCGGCGTGCGCACCGGCCATCCACAGCGGTCGTCCCTGCCCGTCCCATTCGAACACGCGGCCACGGTCGTGGATCCATATCCACTGGCCATTCTTGTGGCGCATGCGCAGCAGGCAGACATAGTTGTCGCTGCGGCCTTCGAAGTGATCCTCGAGTGCCGCGTCGGACAGGACGATGTCGTCGGGGTGGACCAGCTTCAGGAACGTCTTCTGGCACACCGGCTCCAGCTCTTCCAGGCGATAGCCGACGATCTCCGCCCAGCGCGCATTGACCCGCATTTCGCCGGTCTGCACGTTCCATTCCCAGGTACCGGCAGCGGTGCCGTCGATGATCATGGCCAAGCGCCGGCGCTCCTCTGCCAGCTCCTGCAGGCGCCGCTCGAGCAGCCCGTTGCCGTTGTTTCCCTGGCCCGCCATCACTCCGGTCCCCGGCCCGCACAGGCGGGCAGCAGCCGCAGCACAACGCTGCAGCCCTCAACGAAGACAACGGGTCCTGCTGGCGTCATGGCCCTCCCCAGCGACAGCGGGGAGGCCAAACGCCCCCCTCAGGCGCAAGTGTGCGCAATCACGGGGAAAATCGACAAGTCCCCCGCCACGAATCAAGCGTGACGGGGGACACGGTCCTCAACTGCGCTTGGCGCGGGCGAAGGCCTCGGCCAGGGCGTTGTTGGCCGGGGGCGCGGACTGAGCGGGACGGCCGCCATTGCCCTGGCCCCGGTTTTGCCCGCGGTTCTGGCCGCCTGCGTCGCGGCGCGGCCCCTGCCCCTGGCCGCGGTCATCACGCTGGCCGGGGCGACTGGTGGCCTGCCCGGGGGTGTCGTCCAGGCGCCGGGTCAGCGCGATGCGCTTGCGCGCCACGTCCACCTCCAGCACCTTGACCTTGACGATATCGCCAGCCTTGACCACGTCGCGTGGGTCCTTCACGAAGGTGTCGGAGAGCGCCGAGATGTGGATCAGGCCATCCTGGTGCACGCCGATATCGACAAAGGCGCCAAAGGCCGCCACGTTGCTGACCACGCCCTCCAGCACCATGCCCTCGCGCAGGTCCTTGATGTCCTCGACGCCCTCGGCGAAGCGCGCGGCCTTGAACTCCGGACGCGGATCGCGGCCCGGCTTCTCCAGTTCCTTCAGGATGTCGCGCACGGTCGGCACGCCGAAGGTGTCGTCGGTGAACTGTTCTGCCTTCAGGCCACGCAGGAAGCTGCCATCGCCGATCAGCGCCTTGATCGGGCGCGCGGTGCTGGCCACGATGCGCTCGACCACCGGGTAGGCTTCGGGGTGCACCGCCGAGGCGTCCAGCGGCTGGTCACCATCGGCGATACGCAGGAAGCCGGCGCACTGCTCGAAGGTCTTCTCGCCCAGGCGCGCGACCTTGAGCAGGTCCTTGCGGCGCTTGAACGGGCCATTGTCGTCACGATGGCGCACGATGTTCTCGGCCACCGTGGACGACAGCCCGGACACGCGCGACAGCAGCGCGGCCGAGGCAGTGTTCACGTACACGCCCACGGCATTCACGCAGTCCTCGACCCGCGCGTCCAGCGCCCGGGCCAGGCGGTACTGGTCCACGTCGTGCTGGTACTGGCCGACACCGATGGCCTTGGGTTCGATCTTCACCAGTTCGGCCAGCGGATCCTGCAGGCGGCGCGCGATCGACACCGCGCCACGCAGCGACACGTCCAGCCCCGGGAATTCCTTGGCCGCGAACTCGGACGCCGAGTACACCGACGCACCCGCCTCGCTGACCACTACCTTCTGCAGCTTCGGGTTGGCGGCAGCCTTGATCGCTTCGCCGGCCAGCTTGTCGGTTTCGCGGCTGGCGGTGCCGTTGCCGATCGCGATCAGTTCCACGTTGTGCTTGGCGCACAGCTGCTTGATCGTCTGCAGCGACTGCTCCCACTGGCGGCGCGGCTCGTGCGGATAGATGGTGTCGGTGGCGACCAGCTTGCCGGTGGCATCGACCACCGCGATCTTGCAGCCGGTGCGGATGCCCGGGTCCAGCCCGAGCACCGTCTTCGGGCCCGCCGGCGCGGCCAGCAGCAGGTCCTTCAGGTTGTCACCGAACACCGCAATGGCTTCGGCCTCGGCCTTTTCGCGGGCCTGGTTGAACAGGTCCAGCAGCAGATGGGTGTGCAGCTTGGCGCGCCAGGTCAGGCGACAGGCATCCAGCAGCCAGCGGTCGGCGGCACGGCCCTGGTCGGCGATGCCGGCCTTGCGCGCCACGCGTCCTTCGGCGTACTGGTGGCCGGCCTCGGCCTCGCTGCCCGGGTCCAGCTCCAGGAACAGGATCTCCTCGCGGCGCGCGCGGAACAGTGCCAGCAACCGGTGCGAGGGAATCTTCGCCAGCGACTCGGCGTGCTCGAAATAGTCGCGGTACTTGGCGCCCTCGGCTTCCTTGCCCTCGGCCACGCGCGCGCGGATCACACCGGTGTCGCTCAGCCAGGTGCGCAGTTCGCCGACCAGCGCGGCATCTTCGCCCCAGCGCTCCATCAGGATCGCGCGCGCGCCTTCCAGCGCGGCCTTGGTGTCGGCCACTCCCTTGTCGGCATCGACGAAGGTGGCGGCGAAGACCTGCGGATCCTGCGTCGGGTCGGCCAGCAGGCCATCGGCCAGCGGCTCCAGCCCCGCCTCCCGGGCGATCTGCGCGCGGGTGCGGCGCTTGGGCTTGTACGGCAGGTACAGGTCTTCCAGCCGGCTCTTGGTGTCGGCGGCGAGGATGTCGTTGCGCAGTTCGTCGCTGAGCTTGCCCTGCTCACCGATGCTGGCCAGCACCGCCGCGCGGCGGTCTTCCAGCTCGCGCAGGTAGGTCAGGCGCACTTCCAGGCTGCGCAGCTGGGTGTCGTCCAGGCCCCCGGTCACTTCCTTGCGGTAGCGCGCGATGAACGGAACGCTGGCGCCCTCGTCGAGCAGGCCGACGGCGGCACGTACCTGGGCGGACTGGGCACCGATCTCGTCGGCGATGGTCTGGGCGATCTGCTGGGCGAGCGCGCTCTGGGCGTTCTTGGCGTCGTGCATTGCTTCAGGTCTGTGCCGCGTTACGGGAAGACCCCATTCTGGCAACCCACGGCGGAGCCGGACAAGGCATTGACAGAGCGCGGGGTTCAGCGGCGCAACCGGTGGGGACGCCGGCATCCTGGCAAAGATGGGGGCTCAAACTGGCCCCGGGCTGGCTGGGATGCCGGCGCGGGCGCGCGATGGTGGGGCGCGCCCTGCCGCGTACTGCGAAGGTCAGCGGTAGTGGCGGGCGGCGCGCTGCATGACGATCTCGTCACGCATGCCTTCCAGGGCCATCAGGCGGACCTTGCCGACACCCTGCAGTTCCATGAACCGCTCCGTGTAGAACTCCGGCCCCAGCGCGGTGTCGGCGCGGGATTTGCTGAAGCCGTAGGGCACCACGCCCTTCTCGCCATCCTTGCTACCACCGACATAAAGAACGATTGCCATGTGATGTCTTCCTCCAAATTGCTACTGCGTACTGCACTCGATGAGCGATGCTGCGAGCTCATCGAGGGAGAGCTTACCGCGTCGAACCTGACTGGAACGTCACGAAGGCTAATGACGATCGGTTGCATGCAGATGACTGCGGGATCGCAGCAGAATGCTTACGGATCTTTAACTTCCGGCTAACGAATCGCAGGGATTCCAGCCAACGGCGCAGCCCCTCGTGGGTGGTTTGGGATGATCGCGGAAGGCCGGTTTCCTGTGGGCTGGCCGGGCGGGTGGGGCTGGCGGGGACGCCGTGAACCCGTCCCTGGGGGCTTAGCCGCGGCATCCATGCCGCGGATACCCCGCCAGCCCCACCCACCCGGCCGCTGACAGATTTCTGCTGCGTCTACCACCCACGGAGAAGAGAAAAAAGATCAAAAGCAAAAGCAGCCTGGCTGGCCGCTTTTTGTAGAGCCGAGCCCACGCTCGGCTGCTTTCAAGCCAGTCCGCGAAGCCGACCGCAGGCTCGGCTCTATACGAGCAAGCGCAGCGCGCGACCCGCTTCTGCTGTTCTTTTTCTTCTCCGTGGCTGGACGCGCACGGAAACTGTCAGGGGCCGGGCGGGGTGGGTTCGCGGGACCGTTGGCGCCATGGGCCCGAGGCATGCCTCGGGCGGGTTGGGCAGGACGCCCAACCCCGGTCTTGCCGTGTGCGCAGGACAGCGCACACGAGCAAGGCGCCATCGAGCCCCCAGGGACGGGTTTACGGGGTGTCCCGCGACCCCACCCCGCCCGGCCCAATCGCATGAAACGCATTCCGCGACCACCCACGAGGGGCTGCGCCGTTGGCTGGAAACTACGGCCACCAGCCACGCCCGAACCGGGCGAAATGATCGGCCGCGCGCTCGAATGGATTGCGCGCACTCACCCCGCCGCACAGCAGGTACACCGGCAGGTACAGCGGCCCCAGCACCATGTATTGGTACACGTGCGCGCGTTCGTGGTCATCCAGCCGGATCAGCGGCTCCACGCCCCACCCCGCCTGATGCGCATAGGTGCGGCAGGAAATGCCCAGGTCATGGCCGGTGTGCAGAATCACATTGCCCAGCGTGATCGCCCCGCCCGGTCCCCAGGGCCAGCGGTCGAACACCAACGCGCTGTCACGGCCGCTCCAGCGCAGCGTCGCGCCGCCGAGCATGCCGGCCAGTCCACCGATCAGGCCGAGCAGTGAATTGGGGGACGTCCACACCGCGCCCAGCACCTGCAGCGCGCGCAGCCAGATCGGCCAGGGCGTCACGGGAGTCTTCAATCGGCCTCGTTGGGAATCAGCAGCCACAGGATCAGGTAGACCAGGATGCCAGGGAAGGCCGCCGAGCCGATCGAGACCAGCACGAACACGATCCGCACCAGCGTGGGGTTCCAGCCGAAGCGGTGGGCGATGCCGCCCATCACGCCGGCAATCATGCGGTCGTTCAATGAACGCGACAGCGTGCGCGGCGTGGTGTTCATGGCGGTTCTCCTGGGCTACGGGAAAAGGCAGTCGAGCATCGCTCGACTCTACACCGCCCCCATGTCTACGGCGTGCGGTGACGCAGTGCCTGCAGGCGGGCACCGAACCAGGCCGCTGCGGTCTGTTCAGGCTGCCCCGGGCACTGGATGCGGTAAGGCTTGCCGCTCATGCTGCTCTGGCTGGCGGCGCGCTCGATGAACTGCTCGGCGCTGTCCACCATGTCCTTCTTCAGCAGGTAGTCGTACTTGCGCTGCAGATGCGCGCGCGCATCGCCGCCTTCATACCAGCTGCCATTGCGCTGGAACCGGCACTGGGAGCCGTCCAGGCTGGCGATCAGCTGGGCGATCTCCCGCCGTGCATCCGCACTGGGTGCGGCGTGGGCCAGGGGTGCCGCCAGCAATGCGGCAAGGATCAGAGGAGTTCGTCGGGACATCAGGGGTCTCTGGGCAGTTGAGCAAGCTCGAATCTACCGCTGCATGACTTGAATATTCTCGCAGAACGAGAGGAAGTCCGGGGCGACTGGAATCGCGTCGTCCGCACGGATATGCTCCCCCGCAATTGTGAATTTCACACTACCTGTTCGCATATCAAGCCAATAGTCGTTGTCGCCGCAGTCACATCCAAAGGGGATGTGACGTTCAAAAAACGCTAGAGCGTCGGGATGGCGGTCTGCCCTCCATTCCATCACATCAACGATTGACACAAGCCGAGGATTGGGTGGCATACCCGGTACCTCGATGCAATGGAATGCCTCCAGCTCAAGCCGATTTCGATCTTCTGCGGAGACTTCGTAGAACGTGTCCCGATAGAACACTGCGCCGCCATCGAAGTAGCCACCATTGTGCTTCGAATAGAATTCGATGAAGTCATCTCTGCCGGGGAATCTGCCCTGCACCAACGCCGCAATCAGATCGACCGGCACCGATGGCGACGAATCGTTGAACGCGACGTTGTTCCGGGCGAAAACTGCTGGCTGGGCCATGTGCCTATCCATCAAACGGGTGCTTGAGCTTACCCACCTTCCGCAGTCGAGCAAGCTCGTCTCTACGCGTCGCGCGCCTTCAGCCAGCCATCGATCGTCGCCGGCACTTCGCGCTGCGCGCGACCAGACACGTAGATACCGATATGGCCACCACGGAAACTGGACTCGGTGTAGTCGTCCGTGCCCAAGCGCCCGCGCATCGCGCGCGAGGCATCCGGCGGCACCAGATGGTCCTGCTCGGCGTAGATGTTCAGCACCGGCAAGGTCACCTTCGACAGATCCACCCCCTCTTCTCCGATCCGCACCGTGCCGTTCACCAGCCCGTTGCCCTGGTAGAACTGCTTGATGAAGTCGCGGAACGCCTCGCCCGCCAGGTCCGGCGAATCGAAGATCCACTTCTCCATCCGCAGGAAATCCTCCAGCGCCGCCTTGTCATCGAGGATGTCGAGCAGGCCCACGTACTTCTGCACGTTCAGGCGGAATGGCTTGAGCATCAGGTAACTGGCATTCATCAGATCAGCCGGGATGTTGCCCAGCGTATCCACCAGCAGGTCTACATCCACCTGCTGCGCCCAATGCGAAAGCATGTTGTCGGTGGTGTGGAAATCGACCGGGGTGACCATGGTGATCAGCTTGCCCAGCTTCTGCCGGCGCAGCGCGGCGTAGCAGAGTGCAAACACGCCGCCCTGGCAGATGCCCAGCATGTCCGCCGGACCACCGCTGCGCGCGCGCAGCGCATCCACCGCGCCATCGATGTAGCGCAGCAGGTAGTCCTCCAGGGTCTGGAAGCGTTCGGAGCGGTCCGGGTAGCCCCAGTCCAGCACGTAGACATCCTGGCCCAGTGCCAGCAGCTTCTGCACCAGCGAACGGTCGGCCTGCAGGTCGACCATGTACGGCCGGTTGACCAGCGCGTAGACGATCAGCAGCGGCGTGCGCCGGGTCGGTGCCTGCTCGCCGACGAAGCGGTACAACACCACCTTGCCGTCGCGCCAGACTTCCTCGCGGGCGGTGACGCCATAGTCCACGTCTTCCACCTGCGGCAGCAGCTTCAGCCCTTCCATCAGCTTGCGCTGCATGGCCAGGGTTTCCTGCATCAGGTCATCGGCGTTGAAGCCCAGCGGTCCTTTCATCGGTTACGCGTCCGCGTGGAAGTACGGGGCGCTGCCTTTGGTGCAGCCTTTTTCGCAGCCGCCTTCCTTGCCGGCGCGGCCTTCTTCGCGGCCTTGCGCGCGACCGGCTTCACCTTCGCCGGCGCCGGCTGTGCCACCGGATCGACCTCGCCCGTACCGGCCATGGCCGCCACCTGTGCCTGCAGGCGGCGCAGGCTGCGCTCCAGCTCGGCGATGCGGCGGTGCGCGGCGTCCATCTCGCTGCGGGTCGGCAGGCCGATGCGTTCACTCATCTGTTCCACCTCGCGCTGCAGGCCGGCGCGCAGGCGCATCTGAGCGTTGCCCAGCGCGGCATATATCTGCTGGAACGGCTCGGACATGGCGACCTTGGCGTAGGCCTCCTCGGCCACTTCGATCCACAAGTCGAACATTGCGCGGGCGCTGGTCAGCTGGCTGCCCGGCTGTTCGTGCTCGGCCAGACGCTGCTCGAACAGCGCGAAGGCCTCATCCAGCGCCTGCTTGATCTGATCGACATAGGCGCGCGAATGCTGCTGGTATTCCTCCTGCGCCCGCAGCAGCGCTTGCCAGCGCGCCTGGTGCTCACGACCAGGCCCGAACGCCGGGCTCTGCAGCCACGGACCGGCCTGCAGCTGGAACTGCTGCAGCCAGGCGGCAAACTCCGGTACAGCGGCGCCAGCGTGGGTGCTGCCACGGGCCCCCTGCAGCATCCACTGCAGCATACCGTCGCCCTGCCCCTGCACCGCCTCGCGCCAAGCCTGGGCCACCTCGGCACTGCTGGCGTCGCGGCCGGCGAAACGCGCGGCCACTTGCTGCATGGTGCCGTACCAGCTGCCGGCCTGTTCGCGGAACCGGCGCACGGCATCTTCCGGCGCGCCCTGCCCCTGCTCGGGCAACAGCTGGCCCCACCAGTCGAACAGCCGTTGCCAGCTGCCGGGGTCGTCACCGGCCGGCGCACCGGGCGTGCTGGCGTGGCGCAGGGCATCGCCCCAGGCGCCGAAGTATTGCCGGGCCAGGGTCTCGAAATCGCTGCTGCCGGCGTCGTGGGCCGAGCTGGTCATCGCAGGCCTCCGCAGGGCTGGCTCATGGCTTGGGAATGCGCAGGGTCTTGCTGATCATCAGCGACCCGGACAAGGCGAACAACAACACCATCGGGTGCAGCTGCCACGGGCCGATCTGCCACTGGCCGAACCAGATGTTCTGGCCGATGGCATCGGTACCGGCGGCGATCGCCAGCACGATCACCAGCACCAGGCTGGTCGGGATCGGGGTACCCTCGAAATACGCGACCTTGCCCTCGTCACCGGCCAGCGCCTCGGCGGTGACGTTGTAGCGCGCCAGGCGGCTGACGCCGCAGCAGACGAAATAGCTCAGCACCAGCCAGTCCCAGCCGCCCTGCATGCCGCAGGCGTAGGCCAGCGCCGCCGGGGCCACACCGAAGGAGATCACGTCGGACAGCGAGTCCAACTCGCGGCCCAGGGTGGAGCTGGACTTGCGCCAGCGCGCGATGCGCCCATCGAGGGCGTCGAAAATGAAAGCCAGCGGGATCAACGCCATGCCGAACAGCAGGTAGCCGCGCTCGCCGTCCTGCAGGAAGCGCATTGCGGCAAAGACCGCACCGGTGCCGCAGAAAGCATTGGCCAGGGTGAACCAGTCGGCCAGCTGGAATTCGCGCAGCATCGAGAAGTGACGTTTCATGGGGTCTCACGGAGCATCAAGGCCCACAGGTTACCGCGAGCGCCGCTGCTGGCGACAGCACTGGCAGGCCCCAGCCTTCACCGCTCCCTCACCTGCCCTCACCGGCGGTGAATTTTTCGCCACCCATCTTGACAGCCTAGGGGGGTGGCGCCTGTCGCGGCTTATCCACAAAGTTGCCCACGCGTAATCCACACCCCCTGTGGACAACCAGATCTCACCGACTGCGACGCTGGACATTTCCTCATCACCCCGAAGCGGGGTTTCCCTACTTCCCAAGCCACAAGGTCGGCGCTATGGTCACCGGCGGACCCGCCGCCGCCACGTCCGAAACTCTGTAATGGACGATGATGATGCTGGATGCTCCCACCCTGGCCGCACAACTGCGGCAGCCCCATGGCGAGGCCGCGTTGGCGGTCGCCGACTCGATGAACCGCAGCAACGGCGCACTCAACCTGGCCGCGATCGGGCTGCTGGCCGTCGGCGCCGGTGAACAGGTCTTGGAGGTCGGCCCGGGCAATGCGGCCTTCGCGCCACTGATGCTGCAGGCCACCGGCAGCCACTATCTGGGCATCGAGCTGTCCACCGCCATGGTCGAGGCCGGCAACCAGCGGCTGGCCAGCGCCGGGTTGGCCGAGCGTGCGGCGATGCGGCACGGCGACGCCCATGCGCTGCCGGTCGCCGATGCCGCGATGGATGCCGCGCTGGCGGTCAACACCCTGTACTTCTGGCCGAACCTGGCCCCGGTGCTGGATGAGCTGGCGCGGGTACTGCACCGGGGCGGCCGCCTGTGCCTGGCCTTTGGCGATGCTGCCTTCATGCGCAGCCTTCCGTTCGCTGCCGACTTCCAGCTGCATGAGCTGGACGCGGTGGAGCTGGCCCTGCGGGTATCCGGCTTCCGCGTCTCGGCTTGGCGCAGCCACCGCGAAACCGCGAGCGGCAATGACGGCCAGACCCGCGAAAAACACTTCCACCTGCTGCTGGCACAGCGGCGCTGAAGTGGTAGAGCCGGGGGGGGGGCGGGGGGGCCCCCCCCACCCGCGGGGGCGGCCGCGCGCCGCCCAGCCCCCCCCGGGCCCCGCCCCCC
>NZ_JAWIRS010000001.1:465763-547403 GCF_036320005.1 Stenotrophomonas sp. SMYL11
ACGGGGTGCGGGAACAGGGGCCATGATGGGGTAGTGCCGGCCGCTGGCCGGCTGCCCCGACCGTTCCGGGTTGCCGGCCAGCGGCCGGCATTACCCGCCTTGCACCCGTCGCCGCCAACGCGCGAAACAGAACACCTGCATCACCAGCATCGCCAGCAACCCCAGCGGCCACGCCCACCACACGCCCGCCAGCCCATGCCGCGCCTGCAAGCACATCGCCAGCGGCAGCTCCAGCAGCAGTACCGCCGCCATGCCCAGCAACGCGGGCAGCAAAACCGTTCCGCTGCCGCGCATCACCCCGACCAGCACGGTGCTGCCTCCCATCGCCAGCACGCCCCACACCACCGTACGCAACTGCAGCGTGGCCAGTTCGCGCGCTTCGGTCGCCACCAGGATCAGCCCGGTCAGCCAGGGCGCCAGCGCCATCACCAGCAGCACCACCGCGCTCAGCATCGCCAGTCCAAGCAGCACGCCGGTGCGGGCGATGGCGGGCAGCCGTGCCGTACGCCCCGCGCCCATCGCATGCGCCGCGAGGATGGTGGCGGTGATCCCCAGTGACATCGCCGGCTGCTGCACCCAGCTCATCAACTGGTTGACCGCACCGTAGGCGGCCGTGGCCGTGTAACCGTAGCGGTTGATCCAGCCCAGCAGCACGATCTCGGCAATGGCCAGGCTGAGCATCTGCAACGAAGACGGCACGCCGATGCGCAGCATCGCGCGGATGAGCACGCCATCGAAACGGATGGCACGCAGCAGCTCACGTCCCGGCGCCAACGGGTGCCCCATCCTCTGCCACCGCCACATAAGCCAGGCCAGGGCCAGCAGCGAGGCAAACGCCGCCGAGACTGCCGCACTGGCCGAACCCAGCTGCGGCGGGCCGGCCCAGCCGAGGATCAGCAGCGGCGTGCACAGCAGGCCGACCACCGTTGCCAGCAGCAGCGCATGCAGCGGTGTCTTCGCATCGCCCACCGCGCGGCTCACCGCAGTGGCCAGCCACAGCAGGAAGAACACCGGTGCCGTCAGCAGCAGCACGCGTGCGTAGCCAATGGACTCACTGAGGACCGCTGCCGGCGTGCCCAACGCCGCCAGCAGTTGTGGCGCAAAACCGCCGCCCAGGGCCATCACCAGCACCGACAACAGCAGGATCAGCGCCACCGCGCTGCCAGCCACCGCGCGTGCCTGCTGAGGGCGGCCCGCGCCCCAGGCCTGGCCGATCAGCACCATCGCACCGGTCGCCAGGCCCATTACCAGGGCCAACAGCAGGAAGAAGACCGGGAAGAACGCAGCCGCTGCGGCCACTGCCTGTGTGCCAAGCAGATGGCCGAGGTAGATGTTGTCGAGCGTGCCTGCGGCCAGCTGCAGCGCATTGGTCAGCAGCATCGGCAGCAGCAGGGTCAGATAGGTTCGCCACAGCGGGGGTGCTGCCGGAGGTATCGGATGTACAGGGGGACTCATGGGGTTCTCTGGGCAAGGCGCCGCCCTGCCCGGCGTTTCCGCCAGCAAAGCACGCACAGGGGAAGCGGGCCTGGACCCGCGGTCAGGTGGGGCCGTCGCTCAGCAACGGCGCGATGGCTCAGCCGTCGGCGTGGTCCGCAGGATCGTCGAAGGCCAGGCGCAGAGCGTGGGCGCGCACATCCGCGGGCCAACTCCGCAACGCCGCTTCCAGGCCCGCGCGGTCATGCGCGAACAGGACGCGGATGGCTTCCTCGAAGCCAGGCAGGTCACCAGCGATGGCCTGCAGGAAGTGATAGGCACGCTCGCTGTCACGACGCTGGCGGTCCTTGTCAGCACCGGCACGGCTGGCCGCCTCCACCAGCCTGCGCAGCACCACTGAGGCACCGCCAGGCTGCTCGGCCAGCCACGCCCAATGGCGCGGCAGCAAGGTCACTTCTCGGGCGACCACACCCAGCTTGGGGCGGCCACGGCCACGCGGGGCAACTGGCGCGTCTTCATGAGCGATTCCGGCGTCCGCTTGCACGGCCGATGGGAACGCGGCAGCCACCCGCGAAAGCAGTTCTGCGTCGCTACCACGCGTATCGAAATCACGGGTGCGGCCGGTAGCGTTGTCGAACACCAGCAGCGGTCCGGCAGCGTTGTCGGCGCGCAGCTGTTTCAGCGCCAACGCCGCCACCTCCGGGGTACCGGAAGCGACCAGGCGATGGCCGTCGAAGCAACTGAAGGGAGGGAGTCGGGACGCAGGCATGGCAATGGCATCAGAGGCGATGCACCAATATTGCCCGGGTAATTTGCGGCCGTCAATATTACCCGGGCATTAATCAACCAGAAGAGCGTGCCAACCACGGTTGGCCCCCACCGGAATGGGTGGCACCCACACGATTCGCCAGGTTACAGACGGCTGAAGGACCAGCTCACCATGCGGCCGTCCTTGTACGGCATCACGCCGTGGAACGGGCGAGGGTCGGTATCGAACACCAGCGGCAGGAAGTTGCGGTCGCCCTCCCACATCGGCAGCGTGTCCAGCTTGTCCAGGTCCACCCACTCCAGCGTGCCTTCGTGGTTGCCGCCGTGCGGGGTGCCCTCGAATCCATCGATGACGAACACGAAGCCCAGCCAGTCCTCGCCATGCTTGCCGAAACCCGGCCAGCTGAGAGTGCCGCGCAGACGCATGCTGGTGCAGTCGATACCGGCCTCTTCCTGGATCTCGCGGCGCATGCTGGCGGCCACGTCCTCGTCCGCTTCGATCTTGCCACCCAGCCCGTTGTACTTGCCCAGATGATGATCACCGGGGCGGGTATTGCGATGGATCATCAGCACCTGGCGACGATCGGGCGACAGCACGTAGCCCAGGGTGGCGACGATCGGGGTATACGGCATGGGGCAGCATCCAGCGGCAGGTCAGCCGTGGATTATGGCCGATCAGCGCACCAGCGACAGGCGGCGCTCGGTGGGCGTGCCGGCACCATCGGGATTGCGGCGCAGGGTGGCGACGCCGTGGCCGCGTTCGGCCAGGTATTCCAGCCATTTGCCGAGGAAGGTGTTCATCCGCATGCGATGGCTGATCAGCTCCGCCGGCGGGGGGTACAGGCCCATGGTGTCCTGCCAGCGGCGACCGACGTAGCAGTGCGTGGTCTCCGCCTGGCGCGCATCACGATACAGGCGCACGTAGGCCGACGGATCCGGTTCACCGGTGACCGGGTCGGCCAGGTCGTAGGTCAGGCGCAGTTCCACCGTGTAGCGGTGGCACTCGATCACGTCCAGGCGTACGTCCAGGCCGTCGCCGATCGAGGAAATGTAGCTGCCCGCCACCAGTCCGGCCGGTTCGAACAGGCGCACCAGGTGGCGGTAGTTTTCCGCGTACAGGCCCATGAGCCAGCTCAACCGGCTCAGGCGGGGAATGCGTTCGGTGCGGGGCGAGGCTTGGGCCATGGGTCGATCCTACACGTTGGTGCTTCAACGTGGGGGCGGGATCGCCCTGACCAAAGGGACTCGGTGTCGACCAACGGCCGATACCCACCGCAGAGGAGGCGTAATGCCCGCCACACAGGTAGGCCACGCCCGTTGGTCGCGGCGACGGATCAATACAGCTCGCGCTGCAGCCCCAGCGTGGCCAGCACCTTGCTGGAAATCTCCTCGATCGAGGTATGCGTCGTGCTCAGGGTCGGGATCCGCTCCATGCGGAACATGGTCTCGGCCGCAGCCACCTCGCGCTTGCAGGTGTCCAGGTTGGCGTAGCGCGAGTTCGGACGGCGCTCCTGGCGGATCTGCTGCAGGCGGTCGGGGTCGATGGTCAGGCCGAACAGCTTGCGCCGGTAGTTGCGCAGGCGCGGCGGCAGGCGGTCGCTTTCCAGGTCTTCGTCGGTCAGCGGGTAGTTGGCCGCGCGTACCCCGTAATGCAGGGCCAGGTAGATGCAGGTGGGCGTCTTGCCGGCGCGCGACACCGCCACCAGGATCACGTCGGCATCGTCGTAGTTCACCGCGATGCCATCGTCATGGGTCAGGGCGAAGTTCATCGCGTTGATGCGGCGGTGGTAGGTGTCGAAATCGACCATGCCGTGGGCCTGGCCGACCCGGGCCAGGCGCGGGCTGGCCAGTTCACGCTCCAGCGGCTCGATGAACGGCGCGAACACATCCAGCATCAGCGCCCCGCTGTCGGCCAGGATCAGGCTCAGGCTCTGGTCCACGCAGGAGTTCACCACGATCGGCCGGACCTGGTACCGCTCCCCTGCCGCCTGTATCCGGGCACAGGCTTCACGCGCTTTTTCGGGGTCGTCGACAAACGACATGCGATCGGTAATGAAGCTGAACCCGGAGAACTGGGTAAGCAGGCTATGCCCAATGGTTTCAGCGGTGATACCGGTTCCATCGGAAACGTAGAACACCGGACGGATGGTCGACATGCGCGCTTTTACCCCCTATGAAGCCTAAAAAGGCCGCCAGCACAAGCTTGTGCCGACGGTGCTCTGCCCGGCATCATATCGGCTTCTTCCTACGGACGCGGCCACTCAGCCCGCCTCGGGCGATGGCCAAACGGAGCATCGCGCTTGAACGAGAACATCCTGTGGTTGCACGAACTGCGTCTGGCCGATCTGGCCCGCGTAGGCGGCAAGAATTCGTCGCTGGGCGAGATGATCGGCAACCTGGCCGGTCTGGGCGTTTCGGTGCCGGGCGGTTATGCCACCACCGCTGAAGCCTTCAAGGACTTCATCGCGCACAACGACCTGTCCAAGCGCATCTTCGACAAGCTGGCCACGCTGGACGTCGAGGACGTCAACGCTCTGACCGCCGCGGGCAAGGAAATCCGCTCCTGGGTGATCGACGCTCCGCTGCAGCCGCAGCTGGACCAGGACATCCGCACCGCCTACGCCCAGCTGAGCGCCGACAATGGCGGCGGCGACGTGGCCGTGGCCGTGCGTTCGTCGGCCACCGCCGAGGATCTGCCGGATGCCTCCTTCGCCGGCCAGCAGGAAACCTTCCTCAACGTCACCGGTGCCGACGATGTCGTGCACAAGGTCAAGGAAGTGTTCGCCTCGCTGTACAACGACCGCGCCATCGCCTACCGCGTGCACCACGGCTTCAAGCATGAGGACGTGTTCCTGTCCGCCGGCGTGCAGCTGATGGTGCGTTCGGGCGTCGGTTCCTCCGGCGTGCTGTTCACCCTGGACACCGAGTCCGGCTTCCGCGACGTGGTGTTCGTCACTTCGTCCTTCGGCCTGGGCGAAATGGTCGTGCAGGGCGCGGTCAACCCGGACGAGTACTACGTCTACAAGCCCACCCTGCAGGCCGGCAAGCCGGCGATCCTGCGCCGCTCGCTCGGCAGCAAGGCGATCCGCATGGTGTACTCGGATGTTCCGGGTGAGCGCGTCAGGATCGAAGATACCCCGGCCGAACTGCGCAACACCTTCTCGATCAGCGACGAGGACGTGCAGGAACTGTCCAAGCAGGCGCTGGTCATCGAGAAGCACTACGGCCGCCCGATGGACATCGAGTGGGCCAAGGACGGTGTCAGCGGCAAGCTGTTCATCGTGCAGGCGCGCCCGGAAACCGTGAAGTCGCGCAGCCACGCCACCCAGATCGAGCGCTTCGCGCTGACTGAAAAGGGCGGCAACGTGCTGGCCGAAGGCCGCGCCGTTGGTGCCAAGATCGGCTCGGGCGTAGCCCGCGTGGTCAAGACGCTGGACGACATGAACCGCGTGCAGCCGGGCGACGTGCTGATCGCCGACATGACCGATCCCGATTGGGAGCCGGTGATGAAGCGCGCTTCGGCCATCGTCACCAACCGTGGCGGCCGCACCTGCCACGCCGCGATCATCGCGCGCGAGCTGGGCGTGCCGGCCGTGGTCGGTTCGGGCAATGCCACCAAGGTGATCGAAGATGGCCAGCTGGTCACCGTCAGCTGCGCTGAAGGCGATACCGGCTTCATCTACGAAGGCAAGCTCGGCTTCGAGCGCACCACCACCGATCTGGGCAACATGCCGCCGGCACCGCTGAAGATCATGATGAACGTGGCCAACCCGGAACGTGCCTTCGACTTCGGCCAGCTGCCGAACGCCGGCATCGGCCTGGCCCGCCTGGAGATGATCATCGCCAGCCACATCGGCATCCACCCGAACGCGCTGCTGGAATACGACCGCCAGGACGCAGCAACGAAGAAGAAGATCGACGAGAAGATCGCCGGCTATGGTGATCCGGTCAGCTTCTACGTGGACCGCCTGGCTGAAGGCATCGCCACCCTCACCGCCTCGGTCGCCCCGAACGCCGTGATCGTGCGCCTGTCGGACTTCAAGTCCAACGAGTACGCCAACCTGATCGGCGGCAGCAACTACGAGCCGCACGAAGAGAACCCGATGATCGGCTTCCGCGGCGCCAGCCGTTACGTCGACCCGAGCTTCTCGGCCGCCTTCGCGCTGGAGTGCAAGGCCGTGCTGCGCGTGCGCAACGAAATGGGCCTGGACAACCTGTGGGTCATGATTCCGTTCGTGCGCACCCTGGAAGAAGGCCGCAAGGTCATCGAGGTGCTGGAACAGAACGGCCTGAAGCAGGGCGAGAACGGCCTGAAGATCATCATGATGTGCGAAGTGCCGTCCAACGCACTGCTCGCCGATGAGTTCCTGGAGATCTTCGACGGCTTCTCGATCGGCTCCAACGACCTGACCCAGCTGAGCCTGGGCCTGGACCGCGACTCGTCGATCGTCGCGCACCTGTTCGACGAACGTAACCCGGCTGTGAAGAAGCTGCTGTCGATGGCGATCAAGTCGGCACGTGCCAAGGGCAAGTACGTCGGCATCTGTGGTCAGGGCCCGTCCGATCATCCGGATCTGGCCGAATGGCTGATGCAGGAAGGCATCGAGTCGGTGTCGCTGAACCCGGACACCGTGGTCGATACCTGGCTGCGCCTGGCCAAGCTGAAGGCCAAGGGCTGATCCAGCTGCAAGCTGAATAAAGAAACCCCGCCTCGGCGGGGTTTCTGTTTTGGGGAGGACCAGCCGGGGCCGATGCGCCATTTGCAACTATTCCAGTAGGCGCCCTGAAATGGCCGACGCACACTGGGAGGACTGGAATCACTTGCCGGCAAGGTTCGCCCCATGACCATCCCGTTCGCACTTGGACTGTTCAACTACTCCGGCCCACTGGCAGGAGCGCAGGATTTCCAGAAGTTTCACGAGTTGGCTATATCCATGCTCGAAAAGCGTGGAGTAGAAGCGACCTACTTTGCGTCTGATGGAAAGGGCCACAGCAGCAAGTTGGCGAAGCTGGGCAATGCAGCGCATCGACGACTTCTCTCGAATGGCTTCAACGATCTGACCCTCCTCAGTGTTGTCGCTGTACCCAAAGGAAGTGACGCGCCCGCTTATGATCTGACGGCATCAGTGGATTTCTCCTCCATGCACGAGCTTGGAACGGAGTTCGCTCTGTTCTCCAAGGATGCTCGCTTTCCTCTGGAACCGCATTCATTCCGGGAGCTTCTGGTGAGGCTGATCGCCCTGTATGACTGGGACTTCGGCTACGTCACTCATCCCCCCTTTGAGCGCAGCCCGCAGGCCTACATCAGTGGCTACTGTGATGGAACACAGCCGCAGGATGAAGAAGACCGCAACCAGATCTGGTATGACGCTCCGCCGGAGGTGCGCCTGCGCAAGGCCCGCAATATTTTCCCGCTCAGTCTGCTCAATCCGGCACAGCTGGGTGCACCCGTCGCGCCCGGCAAGACATTGGCTGGGATACTGCAAGGTACCCCGGGCTGCACATTGGACGAGCTGGTGCCCGGCCGCCTCTGGCTTAGCACGGTAGAACCGCATCTGGTGCAAGGACTACGCTCGCTGCTCAAGGGCACTGGCGCATTGATCGAAGGCGGCTGACATCACGTTCATCCCGCCGTGCCGATAATTTGCCCGCATGCAACCCCGCCTCTGCGGGGTTTTCAGTTTTTGGCGTTCTTGAGCGCCGCGCCCGTTCGACAAGGAGCCCGCATGATTGCTACTGCCCCACCCGCCCCCGCCGCAACCCCCTGGCTCCACTCACTCGACTGGGAGCGCCTGCTGGAAACCTACGGCGTGCCGTTGCTGGCCGCCATCGTGGTGCTGCTGGTGGGCCTGTGGGTGGCACGCCGCCTGTCCAATGCGATGCCACGCGCCACCGCGCGCATGGGCGTGGACCCGATGCTGGGCAGCTTCCTGCGCAACGTGGTGTATGCCGCTTCGCTGGTCATCGTGGTAGTGCTGGCCATTGGGACGCTGGGCGTGCAGATCACCCCGCTGCTGGCCGTGCTCGGCACCGCCGGCCTCGCGGTTGGCCTGGCACTGAAGGATTCGCTGTCCAACATCGCCTCGGGCGTGATGCTGGTGACACTGCGTCCGTTCCGGGTCGGCGATGTGGTGACCGTGGCCGGGCAGACCGGCACGGTGCGCGAAGTGCGCATCTTCCAGACCGTCATCACCGGTGCCGACAACCAGCACACCACCATTCCGAACACGTTGATCACCGCCGCACCGATCATCAACCTGACCGCCGAGCCGACGCGTCGCGTCGAACTGGTGATCGGCATCGGCTACGAGGACAACATCCAGCTGGCACGCGACACCGCGCTGGCGCTGATGAAGGCCGACCCGCGCGTGCTGCAGACGCCGGCACCGGACGTGGTGGTGTATGAGCTGGGCGCGCACGCGATCAATCTTGGCATCCGCTGCTACGTGAAGTCGGCCGACTGGTTCGGCACCAAGGTCACGCTGCTGGAGCAGCTCAAGCTGGGCTTCGACAAGGCCGGCATCAACATTCCGTATCCGCAGCAGGACATGCACCTGTACCTGCACGGCAAGGATGGCGGCGTGGTCGAGGCCGACGCGCTGGTGCGCGACAAGCCCTGATCGGGAGTGCCGACCAACGGTCGGCCCCCCCCCATATCCTTGCACCGGTAGTGCCGGCCGCTGGCCGGCAGCCTCCGGGATCAGGCCGCAACGCTCTCTTCCAGCGTCGGGTAATCGATGAATCCGACCGCGCCACCGCCAAAGAACGTCGCCCGATCCGGCAGGTTCAATTCCGCCCCCAGACGCAGGCGCTCGGGCAGGTCCGGGTTGGCGATGAACGGGCGGCCGAAGCCGATCAGGTCGGCCCAGCCTTCGGCCAGTGCCTGCTCGGCGCGCTCGGCGGTGTACTTGCCGGCGTAGATCAGGGTGCCTGGGTAGATCATGCGCAGCGCCTGCTTGAACGCCACCGGCATCAGCGGTGCGTCATCCCAGTCGGCCTCGGCGATGTGCAGGTAGCCCACGCCCAGCTCGCCCAGCAGGTGTGCCGCCGCCAGGTAGGTGGCCTGCGGCGTATCGTCCACCGCGCCCTGCAGGGTCGTCAACGGCGCCAGGCGCACGCCAACGCGCTCACCACCGGCTTCTGCAATCACCGCCTGCACGACCTCGCGCAGGAAACGCAGCCGGTTCTGCAGCGAGCCGCCATAGCCGTCGGTGCGCTGGTTGGCCTGCGAATCGATGAACTGGTTGATCAGGTAGCCATTGGCACCGTGAAGCTCGACACCATCGAAGCCCGCAGCCAGCGCATTGCGGGCGGCCTGTGCGTAGTCGGCGATGATGCCCGGAATCTCGGCCTCGGCCAGCGCGCGCGGCATCGAGTGCTGGATCATCTCACCCACGCCCGCTTCCGGGCCTGCGCCGGTGGGGTCGACAAACACCTTCACGCCCTCGGCCAGCAGCGCCGACGACGACACCGGCGCGGCACCACCGGGCTGCAGCGCGACGTGCGAGACCCGACCCACGTGCCACAACTGGGCGTAGATGCGACCGCCGGCAGCGTGCACGGCGTCTGTCACCTGTCGCCAGCCCTGCACCTGTTCGGCGCTGTGGATGCCCGGGGTCCAGGCATAGCCCTGGCCCTGCGGGCTGATCTGGGTGCCTTCGCTGACGATCAGGCCCGCGCTGGCCCGCTGCGCGTAGTAGGCGGCCATTTCCGCGGTGGCAACGTTGCCGACGGCAGCGCGCGAGCGGGTCATCGGCGGCATGACGATTCGGTTGGGCAGGGTCAAGGCACCCAAGCGGTGGGAGGTGAACAACATGGCGGACATCTCTTGCGGGGGGAGTGCCAGCAAGAATGGGGACCGCCTGCGAAAGGCAACAGGCGTGTTATGGCAAAACAGTTGTGCCCGGCAGGCAAGGATGGCCTGGCATGAAGGCTCATCCATGCATGGCGTGGATCTACTCCAGGCTGGGTTCTATCCTGATCGTGCCATGCGCCACGCGGTCATAGCAGGTGCGCACCACATCTTCGCCGTACTTCAATTCCAGCCGGCGCACGATGAAGTGGCCGCGCGCCATGTCCTGGTAGTAGTCGGTGAACATGGTGTTCAACGTCGCACCGGCAGCGGCACCCACGATCGGCACCGCCTGCGCGGCGAATTTCTCGGTGACAACCACCCCGAAGCGCGCCGCCACCTTCTCCACCATCTTCGCCAGCAGCTTGCCAGCTTCCTTCGGCGCCACGCCCAGGGTCAGGTCGCGGCCGGTCACCACGCGCCCGGCCAGCTCGGCCGAAAGATGCCGCATCACGTCAGTGGTGAAGCCACGGGCCAGGTAATAGCCGGTCTCGCTGGCATCGTCACGCGGCGAGTTCCCACCCAACGCGAACACCTCCAGGCACGCCTGGCGGGTGCTGAACTCAGACAGGTCGAACCCCTCGCTGCGGGCCACGTCGGCCACGGCGCGCATCATGATGGTGGTCGACACCGGCAGCTCGATGAACAGCGCGGCAAAGCCAAAGGCGCCGCCCACCGCACCGGAGGTCGCTGCGGCCAACTTGTGCCAGCGGGTGGACGCCTCCTTGCCGGGGGTGTTGTCCATGCTCCACAGCGCCGCCTGCGCCGACTTGGTCAGCGCCGCCTGCACCGCGCCGTGGATGCGGTTGGAGACCGAGCTGGGCAAGGCCTTCACCGCGAACTCCAGCGGCGTGCCGACCAGATTGGCCATGCGCGCGGTCAGGGTCGGCGCTTCCAGCAGGGTCACCGCCCGCTGCAGGTCAGACCAGTCGCGGGCGTCGTGGGCAATGTCGCGGGGAAGCAGGATGGGCTCGTTCATGGCGCTGATCTTAGCGCCAGGGGGTTGAACGGAGGGTGGTAGCACCCTCGCCACCGGTCTATGATCAAGCCAGCGGCCCCGCTTTCATGGGGCCATGGAACAACCTAGGCAAGGACGCCCCATGCTCGCCCGACTACTGCTGCTCTGCACCCTTTTCCTCGCTGCTCTCGGCCTGCCTCACATCGCCAAGGCCGAAGGTCGATGCCCGCCGGGTTCCTATCCTATTGGCGGGCAAGGCGTGTTGGGTTGTGCGCCGATTCCCGGAGGTGGTGGTGGCGATGCCGGACTTGCTCCGTCCATCCCAACCACCCGAGTAAAGATGGGCTCCGAATGGGTTGCATTTGCCCGCTCGCCGAACGGCACCCTCCTCGCCTGGAGCGTTCGCCAACACAAACCGAAGGCTGCCGAGAAACAGGCATTGAAGACCTGTAAGAAGCGCAGCGGAACACAGTGCGAGATCATTGCCTCGTTCACTGAAAGATGTGCCTACGCACTGCAGCACTACGACACTGGCCAATTTGAAGTGGTCTTCCGCAGCGACAATGAATTGGCGCTCGGCACCGAAGTCGCACGCCAGACCTGCCCCAACGGCTGCCGACCGGTTCATTTCACTTGCGGCCGGCCAGTCAACCTGTATGGCCGCGGTCCCGATCCGGGACCCAACTGGTCTCCTTGACGATGGAAACAGGGGGAGCGGTTCTGTCCCCCGTTTCTGAATTGCCGGCCAGCGGCCGGCACTACCAGTTTGCGTGTCATCCGGTAGCGGCGGGCCATGCCCGGCGTCGTTGTTCAGGCCGTGGGCAACCCCGACAGCGCGCCCATGAACTGGCGATAGTGGCGCAGCTCGGCAATCGAATCGTGCACGTCGCTCAGCGCGGTGTGGTTGCTGTTCTTGCCGACGCCAGCGGCCACGGTCGGCGCCCAGCGCTTGGCCAGCTCCTTTACCGTGGACACGTCCAGGTTGCGGTAGTGGAAGTACTTCTCCAGGCGCGGCATCTGGCGGTGCAGGAAGCGGCGATCCTGGCAGATGGAGTTGCCGCACATCGGCGACAGGCCGGCCGGGATCCACTGCGCCAGGAAATTCACCGTCTGCGCTTCAGCTTGGGCAAGGGTCACCGTGCTGTCCACCACACGCTGCCACAGGCCCGAACGGCGGTGCTGGTTGCGGTTCCACTCGTCCATCGCTTCCAGCGTTTCCAGCGGATGGTGGATGGCGAATTCCGGACCTTCGGCCAGCACGTTGAGCTGGGCGTCAGTGACTACGGTGGCGATCTCGATGATCGAATCGTTGTCGGTATCCAACCCGGTCATTTCCAGGTCGATCCAGATCAGTCGTTCGTTGGCCGCGCCGTTGTCCGCCATGTGTCGCCTCGTTGCTGGGCAGGCGCGCGGCCTACCGGTGATGGAAAGAGGCGCCCATCATACCCGTTCGCCTTCAGCCCTCGCCGGCGTGGTCTTCCAGCAACAGCGGCGGCTTGCCACGCTTGGCGCGGAAATAATTGGTCAGGCGCGTACTGGCTTCCTTGGCCAGCACCCCGCCGTGAATCTCGACGCGGTGGTTGTGGCGGGCGTCGCCAATGAGGTCGAACACGCTGCCGCAGGCACCGGTCTTGGGATCGCTGGCACCGTAGACCAGGCGCGAGACACGAGCATGCACGATTGCCATTGCACACATCGCACACGGCTCCAGGGTCACATACAGCGTGCTGCCAAGCAGACGATGGTTGGCCAGCAGCTTTCCGCCCGCCCGCATGGCCACGATCTCGGCGTGCGCGCTGGGGTCGTGCGAGGCGATGTTGAGGTTCCAGCCCTCACCCAACAGTTGGCCGTCGGCACTGACCAGCACCGCCCCCACCGGGATTTCGTCGAACTCGCGCTGCGCGCGCTCGGCCAGCGCCAGCGCGTGGCGCATCCAGTGTTCGTCGGTGTCGTGCACCGGCACACCCAGGGCGTCGGTCATGGCGGTTCTCGCGTGTCTGCAGGGCCAGGATGGCCGCCGGGGCCGCATTGTACGCCCGCAGCCGTGCAGGCGCCGCTAGCGCGCGTCGAAGCGCTCGCGGGCAGCGTCCAGCGCCGGGAAATTGTGCTCGGCCCAACGGTCCAGCGCGGTCAGGGTGTCTACCAGACTGCGCGCAACCTCGGTCAACCGGTACTCCACGTGCAGTGGCTTGCTGCCCAGATCGCAGCGCTCGATCAGGCCGTTGCGCTCCAGCTGCCGCAGGGTCTGAGTCAGCACCTTCTGCGAGATGCCTTCGATCTTCCGCAGCAGCGCACCATTGCGTTGCGGGCCCTCGGCCAATGCCGGCAGCAGCAGCATCACCCACTTGCCGGAGATCAGTGCCAGCGCATCGCGCGCCGAGCAGTCGGCGGCATAGACATCACCGGGAAAGGCCATGGTTACCTCAAAGTGCGTAATTGCCGGGGCATGCCGGCACCGCGAGGATGGTCGCACACTCCACGAATACCTCGCCCCATGCGCGCCCTGATCCTGCTGGCCCACCCCGAACCCCGCTCCTTCAATGCCCACCTGGCCATGCAGGCGGCCGAGCAGCTGCGGCACGACCATCTGCAGGTGGACATGGTCGACCTGTATGTAGAAGGCTTCGATCCGCTGGAAGCGGCCTGGCACCATCCACGGCGCCTGCAGCCCGAGCGCTTCGATGCCCAGCGCGAACAACGCTACAGCGCCGAACACGACCAGTTGCCCGCCGATGTGCAGCGTCACCTGCAACTGCTGCGGGCCGCGGACCTGGTGATCCTGCAGTTCCCACTGTGGTGGTTTGCGGCGCCGGCCATCCTCAAGGGCTGGCTGGACCGCGTGCTGGTCTACGGGCCGATGTACAACAGCCGGCAACGCCACGAGCGCGGCGTGATGCAGGGCAAGCGTGCGCTGCTGAGCGTCACCACCGGCTCTTCGACGCGGGCATGCGCGGTTGATGGCCGCGAGGGTCACACCCGGCTGTTGTTGTGGCCGTTGATGTACAGCCTGCGCTACGTCGGCTTCGAGGTGATGGAGCCGCATATGGTGCACGGCGTGCGTTCAGGGCTTGCAGCGGAACGCGTTCAGGCCCACGACGGAGCATTGGTTGCAGCCACCCTTTCCTACCGCGAGCGACTGTCGCGATGGCGGCAATGGCCGACCGTGCCCTTCAACAACAGCGAGGACTTCGAGGATGGCGTGGTGCTGCGCGTGGAAGCGACTGCCTACAGTCCCTTCATCCGCCATCGCGATGCCGGATGAATCCGTACCTGCAGGCACAACCGGAAAGCTTCATACTTCGCATTCCTGCAAGCACCTTGGTGAACATATGACCACCCTCCGTCCCTCTCGCGCTGACGATGGCGCCGCCCTTGTCGACCTCTGGCGCCGCGCCGTCGACGCCACCCACGACTTCCTCAGTACCGAAGACCGCCAGGCCATCGATGCCGAAGTGGCCGCTTTCCTGCCGCAGGCGCCGATGACCGTCGCCGTCGATGCACAGGACCAGCCGCAGGGATTCATGTTGATCGACGGCACCCACATGGAAGCGCTGTTCATCGATCCGGACGTGCGCGGGACCGGTATCGGCCGTCAACTGCTGCAGCACGCACTGGCCCTGCACCCGCAGCTGAGCACCGACGTCAACGCACAGAATGCGCAGGCCGTAGGCTTCTACCTGCGCATGGGCTTTGTCGAAACCGGTCGTTCGTCACTGGATTCGCAGGGCCGCCCGTATCCGCTGATCCACCTTCGGTATAAGGCCTGACATCCGCCGGGAGCAGCTGCGTGTTAGCGTGGCTGCTTTCGATCAAGGAATGCCGTACATGGATGGTGCAAAAGCCCTGTTGACCCTGTTTGCGCTGGGCATCAGCCTGGTCTGGATCCTGGTGCCCTTCGCCATCTTCGCCGTGCGCAACCTGCTGCGTGAGGTACTGATCGAGCAGCGCCGTACCAATGAACTTCTCGAGCATATCGGCGGCTACCGCATTCCGAAGCCGCAACCCGAACCGACAGTCTGGCGCGCGCCCTGAACGGGCACACGCACGCCGTGGCTCAGGCTGTCGCTTCGAAGGCCGGTGAGTACTGCACCTCGCCCTGAGCCAGCGGAGGCTGCAGGCAAAGTGCCTGGAAGTACTCCGGTGGCACACCCGGCAGCACCAGGCCCGGCTCGGCACGGAAGCCGAAACGACCGTAATAGGCCGGCTCGCCCAGCAATACACAGCCATGTGCACCCTGCTGACGCAGTGCTTCAAGTGCGGCGTGCATCAGGGCCGCACCGATGCCCTGCCCCTGCCACGCGGGCAATACCGAGATCGGGCCCAGACCAAACCAACCCGTGCTGCCATCGCTGATGGTCACCGGCGACAGGGCAATGTTGCCGACCACCTGGCCCTGAGTTTCGGCGACCAGCGAAATGCTCAACTCCCCGCGGGCGCGCAGGGCATCGACGATGAACTGCTCGGTGTGGCTGCTGTGCGGGGCTTCGCGGAAGGCGGCCTCGGTGAGTGCATGGATGGCGGCGTGGTCGGCCGTGGTTTCGGTGCGGATCATGCAGTTCAAGAGAACGCCTTTGATAATGTGATGAATGCGTGAATTATTGATTTGCGTCGCAGATTCAACCGCGAACAGCCCCGCCAGCAAGGCCAACGCGACGCCCGAATCCCCTGTGCTGCAATCGATTCGCCGGAATACACCGCATCGGGCGCGTCAAAAAGCCGCCGCGGCGGTGGCGCAGCGTTCCTGACACGCTCCATAATCGAGAAACCTGTCACCCAGGAAGGATATATGGACATGGACGCACGATGCAGGATCAGGCCATGGGAGTAGCGCTCCCTGAAAGGAAAAGGCAGCCGCTGCTGGCGTTGCTCGCCCTTATCCCACTGGCCGCATGCTCGCCCTATGCTGATGCCGAGCGCGACGTCGCCGCTGGTGGACGCGGCTTGGCCAAACTCAACCCTGCACCGAAGCAGGGCTACGAGCTGGTGCTGACACTGAAAGATGCCCCCGGTCCCTTCGCGGTGGTCGAGGGCGTTGCCCAGTACGACGCACGCAACTACGCAGCATGTGGGCGGATCGTACCTGCAACGGGCACTGCGGGCCGCATCACCAGTCAGGAACCTATCGCACTGCGCCAGGTCGACAAGAACGAATACCGCGGTACGTTCTACCTCGACCGCATGCAGGACGAGGATTACTACGGGCGTGGCGTCTGCCATTGGACGCTGACGGGTGTCGGTGCGATGTTGCGCGCGACTGGCGACACCGCAAGTACCCGCTTTCTGACGTTTCTTAAAAAAGATCGCGTAGACGCAGGTTCGCCGTTGACTCTCCACTATCCGAAGGATGCCTATCCTCGCGCCGAGCTCGCTGCCAACTACCCTGCAAGCGGCAAAGAGAATCCATCCGAGTACAAGGAAGAGCTGCGCGACGCGCTGTTCTCAACCACCACCACTGTGCAGAAGCTTGTGCAATGAGCTGCCAGTGTCACATTTACCTCTATCCCCAAGGAGGCCGACATTGCGCCACAAGATGATTCCGTGCCTTGCTCTGCTTCTATTGACCGCCTGCAATCCGGAGACCGCCATGAACCAGGAACGTGCCGCTGCTGAAGCCGATGTCGCCCAGGGTGGGCGTGGCCTCGCCAAACTCAACCCCAGCCCGCGCAAGGCCTATGAACTGGTGCTGCGCCTGAAGGATGCTCCCGGTGATTTCGCGGTTGTTGAAGGTGTCGCGCAGTACGACGTGACCAACGAAGACCAGTGCGGGCACATCGAACCGGCCACCGGTACCGCCGCACGCATCACCAGCCAGGAGCCGGTGGAGCTGCGCAAGGTCGCCGACGGCGAGTACCGCGGCACCGTGTACCTCGACCGGATGCTGGATGAGGACTACTACGGTCGTGGCGTCTGCAAGTGGGAATTCAGCGGCGCCGGCGCGATGCTGAAAGCCACCGGCGCCGAGGGTGAAACGCGCTTCCTGTCGTTCATTGAGGCAGCGCCGTTCGTCAAAGGCGAGACCGAAACTCGCCACTATCCTCGTGCAGACTATCCGCGCGTGAACGAGATTCCTGACTACGGCGCAAGCGGACAGGAAGATCCCACCAAATTCCGCCCTGAACTTCAGAATGCACTGTTCTCTGCTTCACTTGAAGCCAATGAGGTCCGCCAATGAGGCTCAGCAGCCAAGACTACGCGGGCATTTCCGACGACGTGTACAAGGACCGTGCGGTCGGTCGACGTGCTCCTGGCAAGGAAGAGCTCGTAGCGATCAACGGGCATGAGTACAAGATCCTCGAGCATGTCGATAATCGACTGAACGGCTATCAGGGAACGATCTACCAGCGAGTCGACACCCATGAAATTGTCGTCGCACATCGCGGCACCGAACAGATCGCACGCGATGCAATTCTGACCGATGGTGGCATGGTCGTTGCCCGCACCAACGTGCAGGCTCCGGACGCCATCGCGCTGACCCAACGCGCCCTCGCCTACGCCAAGAAGGAAGGGCAGGATCTCGGACAACGTCCGCCCGAAGTTACCGTCACAGGCCACTCCCTCGGCGGCGCCCTGGCCCAGATCACCTCGCACCATTTCAACGTCAAGGGCGAGACCTTCAATGCCTACGGCGCGGTCAGCCTCAGCTATCGCATTCCGGAAGGCGGCAACACCATGATCAACCACGTCATGGCCTCCGATCCGGTCAGCGCCGCGTCACCGCATTTCGGCCAGGTGCGCATCTATGCCAAGCCCGACGAGATCAAGACGCTCGCGGCAAGCGGCTTCAGCAATCACGCCCTGCGTGATCTGATTCCGGATCGCCCGATCATCGCGGCCACCAGCTCGTTCGGTGCGCACAAGCTGGGCAACTTCCTCAACGAAGGCTCGGTGCTGAAGCACCCGGAAACGCAGAAGCTGGCGAAAGACAACGCCAAGATGATCGAGGAGTATCGCGACGACGTCGAGTCACTGCGTCGCGGCGTCACCCGCGCTGCACGCGGCATCCCGGGCGGCGCCATCGATCTGTACGACCACATCCGCGGCCCGCTGCAGCCCGGTGAACCGGCACGCCGCGAAGCCGAGAAGAACGGCCATCACACCAGCATGCTGCGCATGGACGATGCCAACCACCTGGGCAACCCGCTGTTCAACGACGCGATCCGTGGCGTGCATGCGCAGGACGTTCGCGTCGGCCGCGTGCCGGATGTGATGAGTACGCAGTTGGCGGGCAGCCTGGCGGCGGAGATGCACGCTGCAGGCGGCAAGCGCATCGACGAGGTGGTGATGAATGCCGATGCTTCGCGCAGCTTTGCGGTGCAGGGCCAGGGCGGCGATCCCGCTCACCTTCGCGTGTCGGTGGATACGGCCGTGGCGATGAACACCCCGCTGGAGCAGAGCAGCCAGCGGATTGATCAGCAAGCCGCGGGACAGCGCCTGGCACAGGACCGCGATCAGCAACTGGAACAACAGCAGAACCAGACCCGCAGCATGCAGGCCTGATGAACAGCGCGGGAGCCGTTCAATCCGGCTCCCGCGTCACTTCGGCCCTCTGCGTCAGGGGCTGGAGGCCGCGACCGGCGCCGACGCACCGGCGGTCACGAACAGATCCGGCCCGGAATCCGGGAAGCCACCACAGGCGCGATCGCCCGGCGCTACCGGGTCACAGGGCCACTGCGCCCGCGCGACCTTCTCACGCAGCTCGAAGCGATCCCCAGTCCAGACCACGAAGGCGAGGTGCTCGCGGTTCCAGTCACTGTAGGCACGCGGACCGCCCTTCTGCACCGTCTCCGGGTACTGCACGAACCAACGCATGGCCGGGCCGTACTGCAGCTTGCTGTGGTCCAGGCTGATCCGTCCCTCGCGCGACAGCTGCCGTGCACGATCAGCCTCCGTCACCTGGGGCATGGCCGGCATGGCGTCGGCGGTCACATCCCTCGGCGCGGCGTCCCCGCGAACCTGATACACACGCTGGCCAACATAAGCCTCGCGACAGTCACCCGCTGGCACACGTACCGGCTCCGCGCCGTACTCGCGGTTGGCGACCTGGTCGCTGCAGGTGAACGGCGCTGACACCAGATAGAACGTGCTGTCGGCGTCGCGCCCTTCCAGCGAACGCACCCAGATGTCGCCCATCCGCGCGATGAAGTCCGGGCGCTGGCCGTAGCCCGGCACCGCCTTGAACCAAACCTTCTGTTGCACCTCACGCTCGCGCCAGTTGCGCGGCAGGTGGATGTCCTGCTGGGGCAGCGCGACCAGCAGCGCGGCCAGATGCGCCGGCATCGTGCCCTGGCAGGCGCCGATCAGCAGCTCGCCCTGGGCCGCCAGCCGCCCAGCCAGATCCACCGGACAACGGGCACCGAGCGCACGCTCGGTCGCCTGCTCGGGCGGCAACGGCACGATGACCAAGGCGGGTGGCGCGGGAGCTACCACCGGGACGGCTGGCTCGACGACGGCAGGCGGTGCAGCGACAGGCGCCGCCGCCGCGGGTGCAACCGGCACAGGCGTCGGGTCTGCAGCCGCCGCCGGCTGCGCGTCCACCACAGGTGTCGCCGGGGGTGTCACGGCAGCCGGTACTACGGGAGCCGGCGCCACGGCAACGGCTTCGGCCGCCGTGGGCGCTGCAACAGGTGCCATCCCTGCAGGCGCTTCAACGGCCGCCTCGGCAGCGGGGGGCGTCTCCACGAGGGGTGCTGCGGCCTCCTGAGCCTGTGCCGACGCTGCGGCGAGTCCAAGTGACAGCAGCCAGAGCGGCGGCAGGCGGCGCACGGATGCACTGCAGTGGGCGGCGGCGTGCCGGGCATTCGGGGGAACGATTCGCATGTGGTGTCCTTACGAGTGGGTTTCCATGTCGGCGCCACAGGGCGCCACGCGTCGTACGTAAAGCGCCTGCGGGCACCCTGCCCGCAGGCATCAGGTGCTACAGGGATCGAGAACGCTGCTCCTGCTCGCGGGCAAGCGCAGCCGCCGGGTCCTGCTGGGCGACGCTGGTAGCCAACTGCTGGCTGCTCTGCGCCAGTGGCTGCTGCGCCGCCTGTTCGCGATCGACCGATGCGCGCAGCATGGCCGGATCGCCCAGCCCACCCTGTACCGCAAACAGCGTGCGACCGTCATTGCCGGCCAGGAGATGATCGATGCGCGACAGGCCGGCTTTATGCGCCCCCAGCGCCAATGCGCCAGCGGTATTGTCGAGCTCTTGTATGCTGCGCAGTCCACTCTGTGCTCCCATCTGCTGCAGGCGTCGGCGTGCATCCTCGAACAACGTGTTGCCGGGCTCACCGGTCTGCGACATGTCTCGGGCAACACTCTGCGCCGGCGCACCGACCTCACCCCGCTCCAGCCGCGCCATCACGTCCGGCGTCAGCTTCTGCTGCCAGACCTCGAAGCGTTGCCGGCGCGCCTCGATGCCATTGAGGGCGCCATTGAGCGCATGCGTTGCCTCGCGCACATCCTCGCGCGCCGCCTCCGGTACTCGCGTCTGCCACTGCCACACCGCAATACGGCCTGCGTGCTCGGGCTGCGCGGCCAGTTCCGGCTGATTCACCAGATCCAGATCCAGCGCTTTGCCGGCACGCTCGTAATTCTCCTTGCCGACCAACGGCAGATAGCCGCGGCCGTGGTACTTCAATGCGTCGCCGGGCACATCATTGCCCATGCGTCCGCCGTACATCAGCTCAGCCAGGTTTTCCGGGCGGCCACGCAGCGCTTCCTGGCGGGCGCTCTCCAACGCAGCGTTGCCATTGCGCCACGCAGCTTCCACCGGGATCTGCGAGATTCCCCGGGTGAAGTTGAAACTTTCATTGAGCCGGCTCAAGCCGCGCGACTCGTGCCCTGCCTGGGCCATGAAATTGGCCAGTTCAAGCGGGGAGTCGATGCCGGCTTTGGTCGCCTGCCGCAACAGCTGCGACTCTCTATCGGTCGACACAGTGCAACTCCTGAATCTTCATCAGCGCGGATTCCCTTCCGCCGGTTGGAGCTTGGCTCATGGAAGCGACACCTCCGCGACACTGGACGGGTCGAAGTCCTCGAACCGCACCCTGCCCAGCTCCGCCACCGAATAATCCCGGATGTTGGTCGCTTCGGTCTCGATATCCACGACCTTGCGTCTCACCCCGTCCACCCAGCAGGCCTTGTCCGCGGGCGCATAGCGGAACCGGTAGGTGCTGCTCCAGCGCTCGCGGCTACCGCCGTTGGTGATCACGCTGAAGGTGCCCTCCTCGACCATTGCATACGCAAAAGGGTCGCCGGCCAAGCCACCTCGGGTGGAACACGGCACCAGCTTGTCGTTGCGCGCGGCCAGCTGCCAGCGCCCGCGCCCGTCACCGCGTAGCAACAGCAGCACCCGGTTCGGTCCGTGTTGGCCGGGCACCAGCCCTTCCGGCGTCGGCTGGTCGATGACCAGCAGCTGATACTCGATGCCATCGCCGTTGAGCTCGCCCCTGACGGCTTCCAGCAGGTTCGCACCGGACGGAACAAATGCCAGGGCATCGTCCATGTGTGCGCCAACCCTGTCTTCCATCCCCTCCCACTCCTTCAATATCGTCCCGCCGATGCTCGCGTCGTAGGCGGGCATAGTGGCGTTGCCCAGTCGCGCCAGTCACCCTGCAGATGCGGATGATAGCTCCGGGAGCACCATGGCAGCGTCGGTGGCATGCGTCACCCGTTGAGCGGAGGGACAGGGTCCTCATGGACGGGAAAGCTCCTGCAATCGGTAGCGCCGAAGCGTCATTTTTCCGGCGCCAGGAGAGCTTAGCGCGAGGAGGTCGCTTGCGTCGAAGATCGAAAGCTTGAAATGGCGCTACCAGTCACAGAATCGGGGACCGCATCCACGAAGCAAGACGGGCGCAGGCGGCGCAACACCCCCAAATCGCCTGTAGCTTCACATGCAGTTGTTGAATGCCAGAGGACAGGCTTTCGCATCGGCGTCGATACATTCTCCCACTGCCTTTTCCTCCGCCTCGGGCAGCGTCCGGCCGCGTACGCCTGATATCCCTTGAAAAGTGGAATAGCACACGCGACGTAGACGGATCTGCATTGTGCTTCCGCCGCAGCTCTGCAGTCCCGCAAGGCAGTCCAAGTTGCCCAGCTTACCGTACTAGCATTAACGCATTTCGTCCCAGTGAACATCAGCGCAGTAGAAGAGACTGCTGAGACACATTCAGCCGGAAGTAGGCGCACAGCATTTTAAGCCGTGACTCTCCAACGACAACATTCTTCGAGACTATACCAGCGTGCCCACCGGCACATTTACATCAAAACTCTTCAAAAATAGGCTTGGTGCAGTTTTCATACAGCACCGCGCACTTCCCGCTCACATCATTCTTGCACTTGGAGTGCGCCATTATCAGCGCCATTTCCGGCGTAGCACCACGCCCCAGCGCCGACATTCCACGACCCGTCTTCCCACTTGGAATGACCCAAGCCACACACTGATTTCGATACGCCAAACTGACGGAGCAATCGGCGGCACCAGTTGAACTGCACTTCCGCAACGCCTCTTGCTCTGCCGCTAGCTGTGACCGAAGGCCAGTCGATGCTCCTGCGTCCTGAGTAGACCGGGACTCGGCGATTGCCCCCCAAGTCTTTATCCACCGCCCCGTCGGAGAGTTTGCGGGCAATTCGGAAATCCCGCCACTCGATGTGCTACTCGGTGCGCCACTTGGAATGGGGGCACAACCTCGGGCGCCCTGACCTCCAATCGGGTAGTACCCTGGCGGACAATTGCCTTCAGCAAAGGATTGATACGCCACGCCCAAGATCAAAGAACAGGCGAGAATCGCTTGCGATACAAGAATTTTCATCGCCCGCCACCTCCACCTTTATCGTGCATATCGAACTCGCTATGCAACGCTGCCATTCGCATTTCCTCCAACCCCAGACGATGGTGGCGGAGAGTCAAGGCACCCTGCAATCTCGGAGTGACTGCAGAACCTACACCCATCGGTTGAGATTCGTGAGTCGCCGGTGCGTTCGGCTCGTATTGCCCCCCGCCCGTCGAACCCGGCGGCTGGCCATTCGGGCCCGGCGATGCTCGGGAGGTGCGCGCTTGGCTGACCGTTTGGGGTACTCAGACAACGCATTGACTCGACCGGCGCGTGTACCTCCTGGTGTGCCATTGCTCTGATATTCCTTGCCGCATGCCCTTGATCAGAATTCATCAAACAAAGGCTTGGTACAGTTCGAATAGAACACTTCACACCGTCCTGCGCGATCATTGCGGCACATTGCTTCCGAAGCGACAAGCGCCAACTCGGGGGTAGCCCCTGTCCCAAGTCCCGCACGTCCAGTACCGGATCGTCCGCTTGGAATGACCCAGGAAATACACTGGTTGAAATAGCTCATGCTGACCGTGCAGTCCCGGGCACCTGACGCTCCACACTTTGAAACTGCTTCGCGCTCGGCCTCATTCTTGGATCGCAACCCCGTTGAAACCCCTGCATCCTGAGTACTTTTCGACTCCGCAATTGCCCCCCAGGTCTTGGTCCATTTGCCAGTCGGAGTTGCGAGACGGATCTCAGAGGAGCCAGTGCTTCCAGTGGCACCTCCCGGAATCGGCGCACATCCGCGCGCGCCCTGCCCGCCAATAGGGTAATACCCGGGCGGGCAGTTTCCTTCTGCCCACGCACGATCAACACCACCCAATAGCAGCAGGCACGAGGCGAGCAACACCCAATGTGCAATCAACTTCATAGGGAACGTACCTCCACCGTCTCCAGCCAAGCGATCAAACTAGGCAATTCCTGAATTGGCGTTCCCTCTGAGGCCAGAAGACGGATGCTGAGGCTCATGTCCACCTTGCAATCTTGGCATTACCGCTTGTCCTCCACCTAACTGAGATCCCGCAGCTGAGGACGGTGCCTCTGGCCTGTAACTCTGACCACCGCCCGTCGAACCCGGCGGCTGACCATTCGGGCCCGGCGATGCCGGTACTGCACTACCGCCTATCTGCGAATATGCCATGAAGCTGCCCAATGTTCCCTGGAAGAACATCGCCGCCATTGGGGGCGCAGTCAGAATCAGCGTGGTCAGGATCAGGCCCATGCCGCCCTGCTGCAGCGCCATGCTCGACATACCTTCACTGAAATTCTGACCCATCAGCGTGCCCGTCAACGTGCTTCCCCAGAAGGCGAACGCAACCTTGGACACCATCTTCATCGCGATGCCGGTCATCGCTGCCAGAACCGCCATGGAGAACATCGTGCCTATGCCGTAGAGCAGCCACTTCTGGAACAGCTGCTTGGTCTGGTCAAACAGCAAGCACAGGATGAATAATGGCCCCAGGCCGATGAACAATGCCAGCGCGACCTCATACAGCAAAAGCATTGAGCCAGCCGTGACTGCCGGACCACCCGTGCCCATGCCAATGAACCACATGGCACGGGTCTTGGCGTTGTCCAGCGTCACGTCGCTCATCACGTCCAGCGCGTCAACGCTGGATAGCGCCAGCTGCATGTAGCCCAGGTTCTCATCGATCAGATCCTCCGGCGAGTCCTTCTTCCCGGTCACGACGTAAGTAATCTCGTTCTTCACGTCATTGATGAGAAAGCCATGCATCTCGCGACCGAACATACCCATGGTCGTGGCAACCGACACGATCAGCGCAGCCTTGGCCATGTTGGTCACGAGCACCATCATCGAATCGCGGCTGCGACCGGTGGCGATCCGGAAACCCTGAATCAGCACCCAGAGCGTCATGAGAGTCAGTGCAATGCCACCGACCCACGCCATCATGCGTCCAAGCAGCTTGACGCCGTACTCCGCGATTTCCTTATGCAGGTAATCGAGGATCAGCCGGAAGAACACAAAGTCACCAATTGAGGATGACGCGTGCAGATTCTGCAGCATGTGCAGGGGGCCTTGCCCCAACATGCCATCCATCAGCCCAAGATCCATAACTTCACCTAGAATGTGATTGCAGCTCGACCGGAGCAGCGTCTAATCAGTTGGAGAGCGCTGCCTTCAGTGCCGCGGCCTTCACTACGGTACCGAGAGGTGACTGACCGGTACCCTTCAATGCGCGCTGCGCAAGAATCTGCTGCATCTTGGTCAGCGCCTGAATCTGCTTGTCATACCCTTCAGTCTTCTTTTCCCAGGTCGCAAAATCCGCCTGCATATAGGCGTCAGAAACGACTGCGTTCGCGGAGGCCTCCGCCATCGCACCCTCGCCGCTCCACAGATCGCGGATATCCTTGATCCTGTCCAGCACCTTGCGCATGTCGGGCATCGTCTTCTGCACAACTTCCACGGTCTCGTTGTACTTCTGATTCTCCATGACCTGGATTGCAGCGCAGATGTTGCGCTGCTGGGCGATGATGTCCCCACCCGGGCTCAAGTCCAACGCAGTGAGAATACCGCTCAGGCTCATGATATTGCCGGCGCCGCAGCGCTCGGCGACATTCCACTCAAGCGGAACCGGCTCCAGCTTCACGCCTTGAGGCATCAGTGGCGAGGCGATGATCTGATTGAACTTCGCCAGCTTCTGCGCCCAGTTCTGAGTTGTTTCCAGAAACCGTTGCGCCTGGGTACTGTACTCGAGCAAGGCTTCCCCCTGAGCGGCAAGCGTATGGACCTCAGTCAGCGTGCTGTTGAAGGTATTCAAGCCAACCTCAACCACCGGGATGGTGTATCCCTTCACGGGGAAGCTGAGCAATGCGGCGACGGAAATCGCCATGGCGGTGGAACGGAGCCGGGAGACTGCACTCGGCGTCTTGGCAGTACGGGCAGTGGTTTCCATGTTCTTCTCCATCGAATTCAAGGGGCTTGCTGCGTTCACGTCTGTTGCGACAGTCATGCTGCAACCTCCTTACTGTTGGATGCGGGCTTTCCGGAGCCCTTGCGGTTCTTGTAGAAATCTTCCAGCCACTGTTCCGGCGTCAGCTCATCCACCGTCACACGTGCACGCACGGCGGCGGTCTGCAGGACACGATGCATGATGTCGATGTTGTCGGTCGACGCCGAGATCACCGACAGGATGTCGTCCATGCCGCGCAGGTTGAGCTGGCAGACGCTGGAGGCATGGCCCTGCTTGACCAGGAAGCAGCGCGAGCGCTCGTCCAGGGCAGTAACCACCTTGAACTCAGCCTCCGTCAGCTTCAGGCCGTCCATGTAGTCGCTCTTGCTGGCATTCGGGTTCGGCAGCAGGATCAGGGTAGCGGTCTGCTCGATCAGGGCGGCGGAGATATCGCTCTTCAGCGCATCCTCCGGGCTCTGCGTTGCGAAGATGCCGAGACCGTTCTGCTTACGGATGGTCTTCTGCTTGTTCTTCGCGAATTCCTTCAGGCCACCCTCGCCGTCCAGGATCTTCCAGAACTCGTCCATCACGTAGATGAGCGGACGGCCGTCGATCAACGACTCCAGGCGGTGCAGCAGGTAATTGATGACCGGCACGCGCACTTCTGGGTTGTCGATGATGTCGGTGTAATCGAAACCGATGATGTTGGCCTTGCTCAGGTCAACGGTATCGATCGGATTATCGAACACCCAGCCCAGCGAATTGCCCGAGGTCCAGCGCCGCAAGCGCGCGTAGAGGCCATCGTCACCCATGTTGGGCAGGCTCTTCTGGAAGTTGGTCATGCTGCGCAGATGCATCGGCGTATCTAGCATGTTTTCCACCGCGCGGTAGATATCCTCTTCTTCGCGGGCACTGTATTCGCGCTTGCCGGCCAGCACCTTGATCAGGTCGGCCAGGAACTGCACGTTGGCTTCGTTGTTCTCGCACTGGAACGGGTTGAAGCCGGTCGGCGCGCCGTTCTCCAGGGCCAGATAGTTACCTCCGCAGGCCCGCACGAAGATCTCAGCACCGCGGTCCTTGTCGAAGAAGAAGATGGTCGGCGACGGCTCGTACTTCTGCACCTGGCTGAGCAGGAAATTGATCAGCGCGGTCTTACCGGTACCGGACTTGCCGATCACCATGGTGTTGGCGATCGCCTTCTCACCCAGCGAATTTTCCGACGGGTGGGTCGCATGGAAATTGAAGTAGTACGGCTGGCCGTTGGTGGTCTGCAGCGTGGTGACGCAGTCGCCCCAGGGATTGTTGTGCTGCTTGCCGGTGGCGAAGTTGTGCAGCGGCGACAGACCCAGGAAATTCAGAGAGCTGACATTGGCCAGGCGGGTGCGGTAGCGCCAGTTACCCGGCAACTGTGAGTAGAAGGACGAGGTAACCGCCAGGTCTTCCTTGGTCGATACGAACCCGGCGTTGGACAGCTCGGCACGGGTCGAGGCGACATTCTGCGAAAGCTTGGCCTGCGTGTCGCCGTAGACGGCCATGATGAAGTGGTATTCACCCAGTACGAAGTTGCCCGACGACAACTGATCCATGGCCTGGTCGAGCTCGACGATCTGGCTGACCGCCTTGTCGCCGGAGGAGATCATCATGCCCTTGGTGCGGTCGAGCACCTTGAGCGCGTCCTGGCGCCCCATCGGGCTGAACGAATGGGTGATGACGTACTCGTAATCCAGGTATTTCAGGCCATTGAGGATGCCCGGGTAGGTCCCCTCGGCATACTCCTTGATGTTCAGGATGGCGCCGTAGTGATTGGCACCATTGGGGGTATTGATCGCGAAATCGCCGGTCTTCGCCGAGAACATGTGGCGGCTGACAGGCAGGTAATCCTTGATCGGCGCCGACAGCACCGGCACCGGCTCATCGATGCGATTGATCAGGTAACCGAACAGCTCCAGCGTTTCAGAGAACACTACGCCGTTCTTGGCTTCGTACATGCCCAGGCGATACGGCGCGTAGTCGCGGATCACGGCCTCGACGTTGCCGGCGAGTTCCATCAGCTTCTCGACCGCCTGCTCCTGCTCGGCGCGCAGCTTGTCCACGTTCGCCGATTTTTCGACGAAGCGCTTACCCGCGACCACCGGGCGGTAGATCATGGTCAGGTACAGCTCGTTCTGCATGATGCGCTGCGAGGACAGCATGCCCATGTACTGGTCTGAAACGTCCTGATTGAAGCGCTGCTTGTAGTTGCTCTTGCCCTTCAGCGTGCGGCGGCGACGGATGTCGTGCACCCAGAAAGCGACGTTGACGAAGTCCGGTGCGCGCAGGGTCTGCAGCAGGCGGTTGAACGTGTTGTGGCGATGCTCGAGCTCCCACTCCTCACGGCCGACGAACGGCAGTCCTTCCAGATGCCAGGTCATCAGGTAGTCGCCGCCCGTGGTCTTGACCACGTTCGGAGCGACATGCGACGACAACGGGATGAACTCACTGATGGAGGTGTCAGGGCTGAACATACGACTGCTTCCAAAGAGGTACTGCCAAGGAGTTTCAAGAGACCTGGCGGGCGAGAACGCCCGCCAGGCCGGATCCGGACCTCAATCCATTCGGGCCGGCTTGTTGCGGTAGTGATTGGGGTTGAACACCCACATGCCATCGTGTTCCGGCACGTTGCGCACCTTCAGCTTGAACATCAGTCGCAGGCCCAGCAGGCGGAAGATCATTTCGTCACGCTTGGCCATGTGCCGCATGATGAAAATCGCCACCGGAATGGTGAGCAGGAACCAGAAGTTCGTGTACACACTGAGCAGCAACAGCCCGCCCGCCACCATGAAAAATGGCAGATAAGGCACGCCCAGGAACATCGCTGGGCGCGTGCAGCCGCGGAACACGACGTTCTTATGCACTGTAGTACTGGATCGCGTTGTTGATCAGGTAGTAGGTCGTGCTGGTGCCAGCACCGCACTTGCCGTCGCTGCCTTCACCCAGCAGCATGCGCGCGATCTGGCCGGCGGCACCGATCAGCACGCCACCGATCAGGATCGGCGCGACGTCGCTGATGCGCTTGTGAGCAAAAGCGATCTGGTAGCCGGCGAAGATCACCGCAATGGTCACCACGGCGATCGAGGCCATGTTCAGCAGGCCGTTGATGTTGGAGAAGAAACCGCAGACCTTCTTGTCGGTGCCGCCGAAGTCGGTGTTGGTGGCGAACACCTGCGGGGCGAACAGTGCGCCAACGAAGATCGTGGCCATCAGCAGGGTCTTCAGCGTGCGCTGGGCCTGGACGAGGTCGAGATTGGATCGCTTCATGGATTGATTTCCTTGTTGATGGACTAACACAACTGAATCGACCAGCCGGGGGACTGGCCGCACCACGACTTCGTCAGAACACGAAGGCCGCATCCCCTGCGGGAATCTGCTGCACCGGTGCAGCCTGCACCGGTGCGTTGAATGAATTTTCGCCACCGGCCACAGGCTGATTGCGCTCGCTCCAGGGGCGCAGCATCACGGGCCCCTCGTTGCCGGCGCCGGCAGCGCCCGGCAACTGCTGCGGCATGGCCATTGCCTGCGCCGGACCCTGCTGAGGCAGCTGCTGCGGCATGCCACCGGCCTGTTGCTGCGGATACGTGGCCCCTTGGGTGGGCTGCGGCTGTGGCTGCATCATCCGGTCCACCGAACCCAGCACTACCTTGGACAGCGCCTGGTCGGCGATGTTCAGCAGGCTGCCCCGCGCCATCGCACCGGTGGAGGGATACACGACATACGCACGTGCCGGGTCTTCCGACGGCACGTACACCGGGCCATTGGACTGCGCAACGATGCGGGCCTGCGCCGGAGAGGCCAGCTGCGGATGATGCTCGACCTTCACGCTGCGGCGTTCACCGCGACTCACCACGTCGATCGGCGCAACACCATTGGTGGCAAGCTGCTGCCCGCGGCGCATCGAGTCGTAGACCTTCTGCACATAGCCATGGCGGAAGCCGGTCTCGAAATTTCCCGAGTAGTAGCAGCTGAACGACTTGCCCCAGTCACCACCGGAGCGCTTGTAGCACTCGGCCAGGATGCGCGAGCCCGCCTGCAGGTTCGGGCACTGCTGGAAGGCCTTCTCGTAGGAATCCAGGCCGTACTTGCCGAGGTTGTAGCGATTGACCTGGGCCAGCCCGATGGAGAAGTTGTAGCCCTTCTCTTCCAGCATCCGGACCGTCGCCAGCGCTTCATCCAGCGCCTTGGGCTGGCGCACCAGAGCGCCACCAACTACGCCGATGGCATAAGGGTTGCGTGACGATTCAACGTTGATGACGTGCTGCATCACGTCCATCGACACCGCCATCTCCGGGCACGCCATCATCTCCAGTCCTGGCAGCATCCTTCAGCCCTCCTGCCCCTGGGCGCGCCCAGGATTGAAATCGATACCGGTGATGTAGCGCGAACCGGCGTGCGCCTTGATATGCACAACGATGTCGATGGTCATCATCAACAGTCGCTTGATCACGTTGAATTCCAGGCCCGAACCTTCGGCGGAGGCCTTCACCATGAGGGCCAACTGGTCCCAGGTCTGCTCCGGACTGCCCGCATGGCAACTGGTGATCGAGCCCGGGTGGCCCGATGCGCAGTTGCGGATGAAGTAGAACGCCTCGTCACCGCGCAGCTCGGCAAGGATGATGCGTTCGGGCTTCATGCGCAGGCAGGCTTCCATGCAGCTCTTTGCGCTGACGTTGCTGGTGCTCTGCCCACCCTTGGAGTACAGCAGGTGCACCACATTGGGTTGGGTCAGAAACAGCTCGCGTGCGTCCTCGATCGTGACCAGGCGTTCGTTGTCGGGGATATGATTGACCAGCGCTTTCATGAAGGTGGTCTTGCCGCTGCCGGTCGCACCGGACACCACGATGTTCTTGCGGTACATCACCGCACGCCGGAAGAACTCGGCGTACTCGCGCTGCTGGCGCAGTTCCAGCAGCTCGCGGTCCTGCTCGCTGATGCTGCCATCGCTTTCCAGGATCTGGTTGAAGAAACCATCTTCGTGATACTGGCTCAGCGACTTGGTGTGCTTGGACGGCAGACGAATGGTGATTGATACCTTCCCGGCGTCACATGCCGGCGGAATCACGAACTGCGCACGCTGGCCGGTGGGGAACGTGAGCGACACGACCGGATCGGCATCGGTAATGCGCTGACCGGTGTTGCTCTCGTTCACCACCGCCGTGCAGAACTGCCGGGCCCGCTCGAAGGTCAGGCTCGGCACATCCACCCGCTGCCACCCCGCCCGGGTTTCCAGGTACAGCTCACCGGGACGGTTGATGCAGATTTCCGTCACCTCCGGCGAGGTCATGTACTCTGCAATGCCCAGCACTTCGTACTGATAGCGCAGGAAATCGCTGGAGACGAGGGCGAGGGGTGACACTTCGGCGTCCATGATCGTTCGTTGGGTTACCGGCGGGGGTGGAGCACGTTGGTGAAGTCGACGTCCTTGGCAACGTAGACATTCACGATCGTGCCCTGGTTGATGGTGACGGTCGGCGGACGACGGTTGCTGCTGAGTGCCTCGTTGGCCAGGCGCTCCATCGTGCGTGCGGTAGCACTCTCATAGGGCGACTGCACCGTCATGCCGTTGTTGGCGATGGTGGTCGTCTCCGGACCATGTTCGGCAGCCGCGTACTTGAAGGCATCGGAAATCAGGCTGATCATCAGCGCCGAGGCGATACGGCTGCCCCAGTGCGCGCTGTACTGGCCCGGATGACCGGCGCCGCCCAGCTGATCCACGCCCGGGCTGGACATCGCAACATCGATGCCATTGGGGGTGGTAATGCGATCCCAGATCACTTCCACGCGCTTGCCGATCGGACCATCGCCATAGGCGCCATAGATCTTGGAGCCCTTCGGCAGCAGCAGGTTGCGACCGTTGATCGAGTACACCGGCTCGGTCAGCAGGCACGACGTGTAGCCGGCCAGATCGGTGATGATGCGGGTTTCCAGCACGCACCGCAGGTAGGTGCCGCGCACCAGCAGCGCATCGGGGCTCTGGATGTAGGCGGCACTGGAAACGTCTTCCACATCCGGCCCACGACGGATCTTCTGCTGCCCCTGCTGGTTGGGCATCATGTTCGCAAGCAGCGCCTGGCGGGTCTGCTCGTCGAGCGCACTGCGCTGCGGTTGCGCGCGATTGCCTGCCGCAAGCGCGGCATCATCCACGCCAGCCATCCGGCGCTCGACCAGCGTCGGCTCACGGGGTCCCATGGCTTCCGGCCGGGACGCAATGGGCACCAGCTTCGGACCTTCGTCCTGCGACATCGGCGGAAGCATCGGAATCGGTTCGGCGGCAGTCGGCGGCGCCTGCGGAGGCGGCGCAACGTCCGGCAATGTCGGCGTGCTGGCACGTGCGACATCCGGCACCTTCTGCACGGCGTCATCACTATCCTGGCCCTTGCGGAACAGCAGGAAGCCCATTGCCATCAGCAGCAGCACGATGCCGCCGAGGAACAGCAGGGCCTTGCGATTCAACCGCTGCTCTTCGGCCGAGCGCAGCTGCGGCGCGGCCGCGTCCAGATCCGGCGCCGGCTCGGCCTGGGCCGTGCCGAAGTAGGGATTCGACGGCGCGTCCGGGGCACCCTGTGCGCCGTACGGGCTCTGGCTCTCGTCGCGTCCGTTGTTCGGGTCGTTTCCGGGAGTGTTCTGCTGGCTCATTTCTTCACGTTCCTTCGCAGGCCGACGACGAAGTCGCCGTGGCGGATGACCAGGTACGGGTGCGTCCCGTGCACGATCAGCGTATTGCCTTCAACCGTGGTGTTGACCACGAAGTCTTCTCCGTATTCCGTTTCGCGACCGAAAACCGCCGGGAAGATGCCGGTCTTGTACTCCGGCGAATTCGGCAGCTTCAGGTAGGTGAAACGACCATCGTCATAGGCGTTGACCGGGATCAGCCACCCCATCTTCTTCGCCTTGCTGGTCGAATAGGAGTAGTTGAAGTTGTACTGGCGGTCCTTGGCCAGTTCAGAGCTCAACAATGGCTTGGCCTCTTCTTCGACCGCTTCCTGGGCGACGCCGAACACGGTGTCGTTCGGATAGACGAAGGCGATCTTGTACTGCACGCCTGCACGACGCGCCTGTTCCAGCTGGCGCCAGTCAGTGGCTACCACCTTCAGCTCGAAGATGTAGGAGTGGGTCTCGGTGCGCACCATCATGTTGGTGTCCACGTCGACGTTCTTCGGCTTGAGGTAGAACACGTTCTCGCGGCGGGTCAGCTCCCAGCCGCTGCTGAAGCCGGTGCTGTAGTCGAGGATCTTCTCGTTCGGGCTCAACTCGATCTGGGTGGTAAGGCCCAGGCCGGTGCGAACCGGATAGATGCGGTCCTTCTCGTACTCGTAGTGGTCCACCGCCTGCGCCATCGCCGCTGCTGAAAACAACAGCGACAACATCGACAGCAGCGCCAGCGCGCTTCCCCTGATATTTCGACTACTCATCGGTTGCTTGCTCCATCAGCAGTTCCGGTGGAATTGTTCTGCGCCGGCCTCATGGCCGGCTGTCCGGGCATGGCGTGCCCCGGCGTTACTTGCCCCTGCACCGGCTGACCCGGCATGGGTTGACCCTGTACGGGCTGGCCCGGCATCGCCTGACCCGGCACCTGGCCGTTGACCGGAGCCGCGACCGGTTGGCCGGTGGCAGGATCGATCATCGTGGCCGCAGCCGGATTGTTCGGATCGTAGACACCCTGCGCCTGCTGCGCGGCCTGTGCAGCCTGCTGCGCCTGCGCCTGCATGGCGCCGTCATCCGGCACCGGGACGCCACGGGAATAGTCGTTGTCGACGCGATACTCGGTGACCTGGAAGGCCAGCGGATTGAGGATACGATCCTGCTCGGACAGCGCGAGGTTCTGGTTGTAGCCGAAGCGCATCGTCACCAGCTGATTGTCCAGATAGGTGGCAACGCCAGTGCGCTTGTCCAACAGGCTGCGCTGGATGCGCACCGACGCACCGCGGAAGCTGCCGTTCGGTTCGGCGCCCAGCGGCGTGATGCTGAGGATCTTGACCCGGATGGCGCGCTCGCGGCCATACATCACGAACGGGTTCTGCGGGTTGTTGCCGGCATAGCGCACGCGCATGGACTGCGCCACCGGATCGGTGGACATCACGAACACCAGCTCCCAGTCGCGCAGGCCCATTACCGCCGAGTCGTACGATTCACGTGCCAGCACGTACTGGGCGACATTGCTGCGATTGATCGCTTCGTTGCTGGTGATGGTCTCGCCCTGGAACGTGCCACTCAGGCGCGCGACCGTCGCGGTACCCGTATACGCGTCGGCCATCACCAGGAACGGCACCTTCTCTTTCAGCGGCAGCATGTAGTAGTAGCCGCCCGCCAGTGCGAGCGACATCAGCAACGAGCCCGTGGCGACCCACCACGCGCGCCGCTCGCTGCGACGCGCCATGTCGGCCACGGTGATCTCGTAGCTGACCGCCTTGGCGACCGACTGCTCGACCTTGGGACTGTTGCCGGGATCCTTCTTGCGGAACATGGATTCTTCCGTACTGCTGAAACATCAATGGGCATGGAGCCCCTGCGACAGGCGCGGGGAGCAGCACGTTCGATGGTTTCGAGGTGGACTCAGGTGCCGCTGTTGGAATCAGCGCCCTGCGCCGACGCGGTGGGCGTCGAGCCAGCGCTCTGCACAACGATCTGGTTGCCAACAATGGAGACGGAGATGCCTTGCGCCGAATACGCCGAAGTCAGATCGATCACAGCCTGCTGTGCATTGGTGGTGTCGATCTTCGAGACCGCGCCATACAGCGTGAAGTCCGAGTTGAGGCGGTAGTCCAGTGTTCGTCCGGAATCCTTGGCCCAGCGCTCGAGCATGGCTTTGAGCGTGCCATCCATCGGCGAGGCCTGGTAGACGTAGCTGGAGTACAGCGGGATCTCGGTCGTCGCCACGGCAAAGCGATTGACCGGCTTCCAGCGCCCACCGAAATCGGGGGCGGACTTGGTGGCACACCCTGCCACCATCAGCGCCGCGACTGCGGCGATGGAGATTTTCGCGATAAACGCCTGATTCATACGGGCTTCACTTTGACGTACGAAAAAGCAGTCCCGAGCGTTGGTTCCCTGGTCGTCCGGCGCTGCATGGCGCACGCCGGAATCGGGGAGACGCGCTGGCATGCAGCACACCTGCCCCGGCTCCCCTGCAGCCCGAAAGCTGCCAACCAGGTCGCGGGGCCGCCAGACGTTGCCGACGACACACCCGCACACCCTCACCAACGTCGAAACCATCCTTGTTTCCATGGCACAAACTCCTGGCCACCCTGCGTTACAACTCTTGCCATCCAGCACACACTTCTGGATGACGAACACAGAGTTACACAACCACGCGTCAATTCCATGTCAGACAAGTCTGAAAATCTATGAACAGACGCCGAATTTTTGACTCAGGTCACGATTTCATGTCAGTGAATATGAATCCACGTCACAAATTTAGCGACGTGAATTAGACGTTAAGCATCGGAACGTCGACCTTCGGCAGCAGCCTCGACGTGAAATAGCGATCCTTGTAATAGCGGATCTTGTCGCACTTCACCGGATGCGGTATGCCCTCGTAGAGGAATACTTCCTTGTCCGGCCCCATCGCCTTCAGCTCCTGAGGCAGCATCAGTGCGCGCCGCTCCTCGGTGAAGTTGTGGGTTTTCTCGCGGGCATGGGTGACGTTCTTCTTGCGGATGGTGGTGTAGCCCAGCATGTCCGAGTAGTCGTTAGCGTCCTGCTGCTCGCGCGGCGCGTACAGGATCTGCAGCGCGTGGTTGGTGATGATCGTGCGTGACACTTCCCGTCCGTAGGTGGCATCAAGCTGGGACATGCTCTGGATGATCGGCAGCAGGCGGATGTTGTAACCGGCCATGTAGGACACCGCCGAGGCGATGATCTCGACCTTGCCGATCGAGGTGAATTCGTCCATCAGCAACAGGCACTGGTACTTCAGGTCCGGGTTGGACTTGGGCAGTTCCTTGGTGTTGAGGTTGATCAGCTGGCTGAAGAACAGATTGATGATCAGCCGGCTCTCGGCCAGCTTGTTCGGCTGGATGCCGATGTAGATGGTCATCTTCTTCCTGCGCACGTCGGTCAGCAGGAAGTCGTTGCTGCTGGTGGCCTTGTCCAGCACCGGGTTGATCCAGGGATTGAGCGGCTCCTTGAAGGTGCCGAGGATCGAAGCGAAGGTCTCGTCGGCCTGGGACAGCATGTTGGCGAACGCCGAACGGGCGTTGCCACTGAGGAACGACCGCTCCGACAAAGCCTTGAGGTACTTCTTCAGATCGGTGCCGTCGCCCGATGACAACCGGTAGACAGCGCCCAGCGTGGGCGTGCCCGAACCGCCCGGGAATCCGCTGCTGCGCTCGTCATCCCAGTTCTCGAACAGATACAGGGTGAAGGCCATGAACGCGTTGCGCGCTTGGCTGACCCAGAATTTCTGGTCCTCGGCCCCATCCGGATACAGCATCGCGGCAATGCTCATCAGGTCCGAAACCCGGAACGCCGGATCATCGGACACATAGCTGAGCGGGTTCCAGCGGTGCGTGCGCCGATCTTCGGCGAAGGGATTGAACAGGTAGATCTCCTGGCCCTGACTGGCGCGCCAGCCACTGGTCAGGTCGAAGTTCTCCTGCTTGATGTCCAGCACCACCAGCGATTCGCCGTACTCCAGCAGGTTCGGGATGACCACGCCCACGCCCTTGCCTGAACGGGTGGGTGCCGCAAGGATCACGAACTGCTGGCCGTCCAGCCGCACCAGCTTGCCGCCATGGCTGCCGACCACGATGCTCTGGCCGGTCTTCTTGAACATGCCGTGCTTGGACAGATCGGCGCCGGTGGCGAAACGCGCGTCGCCATGCAGCGAGCGCTTGTCCTTCTTCAGCAGCAGCACCAGGCCGGTCACCAGCAGGGCCAGCAGCGGCAGACCGAAGCCCACGTAGCCAGCCCATTTGATCTTGCCCACGAAGGGCGCGACCTGTGGCTGGTCCAGCGCATTGAAGTACTGGTAATAGGTGTTCCAGGTGAACAGCTTGGTATCCAGGCCCAGGAACAACAACGTCAGGTAGCCGGAAAACACGAAACCAAGCAACAGGGTCGCCAGCGTGGTGATGGCGATGAGCAGATACTTCTTACTGGGCAACACCCGAATCCTCCATGATGCGCACAAGGGCGCGACGGCCTAGCGGCGGCGCCAGCGCGACGCCTTCTTCCGCAGGTGGTTTTCGTTCTCCAGCCCGGGCTCTTCGCCCTCTTCACGCACCCGTTGCAACAGCAGTTGGCGCGCTTCGGCCAGTGATACCAGGTCGGTCAGACGATCCCCATCGTCGGCGACGACCGCATGGCCGACCACATCGCCCGGAGCGTACACCGGCGCGTAGGACACCGCTACCAGCTGATAGCGGCCGCGCGTCTCCAGCACATGCCTGAACTCCTGCATCGACACCCTCCTTGTTCCAGCATTCCACAGCCCCTGCACGCCCATCATGCCGACCGCCGTGTCGTCATCACATGCAGGAGGCCGGCAACAGGGGGCCGCACGCGCTGCAGCACCGAGCCCGTGCCCGGCGTGCCGCAATCCCATCGATCAAACACTGATTTGCCCCGGGCGTGGCTGCTGCTGTTGCGGTGCAGCAGTACAATGGCCGGCTCCCCGCCCCCATCGCGCCCCCGCATGAGCCCCAACGCTTCCCTGGCTGCGCGGCTGACGCCCCGTCAGCGCACCTTGATCATTCTTGCCCTGTCCCTGGGCGGCTTCGCCATCGGCACCAGTGAATTTGCCAGCATGGGCCTGATGCTGGAGATCAGCCGCGGCCTGTCGATTTCCGAAACCCAGGTCGGCCACCTGATCAGCGCCTACGCCATCGGCGTGGTGGTCGGCGCCCCGATCCTCGCCTTCGTCGGCGCCAGCTTCCCGCGCCGTAAGCTGCTGCTGGCACTGATGGGCTTCTATGCCGTCGGCAACCTGGCCAGCGCATTGGCACCAAACTACGGCACGATGCTGATCGCGCGTTTCGTCGCGGGCCTGCCACACGGCGCCTACTTCGGCGTGGCGATGCTGGTGGCGGCGGCGATCAGCCCGGCCGGCCAGCGCGGCCAGGCGATGTCGCGGGTGCTGCTGGGCCTGTCGATTGCGATCCTGGTCGGCAATCCGCTGACCACCTGGCTGGGCCAGCAGCTGAGCTGGCGCACCGCCTTTGCCCTGGTCAGCCTGCTGGCCATCGCCACCGTGGCGATGATCGCGCGCTTCCTGCTGCCGGATCCGGACGAAGTGCGCACTTCGCCGATGCGCGAACTGCGCGCCTTCAACACCACCCAGGTGTGGCTGGCGCTGGCAATCGGCGCCGTTGGCTTCGCTGGCATGTTCTGCGTGTTCACCTACCTGGCGCCGACCCTGGTGCAGGTCACCGGCGTAGCCGAATCGTGGATGCCGCTGGCGGTGGGCGTGTTCGGCATCGGTGCGATCATCGGCAACATCGCCGGTGGCTGGCTGGTGGACAAGTTCCACTTCAAGGCCGCCGCGGTGGTGCTGCTGTGGTCGATCGTGATGCTGCTGCTGTATCCGCTGGCCGCGCAATCGGTGTGGACCATCGGCCCGATGATCGTCACCGTCGGCACCATGGGCGCGCTGGCGGCGGTGCTGCAGACCCGCCTGATGGACGTGGCCGGTGAAGCGCAGACGCTGGCAGCGGCCTCCAACCATGCCGCCTTCAATACCGCCAATGCCCTAGGCCCGTGGTTGGGCGGCATGGCGATCAGTGCCGGCTTCAGCCCGGCCAGCACCGGCTACGTCGGTGCGGCTACCGCGATCGGCGGCCTGCTGCTGTGGTGCGTGGCGGTGATGCTGGACAGGAAGCGCAAGACCGCCATCGCAGGCAGCCACTGAACACCGCGCCGGATCGTCAGTCGCTGCCCGCGCGGCGACGACGATCCGGTCGCAGCAACGCTGTATCGCCGGCCGCCAGGGCCGGTCGCGCCAGCTCGCCGCGCTTCACGCGGTCCAGCACCCGCCGCGAATTGGCCGCACAGTCGATGCCATCCGGCTGCGCCTGGATGTCCTCGATCAGGGCCAGCAGGTGCGCTCGGCTCTGTGCCAACCGCAGCTGCAACGCCTCGATGTCGGCCACCTTCTGCTGCAGCATCGTGATCAACGCATCGTGCTGCCACTGGCCCATGTCCGGCGGCAGCAGGGCGCGGATCTCCTCCAGGCTGAAGCCAGCACGCTGCGCGCCCGTGATCAGCTCCAGCAGCAGCACCGCCTGTTCCGGGTAGTCGCGGTAACCATTGGCCTGGCGCTGCACCACCAGCAGCCCCGCGTCTTCATAGAAACGAATGCGCGACGCCGCGAGGCCCGTGAGGCGGGCCAGCTCACCGATCTTCATCTGCCTGAATCCTCGCCATGGGAACCCGTTGACCTTCAATCAAACTTGAAGGTTAGCGTAGCGCCATTCCCCTGTCCTGGAGCTGTCCGATGTCGCTGTTCTCGCCCCTGGCACTGCCCTCCGGTGCCGTCATCCGCAACCGCATCGCCAAGGCGGCGATGGAGGAAAACATGGCCGACGCCGACCACGCGCCTTCCGCTGCGCTGCTGCAGCTGTACCAGCGTTGGGCCGATGGCGGCGCAGGGCTGATCATCACCGGCAACGTGATGGTCGATGGGCGCGCCATGACCGGTCCCGGCGGCGTGGTACTGGAGGACGACCGCCACCTCGACCGCTTCACCGCCTGGGCGGACACTGCCCGCTCGCGGGGCGCGCAGATGTGGATGCAGATCAATCACCCCGGGCGGCAGATGCCGGCCGCACTCGGCCAACCCGCGCTCGCGCCGTCAGCCGTTGCATTGCAGATGGGCGCGCTGTCCAAGCAGTTCGCACCGCCGAAGGCGATGACCGAGGCGGACATCGAAGAGGTGATCGCCCGCTTCATCCGCAGCGCCGGGCTGGCCGAGCACGCCGGTTTCAGCGGGGTGGAGATCCATGCCGCGCACGGCTACCTGCTCAGCCAGTTCCTGTCGCCGCTGTCGAACCAACGCACTGACCGCTGGGGTGGCAGCCTGCACAACCGTGCGCGCCTGCTGCTGGAGATCGTGCAGGGTGTACGCGCGGCGGTGGCGCCCACATTCGTGGTGGCGGTGAAGCTCAACTCCGCCGACTTCCAGCGCGGCGGCTTCTCGCCCGAGGATGCGCGCGAGGTGGTGGAGATGCTGGCCCCCCTCGGCGTGGATCTGGTCGAACTGTCCGGCGGCAGCTATGAAGCACCGGCCATGACCGGCCCCGCACGCGACGAACGCAGCATGGCCCGCGAAGCGTACTTCCTCGAATTCGCACGCGAGATCGCCACGGTGGCAACGATGCCGTTGATGGTCACCGGTGGCATCCGCCGCCGTGAGGTGGCAGAACAAGTGCTGGCCAGCGGCGTGGCCATGGTCGGCATCGCCACCGCACTGGCGATCGAGCCGGATCTGCCTAAGCACTGGCAGCAGGGCCGCGACCCGGCGCCGACGCTGCGCAACATCGACTGGCGCAGCAAGCCGCTGGCGGCCAGTGCGCACATGGCCGCAGTGAAGTATCAGCTGGGCCGGTTGAGCCGGCACCGCCCCACCGCACCCACGGTTTCACCGGTATGGGCACTGCTGCTTGCACAGGCGGCCGCAAAGTGTCGGACCCGCCGCTACCGGCGCTGGATCAGCGCCCGCGCCATCGCACATTGAGCCGCGCGGTCTTCTCATCGCCGCAGCGATGCTCCACCATCTGCAGGATCGGCGGCAGTCCGCCGCCGGTCGCAGCATGCAGAAGGAACCACCGTGGCAGCAGGATCAACCAGGAACCGCGAAAAGCTGCTCGATGACCTGCTCTCGCTGGGCCGTAACTGGGCACTGGCCATCGCCATCGCAGGCGCCGGGGCCGCGGTCCATTACAGCGAGTCGGTATACGAAGCAGGAATCTGGCGCGGCCTGCTGCCCACGCTCTGCTTCCTGGTCGCGATCATCTGGATCGTGCTCAGCATCATCCGCTTCGACCTGACCATCCAGCAGCACTTCGAGCGCAAGCTGTCGCGCTGGCTCAGCCGCCTGCTCTACGTGCTGCTGCTCGGTACCGGCATCACCGCCGTGTTCTTCGTCACCGAGCTGGCAGAGAACAATCATATCGCGCGGATGTGCGACTCGGTGGCCAACGAACCCGGCAGCCGCATCCACAGGTCGGCCGAATGCCAGCGCCTGTACCAGCACCGCGCAGCGTACCGGCAGCGCCTGGAATCGGCCGAGGGTGAGTTCGACTGAGCCTGCATCGGCCCTGCATCGCGTGCGCGAAAAACACATGGCGTGGATATGTGATCGGGCACAGTGGCTTCGCCTCCCTTGCAGCAAACGAACGCCGCCGACATGCACCACCCGCCCGCCCCTGCCCGTCACGATGCCATCGCTCTGCAGGCTGGCGTGCTCGGCAGTGTGCTGGGCGTTACGCTGTTCAAGGCGATCGCAATGTCGGCGCTGGCGACCGGATCCTTGATTGTGATCGGGCTGTGGTTGCTGGCCTGCGCGCTGCTGGCTGCCTGGGCACTGGCCGCCTGCCTGGCCTGCCTTGCGCTCAGCCGGCGCGTATTCGTCCTGATGCTGGCGCTAAGCATGATGCTGATGATCTGCGTCGCCTGACAGCAGCAGGCGCCGGACTATCGCGCGTCCGTTACAGAATAACAAGTGTGATTGGACGGATTGCGCGGGCCTGGGCTCACAGATTTGAACTCCATGGCCAGCCCGGCACCACCCGAGACCTCCCCATGCACCTGCAGCCCCTGCTTCGCGCCTCCCTCACCGCCGTTGCCCTGGCCTCGCTCGGCGCCTGTGCAACCTATGACGACAGCAACATGCATCAGGCCTGCCAGGAGTCGCCGCATCTGAAGGACCTGCCGCGCGAAGTGGCTGCCCGCGAGAGCCGCTGCAACAAGAGCATGGAAGTGTGGTCGAGCGAGCGCAAGGGCAGTGACCGGCCGATCGACCTGAGCGGCAAGAAGAAGGATCTCTGAGCCGCCTGGCATCTTGATCGTTCCAATGCATGCGGATGACCAGCCCGTCACGATCGGGAGGGGAGGATAAGGCCTCCCCATCACGACGACTTTCCCGATGCCGGCCACCGGTCACCCTGTCATCCATGCCTTTGAAGCTGTGTTCGACCTGACTGGCGGGGTGGAGCGCATTACCGCGCTCACTGTCATCTGCCGGCATTGCTCTGAAACCCGCTCGGCCAGCGAAGACAATCTGGTCCAGCTGCCGGGCGGCGCCTTGTTCCGCTGCGACGGATGCGGCAGTCATCAGGCGGTGAGCCATGCGCGGGTTGCCGATTGGCAGGTTAATTCGCTGCTGGGTGTCTGAGGCAGCAATACGACGGTGCCACGATGCAGGCTGTTGGCGCAGGGGAGATGGTGCAGTCAGAGGCCGCCCCGTAAGCCACTTCGTCCGCCGCGAAGGGCCGATGACGGCCAGGGCAAAGGACCTGTGCAGGCCTCAATGACATCACCTCGGCTAAGCTGCGGCACCTTTCTTCGCGCACGGCCATGCATCCCTTCCCCCTTCCTGTCTCGGCACCTGATCAACTCGCCTACCGACTGCTGCAGGACAGCGACTGGGCCCGTTCGGCCGACGCCACCAACGCTCCCCCCGAACTGCGCACGCTGCTGGCGATGATCCTGGATTCTCCGGAGCCGCTGTGGATCGCATGGGGCCGCGACAACAAGGCGTTCTTCTTCAACGATGCCTACCTGCCGATGCTGGGCGGCAAGCTGCACGGTGCCATGGGCAGCCGATTGGAAGAGGTCTGGGCGGACGTCTGGGCCGACGTCGTGGATGCTGTCAACGACGCCTTCGGCGGCACAAGCCGCAGTTTCAAGAACATGCCGTTGATGATGGACCGCGATGGCACGTTGCGCGAGACATTCTGGACGTTCTCCTACTCGCCGCTGCGCGCCGGTTGCGGAGGCGTGGCCGGCATCATCTGCGTAGTCAGCGAGCAGACCGAACGGGTGATTGAACGCGACCGGCACACTCGCCAGGTAGCGGCCATCACCGAACAGGCACGCGAGGCCCACCTTGAACTGGTACGCGCCCGTGAACAGCTGCGGCAGTCGCAGAAGCTGGAGGCCATCGGCCAGCTGACCGGCGGCGTTGCCCACGACTTCAACAATCTGCTGCAGGTCATCACCGGTTCCGTGGACATGCTGCTGCATACCTGGCCGGCCGAAGATGCGCGCCTGCGCTATGTACAGGCCATCGAAACCGCCGCTGACCGCGCCACTCGCCTGACCGCCCAGCTTCTGGCGTTCTCGCGTAGACAGAGCCTGTCGCCGCAGGTGTTCGACCTCTGCGAGAGCGTACGCGCGCTCTCAGACATCATCACCACAGTGCTGGGTGCACGCATCTGCGTGTCGGTGAACCTGCCCGACGCCCCGTTGCCGGTGCTGCTGGACCGGACCCAGCTCGACACCGCCCTGATCAACATCGCGGTGAACGCGCGCGATGCCATTGACGGCCACGGCAAGGTGACGATCGATGTGGAACAGCTGACATCGGTGCCTTCCGTGCGGTTCGCGGCGCCGATGAAAGGCAACTTTGCTGCGATCAGCGTTAGCGACACCGGTGCCGGTATCGATCCGTCCGTGGTGGACCGGATCTTTGAGCCATTCTTCACCACGAAGGGAGTGGGCGCGGGCACCGGGCTTGGTCTCAGCCAGGTGTTCGGCTTCGTCAAGCAGTCCGAGGGCGAAGTGGACGTACAGAGCCAGGCCGGTGTCGGTACGCGCTTCACGCTGTATCTGCCGCTGGCGCAGGCAAACGCCTGCGTCGAGCTGCCTACCGCGCAACCGGGACTGCTCCATGGCCACGGATTGTGCGTGCTGGTGGTGGAAGACAATGTGGATGTGGCCGAGTTTGCGGTCGGGGCGCTGCGCGAGCTTGAGTACAGCGTCATACTCGCGCGCAATGCCGACGAAGCACTGGCGGAGCTCGAGCGCGACGCTGCGCGTTTTGACGTGGTGTTCAGCGACGTGGTCATGCCCGGGACCAATGGGCTGGATCTCGCCCGCACCATCCGCAGCCGCCTGCCAGATCTTCCGATCATTCTCACCAGTGGCTACAGCGAACTGCTGGCCCGCGATCCAGGCCATGGTTTCACGCTGCTGCGCAAGCCCTACTCACTGAAGCAGCTGGCTTCGGTGATGACCGAGGCCAGCTGTCGCTCGCATACGATGGTCACTGCGCTTTAGCCGGCAGATCACCGCGTCAGACCGGTCCAGGAAGCAAGCACTGAATCGAGGCCGGACATATCCCCCCCTACGCCGCAGGCCCAGGCAACGATGCCATCCGGGCGCACCAGCACTGCCCCCAGGCCCGATGCCGCATCTCCAGTATTTGCGGCGCAGGCGATGGAAGGCTGCCAGCATTGGCCATGCTGCGGCGGAGAAGACGCCGGGTCGAAAACAAGCAGCGCCCCCTGCCCCGCTCTCAGCAGTTCGCCCAAGCGGCGGCCACCGACCAACCGGAAATCCGGCGCGCTCCTGCCGACCAGCGGGTGCTCTCCGTCAAGATCCAGCTGCTGCGAAACACCCCAGATCCGTTCGGCCAGATAGGTGGCGCCATCGCGGGTGCCGGCCAGATCGGCCATGACCGCCGCCAACGCGCGCGAACCGGCTCCAGGACGCATCAGCGCAACCTGCGCGCGCGACCAGTCCAGTACGTTGGCGCCAATTGGATGCCGTTCCGCGTGATAGCTGTCCAGCAGCGCCATGCAAGCGTCACCGCGTATCACGCTGGCCAGTTTCCAGCCCAGGTTCATCGCGTCGCCGATGCCCAGATTCAGGCCCTGCCCTCCCAACGGGGAATGCACGTGCGCAGCGTCGCCTGCCAGCAGCACTCGGCCGTTGCGATAGGCGCCGGCCTGGCGCGCACCATCGGTCCAGGTGCTGTGCAGATGCAGCGCGGTGATGGTCACGTCCCGGGCAGACACACGTCGCAGCAGCGACTGCGCTTCGTCCAGCGCGAGAGGCTTTCGATGCCCGGCACCGCCATCGAAATCGGCAAGCGCAAGCACACCGGGTGGATTGAAATTACACATGCCCTGCGCGGTGTACTGACGGCCCGGGGTCAGCGCGCCGGGATCTTCCAGATCGACCTGCAGCGAATGACCGGTGAATTCGGGACCCGTGCCGATGAAACTGAAACCGCATTGCTTGCGCACTGTGCTGCGGCCTCCATCGCAACCTACCAGCCAGCGACCACGTACCGCCCCGTCAGCGGTCTCGGTCTCCACTTCGGTGGCACCGGCGCGCACCGCCTGTACTGCACGCCCGCGTTCGATGCGCACGCCCAGCGTGGTCGCACGTTCGCCCAACACCGTTTCCAGGGCCTGCAGCTCCACCGCCATCTGGGTGCCCACCGGCGACGGCAGGCGCCAGGTCCAGCGCGTGCGGTCGATGTCGTCCAACGCAAACGGTATTCCGGCGAAGTGGCCGCCCAGCGCCCGCGGCTGCGCGAGCCAATGGGCGGTACCGGGCGGCGGCGCCCCCTTCTCGGGCTTGAGCACCTGTGTCGCGGCGACCGCGTCCAACAGGCCGCGCCGATCCAGTGCCTCCAGCGTAGGGGCGTTCAAGCCGCGCAGCCCGAATGGCAAGCGCTTCAACGGCGAAACGGCGGACCTGGCCTGTTCCAGCACCAGCACTGAACACCCGGCCTGGGCCAGTTCACAGGACAGGAACAGGCCGACCGGGCCAGCGCCGGCAATGACGACGTCGTACAGCATGGGGAATCCTTGTGAGTGCCGGGTCGGCGCTCTGGCGGGTCAAATGTTACACTCGGTGTACGTTTCCACAAGTGAACCGCCCATGACCCCGCCCCCAGGCCGTCGCGAACAACGCAAGGCCGAAACCCGACAAGCGATTTCGGACGTCGCCACCGAGCTGATCATCCGGCGCGGCTTCGAGGCCGTCTCCATGTCCGAAATCGCCGAAGCCGCGGGCGTCTCACGCAAGACGGTCTTCAACTACTTCGCCAGCAAGGAAGACCTGGTGTTCGATCGCGATGAGGAGGCGCGCATGCTGCTGCGCGAGGGCATGATGGCGCGCAGCAGCATGACCCCGCTGGCGGCCTTCCAGTCACTGGTGCGCGAGTTGCTGGAGGCTGGCCATCCGCTGCTGCGCGTCAATGCCGGCGCTGCCGCCTTCTGGGGCACCGTCGCGGAGAGCCCGGTGCTGCTCGCGCACGCGCGGCGGCTGCAGGCGCAGTTGACTGACGATCTGGCGCGATTGATGGCCGACGCTGCCTGCCGGCCCGAACATGACGCCGAAGCGCGATTGGGCGCGGCCATGCTGCTGGCGTCGATGGTGGCGGCCTATGAGAAAGGACTGGCAAGCCAACTGCAGGGCGAGGACCCGCGTGAGGCCATGCTGCAGCTGATCGTGCGCGGCGCCACCGGGGTACTGGTGGCCTTGGCGGGCACCCCGTATACGGACCCCGGCGCGCGTCCATAGCGCATTCGGGGGATAGGTCACGAAGTGTTGCAAATGCTAATCTTTCTCATTTGCAGACACCCACCCTCTCCCGATGCCTCTTCCAATGCCCCTGCAACGCGCCTTGTGCCTGGCACTGACCCTGCCCCTGGTAACCCTTGCCCATGCTGTCCAGCCCTCCACTGCCGCGCCAAAAGACCTGGACAAGGTCGAAGTTCGCGGACGTGCACAGACCCTGTACCGGGTGGACGATGCTGCGGTCGGCACCCGCACGGATACACCGCTGGAGCTGGTCCCACAATCGATCCAGGTCATCCCGCGTGAACTGATCGACGACCAGGCCGCGCGCCAGGTGACCGACCTCTATCGCAGCATCAGCGGCATCAGCTACTTCAGCTATGCCGGGGTGACCCTGCGCGGCTTCCGCCAGGAGAACGTGCTGTATGACGGCCTGCGCGGCGACCCGTATGCAGGTTTCTCGGTCCCGCAGTTGTTCAACATCGAGCGCGTGGAAGTGCTGAAGGGACCGGCAGGTGCGCTGTATGGCGGTGGTGATGCAGGCGGCGTCATCAACTATGTAACCCGCAAACCGAAAGCCAGTGCCGGGCGCAACATCGAGATCCAGCTGGGCGACAAGGACTTCCGTGCCGGATCGATCGAGGGTACCGGGCCGTTGAATGCCGCCGGCAGCCTACGCTATCGCGCCGGGCTCTATGCCGACAGTGAAAAGGGCGTGCGCTGGAACACCGACAGCGAGAGCGTGATCGGCGACGCCTCGCTGGCCTTCGACGTCGGCCAGACCGGCGAACTGGTGCTGCAGTTCACCGACATCACCCAGAACCTTGGCGGCAACCGTCTGCGCGGCGTGCCGGTCAACGATGCAGGCACGTTCCTGACCGACCGCCGCTGGAACCACAACGAGGCCAGCGACTTCCTCGACATGCGCGCAAAAGTTGCGCTGGCGCAGTACCGTTTCGCGCCGAGCGACACTCTGGACGTGGACTTCGCCGCCCGCTGGTTCAGCAACAACGAACACCAGATGTACCACGAGCCGATGGGCCTGATCGATCGTGACCGCGATGGCGTGGCCGAGTGGATGACCCGCCAGCTGCGCAACCAGATCCGCGACAACGAAGCATTCACTGCCAACGGCAATGCAGTCTGGCGGGTGACGACCGGCGCGGTTGAGCACAAGGTGTTGTTCGGTGCCGATGTGTACCAGCTGGATGCGGATTTCACTGCACAGACCGCCAACAGCGCCGACCTTGCACGTGGTGCGGGGCCGGTGCGCGGCATCGACCTGTTCAATCCCGTGTACGGCGCCAGTACCTGGCACGACTACAACCTGGCGGCCCTGCCCTGGCGCAGCACGTCCACCCGCAGCAAGCGCTATGGCGGCTACCTGCAGGACGAGCTGGCACTGGGCACACGCTGGCATGTGCTGGCCGGGCTGCGCTGGGATGGCTTCAAGGACGACGACCGCATCGCCGGCAGCAGTGTGGACGGCAACGATCTCAGCTGGCGGCTGGGCAGCACGTTCACCGTGCACGAGGGCCTGAATGTCTACGCCAACGTCGCCAGTGGTTTCGTGCCGCAGAGTGCCGCCAACCAGAACCCGGTCGCTGGCGGACCGTTCGATGCCGAACGCAGCAAACAGTGGGAAGTGGGCATGAAGTCCCTGCTGGCCGACCGTGTGACCTTGAACATGGCGGCCTACCGGATCGATCGCAGCAACATCGTGCAGGCCACCGGCGAGGTGATTGGTGGCGTGAACCAGTTGGCCGCGCTGGGCCTGGTGCGCAGTACCGGCATGGAGCTGGACCTTCTGGCCGATCTCACCGAGCGCTGGGTGCTGAACCTCACCTACGCCTACAACGATGCGCGGGTGAAGGACGCCGGCCCGAATGGCATCACCAACGCCTCCGGCGACCGATTCGCCAATGCGCCGCGCAACAAGCTGGGATTGTGGACGCGTTATGACCTGCCGGCGATCAACTCCGCCATCGGCTTTGGCGCGGATCACGTTGGCGAGCGCGTCAGCCTGGATGGGCAGACGGTCAAGGCCTACACCGTGTTCGACATGAGCTGGAAGACCACGTGGAAGCAATGGCAGTTCCAGGCCAACGTCAAGAACCTGTTCGACAAGGTGTACGCGGCCAGTGGCTTCATCGAACGCAACGGGCATTTCCCGGGCGAGCCGCGGCGGGTGTATGTGCAGGCGGCTTACAGCTTCTGACGCAGGGCTGGGGGCGGTGATGATGGGGAGGTGGCAACCCACCTCCGCTGTTGGTGTCAGTGCGAGCAGGCCACCAGCATCGAGCGAGGGGGCCATCTGGGTGGAAGTGAAACCGTCGTTGTTGCCCACCGCGATGGCGTTGCTGCCGTCGCCATCCTTGTTGAAGACTACATAGCCGCCTGGGCACATCTGCCCGGCCTTTTCGTAGCAGCCACTCCAGGAACTGGAGCCGCTGCAGTCGATGGAGACGCCGCGCCGGCCATCGGGGGTAACGGTCATCTTGGCGGTGGTGCAGCCACTCAACGCGGCCACAAGCAACAACGGAACGAACATCTTCATCGGTACTCCAGGGATTGGGGGCAGCGAGTGGGCCGCGTGTTCCAGCCAGATAGGCGTTGGTTCCGGATTCCCGCCGGCACGCCGTGCCGCACGACTCGATCCGGTAGCGTCGAAGGCCGAGTACGCGAAATGTCAGCAGGGTCGTTTCAGCAAGCAGGCCACTCCATCGACGCCGCGTTTTCCGCGATGGACAGGAACAAAGACGGCAGGATCAGCAAGGAGGAAGCCATCGTGGTGCCGGAGATCGCGAAGTACTTCGCAGGCCTGGACACCGATGGTGATGGCTATCTGTCGCTGAGGGAAATGCAACAGGCCATGGTTGCCGCTCAGACTGCAGACGCGCCAACAAAGTAAATCCAGGGCGGGGCGCTGAAGATGGATGCCCATCCAGGCGCGGTGCGGGTTGAATACACCCTCTTCCCACGTTAGCCTCCGAGCTGCCCAAGGAGGGCTATCAACGGAGTGAAGCATGAAGATTGGATTCAAGCTGTCTGTTGCTATTGCGGCTGCTGCACTGACCCTGGGAATCGGCAGTGCCTCCGCGCAGTCCCGCTGTACCCCGTGCTACACCGCCTACGAGGCCTGCCTCGCAGCGGGCAATGGCGAGAACGTCTGTTACCCGGCGTTTGCCCGCTGCCTGCGTAACAGCGGCTGCACCATCCCGTAAGTCACGCACTGGCGTGATATGTGCCGGCCCCCGTTTCGGGGGCTGGCACTGGTGCTTCTCGGAAGGTGCTCCTCGCTCCTCACGGTATCAGTCTGCATTCCAGCTGGCCGGCCGAGCCGAGCATGCACGCAGAATACCCATCCGCCATATCGGTAGCACATTGCGCCCAGCGCATCTGCGTGACGGCGCGCGGACCCGGTGCTGAGCCCCCGGCACCCTTTTCCGTCCTTCGCAGCATCAATCCTGCCAGGTGACAGTACCGGGCAGATCGTCCCAATTCAGGTATCCTTGCGCGCAGTCAGCCACGCCTTCATGCGGCCACTGCGGTGCAGCATCGTCGACGATCGCCCGCTACGAGCTGATCGATCGTGCCACCGGCAGCATCGTATACACCCAGGATGTCAGCGCGTCCGGCGAAGTTCCGTTCAACTACGCCTTTGCAGGCGTGATCCGTGCCCGTGAGTCGATCAGCCGCTCGGCCCAGAACAACATCGCCCAGTTCCTGCAGTCTCTGGAGACAGTGGATATCTCCAAGCTGATGTTCCCGAACAAGCAGGAAGCGCCGTGAAGCGCCTGCTGCTGGCCGCATCCGCTGCTGTGATACTGACCGCATGCGCACCAAATGTGCGCACGGACAGCTACTCCATCGGTTCGGTGGGACAGGTCAATCGCACCGTCAGCGGCACGGTCATCAGTGTCCGTGCGGTCAGTATTGACGGCTCACAGGGCGGTGGTGCCGTAGCCGGCGCTGCGGCTGGCGGTGTGGCCGGCTCCACCATCGGTGGCGGCGACCAGGCGGCGGCCATCGGTGCCATTGGCGGCCTGGTGGTAGGCGCGATTGCCGGTGCAGCCTCCGAACGCGCACTTTCGCAGGCCAAGGGCCTGGAATACGTGGTGCAGACGGAGAACGGAAATCTGATGACAGTTGTACAAGGCCCCGATCCGGTATTCAGCACCGGCATGCGGGTGCTGGTGCTGTATGGATCGCCCTCGCGCATCATTGCCGATCCGCGCCAAGCGAAGACAACGCCGTAAGCCCCAACGATGCCCCTTCCGAAGGGCATCGTTGTATTGGACACCGAGGGGGAGATGGCAACTCAGCCCTTGCCGGCATCGGTGCAAGCGGGACAGCAGCCACGCCAGCTCGCCGTCATGGACAGCAACGGCAATGGTCGCATCGGCAAGTCCGAGTCCGCGAAGTACCAGCAGGCACGCTTCAGCAGCCAAGCTGACTCCATCGACGCCGCGTTCAAGGAAATGGATGCCGACAAAGACGGAAAGATCAGCAGGAAGGACGCAGGGTGGTGCCGGAAATCGCGAAGTATTTCGCGGGGCTGGCTACCGATGGCGATGGCTATCTGCCGCTGAAGGAAATGCAGCAGGCCATGCTGGCCGCGCTGACAGCAGACGCCCCGGCGAAGCAGCACCCCGATACGGGATGCCACGTTGCATCGCGTTGGTAGGTGTCCACCTTGGTGGGCACAGCTCCGTCACCACACGCGGGGGCCAGAACGCCCACCAATGTGGGCATCTACCAGGTAACGTGCGGCGCTCAGCGCACCTTGTACAGCACCGCCGCACCCGGGCGCGGCTCAAACGAGGGCACCGTCTGCTGCGTGAGCGCCGTGCCCTTGGCATCCCACACCAGCGTCTCCACCGGGTACTCATCCTTGCGCGTCATCTGGTCGATCTTCGCCACAACCACCGTCGCAGCGGCCGGAACCTCCGGATTCCAGCCAAACACACCCACCCGGCCGTAGAACACAGCCGGCGCAGACGCATCGAGGCGGCGGTCGGGGCACATCACTAGGCCACGGTCGAGCATGACGCGCAGCGCGCCCACCGGCACCTTCTTCACCGTAGGCGCCGTGCGCTCAGTACTGTGGCCTGGGCAGACGTTGGCGGCGCGGGTGACCATGTCTTCGGCCACCTGCCGGTCGGATTGGGCGAAGGCCAGGGCCGGGGCCAGGCAGAGGCCCAGCAGGACAAGCGGGGACGTCCGGGTCATTGCAGGTTCCTGTGATGGATGCCAATCGAACTTAGCAATGCCGGCGCACAGAGTTGCAAAGATCGCGTGAGGCAGGGGCTATGGCGGCCCGGACCCTAGCCCATGCGCATGGCCGGGGTGTCGCGCGCCTGCACTTCGATTTCCTGCTGATGGCGCTGCGCGTGTACCTGTCCACGATCCGCACCGACGGCCTGCAGCGCCTGCAGTGACTGCTCGACCGGCGTCTGCACCGCCCTATCCGTGGGCATGGCGGCGCGCAGATGCGCCGGATCATTCAACTCCCCCTGCACCACGAACACGTTGCGGCCGGCCGGGTGATCGGCGGTCTGGGCGCTCAGCAGCACATGGTCGGCACGTTCGAGCTGGTTGCGGCGCGCCAATGCCATCACGCTCGCCACGAGGCGCTCGCTGTTCTCATCGTGGGTACGCCCTGCGCTGGCATCGATCGCGGCCACGCCTTCGCGCACCTGCTGCATCAATGCGTACTCACGGTGGCCCGGACCAATGTCAGCCAGACGGGTCGGTGCCTGTGTGGGATCCGGCACCGCGTCTACCGCTGCGGTAAGCGGGCTGCGGGTAATGGTCCGATACGGGTCGTCCGGGTGGAACTGGGTGCGCTTCTCCTGCCGCTCCAGACGAACCTCGCGGGCGTCGTTGAGTTCGGCGATACGGGCGGGATCAGTGATCTCGCGCAATGACAGGTGGCCGCCGCCCGCACTGACGCTGGCCCATTTCCTGTCGGCTTCGAAGTACATCGCGTAGTAGCTGTTGCCACCGATGACGTTTGGATCGACCGCAGAGCGGCCCTCCAGTGCCTGGGTGGCTTCCAGCGCGCTCAACCGGGTCAGGTATTGCCCGCCCTTCGCCCATCCCATCTGGCTGATGGCATCGACGCTGGTGTTGCCTACGCGCGGGCCCCCGGCGTAGTCATTGTTGAGCATGTTGGTCCAGATCTGTTCCAGCTTCTCCGGGCCGCTCTTCTGCTCGGCCGCCTCCAGCAGCACGCGGGGCGTCCAGCAGTTGGGATCAAGCTCATGCCGTTCAAATGCACGGTCGTGGGCCAGCATCACATCCTTGCCGGGGAGATTCAGTGCCAATTCGGGACGTCCCTGCTCCATCCAGTACAAGCGTCGCTCCAGGTCCTGGCGCAGAAGCGTCTGGCCAAACATCTCCCATTGGCGCTCGCTCAGCTGCGCGTCGGGGAAGCCGGAGCCCTTGCCCTCCTGGTGCCGGGCATAATCCTGTGCGTAACTGTTTGCAACGCGGCCTGGCAGGCTGTCGTTGCGAACGACACCCAGCGCAAGCGTCCCGTAGCCATCCGCATCCGGCAGCTGCGACAGATAGTTCCAGTACAACTCGCGGTTTCCGGCCTTGGCATAGCTGGCCAGAATCTTAAGATTCTCTTGCGTCAATCCGCCCATTGCCTGCTCCTGAATGCACTCATTACCGGACTCGGCTGCGCGCGAGGACATCCCGCACCGCATCTTCCATCCGCTTCCAGTCACCCAGGAAGGCCCGCTTGTAGTTCAGCGAGATGGAAAGCTTGTTCTCCACATCCGAGAAATAGTGGAAGCAACCTGCCGCCGCTTGCCCTTGCTCACTGATGACCTGATCGCCCTGCAGGCGAACGCCATCCCCCCGGAAGGCCGTGCTTTCGCATTTGATGAATGTGGCCAGGCTGCCGTTGGGAGCGCGCGCGATGTACCAATCATCTTCAAAGGCAGGATTGCGGGTGGGCGGCCTTCCATAGCGCGCTTGGTATTCCTTCGAGAAAACGACCATCTTTGTTTCATCGATGGCGTAAGGCGTCAGGCCCATGACGTCGGGCCGCGCAATCCGCAGATCGAGCCGATCCCGAGGATCCCTCCGCTCCACCGACCCCTCTTCAGTGGATGCCTGGTTCGAGGACAGTCGCTCCAATGATGTTTCGATTGGTGCGCGATCAATGTAATCGATCGCCACGGCAATCTCCTTGCGGAAATCATTCGTACGCGGATTCGCCCGGGCACCCGGCAGTGTCGGCTTCATGTCCGGCCACTCGATGACCAGCGTCACGCCCTCGCCGGGCCACGGTGCAATCTGGCTATCCAGGTAGTTGGCCGGAATGCGGAAGGTACTCGGCCCCAGCTTCACGTCCACGGGGGCATCGGTATAGGTGTGGCCGTTGATCGTGCGGCCGGTCTGGGCTGCGCCGGACATGTCGGGATTCCTTTCGTGTTCGGTGGACGGTGGCCGTGCACACGCGCCGGCACTCACTACGACGGCAAGTGCGAGCGTCAGGCAACGGCCGGGGGACATCACGTGCATGGGCACTCCATTGCAGGGTTCCGGCGCCACTATAGCCAACCGGGCGTCAACAGAGCCGGAACCCCATCGCAGCCCTTCATGGAACCAGGCGGTGCTCCACATGCGCCGCCTGCAGTACTGCGGTTATTGCTTCGGCGCTCCGCTTCAGGTCTCAGCCGTCGCTGTCCGTGCTTCTATGGCCGCGATAGGTTTCACCCCACTCGCGCATGGCCAGCAGCACCGGCACCAGTGTGCGCCCGAACCCGGAAAGCTCGTACTCCACCTTCGGCGGCACTTCCGGGTACACGTGGCGGATCACCACGCCATCGGCTTCCAGTTCACGCAGCTGGCTGGTGAGCATGGACTGGGTGGCATTGGGCACCCCCCGCGTCAGCTCCATGAAGCGACGCTTGCCGGTCATCAGGTGAAAGAGGATGACAGGCTTCCACACGCCACCCATCACCGACAGCGTGACCTCCACAGCGCAACCGCTCTTGCCGTCCCAACGCCTGCTACGCATGAATACTCCGGAAAACCATAGTACCTACGGAAAATCATCGTTCTTGTTGCGATAACGGTGCGAGCCTAGCATGAGTTCATCCACTGAACGTGAGCCCCCACCATGAGTTTCAAGGCACTGCTGACCCGCAAAACGAACGACGGCGTATCCACGGAACTGGTCGATTTCGATGACGCCAACCTGATGGACGGCGACGTGCTGGTGCAGGTTGAATATTCAACGCTGAACTACAAGGACGCACTGGCCCTCACCAATTCGCGTCCAGTCATCCGCACCTTCCCGTTGATTCCCGGCATCGACCTTTCCGGCGTGGTGCTGGAGTCGAGCAATGCCGATTTCCAGCCCGGTGACCGTGTCGTGTTGAATGGCTGGGACCTGAGCATGAGCCACCATGGCGGCCTGGCGCAGCGCGCCCGCGTGCGTGGCGAATGGCTCAACAGGATTCCCGACAACCTGACCACCCGCGACGCCATGGCCATCGGCACCGCTGGCTATACCGCCATGCTGTGCGTACTGGCCCTGGAACAAGCCGGCGTGACGCCGGACAAGGGCGATGTGCTGGTGACCGGCGCCAACGGTGGCGTCGGCTCGATCGCGGTGGCGATTCTTTCAAAGCTGGGCTATCGCGTTGTGGCTGCCACCGGACGCCCGGAACACGCCGAGTATCTGCACAGCCTGGGTGCCGCCGAGATCATCGATCGCGCACAGCTTTCAGAACCGCGCGACCGTCCGGTGAGCGCCGAGCGTTGGGCCGGCGTGATCGATGTGGCCGGCGGCCCTACCCTCGTCAACGCGATTGCCGAGACGAAATACCGCGGCGCCGTCGCCGCCTGTGGACTGGCGCAGAGCGATGCACTGCACGGCTCGGTGCTGCCCTTCATTCTCCGCAACGTAACCCTTGCCGGCGTGGATTCGGTGAACGCGCCACAGGACGTTCGCCAGCGTGCGTGGGACCGGCTTGCCACCGACCTGGATCCGCAGAAGCTTGAAAGCACGGTGCAACTGATTGGGCTTGCCGACGTGCTTGAGGTTTACGAGCAGATCATCCCGGGCAAGGTGCGTGGGCGGATTGTCGTGGATGTGAATGCCTGAGCGGATGACCGCAACCGCGCTCGATTGATGCGGGGGGATGGAGGGCTGCAACGCGCCCTCGATGCTGCAGCGAATGGTGAACCAGCCGTAACACACGCGGCGCCACAGTGGCCCTTGGCCGCCACCGGTCGCATACCCTCAGGCTCCCACCGCCGCTGGGTCATCGACATGAGCGCCAAACGCAAGATCCCGTCTGGCGGAATGACGGTGCCATCGTCCATCACGATCAGTATGTCGGAAACTTCTCCCTCGTGCCCTTGCCTCGCAGCGGGCACCAGGATCCTCAATGGATCCGTCCGGATATCGTAGCCACCACCGGTGTGCTTCAAGGTTCCCACGCGGTTCCAGTCGATGTCCATGGCCTGCTCCTGGATCCAGACGCGTCATGATGCATGCGCCAGACAATTGAGAAGGCCAAACGCAACGTCAAGGCCCCTTATCATGCGGGCTTAGGGGCGCTACATGCCCGGTTGACGCTTGCAAGGCAGTACCTGGATGTCTATGGAATGGCGCCCCTCGATCTGGGGCCAACGTGTGACTCGTTCACCACACTGGTGGCTGCGGTTGGATGGCGAGAACATCGAGCTGAACGTCGCCGGTCAGCAGTACCGGCAACGCGTGGATGATGATCACAGCGTGCAGGTCATTCCAGGGCTTTTCTGGTCGCAGGTCGAGCTGCAGACAGAAGGCGCCGCGCGGCTGTCGGTGGACGGGCTTTCCAACGCGCAGGCGTCACGGCTTGCGGCGGCGCTGCAGCACGTGCGCTTTGCGCGCACCACACGCGGGCGCAAGGCCTTGTTTGACACGATCCTGGAGCAGATCCAGACGTGGTTGAGCGCCGCGGATGCCCTCATCGACCGCGGCAGTGCCGGCTGCCGCTGGATCACCCACGAGCAGCAGCAGGCGCTGCTGGCCGAGCGCTCCTCCCTGCCGCTGCCGCCGCCGGAGTTGGAGCAACTGTTCCTTGATGAAAACGTGCATGGCGACCTGCATTCGCACAACCATCGTGCTGCGCTGGATGCCCTGCACGACTGGCAGCTGGATTGGCCGGTCGTCTGGGCCGAGGCCAACGCGACCATGGCAACGCGGGAGTTGGTGCTGGCCAGGGACTTCCTGGACCGAGTCGAGAGCAAGCCCCTGACCGAAGAGCAGGCCCGCGCGGTCATCTGCTTCGACAACCGCGTGCAGGTCGTGGCCGCGGCCGGCTCTGGCAAAACTTCCACGATGGTCGCCAAGGCCGCTTATGCCATCGATCGCGGCTTCGTCGATGCCGAACGGATCGTGATGCTCGCCTTCAACAAGGACGCCGCCAAGGAGCTGGAGGAGCGCGCGCAGCGATGCTTCGACCGGCTCGGCATGGGCGACACCGTGGTCGAAGCCCGAACCTTCCACGCCCTCGGCCTGGCCATCATCGCCAAAGCGACAGGGCGCAAGCCCGATATCCCGGAATGGGCGGTCGACGCGACGCTGGGCTTCAACAAGCTGGCCGAACTGGTGGATGACCTGAAGGACCGCTCGACCCATTTCCGCACCCAGTGGGACATGTTCCGCCTGGTATTCGGGCGCGACCTGCCGCCATTCGGCGCGGAAATGGAGGCCGACGGCTACAACCGCGATGGCACGCCCTACATTCGCACCCTCCAAGGTGAGCGGGTGAAGAGCCTGGAAGAGTGCGTGATCGCCGACTGGCTGTTCTACAACGGCGTGGCGTACGACTACGAACAGCGCTATGAATTCGATACCGCGACAGACACCCACCGCCAGTATCGTCCGGACTTCTACTATCCGGACGCCCAGCTGTATCACGAGCACTTTGCGCTGGATGCCGATGGCCAGCCGCCGAAGCACTTTGCCAACTACAGCGAGGGCGTGCACTGGAAGCGCCAGCAGCATGTGACGCGCGGCACCGCCCTGGTCGAGACGACGTCGTTTGGCCTGCGCAGCGGGCATGCCCTGCTGGACCTCGCAGAGAAGCTTGGCGCGTCTGACGTCGAACTCGACCCGAACCCGGACCGCGAACTGCCCGATCAAGGCGCCAATCCGATGCCGGACGCGGACCTGATCGGCCTGATGCGCACCTTCGTTGCCCATGCCAAGAGCAACTGCCTGACGCTGGACGATATGGCCGCACGCCTGCGGCAGATGCCCGAGGATCAGTTCAAGGAACGCTACCGGCGCTTCCTGGAAATTGCAGGGCCGGTTTTCCAGGCCTGGGACAACGCACTGGCTGACGAGCACGGCATCGACTTCGAGGACATGCTCAACATGGCGGCCGGCCTGATGGAACAGGGCCACTATGAATCACCCTACGATCTGGTGATGGCCGACGAATTCCAGGACGCATCGCGCGCCCGTGCGCGCCTCTGCCGTGCATTGGTCAGCCAACCGGGCCGCTATCTGTTCGCGGTGGGTGATGACTGGCAGTCGATCAATCGCTTCGCCGGTGCCGACGTTTCGGTGATGACCGGATTCCGCGAGTGGACGGGCCATGGCCAGGTGCTGAAACTGGAGCAGACGTTCCGCTGCCCGCAGGCGCTCTGCGATGCTTCCAGTCACTTCGTCAGCAGGAACCCCGCGCAGATCGTCAAGGAGGTTCGCTCTGCCGCACCGGCAATGGGCCCGGTGCTGCAGGCGTTCCAGATGAACCGGCGTGAGGAGGTACAGGATGGGGTTCGCCAGTACCTCGCGAAGCTGCATCAACAGCTGCTGTCCGGGACCGTTCCACACGGGCGCGATGGGCGCGTGACAGTCTTTGTTCTGGGCCGGTATCGCGCGGATCGCGGTGCGGTGCCTTCGGATTGGAAGACGGCCTTCGGCAGCACGATGGACGTCGAGTTCCTGACCGCACATCGATCGAAGGGGCGCGAGGCGGACTACGTGATCCTGCCGGGCATGATCAACCGCAGCTTCCCGAGCCTGCGCGCGGATGACCCGGTGCTTTCGCTGGCGATGCCGGACGGCGATACCTATCCACTGAGCGAAGAACGGCGCTTGTTCTATGTCGCGCTGACCCGTGCGCGACGTTCGGTGGCGATGTTCACCCTGCAGGGCAAGCACTCGCCGTTCCTGGATGAGCTGGTGAAGGACGGAGCAGTGGAGGTGACCTCGATTTCAGGTGCAGCCATCAACGAGGAGCGCTGCCCGGTGTGCAAAGTGGGGGTGTTTGTGGAGAGGAATGGGCCGCACGGGGCTTTCAGATCGTGCTCCAGCTATCCGTTGTGCCATAACAAGCCGAGGGGTGGGCGTCGCGGGTAGCCGTCCAGGATCTGCGATCGGTTCGAACACGCAGACACCACACCTCAGTGGTGAGCGGCCGGCTGTAGCGGGCGGCAGGACCACGGACTCCCACTTTCCCACAAAGAGAAAGCCGGCACTGGGCCGGCTTATGGATCCTTTTCCAGCACCTGCATCAACGCTTTGAGCACAGCTTTCTCAAGCTGAGCACGATGTCCGCAAAGCCATAGAGGAAAGGCGCAGCAAGAAGCGCGGAGACGCCTGATCCCAAAAGCCAGGGAACAATGCCAGTAAGCGCCAACACGATGCTGATGACGCCAACCGCGGCCGACAAACCTCCGACCGTCTGTATGACAAGCGGCAGCGTCTCACTCTCTACTCGTGACTGTTCTGCCGAAGCCGGGTCCACCGCATCCATTTCACTCATGATCAGTCCTGTCCGTGAAACCTGAATACTAGCTCAGTAAACGGCATTTTGTGCTGCTGTCTCTCGGAACATCCCACCGATCAAGTGGGAGCGCTTCTTATCCGCCGACTCAGCAAGAACACAGGGGTACCGCGCACCACTTCCTGCTTGAGCCGCAGCAGCGCCGTCGACATCGGACTCCGCGTGAAACAGCAGGATCACTTCCACTGCAGCAACGGTCTGAATCGATTTCTTGATGCTCTGCCAGGAGTTTTAGCATCCATCCCTCTCCTCAGCTGAGGACAGCTGCGCAGGTAGAGACGCCTGAGAAAACAAGAAGGCCCCTATCTCTAGGGGCCTTCTGGAATCTTGGCGGAGAGAGTGGGATTCGAACCCACGGAAGGTTTAACCCTTCGCCGGTTTTCAAGACCGGTGCCTTAAACCGCTCGGCCATCTCTCCAATCGGGTCCCGGTCGCCCGGGCAGCGGCGTATTCTCGCACGTGAAGGGCATTTACCCAAGACCACCCTTGCCCCCGCCCTTCGCATCCGGCACGGTGGGGCCTTCACCGCAATCGGAGCCCCCATGGTCCACCTCGATCTGGCCAACCTGCGCACCACCCTGCTGGACGACACCCAGCTGGCCGCAGTGGCCCTGCACCGCGCGTTCGCCGGGCACCTGCCGGTCAGCAGTGGGCATCTGGTGGTCTGCGATCCGCTGGTCCAGGCCGACGCGCCCGCGCTGGCCGACTACACCGCCCCGCTGGGCCGGCATCCGGTCGAGATCATCGTGCACAGCGGCCGCCCGGCGCTGGCCGTGGTCTGGTTCAGGCCCCGCGAAGCCCTCACTGCGTCGGCCCTTCACTGGCAGATGGCGCGCTGGACCACGCAGGACCTCACTGGACTGGATGAGGACAGCTTCATTGGCTATCCGGTCGACGCCGGCATCGGCTGCTTCATGGATACCAACACTCAGCAGGCACTGCTGGCCCTGATCGAACAGGCCGATGGCGACGAAGACAGCGAATGGTCGGATGCGCTGATCGACCATGACGGCCTGGATGAGGGCGCCGAATACCGCCCCTGGGGCGAGGACTCTCCACACGGCCTGGTCGTATTCACCAGCGGCTGGGGCGACGGCGTCTATCCGAGCTACTGGGCGCTGGATACCTCCGGCATTCCGGTCGCCCTGGTGACCGACTTCCTGTGCATCCAGGGCGGTGACGGGCGCGACGAGCGCGAGATCGCCGACCAGGCCTACCGCGACAGCCTTCCACCCGAAGAGGCTGAAGCGCTGGCACGGCTTGTAGGGGCCGTGGACCGCGACGACCCGGATGCGCTGCGAGAGCTGCTGAAGGAGGCGCCACAACGCGCCAACCAGATCGAACCCGGTTGCGGCGGCACCGCCCTGTTCGAGGCGATCCGCCTGGACCGTCCACAGGCACTGCGGGTGCTGCTGCAGGGCGGCGCGTTGCCGGCAATGCCGGAGCGCCTGCACATGAGCAAGGTGACCAGCTACATGGACTACGCCCGCTTCCTGAAGAAGCCACGCAGCGCGGAACTGATGGCGGTGCTGGAAGCGCCGGTCGTTGCCGAGCCCACAGCGGCCGCACCGCCGCGGCGCAGCTTCTGGCATCGGCTGTTCGGCCGGAAGTGAACGGGACCGGAAAGCAGCAACGCCGGGCATGGCCCGGCGCTACCGTTTCACAGATCGGCGATGCAGTTGCGGGTAGGTGCCTCAGCCCGCATCCACTGCCAACGCGCCCAGCGCACTGGCCTTGATCCGCTCCTTGGCCTTTTCACAGGCGCCACCGCAATCCAGGCGCGAGGCCTCCAGCTGCGGCGGCAGGTGCTCGGCCAGGAAGTCGATGAACACGCGCACCGCCGGCAGCAGGCCGCGGCGCGAGGCGAACACGGCATGGCACACCCCCTGCGGCAGTGACCAGTCCGGCAGCACCACTTCCAGTTCACCGTTGCGCACCGCATCGGCACACACGGTTTCCGGCAGCATGGTGATGCCGAAACCGTCCTTCACCATGCTCTGCAGCAGCGGGAAGTCGAAGCCGGCCACGCGCGGCTGCAGGTCCACCCTGCGCACTTCGCCTTCCGGACCATGCAGCTCCCAGCGCTGGCGTGCTTCGTCCTCGCTGATGCTGAGGGTGACGTGCTGGGTCAGCTCTTCAGGATCCTTCGGGCGGCCGGCGCGGTCCAGGTACTTCGGGCTGGCCACCAGCAGTTCCTGCACCTGGCCGAAGCTGCGCATCACCAGGCTGCCGTCGTCGTCCAGGCGCGAACGCACGCGCAGGGCCACGTCGTAGCCTTCGTTGATGATGTCCACGCGGCGATTGCTGATGTTCAACTGCAGCCGCACCTTCGGATACTGCTCCAGGAACTTGGGCAGCAGCTTGGGCAGCTGCATCTGCGCCAGCGATACCGGCACGCTGGCGCGCACCACGCCGCGGGGTTCCGCGCTGAGGCGGTCCACCACTTCGCGGGCGGCCTGCGCCTCGGCCAGCATCGTCTGCGCGTGGCGGTGCACGCTGGTGCCGACATCGGTGACCGCGAAACGACGCGTGGAGCGCTGCAGCAGGCGCACGCCCAGGTCGGTTTCCAGCTGGCTGATGCGGCGGCTCAGGCGCGACTTGGGGATACCCAGTGCGCGCTCGGCGGCGGCGAACCCGCCGTGGTCGACCACCATCGCGAAGTAGTACAGATCATTCAGGTCATGCATGCCCGAGTTCCATATCTAGAACAATACGTGGCATTCAACCACCTTTATTCCGCCTTTGCAACAACCTATCGTTCTCTCCGTCGGCGGCAAGCCCCGCCACCTCTCCCGAACATAGGTACTGCCATGAAGCTTCTGCACATCGACGCCAGCGTGCTTGGCGACAACTCCGTCTCCCGCCACCTGACCGCCGCCGTGGTGGCCCAGTTCACGCAGCAGATCGACGGCCTGCAGGTTGATTATCGCGATCTTGACGCCAATCCGGTACCGCATCTGCGCAGCGGATCGCTTGCCAAGACCGACGCGGCCGAAGCCGCCGATGCTGAACAGGTACTCGAGCAATTCCTGGCGGCCGACATCGTGGTGATCGGCGCGCCGATGTACAACTTCAGCATTCCGTCCACGCTGAAGGCCTGGATCGACCGCGTGGCCGTGGCCGGGCGCACCTTCAAGTACACCGAGAACGGCCCGGTCGGCCTGGCCGGTGGCAAGCGGGTGATCATCGCCAGCAGCCGTGGCGGCATCTACACCGATTCGCCCGCGGACTTCCAGGAACCGTTCCTGCGCCAGACGTTTGCCTTCTGGGGCATCAACGATGTCGAGTTCGTACGCGCCGAAGGCATCGCCTACTCGCCGCAGCACCGCGAAGACGCCATTGCCGGCGCACTGGCTGCGCTGCCGTCGCACGAAGCGGCCGAGGCCGCTGCTGCATAAACGTTCCAGCGTTCGGCGCCGCTCTCTCCTCGTCTGGGCGCTGAACGCGGGCCGGGATCCCCTCCCCCATCCCGGCCCACCCTGGCGGCCCCGCTTTGCGGGGCCGTTTTTTTGTGGCGTACGGACTGAGCGCCACGTCATCCACGCATGGCGTGGATCTACTGCACGTGCGCGTGGATACGCTGCCATGCGCGACGCTCACCAGAACGTTAGGCTGGGGCCATGAACTACATCGTGACCACTGCACACCGCAGCGAATTTCCGCACCCGATCACCCTGCGCCGTGGCCAGGCGCTGGTGGTAGGCGAACGCTATGAAGGCCCGGAAGGCTGGGACGACTGGTTCCTGTGCGAAGTCGAAGGGCAGCAGCCCGGATTCGTGCCAGCACCGGTGATCGGCCGCGATGCGCAGGGTGGCGCGTTTGCCACGGAGGATTACTGCGCGCGGGAACTGGATGTGGATCCGGGGCAGATGTTGCGCGGGGTGCGCACGCTCAATGGCTGGGCGTGGTGCTTGCCGGGAACCGGCGAACCGGGATGGGTGCCGTTGGAGAAGCTGCGCGCTGTGGAGTGATCACGGTGGTTCATCCTCGCATGGCGTGGATGTAGCCCGCATTGTAGATCCACGCCATGCGTGGATACGGTGCCATGCAAGCATGGCACCCACCAGAGCCAGAGCAGTGCCATGCAAGCATGGCACCCACCCCATCAGGCTATCAGCCGATGGTTTCCAGGCCGCCCATGTACGGGCGCAGGGCCTCCGGCACGGTGATGCTGCCGTCGGCGTTCTGGTAGTTCTCCATCACCGCGATCATCGCGCGGCCAACGGCCACGCCCGAGCCATTCAGCGTGTGCGCCAGCTCCGGCTTGCCAGTGGCCGGGTTGCGCCAGCGGGCCTGCATGCGGCGGGCCTGGAAGTCACCACAGTTCGAGCACGAGGAGATCTCGCGGTAGGTCTCCTGCGACGGCAGCCAGACTTCCAGGTCGTAGGTCTTCACCGCCGAGAAGCCCATGTCGCCGGTGCACAGCAGCACTTTGCGGTACGGCAGTCCCAGCTTCTCCAGCACCACTTCGGCGCAGCGGGTCATGCGCTGGTGCTCGGCGTCGCTGTCTTCCGGGCGACAGATCGAGACCAGCTCGACCTTCTCGAACTGGTGCTGGCGGATCATGCCGCGCACGTCGCGGCCGCCGCTGCCGGCTTCGGAACGGAAGCACAGCGAGTGGGCGGTCATGCGCAGCGGCAGGCGTTCGGCGTCGAGGATCTCGTCGCGGGCGATGTTGGTCAGCGAAATTTCCGAGGTCGAGATCAGATAACGCTTCTGCTCACCCAGTTGGGTGATGAACATGTCCTCTTCAAACTTGGGCAGCTGGCCGGTGCCGTACAGGCTGTCGGCATTGACGATCACCGGCACGTTGGTCTCCTGGTACTCATGCTCACCGCTGTGCAGGTCGAGCATGAACTGGGCCAGAGCGCGATGCAGGCGCGCGATCGGGCCGCGCAGCACAGTGAAGCGCGAGCCGGACAGCTTGGCGGCAGTCTCGCCATCGAGCCACTTGTTTCGGGCGCCCAGCTCAACGTGATCGAGCACCTTGAAGTCGAACTGGCGCGGGGTGCCCCAGCGCGCCTGCTCGACGTTGTCGTTCTCGTCGGCACCGGCCGGCACGTCATCGGCCGGCAGGTTCGGAATGCCCATCGAGATGGCGTCGATCTTCTCGCGCAGCTCGTCCAGCGCCACTTCCGAGGCCTTCAGCTCGTCGGCGAAGGCAGCGACCTCGGCCATGATGGCCGAAACGTCTTCGCCCTTGGCCTTGGCCTGGCCGATGGCCTTGGAACGGCTGTTGCGCAGGCTCTGCAGCTCCTGGGTCCGCACCTGGATGCGCTTGCGATCGGCCTCCAGGGACTCCAGGGCAGTCACGTCGAGCTCGAAGCCGCGGCTGGTGCGCAGGCGTTCGGCGAGGTCGGCGGGCTGGTGGCGGAGCAGGGCTGGATCAAGCATGGCAGGTGTCGTGGTGGGTATCAGGAACGGGATTATCGCCTGTTATACGGTTTTCTGCCGCCCGGTTCATTCCCGCCGTGGCAGAATCGGGCCATCCCGTACTGGTCCGGTCCATGTCTGCACCCCGCTCGTCGTCCGCCAAGTCATTCACTGTGCATATCCCGCGCAACGCCCTGAAGATCGCCGGCATCGCCTTCGGCGTGGGCGTGCTGCTGTTCGTGCTGGTCTGGCTGACCGGCCGTGACAAGGAGTTCTTCCGCGCCGACCCGGCCGCACAGACCCCGCAGGAAACCGCCCAGGTCGAGCCCCTGCCGGAACCGCTGGCCGCTGCAGCCGGATCCAGCGACATGCCTGACGCCAAGCCGGCACCGGTGGAGGAAGAAGCGCCGAAGCTGGTCGAAACTGCCCCGCCACCGCCCGCCCCGATCGCCGAGCCGGCCCCGGCCACCCCGGGCGCTGCGCCGGCTGCGACCGGCAACAGCCAGCCGATGCCGATTGCCGGCCAGTCGCCGCCGCCGTCGTACCCCGCCGCCGCCCTGCGCGCCGGTGAAACCGGCACCGTGGTGGTACGCGTGGATGTGGATGCCACCGGCTACCCGAACAACGCCACGGTCATCCAGCGCAGTGGTTCACGCGAGCTCGACCGTGCCGCCACCGACGCGGTGCGCCGCTGGCGTTTCACCCCGGCGCAGAGCAATGGCCAGGCCGTGCCCGGCAGCATTGAAGTGCCGTTCGACTTCAAGACGCAGTAACTGAACACTTCCCGGCAGGCAAACTGAACCCTGCCGGTGGCGTTGACGCAACGCTGACACTTTCCGTCCGTGCTCGGGCAACACTGCCCACGTCGTCCATTGACGGAAGGAGTTTGCGATGACTGCCACCACCCACGAAGACCTTCATTCGCCGCAGCTGCAGCAGGATTCAAGCGTGCAGCACAAGCCCACGTCGCCCTGGATGTGGATCGCGCTGATCGTGGCGATGTTTGCGGCCGCCCTGCTGTGGCTGCGTCATTCCAACCAGGAAGATGTGGCGCCGGCACCGGTCGGTGAGCGCATGTTGCCAGCCCCTGAGCAGGCCGCGGTAACCGATGCAGCGGCGCCCGCAGCGCGCCAGGCTGCGCCGGCCTCCAGCCAGCCCAAGGCTGCACCGGTGGTGCGTAATCGCGAAGCACGCCCGCTGGCCAGCAACCGCATGCCCACCTACCCCGCCGCCGCACTGCGCAGTGGCGTTCAGGGCAGCGTGATTGCCAGCCTGAATGTCGATACCCGCGGCAATGTCGCCAACGCTGCGATCGTTTCGCGCAGCGGCGAGCGCAGCCGCGACCTGGATCGTGCGGTGCTGAACACCGTGCAGAACTGGAAGTTCCAGCCTGCGGTGCATGACGGCCGCGCAGTAGCAAGCGTGGTGCGGGTCCCGGTGGATTTCCGCACCGAGCAGCGTTGATCGCGGACGAGGGGTTCGTGACGTTTCGACGGAGGCTTCGGCCTCCGTCTTTTTATTTGGAGAAGCGTGCCAACCAAGGTTGGCACCTACCGGGTGATGTGAGCGTGCCAACCAAGGTTGGCACCTACCGGGTGATGTGAGCGTGCCAACCAAGGTTGGCACCCACCGGGCCGCGTCATCCGCCGGGTGTGGCCGTTCAGGCCAGATTGAACCCGGCGCTGCGCGCCAGGCCATCGAAGTCCGGGAAGGACGTGGCGACGTTGGCGATGTCGTTGATGCGCACTTCGCCATCGCTGATCTGGCCGGCAATGGCGAAGGCCATTGCGATGCGGTGGTCACCGTGGCTTTCGATGGTGCCGCTGCCCAAGCGCACACCGCCGTGCAGGGTGGCGCCATCTTCGGTTTCGTCCACCTGCATGCCCAGCGCGCGCAGGCCGGTTGCCATCGCCGCAAGACGATCGGATTCCTTCACCCGCAGTTCGGCGGCACCGCTGACCACGGTCTGGCCTTCGGCGGCCGCAGCGGCCACGAACAGGGCCGGGAACTCGTCGATCATGTCCGGCACCAGTGCTTCCGGAATGCGCGCACCCTTCAACGGGGCGTAGCGCACCACCAGGTCGGCCACCGGCTCACCGCCCTGCTCGGCCGGATTCTCTTCGCTGATGTCCGCGCCCATCAGGCGCAGCGCGTGCAGCAGGCCGGTGCGGCGCGGGTTCAGGCCGACCTGCTTCAGTCGCAGTTCGGAGCCGGGAATGATGCTGGCGGCAACCAGATAGAACGCGGCCGAAGAGAAGTCGGCCGGTACCACGATATCCGTGGCGCGCAGGCGCTGGCCGCCACGCAGGCGGGCCTTGCCGGGCGAGAATTCGATGTCCACGCCGAACGCGGACAGCATGCGCTCGGTGTAGTCGCGGGTCGGGTGCGGTTCCACCACGCTGGTTTCGCCCTGCGCATACAGGCCGGCCAGCAGCACCGCCGACTTGATCTGCGCGCTGGCCACCGGCGAGGCGAAGTCGATGCCGTGCAGCGATTGCCCGCCATGCACGTGCAGCGGCGGCGTGCCGTCATCCTGGGTGTCGATCTTCGCGCCCATCTGCGACAGCGGGCCGGTCACGCGGCGCATCGGACGACCGGACAGCGACTCATCGCCGATCAGCGTGCAGTCGAACGCCTGGCCCGCCAGCAGGCCGGCCAGCAGGCGCATGCCGGTACCGGCGTTGCCGCAGTCCAGCGGCGCATCCGGAGCCTGCAGGCCGTCGATACCGACGCCGTGCACGATGCGCTGCGACGGGCTGGGGGTTTCGATGCGCACACCCAGCTGGCTGAAGATGCGCGCGGTCGCGCGGGTGTCTTCGCCTTCCAGGAAGCCTTCGATATGCGAGGTGCCATCAGCCAGCGCGGCGAACATCACCGAGCGGTGCGAGACGGACTTGTCGCCGGGAATGGTCAGGCTGCCCTGCAGCGGCTGGCCCTTGCGGGCGATCCAGTGTTGCGCATTGCTCATCGTTCGATCGTTCCGTAAACGCCGACAGCGCCGGCGATGCATCAGGGAGCGGCGGCCGCAGCCACCGCAGCAGCACTCAGGGCACGGCCACCGGATAGGAGCCCAGCACCTTGATCTGCGCCGAGTGCGCTTCCAGTTCGGCCAGCGCAGCCTGCATCGGCGCGTCGTCGATGTGGCCGGCCAGGTCGATGAAGAAGCCGTATTCCCACTTGCCGTGGTGCGACGGCCGCGACTCGATGCGATTCATGCTGATGCCGTGGCGGGCGAACGGGCTGAGCACGTCGAACAGCGCACCGGGCTTGTCGTGGATGAACACCAGCACCGAGGTGCGGTCATGGCCGGAAGTCGGGAAGATGTTGCGGCCCACCACGAGGAAGCGGGTGGTGTTGTCGGCATCGTTCTGGATCGGCTTGGTGACCACCTTCTTCAGGCCGTACACATGGCCGGCACTCTCGCCACCGATGGCAGCTGCGTCGTCGGCGTTGCGCGCACGGCGCGCGCCTTCGGCGTTGCTCGACACCGGAATCTTCTCGGCCTTCGGCAGGTTGGCGCGCAGCCAGGCCGAGGTCTGCATGAACGACTGCGGGTGCGCGTAGATGCGCTCGATGTCCTCGATGCGGCCACTGCGCGACATCAGGTACTGCTGCACGCGCAGCTCCACTTCGCCGCAGATCTTCAGGTTCGAGGTCAGGAACATGTCCAGGGTGATCTGGATGGTGCCCTGGCCCGAGTTTTCCACCGGCACCACGCCGAAATCGGCGTTGCCCGCTTCCACTTCCTGGAACACTTCTTCGATGCTGGCCATCGGCAGGCCGAGCGCCGAACGGCCGAAATGCTTGAGCACGGCCTGCTGGCTGAAGGTGCCTTCCGGGCCGAGGTAGCCGATCTTCAGCGGCTCCTGCTGGGCCAGGCAGGCCGACATGATCTCGCGGTAGACGTGCACCAGCAGCTCATCGCTGAGCGGGCCTTCGTTGCGGTCCACCACCATGCGCAGCACCTGCGCTTCGCGCTCGGGGCGGTAGTAGTCAACGGCGGCGGCGAGCTTGCCCTTGGCCTTGCCGACCTGGTGCGCGAAGCGTGCGCGCTCGGCGATCAGGTTCTGGATGTCGCGGTCGATCTGGTCGATCTTCGAGCGCACATCGGCCAGCGCCAGCGGCGCCAGGGTGGGCGCCGGGTTCGACGCGGCCTTGGCCTTGCCCTTCGCCTTGGCGGACGCGTTGTCCTTGGCCGGTTCGGCCTTCTTCGGCGCCTTCTTGCTGGATTTGCTGCTTGCCATCGGAATTCCTTGTTGCGGGGCCCGCACCCGACGGTGCGCGCCGTTCATAGCTCAACCGTGACGCTGCTGGAAATCGGCCATGAAGGCGACCAGCGCCTCGGCCCCGGCCAGCGGCATGGCGTTGTACAGCGAGGCACGGATGCCACCGACCACCTTGTGTCCCTTCAGCGCCAGCAGGCCGGCGGCCTTGGCTTCGGTGACGAAACGGGCATCAAGCTCGGCATCGGGCAGGAAGAACGGGATGTTCATCCGCGAACGTGCCGCGTGTGCGACCTCGTTGCGGTAGAAGCCGCCAGAGCCGTCGATGGCGCCGTATACCAGCGCCGCCTTGGCGGCATTGCGCTTGGCGAACTCGGCCACGCCGCCTTCGGCCAGCATCCACTTGAACACCAGGCCGGCCAGATACCAGTTCCAGGTCGGCGGGGTGTTGAGCATCGAATCGCGGGCGACGTGCGAGCGGTAATCGAAGATGTCCGCACGTGGCTGGCCACTGCGCTCGAGCAGGTCGCGGCGGATGATCATCACCGCGATGCCGACCGGGCCGAGGTTCTTCTGCGCGCCGGCGTAGATCACGCCATAACGGCGCACGTCCAGCGGCTCACTGGCGATGGACGAGCTGAAATCAGCGACCAGCGGAACGTTGCCGGTATCGGGCACATCACGGAATTCGACGCCGTGGATGGTCTCGTTGGCGGTGATGTGCACGTAGGCGGCATCGGGCGACAGCTGCCAGTCGGCACGCGCCGGCAACTCGCGGTAGCCGTTGGCCTCGCTGCTGGCCGCAATGTTGACGTCAACGTAGACACCGGCCTGCTTGACCGCCGTCTTGCCCCAGTGGCCACTGACCACGTAATCGGCACGCTGGCCCGGGGTGGCGAAGTTGAGCGGGATCAGCGCCTGCTGGGTGGTGGCACCACCGGACAGGAAGAGCACCGCATAGTCTTCGGGAATATCGAGCAGGCGACGCAGGTCGGCCTCGGCCTCGGCGGCCACGGACATGAACTCCGCGCCGCGATGGCTCATTTCCACGATGGAGGCACCGCTACCGTGCCAGTCCAGCATTTCCGCCTGCGCCTGGCGCAGGACCGATTCCGGCAAGGTTGCAGGGCCGGCACTGAAGTTGAACGCGCGCGTCATGTCACACCTGTGGGGCAAGACCCCTAGTATGCCGCAGTGCACCAGCCTTGCGGCCTTGTGGCGCAAGGGAAATTTGGTTTCATTGGAATCCATTGGCCAGCAGCAATGCTCCGGTAGTCGCCGACCTTGGTCGGCGAACGCCGTCAGGCGTCATCCCCACCGAAGGAGCGTGCCGACCAAGGTCGGCACCTACCAGAGCGGATCCAGCGGATTCAGACCAGGAGCAATGCCCCGGTAGTCGCCGACCTTGGTCGGCGTACGCCGTCAGGCGTCATCCCTGTCGAAGGAGCGTGCCGACCAAGGTCGGCACCTACCAGAGCGGATCCAGCGGATTCAGACCAGGAGCAATGCCCCGGTAGTCGCCGACCTTGGTCGGCGTACGCCGTCAGGCGTCATCCCCGTCGAAGGAGCGTGCCGACCGAGGTCGGCACCTACCAGAGCGGATCCGGCCGGTTCAGATCAGCGCGCGCCGAACCAGAGCAGCAGGCTGAGCACCGCCGCCAGCAGCAGCGCACTCACCAGCAGCCACGGCCAGCGCCGGACCTTGCGCGGCACGGCCGGCAGCACCGGCGCCTGCTCGGCGTCCTGGCTGGCCTCGTCTTCCGCCGGCAGCGGGCGCCGGCGCGGGTCATGCGGCACTTCCAGCACGAACCGGTGCTGGCCATCGAACACTACCTGGTCGCCCGCCTGCAGCCAGCAGTGGCGCACGGCCACACCGTTGACCCGGGTGCCGTCGGCACTGCCCAGGTCGCGCAGCAGCACGCGCTCGCCGTGCACTTCCACCCGGGCATGCTGTTCGGCGAAGGCCGGTTCATTGATCTCGATGTCCGCGTCGCCGCCGCGACCGACCAAGCGGGTTCGCGACAGGGTGAAGCTGCGGCCATGGTGTAGTCCGCCGACGCCGCGCAGCAGGCGCTGCTGCTCATCGGAGCCATCGTCGTTCTTCGGCGCAGGCGCCTGCAGCAGGCTCTCGACCTCACCCTGCAGGACAATCTCCACGCCATCCACGTACACCGCATCGCCTGCACGCAGCAGCGCCATGCGCCGTACCGGGCGACCATTCACGTGGATGCCGCGGATGCCGTTGCCGACCTGCAGCCAGAGACCGCGATCATCCATGCAGAACTGCGCCAGCAGCAGGGCGCCGTTGCCGGCATCGCCGAGCCGCACACTGCCGTTGGCCTGGCGCACGATGCGTTGCACCCCGGGCCTCAGCGGCTGGTCGGGCTGTTGTTGTTGACTGAAGTGAACAAGCAGGTTCTGCACGCGGCGCAGCCTAGCAGGTTGGCCGCCAACGAAGAAGAACCCACGATGAGTGCTTGGCGCGGAGGCCCTCGATGCGCACAATGCTCGCCCTCATTGATCATCCCCGCCCTGCGCCAGGAGCCTGCATGTCCACCATCGATGTCCGCCACGCCCACGCCCTGCCCGACGCACAGGCGCGCGCCGCGATCGAACAGGTTGCCGCCAAGTTGTCCGAGCGCTTCGGCCTGAAGTCGTCCTGGACTGCCGACGTACTGAATTTCTCCGGCAGTGGCGTGGACGGCGCGATCGAACTGCAGCCGGGCGCCGTGCGCGTGACGGCCAAGCTGGGCTTCCTGCTGTCGGCGATGAAGGGCATGGTCGAAGGCGAGATCCAGCGCGTTCTGAAGGAAAAGCTGGGCTGAACCCCGGCGGCGGCCATCACGGCCGTGCAACGCCAACGCGCGCTACTCTCGGAGCAGGCCCAACTCCCACGGGAAGTGCGATGAACCACTACGAGAACGACGACCGCCGCAACGACGACGCCTCTTTCGGTGACCAGGCCGAGCGCTTCTCGCGCAAGCTGAGTGACTCGGCGCAGCAGGTCTGGTTGGCCGGCCTGGGCGCTCTTGGCCGTGCACAGGCCGAAGGCAGCCGCTTCTTCCACGGCCTGGTGAAGGAAGGCGAAGCCTGGGAAGCCCGCCGCCGTGAACGCAACGGCGAACGGGGCCCGGGCTGGCGCGACAACGTTGAAACGTCTCTGGACGAGGCCCGCGAGAAGGCTTCCGGCACCTGGAACAAGGTCGAGAAGGCCTTTGATGACCAGGTGCAGGGCGTGCTCAAGCGCCTGCATGTCCCTACTGCCGACGAAGTGACTGCGCTGGAGGCCCGCATCGATGCCCTGCACGCGCGCCTGGCCAAGCTGGAGAATCGCGACACCTCGGGCACGGATGCGCCTGCACCGGGCAGTCATCAGTCGCCCGGCAGCGTGCCCTGACCGGCCATTGTTGCAATGCAATAAATTTTGACTGACAATCGCGAGCAACCCGCCAATCGCTTCGGCTGCCGTTTGTTCCCTCCCCTCACGGCTTCAGGATTGGCGGGTTTTTCGTGCCCGCGGTATTCCGAACTGCGTGCTCCATCACGCTTACTGTCAGGAACCTCCTGACTCAGCGGCACGGCGCGACCTTTACACTGTCGCCTTCGCATTCGCCCCTTCCGCGCACCTCCTGCATGCTCCCTTGGATCCTGGCCCTGCTGTCGGCCCTGCTTACCTGTTCCCTGGCCGTTGTCTATCTGTGGTGGATCAAACGGCGGCAGAAGGAGATGCAACTCGGCCTGCAGGCCCTGGCTGGCATGCACTGGCGCGAATTCTCGGTACTGGTCAAGCGCATGCTGCGCGAGCAGCGCGGCCTGCGCGAACTGGATGACCCGGGCGAGGAATCCCGCGAGCCAAGCAGCGATTTCCTGCTCAGTGACGGCCCCAACAGCTGGCTGGTGTCGTGCAAGCACGGCCTGGCCTATCGTATCGGCACCGCCGCAGTGAACGAACTGGGTGCGGCCGCGCGCCTGGCCGGCGCCAAGGGCGGCGTACTGCTGACCGAAGGCCGGATGGAACGCGACGGCCGCAGCGCTGCCGAGAAGCAGGCAGTCGAGGTGCTGGACGGCCCGCGCCTGTGGCCGCTGCTGCAGCCCTATCTGCCGGTTGATATCGAAGCCCGTGTGCGTGCCAGTGCCCGTCATGAGGCGCTGCGTCGCATTGCCATTGCCGCATTGGGTTCGGTGACGCTGGGCCTGCTGGTGGGACTGGGCCTGCACGGCCTGCATGTGCAGGACGCCCCGCTCGTTGCGGAGGTGCCGGTCGCCCCCGCGCCCGTTCCGCCTGCGGTTGAAGCGGCGCCCGAACCGGCCCCCGCTACCAGACCACCGGCCGCTGCGCCTGCACCGGCCACGTCCTCAACCGACGCGCGCAGCAACCCCAACCCGGATGCCGCCACGCTGGAGCGCTTCCAGGCCGATCTGTCCCGTGCCTTGGCCGGCAAGCCCGGCATCGCCAGCGGCGTCTGGCTGACCCGCCAGACCCTGGCGATCAACCGCACCGGCGAGCTGGACGCGGTGTGGCCGCGGGTCTGCGAGGAAGTTCTGCACTATCCTGCCCTGCGCAACGTGCGCATCCAGCTCAACGCCCGCCCCGGCGTGGATGAGCCGGTGCGCTGGCGGCAGTGCGCCACGTATTGATTGGGGTGTCCGTAGATCAACGCCATGCGTGGATGCCCTTGTAGAGTCGAGCCATGCTCGACTCCTCGCGCAACGCGCAAAAAGCAGCCGAGCATGGGCTCGGCTCTACACTGCACTGGATCAGCCCAGCGCAGCGAGATGGGCGATGTAGCTGGAGCGGGATTCACCGGCCGCCCTGGCCTGCGCATCCAGCCTCGCCAGGATGCGACGCGGCAGGCTGATGTTGACCCGCTCGATGGTGTCGTCCAGCAGGGCCGGATCAATGCAGATGTAGGCAAGAATCCACTTCGTATCGCCAGAGGCCTCGGCGACGACCTTCTGTGGCGCGGAAGGACTGGGAATCGAGCGTCCCTCATCCAGGGCCGCATCAATCCAGGCGAGCGCGGCCTCCTCGGCAGCGCTGAGCGCATCCTCAAGCGAGTCGGCAGCCGAGAAGCACCCCGGCAGATCGGGAACGACGACGCCCCACGCGGTGCGTTCATCGCCCGCCTCAATCAAGACTGGATAGCGCATGGAACCTCCTACGTCAGCCCTGCGAGCTTCCGCAATGCCTGCACCAGCCCCTTGCCCAGATCCTTTTTGGGGTGAGGCGCGGTGATGATGTGAAGCCGCTGCGCGGGTGCACGAATACATGATGGGATCCGCGAATCCTGCAACAGGTCCAACCTGCCGCCTCCAGATCCCGGATGAGGTCCCTGCTCTTCATGCAGGGACGATACACATCGTACACACGCGCCGACAGAGTTCAAGGCGACAGCCGTTTCGGCCGCGTAGATCCACGCCGTGCGTGGATACGCCCCTACCTTGCCCCCGGCGCGAAGCGCGCCACCAGGTCCCAGGCGTCGCCGAGGAACACCTGGCGCACACGGGTGATCGGCTGCTCGCCGCGCCAGGTCAGGCGCTCGATCACCAGGCAGGCGGTGCCCGGCTTCACCTCCAGCAGCTTGGCGCTGGCGGTGTCCGCACCCCAGGCACTGATGCGGTGCTGGGCACGGGTCCAGGACACGTTCTGCAGCAGCCAGCTGCCCGGCGCAGTGGTGCTGAAATCGACCTCCAACACCTCCGGCACGCCCACCGGGCTGATCAGGCGGTGCTCCAGCGCCAGCGGGCGACCATCGGCCAGATGCAGGCAACGCATCGCCAGCAGGTTTTCCTGCCCGGCCAGCTCGACTTCACCGGCATTGCCGGCATCGGCAAGGCGCAGCTCGCGCTGCAGCAGACGATAGGCGTACTGATGGCCGCGCGAGCCGACCTCCATCGCGATGTCGGGAATCTCCAGCGCCACCTGCTCCAGGTGCGGCGGTTGCCGCGCCACGAACGAGCCAGCGCGACGGCGGCGCTCGATCATGCCGCTCTCGGCCAGCGCGGTCAGCACCTTGTTCACGGTCATCCGCGAGCAGCCGTACTGCTCCATCAGCTCGTGTTCGTACGGAATACGGAAGCCCGGCGCCCACTCTCCGCTGAGGATGCGGCTTTCCAGATCGCTGCGGATACGCTGGTTGAGCGTGGCGGACTTGCTGGCCTTCACGTAATGGAGTCTCGGTGGCGGGAGGCGATCAGCCCAGCACGCCGCGCAGGGCGGCAGCGAAGGCGCTGGTGATCGCCTCGCGTTGCAGGTGGCGGCCGTCGGCCACGCATTGGCGGCCATGGCGCCAGACCGATCGCAGCGCGCCATTACGTGCGGCGAACACCCAGCTGTCAAGCCATGCGTCATCCTGTCGCGCCTGCAGCGCGGGGTGCTCAGCATCCAGTTCGACCAGATCGGCACTGGCGCCCACTTGCAGGCCGGCAGCCACGCCCAACGCCTGTGCGCCGCCCTGCAATGCACCTTCGAACAGGAAGCGGCCGCTGCTGCGGGTGGCATCCGGCGCCAGCACATTGCGCCCGCGCAGAGTCAGCCGCTGACCGTATTCGAGCAGGCGCAGCTCTTCGGCCGCATCGATCAGCACATTGGAATCGGAGCCGACACCGAAGCGACCGCCTTCGCGCGCGAACGCCTGCATCGGAAACAGGCCATCGCCCAGATTGGCCTCGGTGATCGGGCACAGCCCAGCCACGGCCTGGCTGGCCACAATGGACGCGCGCTCGTCATCGGTGATGTGGGTGGCATGCACTAGGCACCAGCGCGCATCCACCGGCGCATGGTCGTACAGCCACTGCACCGGGCGCTGGCCGCTCCAGGCCAGGCAGGCCTCGACTTCACGCACCTGCTCGGCGATGTGGATGTGCACCGGGCCGTCGGTCAGCGGCAGCAACGCACTCAGTTCCTCGCCGGTGACTGCACGCAGGCTGTGCGGTGCGATGCCGAGGACCGCGTCGGGCAGCGCGGCCAATGACGGCTTGGCGGCGTCCAGCAGCTGCGCAAATCCCTCTACGTCGTGGATCAGGCGTCGCTGCGCGGGGTTTGGTGCCGCCCCGCCGAAATCGGCATGCGCATAGAACACCGGCAGCAGGGTCAGGCCGATGCCGGTCTGGTCGGCGGCCGCCGCAATCCGAGCGCTCATCTCGGCACGGTTGGCATGCGGCCGGCCATCAGCATCATGGTGCAGGTAGTGGAATTCGCCGACGCGGGTAAAGCCGCTTTCCAGCATTTCCATGTAAGCCTGGGCGGCGATGGCCTGCACCGCGTCCGGGCGCAGATGGGCCAGGAAGCGGTACATCAGCTCGCGCCAGCTCCAGAAGCTGTCACCGTCGCCGCCGCCGATCTCGGTCAGCCCGGCCATGCCGCGCTGGAAGGCATGGCTGTGCAGATTGGGCAGGCCCGGCACCAGGATGCCGACGCGGGTGTCACCGTCCTGCGCGCCCTGCCCCGTGTGGATCGCCGTGATGCGGCCGTCCTGCACCTGCAGGCGGACATCGCGGGCCCAGCCGTCGGCCAGCAGGGTGTGGGCGGCATGGAAACAATGCGGGGAACGCGAATCGGACATGGCTGGACAACCCGAAATGGACGCCTATATTGTATAGACATATAAGCACAGCCGCGTTGTGGATGCCATGCACGTCGATACCCTCTGGTCCAACGTCCACCTGATCACCCTCGATGGCGAGGGGCTGGGTGTCATCCGCGATGGCGTACTGGCCTGCGCCGACGGCCGCATCGTTCATGTCGGCGCGGTCGGCAGCGATGCCCACCTGCAGCCGACCACCCGCATCGACGGCGAAGGCCGCTGGATCTCGCCGGGCCTGATCGACTGCCATACCCACCTGGTCTACGCCGGCAACCGCGCCAACGAATTCGAGCAGCGCCTGCAGGGCGTCAGCTATGCCGAGATCGCCCGTGCCGGTGGCGGCATCGTCTCTACCGTGCGCGCCACCCGTGCTGCCACCCCGGAACAGCTGGCCAGCGAAAGCCGGCCACGCCTGCTGGCGATGCGCGCCGAGGGCGTGACCACCCTCGAGATCAAGTCCGGCTACGGCCTGACCCTGCCCGACGAACGCAAGCAGCTGCAGGTGGCGCGTGCGCTGGGTGAGGAGTGCCGGGTCAACGTGGTGACCACCTTCCTCGGTGCGCACGCGATTCCGCCGGGCCGCGAAGCGCAGGAGTACACCGACGAGGTGTGCAACGTGATGATTCCGGCCATCGCCGCCGAAGGCCTGGCCGAAGCGGTGGATGTGTTCTGCGAGAACATCGCGTTCTCGCCGGCACAGGCGCGGCAGGTCTTCGAAGCGGCACGCGCCCACGGGCTGGCGGTGAAGATCCACGCCGAGCAACTGAGCAACCAGCATGGCGCCGAACTGGCCGCCAGCTTCGGTGCACTCTCGGCCGACCATATCGAACATCTGGACGATGCCGGCATTGCCGCGATGGCGGCGGCCGGCACCGTCGCCGTGCTGCTGCCCGGTGCCTTCTATTTCACCCGCGATACCACTCTGCCGCCGATTGCGGCGCTGCGCGCGGCCGGCGTGCCACTGGCGCTGGCCACCGACAGCAACCCCGGCACCTCACCACTGACCAGCCCGCTGCTGGCGATGAACATGGGCGCCACCCTGTTCCGCCTGACCGTGGACGAGTGCATCGCCGGCTTCACCCGTGAGGCGGCACGCGCATTGGGCCATGGCGAGCGCATCGGCCGCCTGGCCGTGGGCCTGGACTGCGACCTGGCGATCTGGGACATCGACGCCCCCGCCGACCTGGTCTATCGCATTGGATTCAACCCGCTGCACGCGCGCGTGGTGCGCGGACAGCCCGACCTGCCTGCCTCCTGGAGCAACACATGAGCAACACCCTGGTTCTTCGCCCCGGCCATGTCACTCTTGCCCAGTGGCGGCAGGTCTATCGCGGTGCGCCGCTTGCACTGGACCCCGCCGCGCTGCCGGTGGTGCGCGCCAGTGCGGCGGCCGTCGCCGCCATCGTCGCCAAGGGCGCGCCGGTCTATGGCATCAACACCGGCTTCGGCAAGCTGGCCAGCGTGCGCATCGAGCGCGAGGACCTGGCCACCCTGCAGCGGAACATCGTGCTCTCGCATGCTGCCGGTGTGGGCGAGCCGATGCCGGCCAGCGTGGTGCGCCTGATGATGGCGCTGAAGCTGGTCAGCCTGGCCCAGGGCGCATCGGGCGTGCGCGAGGAAACCCTGCTGCTGCTGGAAGCCATGCTGATCAAGGGCGTTCTGCCGGTGGTGCCCGCACAGGGCTCGGTGGGTGCCTCGGGTGACCTGGCCCCGCTCTCGCACCTGGCCAGCGTGATGCTGGGCGTCGGCGAAGCCTTCATTGGTGACGAGCGCCTGCCGGCGGTCGATGCACTGGCACGTGCCGGCCTGCAGCCGATCGAGCTGGGCGCGAAGGAAGGCCTGGCACTGCTCAATGGCACCCAGTTCTCCACCGCGTATGCGCTGGCCGGCCTGTTCGAGATCGAGACCGTGTTCCAGGCCGCGCTGGTCACCGGCGCGCTGTCGGTGGAAGCGGCCAAGGGTTCTGACACGCCGTTCGACCCGCGCATCCACACGATCCGCGGCCAACGCGGCCAGATCGCCACCGCCGCCACCCTGCGCACGCTGATGCAGGGTTCGGACATCCGCGAATCGCACCGCGACAACGACGTACGCGTGCAGGATCCGTACTGCCTGCGCTGCCAGCCGCAGGTGATGGGCGCGGCGCTGGACATCCTGCGCCAGGCCGCGACCACGCTGGAAATCGAAGCCAACGGCGTGTCCGACAATCCGCTGGTGTTCACCGATACCGGCGAAGCCCTGTCCGGTGGCAACTTCCACGCCGAGCCGGTGGCCTTCGCCGCCGACATGCTGGCGATGGCGGTGTGCGAGATCGGTTCGATCAGCGAGCGCCGCCTGGCAATGCTGGTGGACCCCGCGCTGTCCGGCCTGCCGGCGTTCCTGACCCCGCGCCCGGGCCTGAATTCCGGTTTCATGATTCCGCAGGTGACCGCCGCCGCGCTGGTCTCGGAAAACAAGCAGCGCGCCTACCCGGCCAGCGTCGATTCGATCCCGACCTCGGCCAATCAGGAAGACCATGTGTCGATGGCCGCACACGGTGCGCGCCGCCTGATGCAGATGGCCGAGAATGCCGCCAACGTGATCGGCATCGAGCTGCTGGCCGCTGCGCAGGGCTGCGACTTCCATGCGCCGCTGCGCTCCAGTGCCGCGCTGGAATCCGTGCGCGCCACCCTGCGTGCGCAGGTGCCGACGCTGGAAGAGGACCGCTACTTCCATCCGGACATGGTGACCGCCACGAGCCTGGTGCGCAGCGGCGCGCTGGCGCAGGGCCTGGGCGAGCTGCTGCCAACCGTGGAACCGCAGGCATGAAGACCCAACCCGAATGGCTGACGGTGCACGAAGGCGATGCGCCGCTGATCGTCAGCTTCCCGCATACCGGCAGCGAGCTGCCGCACGACCTGATCGGCGACTACCACTCGCCATGGCTGGCTCGTCGCGACGCCGACTGGTGGGTGCACGAACTCTACGATTTCGTGCGCGGCATGGGCGCGACCACGGTGCGCTCGGCAATCTCGCGCTCGGTGATCGACCTCAACCGCGATCCCAGCGGCGTGTCGCTGTACCCGGGCCAGAACACCACCGGCCTGTGCCCGCTGACCACCTTCGACAACCAGCCGCTGTACCACGCCGGCCGCGAACCGGATGACGCGGAAATCGCCCGTCGCCGCGACACGTACTTCCTGCCTTACCACGATGCGCTGGCTGCGCAGATCACGCGCCTGCGTGCGAAGTTCGGCACTGTCGTGGTGTATGACGCGCACTCGATCCGCTCGCATATCCCGCACCTGTTCGACGGTGAACTGCCGCAGTTCAATCTCGGCACCGCCGGCCCGTCCGGTGCGCCGGATACCTCCTGCGACAACGCGTTGAGCGATGTGGTGGAGAACCTGCTGAAGATCAGTGGCATGAGCCAGGTGCGCAACGGCCGCTTCAAGGGCGGTTGGATCACCCGCCATTACAGCAACGTCGCCGGCGGCGTGCACAGCCTGCAGATGGAACTTGCCTGCCGCGGCTACATGCACGAACCCCTGCCGGACCAGGTGGACGAACACAGCTGGCCCACCCCGCTCGACCCCGACCACGCCGCACCGCTGCGCCACACCCTGGCGCAGGTGCTCAACGCCTGTCTTGAATTCGCTACGAACCGGAGCGCCGCATGACCCGCAACGACCCGTCCCGCACCATTGCCGCGCCGACCGGCACCACGCTCAATGCCAAGAGCTGGCTGACTGAAGCGCCGCTGCGCATGCTGATGAACAACCTGCACCCGGACGTGGCCGAACGGCCGCAGGAACTGGTGGTGTACGGCGGCATCGGCCGAGCCGCGCGCGACTGGGAGAGCTTCGATGCCATCGTCGAGACGCTCAAGCGCCTGGACGACGACCAGACTCTGCTGGTGCAGTCAGGCAAGCCGGTGGGCGTGTTCCGCACCCACGCCGATGCGCCGCGCGTGCTGATCGCCAATTCCAACCTGGTGCCGCGCTGGGCCAACTGGGACCACTTCAACGAGCTGGATAAGAAGGGCCTGGCCATGTATGGCCAGATGACCGCCGGCAGCTGGATCTACATCGGTGCGCAGGGCATCGTGCAGGGCACCTACGAGACCTTCGTGGAGATGGGACGCCAGCACTTCGGTGGCGACCTGACCGGCAAGTGGCTGTTCACCGGCGGCCTGGGCGGCATGGGTGGCGCGCAGCCGCTGGCCGCCGTGATGGCCGGTGCCTCGTGTCTGGCCGTCGAGTGCCGCAAGAGCAGCATCGACATGCGCCTGCGCACCGGCTACCTGGATACCTGGACCGACAACCTGGACGAAGCGCTGCGCCTGATCGATGAATCGTGCAAGGCCGGCACGCCGAAGTCGGTGGGCCTGCTCGGCAACGTCGCGGATGTGTTGGCCGAACTGCTCAAGCGCGGCGTGAAGCCGGACCTGCTGACCGACCAGACCTCCGCGCACGATCCGGTAAATGGCTACCTGCCGCAGGGCTGGACGGTCGAGCAGTGGGATGAGAAGCGCGTGAGTGCTCCGAAGGAAGTGGAGAAAGCCGCGCGCGCGTCGATGGCCAACCACATCCGCGCCATGCTCGGCTTCCACGCGCTGGGCGTGCCGACCGTGGACTACGGCAACAACCTGCGGCAGATGGCGCTGGAAGAAGGCGTGGCCAATGCCTTCGACTTCCCCGGTTTCGTGCCGGCCTACATCCGCCCGCTGTTCTGCCGTGGCATCGGCCCGTTCCGCTGGGCCGCACTGAGTGGCGACCCGGAGGACATCGCCAAGACCGATGCCAAGGTGAAGGAACTGATTCCAGACAACCCGCACCTGCACCGCTGGCTGGACATGGCCGCCGAGAAGATCAAATTCCAGGGCCTGCCCGCACGCATCTGCTGGGTGGGGCTGGGCGACCGTGATCGCCTCGGCCTGGCCTTCAACGAAATGGTGGCCAACGGCGAACTGAAGGCACCCGTGGTGATTGGTCGTGACCATCTGGACAGCGGCAGCGTGGCGTCGCCGAACCGCGAAACCGAAGCGATGGCCGATGGCTCCGATGCGGTGTCTGACTGGCCGCTGCTGAACGCCCTGCTCAACACCGCCAGCGGCGCGACCTGGGTGTCGCTGCACCACGGTGGTGGCGTGGGCATGGGCTTTTCGCAGCATGCCGGCATGGTGATCGTCTGCGACGGCACCGAGGCAGCGGCGAAGCGGATTGGCCGTGTGCTGTGGAACGACCCGGCGACCGGCGTGATGCGCCATGCCGATGCGGGGTATGAGATCGCGGTGGAGTGCGCGAAGGAAAAGGGCCTGGATCTGCCGGGGATTCTGCGCTGATCGAGCGGCGCCGGGCTTGGCCCGGCGCTACCGGATGCGGGTGGGGGTTGGGGGCGCGGGGCGCGCCCCCCCGCCGGGGGG
>NZ_JAWIRS010000001.1:547413-628350 GCF_036320005.1 Stenotrophomonas sp. SMYL11
CGGCTCTCTCGCCGCGGCGGGGGGGCGCGCCCGGCGCACCTTGACGGGGGCGGTAGGGCCGGCCGCTGGCCGGCACCGCCTGATGCTGGGACGCCCAGGTAGACGCCGACCTTGGTCGGCGCTCGCACCGCTATAGCAGCGCCGAAGCAACCACCGATGCCTTTACTCGAATACTGTCCGGCGCATCACCCTTCAGCGCTTCGATCAAGGACACGACTTCTGCTGCGCCTTTGGTTGAGGCTTCATTCTTCAGGCAGGCAATCAACCTATCTCTGTATGGATCACTATTCAGCAATCTGCAGATGAACGTCTCCAACCATTCTGGTGCCACGGTACGCATGTACGGAGCTGATTGGACAAGCGCGGAAACCATCCTGTCGCCGTCACTGTCCTCGACAAGATGAAGAAGCCCCCACATGACTTCTTCATGCGGAGTGTCATCGGCGAACATCGAGAAGAGGACCCCCAGCTCCTGACTGGAGAACTCCAGACCTGACAACGCCTGAACCGTCTGGTCAAATACCGCGACATCCTCAGAAGTGAGCATTCGCGAGGCCCGTAACAGCTCCTCCAGAAGTTGGCCTTTCATCACAGCTTCGTTGGCGGAACCTGGCATTACTTGCACCGGTGCATCAGCGGAGTGATATCCGATTGTACGCACGCACCCTGGTAACGGTGGCATTGGCACCAAGAACCGCCAAGTATGACCAGCGTTACCGACCGAACTCTTTGGAGCCGTCCAACTGCTCGGCTCAGTTACCCACGCTGCACGACGCCTGACCGAAAGACAGCCGAGCATGGGCTCGGCTCTACATGATTGGGGCCTTCGGATCACTTCCGGGCCAGCGGCTTCACATTGTTCGCATAGTGCGGAAACGCAGGCGCGGCAAACTCCCTCAGCATGTGCAGGTGCGGCTGAAGCTTGAGCCTGCGCAAGCTGCCAACTGCGACTTCGCCGCCGCAAACCAGCGCTGGCTCAAAGCCATACATCTCATCTGCCATCAAGTGCCCGCAAGTGCTCACAACCCTGTCGAAAGGCAGCTCTTCGGCCCCATCCATCAGATCAAAGTCGTCAAGCTCCGCGCAAGCGAAGAATGCCTTGATGCCACCATTCTGCCGTGCGAGAGACTTGGGTCTCAAACAGTTCTGAAGAGCAACTACTTCACTGCGGATCGGATCGATGCTCACGCCAACGCCTGATGCCTCGCCGCACAGGTAGAGCCGTCCAAACCCGCTTCTGGCAAACACATGGTAGGTATCGATCAGGGGAAATGGCGTACCAGACAACCACATGTGCATGAGGCCTTCGTAGTCCTCGGGATTCACCGTCCACAGCCGTCCATTGCCATAGTTCGCCCATCCATCCCGACGCCAATAGCTCAAGAGCGATTCAGGCAAGATGCCCGCCCACTTGGAGAAGGCGGCCTCTGGCACCGAGTCGTGTTCAGTTGCCTCTCCGAAGCTCTCGATGAAGAGCGCGAAATCCTCATCCTCCTCCATTAACCCTCCCATGCAAGGCTATCTCGTCGGTTTGGACTGAGGCGCTCTTATATCTGGTGCTTCATCAGATTCTAAGAGTTGTTTACGACAGGCCATTGGAAATTCACGCGTTCACATAGCCGCCCGCCTCCGCTTGACCAGGTGCCCGCCGCTGACCAACATGCGCCATCACCGCTGATGGGACACCGCGATGTACCGCACCCTTGCTGCCGCATTGCTCTGCGCCCTTTTCGCCGCTCCGATCGCTTCTGCGCGTGCGTCCCCTGGCGATCTTTCCAATCAGCTCGACGCCCAGCTGCAGAGCAACCGCGAGCGCTACGGCATCGCCGGCCAGGCGGTACTGGTCGCACACAACGGCCAGGTGCTCTACCAGGGGGCCAGCGGCGAACGCGATCCCGCTGCCCATGCGCCTGCCACTGTCGATACCATCTTCGCCGCGCAGTCGATGGCAAAGCTGCTGACCAGCACGCTGGTGATGCAGCTGGTCGACCAGGGCAAGGTGGATCTGGACGCACCGGCCAGCCGCTATGTTCCGGATCTGCCATCCGCATGGCAGGCGATTCACGTGCGCGATTTCCTCAACCACAGCTCCGGCATCGGCGAGTACTACGATCACGTGGACAACCGCTGGGTGAGCAAGGGCCACCCCGGTGTGGCGCCTAACCTTGGCGCTGCACTGAAGGTGGCTGCGGCGGCGCCGATGCAGTTCGCCACCGGCAGCCGCGTGCAGTACACGCAGGCCAACTACCTGGTGCTGACAGCGTTGCTGGAAGCGCACTACAGCAAGCCATACCCGGCCATCGCGCGCGAACACATCCTGCAGCCGCTGAAGATGACCAGCACTTCATGGGGAGCAGCGAGCGTGCCGGCGCAGCGCGCAGCGGTGCCTTATATCGGCAAGGACGGCCAACTGCAGCCGGCCAATGAAGATCCTTGGCCGGACTACGGCTGGGGCCATGCCGATCTGCAGACCACCGTGGGTGACATGAACCGTTTCCTGCAGGCGCTGGCGACCGGCAAGCTGCTGCGCACGTCCACGCTGGAGACGCTCTGGCAGCCGCAGAAGCTGAGCGGCGGCGGCAGCAATTTCTTCTCCACCGGCTGGGACACCACCCGCAGCGACAGCTACACCCAGGTCGGCCACGATGGTGGCACCCGCGTGCGTGCAAGGCTGGCCTACAAGGGCACGCTGGCCAACGGCTACTGGGTGTTCGTGTACCTGTCCAACGGCAGCGCCCGCAACGTGTGGTCGAGCACGCTGGTGGAAAGCACGATGGCGGTGGCCGCGCCCGACGAATTCCCGCATGCGGTGTTGTCCGAGCGATTGATCGCGTATGCGCTGGATGACAGCGCTGGCGCGGCCGAAGCTGTGCATCGCTGGCTGCGCGACAGCAACAAGGTTGCTGCCAGTGAACTGGAACGTGCGATCAATGCCGATGGGTATGCCATCCGTGAAAGCCTCGGTGCACGCAAGGCACTGAAAGCATTCGTGCTCAACACCGAGCTGTATCAGGATTCGGCCAACGCGTGGGACAGCCTGGCCGAATGCCATGCGGCACTGGATGAGAAGGAAACGGCCGATCGGCTGTACGCAAAGGCCAAGGCGCTGGCGAAGCCGGCGCTGTAGAGTCGAGCCATGCTCGGCTCCGGCACAGGAAAGCAGTCGAGCACGGCTCGACTCTACAGAAGGCGAAAAGCAGTCGAGCAAGCTCGACTCTACAAGGAGCGCGGGCGGCCATACACCGCCGATGGGTGACGTGACGCCGCCGACCTGTTAACTTGCGCGCCACTTTAGTGGTTTACAGCATTCCCGCATGTCGCTCTCGCCGTACCGCCCCGCCCCGTCGCTGCTGTTCCTGGCCGTTTCCCTCGGTCTTTCCTCCACCGCCGCTGCGGCCCCGCAGGCCACCACGCTGGATGCCGTGCAGGTCACCGCCGCTGCCGATGCCAGCGCCCACGCGCGCGAGGCGCTGAAGCGCGTACCCGGCGCCAGCAACGTCATCGACGTGGCCAAGGCCGACAGCCGGCTGTCCAGCAGCGCCGATGTGCTGGCCTACCAGCCGGGCATCAGTGCGCAGTCGCCGGGCAACGAGGGCACCAGGATCTCGATCCGTGGCTCGGGCATCAACCGTGGCCCGGGCGCGCACGCCTCGGGCATCACTGTGTCGATCGACGGTCTGCCACTGACCGGCCCGGGCGGCACGCCCTACGAGCTGCTGGAACCACTGTGGCTGTCGCGCGTCGAAGTCCTGCGCGGCGCCAACGGCTTCGAGCGCGGCGCCTTGGCGCTGGGCGGTGCCATCGACTACGTCAGCCGCAGCGGGCGTGATTCGGCGGGCGTGCAGCTGCGCTACGAAGCCGGCAGCCGTGGCTACCAGAAGCGCGGCATCAGCTGGGGCGGCGTCAGTGGTGATGTCGATTACTTCCTGGCCTACACCGATACCGAGTTCGATGGCTATCAGCGCCATGCGCGCGGCGACGGCAAGGGCGCGATGGCCAACATCGGCTGGCAGATCACGCCCGATCTGCAGACGCGCTTCTTCGTGCGCTACCGCGAGACCAATCACCAAACACCCGGTCGCCTGACCCGGGACCAGATCCGCAACGACCCGCATGCGGCCAACCCGGCCAACCTGGCCATCGATGCACGTCGGCCCCAGCCCGGCAGCACGTGGGTGGGCAACGTCACCACGATGCAGATCGATGAGGATTCCTCGCTGCAGGCCGGGCTGGTCTACCACAAGTACCCGATGGACTTGAACGAGAGCCTGTACCGGCAGCAGCTGGACTACGCCAACCTCAACGCCACGCTGGACTACCGCCGCCGCCACCGGCTGTTCGGCCTGGACAGCGAGACCACGGTCGGCCTGCGCGTCACCCACGATCTGGACGCCGATGTGCGCGAGTCGCTGCGCTTTGCCAGCAACGGCTATGCCGCCGGTACGCGCACGCGTGACTTCCGCCACCACGGCACCGACAGCACGCTGCACGTCGGCAATACCCTCACCTTCAATGACCGCCTGCGCATGCAGACCGGGCTGGCACTGATCAACACCCGTCGCGATGTGCAGGTGACCTGGCCAAGCAGCGGCGGCCGCCTTCGCGACCACGACTGGGACTACGCGCCGCGACTGGGCTTCACCTGGCAGCACAGCGCCCAGACCCAGTGGTTCGGCAACCTCAGCCGCTCGGTGGAGGCGCCGCATCCCTGGTCGATGATCTGGGGCTCGAACCAGTACTTCGGGCCAGGCAATGGCCCGTCTACCGGCCGCCAGCGCGCGCCGGTGCCGATGCAGAACCAGACCGCCACCACGCTGGAACTGGGCGCGCGCGGTGACGCCGCGCTGGGCCGCTGGGAACTGACCGGCTACTACGCTCACGTGAACCACGAACTGCTGAGCGTCGAACTGCAACCGGTGCCGAACCTGTTCATCGCCGAGAACAACGCCAGCCCCACCGTTCACCGCGGCATCGAGGCCGGATTGGACAGCACGCTGTGGCAGGCTGCACCGGGCCGCCTGTCGCTGCGCCAAGCATATACCTTCAGCGATTTCCGCTACCGCCACGACGCGCGTTTCGGCAGCAATCGCCTGCCCGGCCTGCCGCGCCACGCCTATCAGGCCGAGCTGCGCTTCGATCATGCATCCGGCCTGTACGCTGCGCTCAATACCGAATACGCCTCGCGCATCGCCGTCGACTACGCCAACAGCTATTGGGCCGACAGCCATGTGATCTTCGGCAGCCGCATCGGCTACGACGCACCCGGTGGCCGCTGGCAGGTCTGGGCGGAGATGCGCAACATCGGCAACCGCCACTACGCCGCCACGGTCACGCCGGGCTACAACGATGCCGGCAGGGATGTCGCGCGCTCGACGCCGGGCGAAGGTCGTGGCGTCTACGCAGGTGTGCGCTGGCGCTTTGATTGATTACCTCAAGCGGCGCCGGGTGTGATCCGGCGCCGCCGACAAGATCAGCTGATGCGCCACGCCGGCAAGCGCTCGCTGCGTTTCCAGATGGAAGGCGCGAAGCCGATCAGCACCATCGCCGCCAGCCACTTCGGTGAGGTAGTGAGCAGTGTGGAGGTGAGCGAGCCATCAACGGGTGCGGCCATTTCCTGCCACGGGTTGTAGCCCAGGTAGACGACGCTGCCAGCCCACCACAGCAACGCCACACCGATACCCACCAGCAACAGGGCCAGCGTTCGGCAGGTCCAGCGCTGCGAGCTGGTGCCCCATTCGCGGGATACCGCCACCAGCAGGCCCACCACCAGCAGCGAAATCAGGGCCACCAGGCCGACCTCGACCTTGGGCGCAATACGCTCATAAGTGCAGGCGCGGCAGTCTGTCTCTTCAGCTGCGACGGTAGCTTCGGTGCGATCTGCCTGCCCAGCCGCTGCGGGTGCCGACTGGGCCAGCGCTGCAAACGGCATCAACACTGCCAGCAGCACCATCATGGTCCAACGAAACAACGTCCTGTTGCTGTGTGTAGCGACATCCATGCGCTCTTCCTCGTCAGTGGTGGTTGACAGCGGGGCCACATGCCTTGGCCCTGGCGCGGATCATAGCGCACGGCCAGACAGGAACGAAAAGGGGCTCACGGCCTTGATCCGCGCCGGTTCGGTCGAATCATGGAGGCGCGGCGGCCTTCAGCAACTGCGCGGCCACCTGGTCGAACGGGCCGATGTCCTGCAGTGCACGGCACATCGCCACCGCACCTTCCACGCTGGCAATCACCAGACTGGCCAGCCCACCCGCGGCGGCCGGATCGTGGCCGTCGGCGACGAACGCTGCGGCCAGATGGCCCTGCCAGCGCGCGAACACTTCGGCCGCGGCGGCACGCGGCTGGCTGGGCATGGCCTCCACCGGCTCCTCAACCGCAGCTGCCAGCACCGGGCAGCCAGCGCGGAACCCGGTGCGCAGCAGGCGCTCGCGCCACATTGCCAGGAACTGCTGCAGGCCCTGCACTGCGCCGCCCTTCAGCAGCTCCACCAGCAGTGCTTCCACCTTGTCGCCAGCCATGTGGGTGGCACGCGCCAGCAGCTCCTGCTTGCCGCCGGGAAAGTGGTGGTAGGTAGAGCCCAGCGGCGCCTCGGCCAGCTTGGTCACCTCACGGATGCTGGTGGCATTGAGGCCCACACGCGCCAGCATCTGTGCCGCAGCATCAATCACGCGTTGAGGCGCATCAGAGGGGCGCGGGCTCACGGCAGTCTCCTTGCCAGGACAGTCGTCATAGATTAGCGTACCGGCGATTCTATAACAGTCGTCATAACCATGAATCTCTGGTTCCGCCTGCTCCACCTGCTGCTGTGCAGCCTGTTCCGGCCGAAGCTGGAGGCCCCGTTCGGGGTCTCGCGCCTGCAGTTCCGTGTGCTGCCCAATGACCTGGACAGCAACCTGCACATGACCAACGGCCGCTACTGGAACATCTTCGACCTGGGCCGGCTGGACCTGATCCTGCGCATGGGCCTGGGCCGGGTCGCGCTGCGCGAGAAGTGGGCACCGATCGTCGGTGCCGGCACCATCCAGTTCCGCCGCGAACTCAAGCCGTTCCAGCGCTTCACCCTGGAAACGCGCCTGGTGGGCTGGGTCGGTTCGCGCGGCATCATGGAGCAACGCGTACTGATCGGCGCCGATCAGAAGATCGCCACGCGCGCGCTGCTGGTCACCGGTATCTACGACCGTCGCGCACGTCAGTTCCTGGGCATGCCGAAGATGATGGAAGCGATCGGCGTGGTCGCCCCGCCGTCGCCACCGCTCAGTGCAGCCGCCGAGGCGCTGCTGGCTGCAGATGCCGCATTGAAGCAGGACGATGCCTGAGGCGCGTCAGCCCACCTTTGGCATGTTCTTGGTCACGCAATGGATACCGCCACCGCCACCGGCGATGGCATCGATGTCCACCTGTTCGATCACGCGGCCGGGATACATGTCTTCCAGTAGTTCACGGCAGTAGCCATCGGCAGCGTCGTCTCCGAACTGCGGCGCGACCACGGCGCCGTTGATCGGCAGGTAGTTGATGTAGCCCATCGCCAGATCGTCGTTGTCGCGGGTATGCACGTTGTCGCGCCCGTCCAGCGGCGGCGGCAGCGTATGCACCTGCAGGCGACGGCCGTCGGCATCGGTGGCCCCGCGCAGGATCTGCAGGTGTTCGCGGGTCAGATCGTAGTCGTAGGACTCCGGATCGTTGTCCAGGTTGGCGATCACCACGCCCGGCCGCACGAAACGCGCATAGAAGTCCACGTGCGCATCGGTGATGTCCTTGCCGGCGATACCGGGCAGCCAGATCACCTTGCGCACGCCCAGGTGATGCTTCAGCTCGGCCTCGATATCCGCGCGCGACCAGTCCGGATTGCGGTTGCGGTTGACCCAGCAGCTTTCGGTAAGGATGGCCGTGCCGTGACCATCGACTTCGATACCGCCGCCTTCGCCCACCAGATCGCTTTCCAGCAGCGTCGCGCCAGTCACCTGCGCCAGCCAAGGGGCCACCGCGCCATCGTTGCGCGCACTCTGCTTGCCACCCCAGCCATTGAAGTTGAAGTCGACCAGGCCCAGTCCGCCCCGGTCATTGGTGACAAAGCAACCACCGTAATCGCGCACCCAGATGTCATCCAAGGGCACCTCCAGGAACTCGATGTTGTCGCGGCCACAGCGGTCCTGCGCCTGCTTCAACTGCGCCGGGCGGCACAGCACGCTGACCGGCTGGTGGCGGGCGATGGTACGGGCCAGCCGCGCCACGGCGGCGTTCACCGCATCGGCCTGCGCGCCCCACACCCGCGGCTGCGCGGCGAAGGCCAGGAACACGCGTTCCTGCGGGCCGTGCTCGTCCGGCATGCGCCAAGTCCCTGCACCTGGCCCTGCTGCGGATACGCGACCCGGCACCCCGGCCAGGCCCAGCGCGGCCAGGCCACCAAGACCGGCGGCGCCCGCCAGTTGGGTGAGGAAGTGACGACGGTTGCTCATGACAGGCTCCAGGGCCGGTGTGGGATGGGCGCTATGCTGCCCTTGCCGACACATAAGAACAAACGATAGATTCAACCATTGATTGAACAGTTTTACTTATCTTAAATGCTCAAGCACTGGCCACCACTGAACGCGCTACGGGGTTTCGAGGCCGCCGCCCGGCTCGGCAGTTTCCACCGTGCGGCAGAGGAACTGCACCTGACCCAGTCGGCCATCAGCCAGCAGATCCGGGGCCTGGAAGCGTCGCTGCAGCAGCCGCTGTTCTTCCGGCAGGGCCGCAGCGTCACCCTCACCGATGCCGGCATCGACCTCCTGGAAACAACGCAGGCGCTGCTGCGGCAGCTGGCCAGCGGCATCCGCCGGCTCGATCAGTACCGCAAGCCCAATCAACTGATCGTCAACACCAGCCCGGCCTTTGCCCGGCATTGGCTGGTGCCACGCCTGGCCGGGTTCCACCGCCTGCACCCCGACGCCGATCTGTGGCTGCTGACCAGCGAGGAAGCGCCGGACATGACCACGCAGACGCTGGACGTAGCGGTACGCGATGACCTCGACTCACAGGCGCAGTGCCAGCATCGCGTGCTGCTGCAGGATCGTCTCTATCCAGCCTGCCATCCGGCCCTGCTCACCACACCGGCGCACGAACGCCTCACCCTGCATGGCGAGCGCGAGATGGACTGGAGCCAATGGCAGGTACAGGGCGGCGCCGATGTCGGCCAGCGCCGCGAGGGCATGAACTTCTCCGAGCCCGGGCAGCTGTTGGATGCCGCATGCCAAGGGCTGGGCATCGCACTGGTCAGCGAACTGCTGAGCGCGCGTGCGTGCGATCAAGGCCTGCTGCAACCATTGGATGATGCACGCGTGCGCGGCCCACGCTGGAGTTGGCTGGTACATGAGGAGAGTGCAACCGATCCGCTGGTGATCAGTTTCTGCGAGTGGCTGCTGGCAAGCCTGCCCGGCGGAGCTACTTCTGCTGCAGCGCGTGCTTGACCGCCGCCTCAGCCAGCGGCGCCATCACCGCATAGCCCTTCGCCGTAGGATGCACGCCATCCTCGGCGAGCTGCGGATCCAGTCCACCGGCCGCATTGGCCATCGGCGTGTAGTAGTCCAGATAGACCAGCTGCTGCGCATCGGCATAGCGCTTCAATGCCGTGTTCAATGCACGTACCTTGGGCGCAGGTGCCGTGCCCGGCAGCCACGGGTAATCGCATACCGGCAGCACTGATGCCAGCACTACGGCGATGCCATGTGCACGGGCCAGGTCCACCATCGCGTGCAGGTTGTCTTCGATCATCGCCTGCGTGGATGGGCCGGTGTTGCCGGCAATGTCGTTGGTGCCGGCCAGGATCACCACCACCTGTGGCTTCAGTGCCAGCACGTCCTGCGGGAAACGTACCAGCATCTGCGCCGTGGTCTGGCCGCTGATGCCGCGGTTGAGCCAGCCCTTGCCGGGGAAGAAACCGGCACTGCCCTCCCTGCCCCAGCCCTCGGTGATGGAATCACCGAAGAACACCACGCGCGGCAGGCCCGGCACTGCCGCAGGCAGTTGCGCGTTGGCATCACGATAGCGTTGCAGCTCCGGCCAATCGGCCAGGCGCTGCTGCATGAAGCGCACTTCATCGGGACGAAGCTGGTCAATGGGCGTCTGCAGCAGCGGATTGACCGCGACGGCTTCAGCGGCGCCCAACGGTGTAGCCAACGCAAGGCCCAACGTCACGACAGTGGCAGTGACAGTGACAAGCTCAACAGGTCCACGCATGCGGGTACTCCTGAAATCATCTTCAGCAGTCTAACGCCCCACCCTGTGCTCAGCGTGCAGCCGTACGCGCAGCCACACCTGTGACTTTCGCCGGCATCCACATACCCGGCGTCCAGCCGCTGGCGGCCAGGATCGCCTTCGGGTTGTCCTGCTGGATCAGCGCACGCACCGCATCACGTTTGTCCTTGGCCTGCAGGTAATAGGCCTTGGCGATGCGGTATCCCACCCAGTACCCCAGGTCGTACGGTTCCTGCGAGCCCGGCTTGTAGTTGTACAGCCACGGCGACAGATCGGTGCTGTCCAGATCCAGCGCGAACGCGCTTTCGATATGCACTTCCCGACCACGGGTCCAGGCCGCGTGGCGCCCGTTGCCGACGTTGCCGGAAATCAGTTCGGCGATGAACTCCGCGATGCCCTCGCCCAGCGATACACGCAGCACCGTCGCATGCGGGTCGCCCGGCTCGAAGTCGATCAGGCCCGTCTGCTGGATGTGCACGTACTCGTGCGCGATCACGTGCACGAAGCGGTCCTGCACGTTGGGATTCATGAAATCGGCTGCGCACAGCGCTTCCAGGCCGATGATCACGCCGCTTTTCGAGGTCAGCCCTACCGGACGGCCACGGCCGACGGCGATGGTCACCGGCGGAAACGCAGCCTGCGGATAGATGGCCTGCAGGTTGGAAAACACCTGCGTCAGGCGTTGCTTCACCGCCGGCAGTTCGGCCAGGCAGCTTCGCCCCCGCACATACAGTTCCGGCTGGCTGGCGATGGACTCGGCAATGCGCTCGGGGGTGACCCGACGTGCCTTGGCCAGCTCGGACAGGCCCGCAGAACCCTCGGCCATGTAGCCACGCAACTGCGCAACGCTGGGTTTGCCACCTGCGTTGTCGTACAGCGCGTAGAAACGGCTGACATCGTCGGTGACAATCTGCGGCCCGGCCGGTACCGCCGCCGTGGCCATGCCAATCACCCCGGCACAGGCCAGGGCCAACAGGCCGCGCAGGATCATGGACATCGCTCCGTCCTTGGTGGAGTGCATGCGAAGCGCGCAATCTATCACTCCGGCCCTTCCGCCGCAGCAAGCAGATGCGGGCACCCCGGCGCTGTGCCAGACTCGCGTTGGCACCTGCCACGGAAGATAGAGCACCCCGCGATGATGATCGTTCCCGCCTACTGGGCCGAAGCCCGCCTGCAGGCCCGTTTCCGTGGCCGGCCGGTGGTGGTGCGCCGCTTCGGCTGGTCCGACGAAGGCCCTGCCGAGGCGCAGGTGCACGCCGACCGCCGCGCCAATGAAGCCCTCAATGCCATCCTCGCCGGGCAGGTGCTGCCGCGTCGCGAAGTGCGCAGCAACTACGGCGTGGAGGGCGTGCCGATCCGCGAGCAGATCGTGCTGCGCGACGGCGACGTCATCATCACCCGCAACAGCTATGGCGCACTGTGCCTCAACAGCCCGGACGTACTGTTCGCCGACATCGACCATGCGCAGCCGCCAGCCGGCTGCGTGATGCCGGCCATCGTTGCGGCGGTCGTGCTGCTTGCCGGCGCCGTCACCGGCACGCTGCTGTGGCATTGGCTGGTGGGACTGGTGCTGGGCGTGGCGGCGGTGGTTCTGGTCAATGCCGCAGTGCTGATGCGCCGCAGGCAGCGGCTGGCAGCCGCCGGGGGCGCCGAGGGGTTGGCGCTGCGACGCGTGGAAGCCTTCAGCGAACAACACCCCGACTGGCATCTGCGCGCCTACCGGACGCCTGCGGGACTGCGCGTACTGGCGATGCATGCCACGTTCTCCCCGGAGGACGAGCAGCTGCAGGCATTCTTCAAGGTACTGGGCACCGATACCCTGTACGCGCGCATGTGCCGGCTGCAGCATTGCTTCCGTGCGCGACTGACACCGAAGCCGTGGCGCGTCGGCCTGAAGTACCGCATCCGCCCGCCAGTGGCCGCGTGGTCATCCGAACAGGCCAACAATCCGGATCGACTGGCCTGGATTGCCGAGTACGAAAAGAAGAGCGCCGGCTTCGCAGCCTGCGCTTATCTACGCAGTTTCGGCGATACCACCCGGGTGCATGCCCGGGCCGAGCACGTGCGCGATCTGCATGACCGGATATCGCACGCGCAGGACCGCCTACCGCTGGCGTGAGGGCGGGTGCTCAGTCAGCGCTCTGCACGAACGGCTGCCCTGCCAGGGTAGTGCCCAGCCGCACCGCGATCTGTTGACCGTCCTTTTCGAAGGTCGTCGCACACTGCTTTCCGTCCTTCTGGCATCCGACTTCCGGAAAGCCCTCCAGCGACTCCGGCGCGCCCTGCGCACGTTTCGCCTGCCAGCCTGCAGCATCCAGCAGGCGCTTGGCCTTGGCGTAAGGCATGCCGGCGATGATCCCCAGCTGCGCCAGTTCGGCGGGCAGTGGCTGCGCACCTGCAGTTGAGACCAGGACCAAGTACAACGTTGCAGCAAGAAGGATGGCTTTCATTGCACCGACCCGAGGCGAACTCACAGGGTCAGCCTAGCCCATCTGCATGGCATGCGAATGTGCCGGTAACACGTCGTTACCGAGTCTCCACAGTTGATTGCAAAGCCGTCGGCATCATTTACATGTGGACAGCAGCCGAGCATGGGCTGGGCTCTACAGAATGCAGGAAGGCCGCCCTGAGGCGGCCCTTTGCAACGCAGTCGAGCAAGCTCGACTCTACTTTGCGTTCTTCACGTAGGTGTCGAACCAGTTCAGCATCTCCGACACCAGCTGCTCGTTGGACTCCAACGCGGTATACCAGTGCGGTTCGTTCGGCAGCATCACCAGGCGGGTGGTACCGCCGTTGCCACGAATGGCCTGGTACAGCTTGCGCGACTGGAACGGTTCGGTACCCGGGTTGGCATCGTCCTCACCGTGCACCAGCAGCAGCGGCAGCTTGATCTTGTCGGCATAGAAGAACGGCGAGGCCTTCAGGTACACGTCCTGCGCCTGCCATACCGAGCGACGCTCGTTCTGGAAGCCGAACGGGGTAAAGGTCTTGTTGTACGAACCGCTGGTCGCCACACCGGCCTTGAACAGGTTGGTGTGCGCGATCAGGTTGGCGGTCATCAGGCCACCGTGGCTGTGCCCGGTCACGCCGATGCGGTTGCGGTCGACCACGCCCATGTCCACGGCCTTGTCCACCGCTGCCTTGGCGTCGGCTTCCAGCTGCTCCAGATAGGTGTCGTAGGCGTTCTTCGGGTCACCCACGATCGGGAAAGAGGCGTTGTCGATGATCGCGTAGCCGGCCAGCAGCATCAGGCGGTACGGCTGCAGGCGGGTGAAGGTCTGCTGCGAACCGGACACCTGGCCGGCCTGCGCGGCGTTGGCGAAGTCGGCCGGGTACGCGTACAGGATCGCCGGCACGCGCTGGCCTTCCTTGTAGCCCGGCGGCGTGTACAGGGTGAACGACAGGTCCACGCCATCGGCACGCTTATACGTCACCAGCTGCTTCTTGATCTGGCGCACTTCCGGGGTCGGGTCGACCAGTTTGGTCAGCGCGGTCGTGGTGGAGGCGAACTGCGCCTCGCCGGTCTTCGCATCTGCCACTGCCTCACCCTGCTGGCGGATGAAGGCGTTCGGCGGATCGATCACCGACTGGTGCCAGGTCAGGTAGCGCCCCGGCGTGTTGCTGAAGCCGAGGAACTGCTCGTAGGCATCGGCACTGCTGCGGAACAGGCGCTCGCTCTTCAGCGTGCCCAGGTCCAGGCGGTCCAGGAACGGACGATCGCCCTGCGGCGAGGCGCCACGGCCGCTGAGGAACACGTGGTTGCCCTCACGACGCACGACCTGCGCGCCATTCGGCAGGCGGGTAAACACCAGGTTGCCGGGGTTGCCGTACAGCTCATCGCTGGACATGTCCCACAGCAGGCGACCTTCCTTCTTCGGCTGGTCCACGTCGACGATGCGGGTCTGCATCCAGTGACGGTTCTCGTCGTTCTCGTACTGGAAGGCTACGGCCGGATCGGCGGTCCACGCGAAGCCCTCGAACCGCTGCGCGGTACGGGTGATCTCGGTCGGCTTGCCGTTGAACGGGGCCTTCAGCATCAGCACGCGGTCACGGTGCGGCACGCTGACTTTCCAGTCGCCCTTGTCCAGCGCTTCGGCATAGACCAGGGTCGCCGGATCGGTGGCTCGCCAGTCGAAACCGCGCGGGCCTTCCGGTACGCCGTGCACCGGCACGCGATCCGCCAGCGCCAGGCTGGCGATCGGCGTGCTGCGGCCATTGCTGATATCCAGCACCGCCACATCATTGGCGAAGCGCTGGTAGGTCACGGCATGCGAGTACGGTGCCTTGATCGACTCGGTCAGCACGTGCACGCCATCGGGCGCGGCGCTGACCTCGTTGAACAGCGCCGGCTGCCCCAGCGGGCGCACGCTGCCCGCGGCGGTATCGACCACGGCCAGCTGCGACGCGCCGTAGTAGGCGAACAGCTTCTCGTCATGCACGCTGGTCAGCGTGTCGCGGGCTTCATAGGTGCTGCTCTCGCCGCTGCTTCCCAGCGACTCCTGCGCATCCGGACCGGTCGGCACGCCACCGTTGGACGGCGCCGGACCCTGATTGGGCGGCACCAGTTTCACCAGCAGGTTCTGGCTGCCGCCCAGCCACTGCACGGTGTAGCCGAAGATCGGATTCAGCTGCACGTTCGGCACCTGCTTCACCTGGCCGGTGGCCGCATCGCCCACCCACAGCTGCACGCTGGTATCGACCGCATTCTGGAAGGCGAAGTGGCTGCCATCGGCCGACCACAGCGCGCCGGTGGCGCAGCCCTGCGGCAGGTTGACCTTGGTCTCCTTGCCGCTGCCGATATCGACCAGAGTGAAGTCGGCCACGCAGGCCGGAATGCCGTAGCCGCCGGGAGTGTCATGGCGGCTGCGGTTCTTCGGCTCCAGGCGCACGCCGGCCAGCTTCAGGTACGGCTGGGCGACGCGGCTGATTGACGGGTAGGTCTGCGCGGTGGTCAGCAGCAGGCGCTGGCCGCCCGGGGCCACGTTCGGTGCCGGCGGCGGTGGTGCCTTCAGCACCTTGAGCAGGTGTTCCGGCGGCTTCGCGTAATCAGCGAAGGCCGGGCCAGCGGCCAGCAGGCCGACGGTGGCAACGGCAACGGCCGCCGCCAGAGAGGTTCGACGGATCAGCATCCTTATCCCCTGGGGTGTGAATGGGCGCCCGAGGACGGGCAAGGGCCCGAATCTAGCACCGCAGGAGGCAACGGGAATGGGCCGGAAGGGCTAGTGGCCGGATAGGGCAAAGTGGGACGCACGCGGAGAGGCCGGCGATGGGTCGACTTCTGCCACGCGTGGTCTGTCATCACTGCTGGGCGTGCAGGTCCCAGGCCGTCAGGTAATCAGGGTCGACCACGATCATGCCACTGTTGCGCATGCGGTACTCGCCGGGCTCGGCCCGCTGGTACTGGTCGAGCATGGGCGGCAGGTAACGCTCATGACCATCGTCTTCGTCGGCCAGCACCACGCCTTCGTCGGCACTGATGCGCAGCACGGTGCCCGCGTACTGCTCCAGACCCTGCACCTGGCCATCGCCACCATAGCGGGTGACACCCACCAGCACGACCTTGCCGATCATTTCCTCGGCCTTGGCATCGTCCAGTGGGGGCAGCATGGGATTGAATTCGTCGTTCATCGGAGCACCTCCAAAGCCTGTGGGGATAGCGTGGGTTTGGCGGCCCCACGTGCCAGCGTCGATGGCAACGCAGGGATCTCTCTTGGGGCGCAAGTACCTGGATCGCAGGACCAACCGGGCAACGCCGGGGCGCGATGGGTGAAAGGTGTCTGGGACTGCGGAGGACGGCCATCCATACCGATGGCGTGACCGTATCAGGTCAAGGTCAACACCACGCGTTGCGTTGCATACACGGTGAAGCGTGACAGCTGCACTGTAGCGGCATGAGGGCCTCCTGTTGAAGGTCACACGCGGGTGTGTTGCTCCGTTGGAACGAATGCTGCCACTCTGCGCGGAAGGAACAAGTGAAGATTGCAGGCGACCTGTAAAAGGTGGTTCGCGCGGTACCCGTTCATTAAGCCGGCGCCCCGCTCTGCTGCGGCACGCCTGCCCCGGCACCCACGCTAGAATGCGCCCATGCGCACCGTACATGCCCTCCGCTACATCACCCCCTTGAGGGAAGGTGGTTCCCTGCCGGCCGTGGTCGAGACCGATGACGACGGCATGGCCGTGCTGAAATTCCGTGGCGCCGGCCAGGGCCCGAAGGCGCTGATCGCCGAGCTGATCGCCGGCGAGATGGCGCGCGCGCTGGGCCTGCCGATTCCGGAAATCCTGTTCGTGGAGCTGGACCGCGAGTTCGCCCGCACCGAGCCGGATCCGGAAATCCAGGAACTGATCCGCGCCAGCGAAGGCCTGAACCTGGGCCTGGACTACCTGCCCGGCGCGATCAACTACGACCCGGCGGCGATGCCGGTGGATGCCGATCTGGCCTCGCGCATCGTCTGGTTCGATGCGTTTACCAGCAATGTCGATCGCACCACGCGCAACCCCAACCTGATGGTGTGGCACCGCAGGTTGTACCTGATCGACCACGGTGCGGCCATGTACTTCCATCACGACTGGGCCAACGCCGGCGATGCCTGCGAGAAGCCGTTCGTGCTGATCCGCGACCATGTGCTGCTGTCGTTCGCCAGCCGCATCGCCGAAGTGGATGCCGAGCTGGCCGCGCACCTGACCGATGCCGAGATCGAGCGGATCGTCGGCCTGGTGCCGGACAGCTGGCTGGTGAATGAGCCCGCGTTCGACAGCCCACAGGCCTATCGCCAAGGCTATATCAACTATCTCAAGCACCGCCTGAAAGTGCGTGCGGTGTTCGTGCAGGAGGCCATCCGTGCCCACGCTGCACACGTATGACTATGCGGTCATCCGCGTGGTACCGCGGGTGGAGCGCGAGGAATTCATCAACGTCGGGGTGATCGTCTCCTGTCCCGGCGCGCGTCATCTGGAAGCGGCCATCGAGATCGATCCGGCACGCCTGCACGCCTTCGCACCAGCGCTGGACCAGGAGGCGCTGCAGCCATGGCTGGATGCGATCGTGGCGATCTGCCGCGGCGATGCCAGCGCCGGGCCGATCGCGCAGCTGCCGGCGCGCGCGCGCTTCCATTTCCTCACCGCCAAGCGCAGCTCGATCGTGCAGATGTCGAGCACGCATGTGGGCCGCACGGCAGACCCGGCGGGTGTGGTGGAACACTTGATGACGAAGATGGTGCGGGTGCCGACACCAACCGCGTAGCGGCAACTGGTAGAGTCGACTGTTAGTCGACTAACGCGCGCTGCGGGGGCTCTTCGGCGGCATCGAGAAAGGCAGTCGACTCTACCCGGTCGACTCTACCCAGTCGGTCCCATCACCGTGCACGTTCGCCTGCCGATTCAAGCTCGCTCAACGGCCAGCGGCACCATCCATACGGATGGTCACCGATCTGCGCGGCAAGACCGGCTCGAACGGGGTTTGCCAGAATATAGCAAGCGTGCCTGTGAAGCGACGCATCACTGCGGACTGCATGATCGTAATAACCAGCCTGCCAGATTGCACCCGGCTCCCTCGCCGCCGGTTGATTAGAAAGCTGCTGCGCGCCTTGAAGCGCTGCACGCAGTAGCCCAGCGAGTGACTGCGAAGGTGAGCCAGCCAGTGAATGTGATCCGGCATGATGATCCAGGCAAGTGATGCAGTCAGGCCCTCCCGATCCATCGATCCAAGGAGTTGCATGGCAAGGTCGGCATTGGCAGGGCAATCGAAGACGCGATGGTGGTTCCGGCACACCATGGTAATGGTGTAGACGTTACCGACTATGGATCGGCGGCCGGCAAGCAGTTGAGGGCTGGGCATGAGTTCGAGGATGCCCGCCAGGATGGATGCTCGACATCGGTTCACTGCCAACGTCAGGATCAGGGATCATCTCAATGCAGCGTCCGGGGATGTGGAGTCGCCTGGGTAGAGTCGACTGTTAGTCGACCGCTCTTCTCTTCCACGTTGGAAAGCCCGCGCTTCGCGCGATAGTCGACTAACAGTCGACTCTACCCAGTCGGCTCTGCCCAGCCGGTTTTACCCCGTCGGCCTACCTCGGCAACGCAAACGCCATCACGTAATCGCCGTTCGGGGTTTCCATGAAATGGTGGCCGCCGGCCATGATCACCACGTACTGGCGCCCGCCCTGCTCGTACACCATCGGATTGGCTTGGCCTCCCGCGGGCAGCCTGGCATGCCACAACTCCTTGCCGGTCTTCAGGTCGATGGCGCGCAGGAGGTCATCGGTGGCGGCGGCGATGAAGATCAGGCCGCTGGCGGTCACCACCGAACCGCCATTGTTCGGCGTGCCGATCTCGATCGGCAGGCCGGAGCGGATGCCGAAGGGTCCATTGCCACGCGCACTGCCGAACGGACGGTCCCACAGCAGCTTGCCGGTGCGCAGGTCGATGGCACGGATGCCGCCATAGGGCGGCTGCTTGCACAGCAAACCGGTGAACGGCAGGCGCCAACCGGCATTGACCTGGATGGCGTAAGGCGTGCCCACCTGCGGGTCACCCGCGCCTTCTGCTCCGCCCTGGTCGAACCGGATCTTTTCGCGCGGCAGCCAGCCCAGCCGGTCGGCCTCCGCGCGTGGCACCAGCCGGTTGTAGTTGGGCATGTCGTTGTAGTTGGCCACGATCACGCCGCGGCGCGTATCGATGGACACGCTGCCCCAGTCCGAGCCTCCGTTGTAGCCGGGGTACTCGATGGAATGGCGCTCGCTGCTCGGCGGCGTGTAGAACCCTTCGTAATAGGCCTTGCGGAACTGGATGCGGCAGACCAGCTGATCGAGCGGGGTGATGCCCCACATGTCACGTTCGGTCAGTTCATGCTCGCGACGCAGCGTGTGGTACAGCGAGAACAGTTGCGTGGGCGAGCGCTGCTCGGGCTCAACACCGCCAATGGGCACCTTGCGCTCCTCGGCAGCACTCAGCAACTGGCCGTTGCGGCGGTCGAGGATGTAGATGTCGCCCTGCTTGGTCGGCAACAGGATCGCCGGCACTTTGCCGGCAGCGGTCGGGTAATCGATCAGGCTGGCCTGCGAACCCAGGTCGTAATCCCACACGTCCTTGCGCACCGCCTGGAAATGCCAGACCGGCTTGCCGGTGGCCACGTCGATCGCCACCAGTGACGTCGCATAGCGGTTCTGGTTTTCCGTGCGTGAGCCGCTCCAGTAGTCACCCGCGGAATTGCCCAGCGGCAGGTAGACCAGGCCCAGCGCCTCATCACCGGTGGCGGTGGTCCACATGTTGGGCGTGCCGCGCGTATAGGTCTGCTCGCGCGGCGGCAGGCCGCTGCGCTCGGGCTGGTCCATGTCCCACGCCCAGCGCAGCTTGCCGGTGATGGCATCGTAGGCCTGGATCACGCCGGACGGCGCATCGCGGCGCTGCCCGTCCAGCACCTGGTGACCGGTCACGATCACCCCGCGCACGATCGCCGGTGGCGAGGTGATCGACACGTAACCCGGTGGCACCTCGCCCATGCCCAGGGTGATGTCGACCTGGCCGTTGTTGCCGAAGCTGGCGCAGGGGCGGCCGCTGTCCGCGTCCACCGCGATGATGCGGCCGTCCAGCGTGCCTTCGATGATGCGTGCCCAGCACGCCGGACGGCTGCCCGGTGCAGCACTGCGGGTGACGCTGGGCGGCGGTTCGGGCAACGCCAGATCGGCCGCGGCATCGGCCAGCGTGGCATCGGCAAGAACCGGCGTGCTGGGCTGCTCGTAATAGCTCACACCACGACAGGCAGCGGTATAGGGAATCGAGACGTCCTTCACCTTCGGATCGAACCGCCACAGTTCCTTGCCGCTGGCAGCATCAAGCGCGATCAGGCGGTTGCGTGCGGTGCACAGGTACAGGCGGTCGCCGATCTTCAGCGGTGTGGTTTCGGCGCCCCAGCGCTTCTTCGGCATATCGCCGGTACGGAACTGCCAGGCCGGTTGCAACGTGGCCACATTGGCCGGGGTGATCTGCTGCAGCGGCGAATAGCGGGTGCCCGCATTGCTGCGGCCCCACGCCGGCCAGTCGCCCTCGGCGGGCTGGTCAGCCGGCTGCAGGCCCGTGGTATCACGCGTAGGTTCCAGTCCGGCGCTGACCGCGCCTTCCGGGAACGGCTGATGCCCATCCACTTCACCATGCGGCGCAAAGGCCAGGCCGAAGGCGGCCACGAACACCAGCACCAGCACACCCGCCACGCTACGCGACAGGCGTTTGGAGACCGGCTCGTACAGGGTGGGCGCCAGCAAGGCCAGCACGATGCCGAGTGCGGTCACCAGGCCCAGCCGTGGCACCCAGCGCCAGTAGTCGCTGCCTGACTCCCACCAGGTCCACAGCAGCGTGCCGATGAACACCAGCGCGTACAGCAATGCACCGCTGCGGCGGTTGCCGAACAACAGGATGCCGCTGGCCAGCAGGCCGAGCCCGGCGATGGCGTAGTACGCCGAGCCGCCAAGGCTGAGCAGCCACGCACCGAGCCCGCCGATGACCAGGCCGAGCACGACCAGCAGCAGCGACAGCACGGTGATGAGGGGATGCCGGGAGGCGCGGAAGGGAACGGGAGCGGACTGCGGCGTGGCGGACATCGTCGATCTCCGGGGGCAGCATGCGCCGTTATCCCACCGCACATGTGAAGCGCGCGCGTATTTTCTGCATGGACCTGACTGGGCAATCGTCGACCCGGCGATCGTCGACTGGGTAGAGTCGACTGTTAGTCGACTATCGCGCGCAGCGCGGGTTTTTCATCGCCATGTGCAGAGCAGTCGACTAACAGTCGACTCTACCGCAGCGATCGGATGGTCCGCAGCGCTCGTAGAGTCCAGCACGACCGGAAGGTCCGCAGAAACAACGACGCCGGCACAGGGCCGGCGTCGTCGGGTACTTCTCATCGCGGCGGGATCACTCCTGCGCGGCGTCCTCGCTGCTGGCAGCCGCCGCCGGGGCGTCGTCGGTCGCGGCCGGGGCGGCAGCAGCCACCTCGTCCTCGTCCTCGTCGATCGAAGCATCCATGCGCTCCACCGCCTGCAGCTTCTCGTCCTTGGACAGGCGGATCAGGGTCACGCCCTGGGTGTTGCGGCCGACGCGGCTGATTTCCGAGCCACGCGTACGCACCAGGGTGCCACCATCGGAGATCAGCAGCACTTCGTCGCTGGAGCCCATCAGCACCGCGGCAACCAGCTTGCCGTTGCGCTCGGTGGTCTGGATGCCGATCACGCCCTGGGTGCCACGGCCCTTGCGCGGGTAATCCGGCAGCGGGGTGCGCTTGCCGTAGCCGTTCTCGGTGGCGGTAAGGATGTACTGCACGCTGGCGTCATCGGCGCCGTCGATCACCGCATCGCCATTGGCGGCGGTTTCCTCGACACCGTTGTCGTCCTCGTTCTCGTCCTCGCTGCCACCGGCACTCTCGGCCACGATCAGGCTGACCACTTCTTCACCGGCCGGCATCTTGATGCCACGCACGCCGGTTGCGGTACGGCCCATCGAGCGGACCTTGTCTTCACCGAAGCGCACGGTCTTGCCGTTGGAGGCGAACAACAGGATGTCGCGCTCACCGTCGGTCAGGCCGACGCCGACCAGGGCATCGCCCTCGTCCAGATTGATTGCGATCTTGCCGCGCGCCAGACGGAAGGCGAACTCGCCCAACGGGGTCTTCTTGACCGTACCGTTCTTGGTGGCGAAGAACACGAACTGGCCATCGGCGTATTCACGTACCGGCAGCACGGCCTGCACGCGTTCGCCCGGCTCCAGCGGGATCCAGTTGATGATAGGACGGCCGCGGGCATTCGAACCGGCTTCGGGCAGCTGGTAGACCGGCAGCCAGAACACCTTGCCCGAGCTGGTGAAGGTCAGCAGCGTATCGTGCGTGTTGACCAGCCACAGCTGTTCGATGAAATCCTCTTCCTTGGTCGCTGCCGCACTGCGGCCACGGCCGCCACGGCGCTGTGCGCGGTACACGCTCACCGGCTGCCGCTTCACGTAACCGGCATGCGACACGGTGACCACCACGTCTTCCGGCGCGATCAGGTCGAGGATGTCGAGATCTTCTTCGCTGTGGCGGATTTCGGTACGACGCTCGTCGCCGAACTCGGCCTTGACGTTGACCAGCTCCTCGCGGATCACCTGCAGCAGGCGGTCGGGATCTTCCAGGATGTGGATCAGCCCGGCGATCACTTCCAGCAGCTGCTTGTACTCGTCGGTCAGGCGGTCCTGCTCCAGCCCGGTCAGGCGGTGCAGGCGCATTTCCAGGATCTGGGTGGCCTGGATCTCGGTCAGCTGGTAGCCGCCCTCGATCAGGCCCACGCCCTTGGGCAGGTCTTCCGGACGCGAGGCTTCGGCACCGGCGGCACCCAGCATCGCACCGACCAGGCCCGGCTCCCACACGCGCGCCAGCATGCGCTCACGTGCTTCATTCGGGTTCGGCGAGGTCTTGATCAGCTCGATCATCTCGTCGATGTTGGCCAGCGCAACGGTCAGGCCTTCCAGCACGTGGGCACGGGCGCGCGCCTTGCGCAGCTCGAACACGGTGCGACGGGTGACCACTTCGCGACGGTGGCGGACGAACGCCTCCAGCATCTGCTTGAGGTTCATCAACTGCGGGCGGCCATCGACCAGCGCCACCATGTTAATGCCGAACACCGATTCCATCTGGGTCTGCTGGTACAGGTTGTTCAGCACAACCTCGGCAGATTCACCACGCTTGATCTCGATGTAGATGCGCATGCCGTCCTTGTCGGACTCATCGCGCAGCTCACTGATGCCTTCGATCTTCTTTTCCTTGACCAGCTCGGCGATCTTCTCGATCAGACGCGCCTTGTTCACCTGGTAAGGAATTTCGGTGACGATGATCGATTCGCGGCCGTTGTCGGCCACTTCGATATCGGCCTTGGCACGGATGCGTACACGGCCGCGGCCAGTGCGATAGCCGGCGACGATGCCGGCGGTGCCATTGATGATGCCGGCAGTCGGGAAATCCGGGCCCGGGATGTACTCCATCAGGCCGTCGACATCGATTTCCGGATTATCAATCAACGCGATGCAGGCGTTGATCGATTCGCTCAGGTTGTGCGGCGGGATGTTGGTGGCCATGCCCACCGCGATACCGGCCGAACCGTTGACCAGCAGGTTCGGGAACCGGGTCGGCATGACCGTCGGCTCCAGTTCCTTCTCGTCGTAGTTGGGCTGGAAATCGACGGTTTCCTTGTCGATGTCCGCCATCAGCTCATGCGCGAGGCGCGACATGCGCGCTTCGGTGTATCGCATCGCCGCGGCGGAGTCGCCATCGATCGAGCCGAAGTTACCCTGGCCATCGACCAGCATGTAACGCAGCGAGAACGGCTGAGCCAGGCGCACCAGCGTGTCGTACACCGACTGATCGCCATGCGGGTGGTACTTACCGATGACGTCACCGACGATACGCGCCGACTTGAAGTAGGGCTTGTTGCTGTGCGCGTTCAACTCGTTCATCGCGAACAGCACGCGGCGATGCACCGGCTTGAGGCCATCGCGCGCGTCCGGGAGCGCGCGGCCCACGATCACGCTCATGGCGTAATCGAGGTAGCTCTTGCGCATCTCGTCTTCCAGGTTGACCTGGATGATTTCCTTGGCGTTTTCTGCCATTCGGGTTCCGTTGTCTGGTAGCGGTCCAGTCCGGCGCAGCCCTCTGCGGGAGGGGGTCGTGCCGGAACCTCGATTCAACCTGTGGATACTACCACAACAGGCCGTTCCCTGCCTCCATTTACGGGGATTTTACCGGCACAAATCAGGAACTTAGGGGGGCCGGCCGTCGGCCGGCACTACCGGGGGCGCAGGTCACGCTGCCCCCCTCCCCTGTGCCTCAACCGCCGAAGGCGGCGCGCATGTTCTCGGTGGTCGGGTTCAGGATCACCCCACGCTCGGTCACGATGGCGTCGATCAGCTCACCCGGGGTCACGTCGAACACCGGGTTCCAGGCGGCAATGCCCTCGGCCACGGTGCGGGTACCGCCCACGCCGTAGAGTTCGCCCGGATCACGCTGCTCGATCTCGATCTGGCTGCCATCCACGGTCTCCATGTCCACGGTCGAGGACGGCGCCACCACCATGAACCTGACACCGTGGTGGCGGGCGGCGATGGCCAGCTGGTAGGTGCCGATCTTGTTGGCGGTATCGCCGTTGGCGCAGATGCGGTCGGCGCCGACGATCACCCACTGCACGGCGCCGGTCTTCATCAGGTGCGAGGCCGCCGAATCGGCGATCAGGGTGGCATCGATGCCATCCTGCTGCAGTTCCCACACGGTCAGGCGTGCGCCCTGCAACCACGGACGGGTCTCACCGGCGAACACGCGGGCGATGCGGTGCTGGGCCATGCCGGCACGGATCACGCCCAGTGCCGTGCCGAAGCCGGCGGTGGCCAGCGAGCCGGTGTTGCAGTGGGTCAGCACGCCGCTGCCGGCCTCGATCAGGCCCGCGCCCAGCGCGCCCATGTGGCGGTTGGCGGCCAGGTCTTCCTCGGCGATGGCCTGCGCTTCGGCTTCCAGCAGGGCCTTCCAGTCGGCGCCGGCGACGTGCAGGCAGCGACGCATGCGCGCCAACGCCCAGGCCAGATTGACGGCGGTCGGGCGCGATGCGTTCAGGCGCTGCAGCGCCGGCTCCAACTGCTGAAGCGCATGCGCGCCATCAGCGGCCTGCACGTCCCGCGCCGCCAGCACCACACCCCAGGCTGCGGCAATGCCGATGGCCGGCGCGCCACGCACGGTCAGCGCGTGGATGGCGCTGGCGACTTCGTCACTGTCATGGCAGACCACGTGCTCGACCACGAACGGCAGCTTGCGCTGGTCAAGCAGTTGCAGGGCATCGCCGGTCCAGAGGATCGGGCGGATGTGGTCATAACGGGCGTAGTCGATGTCGGAGGCAGTGTTCATGGGCCCATTGTAGGGCCACGCCCCGCGTGGTTGGAGCCTGCCCGGGCTCAATTCACCGAGAATTCGGCGCGGCAGCCGCCGTCCACCCAGATCCCGTTGCGGTTCCAGCCCCAGGTGTTGCCTTCCTCGCACGGGGTGCTGGACAGCTGCTCGGTGACAACGGCGCCGACCGAAATGCTCGCCCCACAGAAGCGGCGCTTCTTCGACTTCGACTCACAGGTCAGGCGGCGTGGCACGTCGACAAAACGACCGTCCTCGTCAGCCACTTCGAAATCGCCCTGGCAACCACGGCTGGTCCAGACTTCGTTGCGCTTGTAGCCCCAGCCCTGCCCTTCGCGGCACGGCAGCACCGACAGCTGGCGCAGCAGGCGCACCGGCGCCCCGTCCAGGCGCACCGGGCAACTCTGCGGGCGGCCATTGGATTCGCAGCGCACCACACGGCGGACCAGGCGCTTGCCTTCCGTTGCCGCAGGCGCTGCACCTTCCGCACGACGCGCACGGAACTCTGCGCGGCAGCCAAGGGTGACCCACACGCCACTGCGGTCGGTGCCCCATTCGCTGCCACGGATGCAACTGTTGCTGGACAACTGGCGCACAAGGTCGATGCCATTGCTGACGTCGATATCGCAATGCACCCAGCCCATGTCGCGCGATTCGCAGGTCACCACTTCGCCGTCATAGCCCGCCTGCTGGGCCGACGCCGATGACGGCAGCCAGGCACCCCAGAGCGCGATGGAGTACACCGGTGCAGCGACAACCGCAAACCACTTGACCAAAGCCTTCCCCAGCAGGAATGGATGAACTGCGTGCCAGTGTCCGGCATCTGCCGTGATAAGAGCATCATCCTGCTTACCGAAGCAAGCGCGGAAACGCGGAATTCCGTTCAGTCTTCGATGTTCAGGAACGTGCGCACCGCGCTCACGCGTGGGCGAAGTCGTAGGCCAGCACATCGGCAATACGCGGCGTGCGGCTCATCGCCATCAACAACCGATCGACACCCACCGCCACGCCAGCGCAGGCAGGCATCGACGGCAACGCCGACAGCAGCGCCTCATCCACCGACGGTTGCACCTGGCCCCGCTCATGGCGGCGCTGCAGGTCACGCTGGAATCGCGCACGCTGTTCGTGCGCGTCGTTCAGTTCGTGATAGCCGTTGGCCAGTTCCACGGCCCCCAGATAAAGCTCGAAACGCTCGGCCAGCGGCGGCGTGCCGGCTCGAATGCGCGCCAGTGCGGCCTGGCTGGCGGGCCAATCGTGGACCACGGTCATCACTGCGTCATCGAAATGCGGCTGGATATGATGGGTCATCAGCAGATCCAGCCAGTCATCGCGGGTCAGCCCGACCGGGTCGATATGTACCTCGCCCAGCGCGGCACGCAGCGCGGCCTCATCGGCATCGAACGGATCCACACCCACGTACTGCTGGAACAGCTCGCGGTAACTGAGCACACGCAGCGTCGCACTGCGCCCGACCAGGGCCAGCGCCTGGCCGACCAGCTCGGCGGTTTCCTGCACCAGCCGGTGGTGGTCCCAGCCGACCCGGTACCACTCCAGCATGGTGAATTCCGGATTGTGGCGGCCGCCCGCCTCGCCGTTACGGAACACCCGGCCCAGCTCGTAGCAGTCGCCCACGCCCGCCGCCAGCAGTCGCTTGAGCGGATACTCCGGCGAGGTGCGCAGCCAGCGGCGGCGGCCACCGGCATCGACATGGCCGGTGAAATCGGTGTGGAAGCTGTCGATGTTCGGCTCGGTGTTGCCGGCCACCGACAGGATCGGCGTCTCCACCTCCAGCACATCGCGATCGGCGAAGAAGCGGCGCACCAACGCATTGAGCGCGGCACGCTGCTGCAGCGCGCGCAGCAGGGCCTCGCTCACAGGATGCCCTCCGGGCGCGGATGATCCAGCGGTAGGGTCAGCAGATCGCGGGTGTCATCGATGTAGCCACTGGCCAGGTACAGGCGTCGGGCCAGTTCGTTGTGGTGGTTCACTTCCAGCCGCAGGCGGCTGACGCCACGCCCGCGAGCGCGCTGTTCGCAGATGGCCAGCGCCTGCTTGCCGCGGCCGCGGCCGCGCGCGCGGTGGCTCAGGTACAGCTCGTCCAGCAGCATGAAGTGGCCGCCCTGCTCCAGGCTGAAACCCATCGCGATCACTGCGTAGCCAACCACCTCGGCGGCCTCGTCCAGCCACAGCAGCACCTCGCCATTGCGCGGATCGGCCAGCAGCGCATCCACGCCGCGACGCACGCGCGCGTCGTCGAAGTCGATCTTGTCTTCGGCATAGAACTCTCGCATCAACGCGATCAACAGTTCTTCGTCGGCACGGGTGGCCAGGCGGAAATCCAGCGGAGCGGTCTGCATCGGTGTTCCTTTGTCTTTCATGCCGGACGCGGGGCACCCGGCGGGGTCATCATTCGTGTTCGGCAAGGAAGGCCAGCAGGCGGTCTTCGTCCCACACCGGCACGCCCAGCGATTGCGCCTTGTCCAGCTTGGAACCGGCTTCGGTGCCAGCGACCACGAAGCTGGTCTTCTTCGACACGCTGCCGGAGACCTTGGCACCCAGTGCCTCCAGGCGCTCCTTGGCGGCATCGCGGGTGAGCTGGGCCAGGGTGCCGGTCAGCACCACGGTCTGCCCGTCCAATGGGCCGGCCACGATCTCGGCCAGCGCCGGCGCCTTGGCCAGGATCTGCTGCATCGCCTTCTCGGCCGCCAGCAACATCGCGCCATGGCCATCTGCATCGAGCCACGCAGCCAGGCCGCGTGCAGTGTCATCGGGCAGGCCGGCGTTGACGAACTGGCCATGCTCGGCATCCAGCACCGCCTGAGCGCCCGGCAACGCAGCCACCAGCTTCTCCGCACGCAGGCGGGTGATCCCCGGGATTTCCGATTCGACCAGCAGCTGCGCCAGATCCAGCCCTTCGCGCAGCTTGGCACTGGGCGCATGCACATCGCTGATGCGCACCTGACCGACCTGCAGCAGGTCATCGATGGCCTGCTGGTTGCCCTGCTGCTCGAAGAAATGACCCAGCGAACGCGCCACTTCGCCGCCGATGTCCGGCACACGCTTGAACAGCGGCCACGGCAGGTGGCGGATCAGCTCCAGGTCACCGAACCACTGCGCCAGCGCCTTGGCCGTGCTCTCGCCCACGTGCTCGATGCCAAGCGCGAACAGCAGGCGCTCCAGCGTGGCCGCACGGCTGGCGTCGATCGCCGCGATCAGGTTGTCGGCCCACTTGGTGGCGATCTTCTTCGTGTTCCATTCGAAGCTGGCCGGCTGCGCCAGCGCCTGTGCGCGCCAGCCCGGAGCGTTGCCATCCAGCTTGAGCACCGCATTGAGCACCGCACCACTGCCTGCGGCGGGCAGGTGCAGCTTCAACGCGGCGGCCAGTGCGGAAGGGTCCTCGGCGTCCAGCACCAGCTTCAGGTGCAGCAGCTGGTCGCGGCTGAGGCGATACAGATCAGCCACGCTCCTGACGATGCCAGCGTCGACCAGGGTTTCAATGTACTTGTCGCCGAGGCCGTCGATATCCATTGCACGACGCGAAGCGAAGTGGGCGATGGCTTCCTTGCGCTGCGCCGGGCAGGACAGTTCGCCCGAGCAGCGCCACGCCGCCGCACCTTCCTCGCGCACGATTTCCGAGCCGCACACCGGGCAGCGCGTCGGCATCTGCCACGGCGTGGTGCCCGGCGGGCGGCGATCAAGGATGACGCTGACCACTTCCGGAATCACATCACCGGCGCGGCGCACGATCACGCTGTCACCGACGCGCACATCGAGGCGCGCAATCTGGTCAGCGTTGTGCAGGGTGGCGTTGGACACGATCACCCCGGCCACCGCCACCGGCGCCAGCCGCGCGACCGGTGTGGCGGCACCAGTGCGGCCGATCTGGATCTCGATCGCCTCTACCGTAGTGCTCTGTTCCTGCGCGGGGAACTTGTGCGCGATGGCCCAGCGCGGCGCACGGGAGACGAAGCCCATGGCCTGCTGGCCGGCGCGGTCATCCAGCTTGTAGACCACGCCATCGATATCGAACGGCAGGCCATCGCGGCGCTCACCGATATCGCGGTAGTAGCCGAGCAGGCCGTCGGTGCCTTCCACCACCTTGCACAGCTCACTGACCGGGAAGCCCCAGGCACCGAGCTGGGCCAGCGTGCCCGAATGGGTGTCTGGCAGCTCGCCGCCCTGCACCTCGCCGATGCCGTAGGCGAAGAAACTCAGCCTGCGCTGCGCACTGATCTTCGGATCGAGCTGGCGCAGCGAACCAGCCGCCGCGTTGCGCGGATTGGCCAGCACCTTGCCGCCCTGCAGGCGCGCACGTTCGTTGTAGGCCTCGAAGTCGGCGCGGGCCATGTAGACCTCGCCACGCACCTCCAGCACATCCGGCCAGTCCTTGCCGTGCAGGCGCTTGGGAATGTCACCGATCTCGCGCAGGTTGGCGGTCACGTCCTCGCCGGTACTGCCATCGCCACGGGTCGCGCCGAGCACGAAATGACCGTCCTCATAGCGCAGGCTGATTGCCAGGCCGTCCATCTTCGGCTCGGCCGAGAACCGCAGGCTGCGGCGGCCCAGGCGCTCATCGATGCGGCGCACAAAATCCGCCACTTCCTCGTCGCTGAAGGCATTGGACAGCGACAGCATCGGCACCGCATGGCGCACTTCCGGAAAGCGGCCGGACGGGCGCGCACCGACCTGCTGGGTCGGACTGTCGGCACGGGCCAGCTCCGGATGCTCGCGCTCCAGCGCTTCCAGCTCGCGCACCATCCGATCGTAGTCGACGTCGGGGATCTCCGGCGCGTCCAGCTCATGGTAGGCGCGGTTGGCCTGGGCGATCTGCCGGCGAAGATCTTCGGCGCGTTCGGCGGGGCTGGGGCTCATCGGGATCCGGTGGTTCTGGGATGGCCGGGGATTCTACCGCGCCCGGCTGTCAGGCCCGGTAACGGCCCCGCCTTTGTAGCGTGGAGCTTGCTCGACTGGCGCCCTCCGCTCTGGCAGGCGCCAATCGCTCCCCCGCTCGTAGGTGCCAACCTGCTCCCCCGCTCCGGTAGGTGCCAACCTGCTCCCCCGCTCCGGTAGGTGCCAACCTTGGTTGGCACGTCTGTAGTCGAGCACGGCTCGACTCTACAAAAGCAGCTTGCCGCCCACCCCGACCAGCGCTAGCGTGCGATGGTTGCCCCTTGGAATCCTGCCCGTGACCCTGCCCGCTTCCCGTCGACGCTTCCTGCAACTGGCCGGTGCCGGCCTCGCCGTCGCCGGCACCGGGCTGCCGCAGCTCGGCCAGACCCAACCCGCGGCCGCCGTCACCGCGCCCCCTGCCGAGGGCTCAGTACTGCTGAATTTCAACGAATGCCCGTACGGCCCCTCGCCCGCTGCCCAGCAAGCCGCGCGCGACAGCATCGCCGGTTGCGGTCGCTACCGTTTCGCGCTGGCCGGTCAGGTGCGCGACGCCTTCATCGAACAGGCGCGCATTCCGGCCGATCACGTGCGGCTGTATCCGGGTTCCAGCGAACCGCTGAACCGCGCCGCCGTGCTATGGACCGGCCCGCAGGCAGGACTGGTAGTGGCCGACCCGACCTTCGAGACGCTGGGCGAGGTCGCTGCCGCACATGGTGCACACGTGCAGAAAGTGCCGCTGCGCGAGAACGGTGCACACGACCTGCGTGCGATGGTCGCCGCCGCACACGCACGCCCGACCGGGCTGCTGTATGTGTGCAACCCCAACAACCCGACCGGTTCGATCAGCCCGCCGGATGAGCTCGCCTGGCTGCTGGCGCACAAGCCCGCTTCCACCCGCGTGCTGCTGGACGAGGCCTACCTGCAGTACAGCGAGCAGCCGAGCCTGATCGCGCAGGTGACGCAGCGCGATGACCTGATCGTGCTGCGCACGTTCTCCAAGCTTTATGGCATGGCCGGCCTGCGCCTGGGCGTGGCGGCCGCACATCCCGACCGTCTGCGCGAACTGGCCAGCCTGGGCGACAACCCGCTGCCGGTTCCGGCGCTGGCGGCGGCACTGGCCAGCCTGCGCGATCCGCAGTTGATTCCGCAGCGCCGCCTGCAGAATTCCAAGGTGCGCCAGGCCACCATCGCATGGCTGGGCAAGCGTGGTTTCAGCTGCCTGCCGTCGGAAGCGAACTGCTTCGTGGTCGACGTACAACGCGATGGCAGCGCGTTCGCCAAGGCGATGGCGGACAACGGCGTGGTGATCGGACGCAGCTGGCCGATCTGGCCACAGCGCGTGCGCGTGACCGTCGGCACCGAAGAGGAAATGGCGGCGTTCCGCCGCGCGTTCGCGAAGGTGGCCGGCGTGCCGGCCTGACCCTGTTGGTGGGGGCGAACCTTGGTTCGCCCCCATCCACGCATGGCGTGGATCTACTGTTGTGGGTGCCGACCGTTGGTCGGCACACCAGGGCGCTTACCAGCGCGGGGTCTTGGTCAGCGGCGGAGCCTGGTGCTGGCGGTCGTAGGCGCGCAGCTCGTCACGGATATGTGCGATGCGCTGGCGGCCCAGGGCATTGCGGCTGTCATCCAGCACCACGCCATCCAGCAGTTCAGCCATGCGCTGCACGGTCGGCAGCATCTTCTCCCAGGCGTCCAGTGCGGTCAGCGGCGCCGGCAGGGTCAGGAAGAAGGCGATGGCCGGGGTTTCCATGGCACGGATGTTGGCCATGTCGAAGCTGCCCGGCTTCATGATGCTGGCCATCGAGAAGATCGGGCCGCGCTCGGGATGGCCTTCCACCAGACGGTGGAAGACGTTCATGTGGCCGAACACCAGGCCGGTCTTCTCGGCCGCCACCACGATGTCTTCGCCGCGCAGCTGTTCGCCGGCGCGGGCAGCCACGAACAAGGAGACGATCTTGTCGAAATCCTGGGTGGCGCGCTTGCCGAGATCACTGGCGCCCGGGTCGGTTTCGCCCAGACCGAGTTCGGCCTGCTCGCCTTCCGTGCCCATGCCCGGTTCGACGCGGCCATCGGCCACGACGACGCCGTCTTCGCCCAGTACCGGCTCGCGGCGCTCGCCGCTGGTCGGTTCCGCGCCTTCCACGCGGCGCCCCTGGGGCTTCTTTTTCGGACGGCCAAACAGGAAGATCGCGGCGATCAACAGCAGGCCGGCGGCCAGGATGCCGATGCGCAACAGTGCCGTGTCGGACATTCGATAGGTTCTCCGGCTAGTTCATTCAGGTAACTAGGATGGCACGTCAGGCCGCGCCCGCCAATCGCGCGGCTTCTTCCAGGTCCACGCTGACCAGGCGGCTGACACCCGGCTCGCGCATGGTCACGCCCGACAGCTGGTGCGCGGCCTCCATCGTCGCTTTGTTGTGGCTGACGAACAGGAACTGCACCTTTTCGCTCATTTCCTTGACCATGTTGGCCAGGCGGCCGACGTTGGCTTCGTCCAGCGGCGCGTCCACCTCGTCCAGCAGGCAGAACGGCGCGGGGTTCAGCTGGAAGATGGCGAACACCAGCGCCACCGCGGTCATCGCCTTCTCGCCGCCGGACAGCAGCGAGATGCTGGACACGCGCTTGCCCGGCGGACGCGCCATGATGGTCACACCGGTGTCGAGCAGGTCTTCACCGGTCAGTTCCAGGTAAGCGTGGCCGCCACCGAACAGGCGCGGGTACAGCGCCTGCACGCCAGCGTTGACACGATCGAAGGTGTCCTTGAAACGACCGCGGGTCTCGCGGTCGATCTTGCGGATCGCATCTTCCAGGGTTTCCAGCGCCGTGGTCAGGTCGGTGTGTTGCGAATCCAGGTAATCCGAGCGCTGCGAAGCCTCGCCGTACTCGTGGATGGCGGCCAGGTTGACCGGCTCCAGCCGGCGCATGCGGCCATCGATCTGGTGCACGGCCTGCTCCCAGTCACCCAGGCGGGCGTCCTCGGGCAGTGCATTGAGCACGTCCTGCAGTACGAACCCGGCCTTCTCCACCGCGCCCTGCAGGGTGTCCGCGCTGAGCACCAGCGCCTGCTGGTCCAGCTTGCGCTGCGAGATACGCTCGCGCTGGGCCAGCGCCTGTTCGTCGCGCTGGTGGCGGGTCTGTTCGCAATTGCGCAGCTCGGCGTCGATGCCGTCCAGCAGCGTGCGCGCCTCGGTCAGTACGCGATCGGCCCGCACACGCTCTTCCAGTGCATTCTGGTGCTCGGCCTGCAGCGACTCGACCGGCGAATCACCTTCATCCAGCTGTGAGTGCAGTTCGCCCAGTCGCGAATCCAGCTGCCCGCGCTGGGTACCCATGCGTTCCAGCGCCTGGCTCAGTGAAGCCAGCTGCGCCCGCTGCGATTCCAGGGTCAGCGCCAGCGAATGCGAGCGCTCGCGCACCGCACGTGCGGCGTCTCTGGCCAGGTCGCGGGCCTCGGTCAGCTGGCGGCGCTCGCCTTCCAGCCGCTGCCGGGTCGATTCCAGGTCGCCCATGCTGCTGACCGCGTTCTCCAACCGCGAGCGCGCTTCACGTGCCTGCTCGTTGTTGGCTTCCAGCGTTTCCTGCAACTGCTTCAATTCGCCTTCGATGCGGTCGATGCGGGTTCGCGCCGCTTCCACCTTGCCCTGCTGGCCCTGCAGCTGGCCCGCCAGCTCGGAGACCGCACGATGGGCCTGGTACAGCGCACGCTGTGCGTCTTCGCGCTGCTGCTCGGCGGCGTGCAGCTGCTCACGGAAACCACTCAGCTGTTCTTCCAGCTCGGCCTCGCGGTCCTGCAGTTGCTCGATCTGCTCACGCAGTTCGTTGATCTCACGTTCGCGCAGCAGCGCTCCCTGCTGGGCCGCACCGGAGCGCGATACGCGCAGCCAGCCCTGGCCCAGGCGCTCACCACTCTGGGTGATGATCGAATCGCCTTCCGGAAGACTGCCCTGCAACATCTTCGCCTCGGACAGGTCCTTGGCTGCGTGCAGGTGTGCCAGCAGGCGACGGATCGCTGCCGGGCCACGCACGCGTGCCGCCAGCGAGGTCGGCGCGACCTTCAGGTCCGCGCCATCGTTGGCGACCAGTGCGATGTGGCCCTCGCCAAGTCCGCCGAGCGCATCGACCAGGCTGGCCGGATCATCAACCAGCACGCCTTCGATCAACTGGCCGAGCGCGCTTTCCACCGCGTTTTCCCAGCCGGCATCCACGTCCAGGCGTTCGCCGACACGCGCCGCCGAATCCAGCCCACGCGCCTTCAGCCACGCCACGGCAGCGCCCTGCTCCTGGCCCAGCGCGGCCTGCTGCAGGGTTTCCAGCGAGGCCAGGCGACCGCGCAGGCCGTTGGCCTGCTTGCGCAGTTCGGCCAGTTCGTTCTGGCCATTGCGCTGCTGTTCCTGCACCGCCGCCACGCTTTGCTTGCGCAGCTCGACGTCTTCGCTCAATTCATCCAGCGCAGTCTTCTGCGTGTCGTGCTGCAGGTGCAGCTGCTCGAAGGCTTCTTCCAGCGCATCCACGTCCAGCCCGGCGCGCTCGGCGGCCAGGGCTTCACGACGCCGGTCGGCATCGAGGATCTGCTTGTCCAGGTAGTCCACGCGCGTGCGCTCGACATCACCGGCGCGCGAGGCCTCCGAACTCTGCGAGGTGTGCTGTTCCCAGCGCTGCTGCCAGCTGGCCAGCCGGTCTTCAGCCTCACGCAGGCTTTCCTGCTTTATCTCGTTTTCTTCCTGCAGTTCTTCCAGTTGCGGGGTGGCAGCCTCTACCGCCTCACGCAGCACCCTCAGCTTGGCCTCGTCGCCACTGATGTGCTGCCCCAGTTCGGCCAGGGCCTGCTGGGTTTCGTCGCGTGCCTTGTGCAGGCGCTGGGACAGCTCGCGCTGGTGCTGGATCTGCTGCTCCAGGCGGGCCAGGGTGCTGCCGACCTGGTAGACCGCAGCCTGCGCAGTGTTCAGCGCATCGGCGGCCTCTTCGCGGCGCACGCGCGAGGTCTCGATGCGGGCCTCGGCGTCACGCTGGTCGGCGATCAGCTGCTGCAGCTTGGTTTCTTCCTGAGACAGCCCCTCGCGCAGCTTGGACAGACGACCGTCCAATCCGCGGAATTCCAGGGCCTTCCACTCGGCATCCTTGACCCTGCGCTCTTCCTGCAGCGCCTGGTACTGCTCGGCCTGCCTGGCCTGGCGCTTGAGGTGTTCGAGCTGCTTGCTGATCTCGTCACGCAGATCGCCCAGCCGGTCCAGGTTCTCGCGGGTGTGGCGGATGCGGGTCTCGGTTTCCTTGCGGCGCTCCTTGTACTTGGAGATGCCGGCCGCCTCTTCCAGGTACACGCGCAGGTCTTCCGGGCGCGCCTCGATGATCTGGCTGATCATGCCCTGCTCGATGATCGAGTAGCTGCGCGGGCCCAGGCCGGTGCCGAGGAACAGGTCGGTGATGTCGCGGCGGCGGCACTTGGTGCCGTTGAGGTAATAGTTGCTGGTGCCGTCGCGGCTGACCGTGCGCTTGACCGAGATTTCGTTGAACGAGGCGTACTCGCCCGAGATCGTGTGGTCCGAATTGTCGAAGATCAGCTCGACGGTGGCCTGCGAGACCGGCTTGCGGGCATTGGACCCGGAGAAGATCACGTCGGTCAGCGAGTCGCCACGCAGACGGCTGGCCGAACTCTCGCCCATGACCCAGCGCACGGCGTCGATGATGTTCGACTTGCCGCAGCCATTGGGGCCCACCACGCCGGTCATGTTGGTCGGCAGGTGCAGGGTGGTCGGATCGACGAACGACTTGAAGCCGGACAGCTTGATCGTGGAAAGACGCATAGGGGTTCCGGACTGGGGCCGGCAAGCGGCCTGCGTTTACCCTCCAAGTCATTGATCCTGCTGGGATCGATGCCCGTGGAACGGGTGTGACGCCCTGAGTATACCGATGTGGCCGTGTTCTACGAATGGGCGTGGAACATTGTCCAGCCCCACCCCATCGGCCAGACGTGGCCCGACACCACGAAACGGAGCCATAAAACAAAACGGGCACCCTTGCGGGCGCCCGTTGTGCGGTGATTCCAGGCCTTGCGGCGTGGGATCAGGCTTCGGCGACGACGACGACCTTGACGGTGGTCTCGACGTCGGCGTGCAGGTGGATCAGCACGTCGTATTCGCCGATGTTGCGGAAGGCGCCTTCGCCCAGGATGACTTCGCTCTTGCTGACCGGCAGGCCGGCGGCGGTGAAGGCATCGGCGATTTCGCGGGCGCCGACCGAGCCGTACAGCTTGCCTTCGGTCGAAGCGTTGGCCGGGATGGTCACGCTCGCGCCGTCCAGCTTGGCCTTGCGGGCGTCTGCATCGGCGTGGATGGCCTGGGCCTTGGCTTCGTACTCAGCGCGCTTGGCTTCGAACTCGGCCTTGTTGCTCTCGGTGGCCGGAACGGCCTTGCCCTGCGGCACGAGGAAGTTACGGCCGTAGCCCGGCTTCACGTCGACCAGGTCGCCCAGGTTGCCGAGGTTGGTGACTTTCTGCAGGAGGATCAGCTGCATGGTATTGCTCCAGATGAGTTATTCGTTAGCGAGGCGCGATGCCCCGCAACAAAGGCTGTCCGAATAGCTGGCACAGCGGGGGCGGCACCGGGCCGCCCCGCCGGGCATCAGACGTCGTGGTTGTCGGTGTACGGGATCAGGGCCAGGAAGCGAGCGCGCTTGACGGCGGTCGCCAGCTGACGCTGGTACTTCGACTTGGTACCGGTGACGCGGCTCGGCACGATCTTGCCGTTCTCGGTCAGGTACTGGCGCAGGGTGTTGAGATCCTTGTAGTCGATCTCCTTCACACCTTCAGCAGTGAACTTGCAGAACTTGCGGCGACGGAAGAACTTGGACATGGGAAGGCTCCTTAGGCGGCGGAAGCGGCGTCGTCGCCGGCTTCGTTGTCAGCGGTGGTGTTGGACTCGCCTTCTTCGTCGTCACGACGACGGCGCTCACCGCGCTCCGGCTTGTCACCCTTCTCGTCCTTGCTCTTCATGATCAGCGACTGCTCGGTGTCAGCCTCGTCACGCTTGATGACCAGGTTGCGCAGCACGGCGTCGTTGAAGCGGAAGCTCTCGGTCAGTTCGTTCAGAACGGCCTGGTCGGCTTCGATGTTCATCAGCACGTAGTGGGCCTTCACCAGGTTCTGGATCGGGTACGCCAGCTGGCGGCGGCCCCAGTCTTCCAGACGGTGGATGGTGCCGTTGCCGTTCTCGACCAGCGACTTGTAGCGCTCGATCATGGCCGGGACCTGCTCGCTCTGGTCCGGGTGGACCATGAACACGATTTCGTAATGACGACTCATGTTTTTTCTACCTTTCGGATGTGGCCTCGCGGCCGGGCAGCCCCCCGCCGTTGAGACCGCGGTGGGGCAAGGATTCCCGCCAGGAAGGCAGGAAGCCGCGCATTATGGCGCAGATGGGGTGGCCGGGCAACCGGCGGGCCACAGGGCAACCTGAACCGGGCTACCCCAGATCCACATGAAGGCGGTGCTGGCCGCATTCCAGGCACTGGAACAGGCAGCCAATCATCTCCCCGTCCCGGCTCAGGTGTTCCAGCACCCAGTCGGCGTCGCGCGGGTTGACCTCGATCACGTCGGGCCGGACCTCGTCGAGGATGGGCTGGAGGTCCTCGCTACCGGCGTAACCGAGGAAGGCGCAGGGCCGCTCACAATGGCTGAGCCAGACCGATTGCTGCCAGGACGAGTAGCCCGGAGTGCGCTCGCAGATCTCCAGCAGCAGCTCGCGGGCGATGGTCGGCGGCGGATCGGCCGGATCCGGGGATACCCCCTCGATATCGCTCCAGCCGGTGAATTCACCCTCGTAACTGGCCGCTGCCCTTCCATCGGCTATACACCAGGGGCACAGGTAATCGGGGCGCAGAGGTGTGTAGAACGGTCCCCGGTAACGAAGCGTCCGCGGTTGCCCGCAGCAGTCACAGACCCCGTCGACCTCTTCGAAGGAGAAGGCGTAGGCGTTGGGATGATAGATAAAAGCCGGTCGTTCCATCCGTGGATCCCTTCCCTGCCGAGCCCAGCATGCCGACCAAGGTCGGCACTTACAACAGCACGCCTTGGCAGCGCAGGGCGATGCCCGGCAGCCGGCCGTCAGGCCTTGTCGGCGTCGGTGGTGAAGCTTTCGCCGCAGCCACACTCGGCGGTGGCGTTCGGGTTGCTGAACGTGAACGTTTCGCTCAGGCCGTGCTTGCCGAAGTCGATCACGGTGCCGTCCACCAGCGCCAGGCTCTTGGCATCGACGTAGATCTTCACGCCGTCCTGGTCGAACACGGTATCGCCCTCGCGCTCGTCGCGGGCCAGGTCGGTGATGTGACCCCAGCCCGAGCAACCGGTCTTGGTCACGCCGAAACGCAGGCCCAGCGCGCCGGGGGTCTGGGCGACAAAGCGCTGCACGCGCTCGAAGGCAATGGGGGTCAGGCTGACGGCCATGGGGCTACTCCATAGGTACGGGGACATTATAAGGAGCCGTTGCCACGAAAAATGCCTCGCAAGCAGAACGCTGCAACCGGTAAACTCCCGTGTTCACAGATCGAGTCGATCAGCAGAGGATTCAAGTCATGACGGTGGTCAGCGTTGAACATGCGCTTGCCGGGAAGATCCCGGAAGGCGGCGAAGTCACGGTACGCGGATGGGTGCGCACGGTGCGCGGTTCAGCGAATCTGGCTTTCGTGAATGTGAGCGACGGCTCCTGCTTCGCGCCGATCCAGGTCGTGGCCGGCGACAGCCTGGCCAACTTCGACGAGATCAAGCGCCTGACCAGCGGCTGCTCGGTCATCGCCACCGGCACCCTGGTGAAGTCGCAGGGCAAGGGCCAGTCGTTCGAGATCCAGGCCAGCACGCTGGAAGTGGTCGGCTGGGTCGAAGACCCGCTTACCTACCCGATCCAGCCCAAGCCGATGTCGCCGGAGTTCCTGCGCGAAGTGGCGCACCTGCGCCCGCGCACCAACCTGTTCGGCGCGGTCACCCGCATCCGCAACTGCCTGGCCCAGGCCGTGCACCGTTTCTTCCACGAGAACGGCTTCAACTGGATCAGCACCCCGATCATCACCACCTCCGACGCCGAAGGCGCCGGCCAGATGTTCCGCGTGTCCACCCTGGACATGGTGAACCTGCCGCGTGACGAGAAGGGCGCGATCGATTTCAGCCGCGACTTCTTCGGCAAGGAAACCTTCCTGACCGTGTCCGGCCAGCTGAACGTCGAGGCCTACTGCCTGGCGCTGAGCAAGGTCTACACCTTCGGCCCGACCTTCCGCGCAGAGAACAGCCACACCACCCGCCACCTGGCAGAGTTCTGGATGATCGAGCCGGAAATCGCCTTCGCCGACCTGGCCGAAGACGCGCGCCTGGCCGAAGAGTTCCTGAAGTACCTGTTCCGTGCGGTGCTGAACGAGCGCGGCGACGACCTGGCCTTCATCGCCGAGCGCGTGGACAAGAACGCGATCACCAAGCTGGAAGACTTCATCAATGCGCCGTTCGAGCGCATCGACTACACCGATGCGGTCAGCCTGCTGCAGAAGTCCGGCAGGAAGTTCGACTTCCCGGTGGAATGGGGCCTGGACCTGCAGACCGAGCACGAGCGCTGGCTGACCGAGGAACACGTCGGCCGCCCGGTGGTGGTGACCAACTATCCGGAGCACATCAAGGCCTTCTACATGCGCCTGAACGACGACGGCAGGACCGTTGCCGCGATGGACGTGCTGGCCCCGGGCATCGGCGAGATCATTGGCGGCAGCCAGCGCGAAGAGCGCCTGGACGTGCTGGACGCGCGCATGGCCCAGTTCGGCCTGGATCGTGAGCACTACAGCTGGTATCGCGACTTCCGCCGCTATGGTTCGGTGCCGCACGCCGGCTTCGGCCTCGGCTTCGAACGCCTGGTGGTGTACGTCTGCGGGCTGTCCAACATCCGCGATGCGATCCCCTACCCGCGTGCCCCGGGCAGCGCGGACTTCTAAGCCCTACACGACCACGGAGGTACCGCTCCCATGACCCTGTTCTTCGCCCTCTGTTTCGTCGGCGTTGCAGTGGCCGGGTTCAGTGCCTTCGTGATCTTCTGGCCGCTGACCCTGGTGCATGTACGCGACCGCCATCCGGCGCTCGCCGAGCGCTTCGGCAGCGGCGCCTTCCTCAAGCCCGATGCCTTGGCCTGGCTGCTGCGCCGTGACTATCGCCAGCAGCCGGACCGCTCGCTGTCCGGGCTGGCGACGCCGGCCTGGGTATCGCTGCTGACCCTGCTGGCCGGACTGGGCATGGCAGCCCTGCTCTGGCTGGCCTCGCTCTGGTAACACATCCATGAATGACATCACCGCCTCGCGCGACAGCTGGTGGCTGGCCAGCCTCGGCAACACCCTGATCTGGGCGCGCCTGCGCGTGCGTCCGGCCGGCACCGCCGAAGTGCTCGACAGCGATGGCAACACGCTGAGCTATGACAGCGAAGACACCGCGCGTTCGCAGCTGTTCGACGCCGAATTCGTCGAGTACGACGGCCTGGACGAGGAAGACGCGCTGGTGCGCGGCTTCAGCCTGCACGAAGTGCAGCCGCCGCAGGCCGACAGCGATGAGGGCCTGCGCGGCCGCATGATCCAGTCGCTGGGCGGGCGCGCCTGACCCCTGCATGTTCACCCCGCGCGCCTTCGCCGAGACCGACCTGCTCTGGCTGGACCGCCTGCTGGCACGCGACCCGTTCGTTACCGTGCTCACGCCCGGCAGCGATGGCCTGCCGGAGCTGGCCCGGATGCCGGTGCTGTACCGGCGTGACGGCGAACAGATCGAACTGCGCGGCCACTGGGCCCGCGCCAACCCGCAGTCGCGCCACAACGGCGCGGCCAAGGTACTGGTCGACGGCCCGCACGGCTATGTCTCGGCCAGCTGGTATCCGGACAAGGAACCCGCGGCGCGGGTACCGACCTGGAACTACGCCACCGCCGAACTGCGTGGACGCCTGCACACCTTCGACGATACCGATGCACTGGCCGACCTGGTGGGTACGATCAGCGACCGTTTCGAAGCCAGCGTCGGCCAGGCCTGGCAGTTCGATGCCTCGCGCGCCGAACATGGCCCGGAGCTGCGCGCCATCGTCGGCTTCCGTTTCCAGGTCGAACAGGTGCAGCTGAAGCTCAAGCTGAGCCAGAACCATCCCGATGCGAACCAGCGCGCGGTGATCGCCGAACTGGAACAGCTGGGCACCCCTGCTTCCACCGAGTTGGCGCAGTGGATGCGCTGGCACCGCGAACAGGCCGCCCGCAGCGACTGAACGCCCCAGATTCACGCAGCGCCGCAGCCGGATGGTTGCGGCGCGCCCCCACCCGACGCCAGGGACCCATACATGAAAGACATCCACAAACTGCTGCAGAACAACCGCGACTGGGCCGACCGCATCGAGAAGGAAGACCCCGAGTTCTTCCACCAGCTGGCCAAGCAGCAGCACCCCGAATACCTGTGGATCGGCTGTTCCGATTCGCGTGTGCCGGCCAACCAGATCATCGGCATGGCCCCGGGTGAAGTGTTCGTGCACCGCAACGTCGCCAACGTGGTCGCGCACACCGATCTGAACTGCCTGAGCGTGGTGCAGTACGCGGTGGACCAGCTGAAGGTGAAGCACATCCTGATCGTCGGCCACTACGGCTGCGGCGGCGTGCATGCCTGCCTGCACAACACGCGCGTCGGCCTGGCCGACAACTGGCTGCGCCACGTCGGTGACGTGATGCAGAAGCACACCGGCATCCTCGATGCGATCGAGACCGACGAGCTCAAGCACGCGCGCCTGTGCGAACTGAACGTGATCGAGCAGGTGGCCAATCTGTGCCGCTCGACCATCGTGCAGGACGCCTGGGCCCGCGGCCAGAAGCTGATGGTGCACGGCTGGGTCTACAGCCTGAAGGACGGACGCGTGCGCGAGATGGGCATCGACGTCGGTTCGCAGGAAGAGCTGCAGCCCGCCTATGAAAAGGCCCTGTCCTACGTCCCGCGCAAGGGCAAGCGCGACTGATCCCTTACGGATGACCACCATGCTCGCTTCGCCGATCAACCTGCACGCCTGGATCGAAGAAAACCGCCACCTGCTGAAGCCGCCGGTGGGCAACAAGATGATCGACAACGGCGACTTCATCGTGATGGTGGTGGGCGGGCCAAACTCGCGTACCGACTACCACTACGACGAAGGCCCCGAGTGGTTCTACCAGCTCGAAGGCGAGATGGTGCTGAAGGTACAGGAAGACGGCGCAGTGCGCGACATTCCGATCCGCGCCGGCGAGATCTTCCTGCTGCCGGCAAAGGTGCCGCACTCGCCACGGCGCCCACCCGGTGGTATCGGTCTGGTGGTCGAGCGCAAGCGCCTGCCGCACGAGATGGACGGCGTGATCTGGCACTGCGAGCGCTGCAACCACAAGCTGCACGAAGAGTTCTTCCCGCTGCAGAACATCGAAACCGACCTGCCCAAGGTGTTCGCGCGCTATCACGCCAGCTTGGAACTGCGTACCTGCAGCGAGTGCGGGCACATGGACCCGCTGCCGGCGCCAGCGGCAGGCTGAACCATCGAACGGTAGTTCCCCACCTCGGTGGGCGCTTGCTCGCCTCCGCTCTGGTAGACGCCCACCTTGGTGTGCGCTTGCTTGTACGTGCGCCAACCAAGGTTGGCGACAACCGGATCATGCGGCACTGGTGCCGGGTCGGCTGCTACCGGGCCCTGGCCCAGGCGCTACACTGGCGGTCCCGTTGCAGCCTGTTGCCCGACCATGTCCGACCTGCTCAGCCGCACCCACGCCATTGCCTTGGACGCCGCCGATCCACTGCGCCCGCTGCGCAATGAATTCCTGATTCCGCGCCATGGCGGCGGCGAGCAGACCTACTTCGTCGGCAACTCGCTGGGCCTGCAGCCGCGTGGCGCACAGGCGGCCGTACAGGAAGTGATGAAGCAGTGGGGCGAGCTGGCGGTGGAAGGCCACTTCACCGGCCCGACGCAGTGGCTGTCCTACCACCGCCTGGTGAGCGCGCAGCTGGCCCGCGTGGTCGGTGCGCTGCCCAGCGAGGTGGTTGCAATGAACACGCTGAGCGTGAACCTGCACCTGATGATGGTCAGCTTCTACCGGCCGACGGCCGAGCGTCCGGTGATCCTGATGGAAGCCGGCGCATTCCCGACCGACCGCCACGCGGTGGAAGCACAGATCCGCTTCCATGGCTTCGACCCGGCCGAGTGCCTGGTGGAAGTGCAGCCGGACGAAGCCAACGGCACGATTTCACTGACCGCGATCGAGCATGCCATCGCCGAATACGGCCCGCGCCTGGCGCTGGTGCTGTGGCCCGGCGTGCAGTACCGCACCGGCCAGGCCTTCGACCTGGATGCGATCACCTGCGCCGCCCGCCTGCAGGGCGCGCGTATCGGCTTCGACCTGGCGCACTCGGTCGGCAACCTGCCGCTGCGCCTGCATGACGTCGCACCCGACTTCGCCGTGTGGTGTCACTACAAGTACCTCAACAGCGGCCCGGGCGCGGTGGCCGGCGCGTTCGTGCATGAGCGCCATCACCGCGACACCACCCTGCCGCGCTTTGCCGGCTGGTGGGGCCATGAGGAATCCACCCGCTTCCAGATGGCACCGCAGTTCACGCCGGCCATCGGTGCCGAAGGCTGGCAGCTGAGCAATCCGCCAATCCTCGGCCTGGCGCCGCTGCGCGCCTCGCTGGACCTGTTCGAGCGCGCCGGCATGGAGGCGCTGCGCAGCAAGTCGCTGGCACTGACCGGCATGCTCGAAGCACTGGTCCGTGCGCGCCTGTCCGGCGTGCTCGACATCATCACCCCGGCCGAGCCGCAGCGCCGTGGCTGCCAGCTGTCATTGCGCGTGATCGGTGGTCGCGAGCGCGGCCGTGCGCTGTTTGAGCATCTGCGCGGCATCGGTGTGCTCGGCGACTGGCGCGAGCCCGACGTGATCCGCATCTCGCCCACGCCGCTCTACAACCGCTACCTGGACGTGCACCACTTCGTCGAGGAAGTGGAAGCCTGGGCCTGCCTCTAAGCCGGCCCCTCCCCTACTGCTGGACAGTTCGTTGATCGCACATGCTTCCCGCTCGTTGAGCATTATCGGTGCCGGCCTTGCCGGGTCCCTGCTGGCCATCCTGCTGTCACGCCAGGGCTGGCGCATCACCTTGTACGAACGCCGCGGCGATCCACGCGTGGCCGACTACGAGAGCGGCCGCTCGATCAACCTGGCGTTGGCCGAGCGTGGGCGCAACGCACTGCGTCAGGCGGGCGTGGAAGACGAGGTGATGGCGCGCGCGGTGATGATGCGCGGGCGCATGGTGCACCCGCGCGAGGGCGAACCGCAGCTGCAGCGCTATGGCCGCGACGACAGCGAGGTGATCTGGTCGATCCACCGCAGCGACTTGAACACCACGCTGCTGGAGCTGGCCGAACAGGCCGGCGCCACCGTGCACTTCCATCGCCGCCTGCACACCGTCGATTTCGATGCGGGTTACGCACGCTTCATCGATGACCGTGACGACAGCCCACACGACATCCGTTTCGACACCCTGATCGGTGCCGACGGTGCCGGTTCGGCACTGCGTGCGGCGATGAACCGGCGCGCGCCGCTGGGTGAGGACATTGCCTTCCTCGACCACTCCTACAAGGAGCTGGAGATCCCGCCGGCTGCCGATGGCAGCTTCCGCATCGAGCGCAATGCGCTGCACATCTGGCCGCGTGGCCACTACATGTGCATCGCCCTGCCCAACCATGAAGGCACCTTCACCGTCACCCTGTTCCTGCCCAACCAGGGCGACCCCAGCTTCGCCACGGTCAACACCGGCGCACAGGCCGAGGCGCTGTTCGCACGCGAGTTCGCCGACACCCTGCCGTTGATCCCGAACCTGCGCGCGGACTGGGAACAGCATCCACCGGGCCTGCTTGGCACGCTCACCCTGGAACGCTGGCACCAGCAGGGCCGCGCCGTGCTGATCGGCGACGCCGCGCATGCCATGGTGCCGTTCCATGGCCAGGGCATGAACTGCGCGTTCGAGGACTGCGTTGCGCTGGCCCGCCACCTGATGGAGGCTGATGATCTGGAAGCTGCGTTCGCCGCGTTCGAAGCCGAGCGCAAGCCGAATGCACGTGCCATCCAGCAGATGGCGCTGGAGAACTACCTGGAGATGCGCGACCGCGTGGCCGATCCCGCCTTCCTGCTGCAGCGAGAACTGGAACAGGAACTGCAGCGGCGCTGGCCGACCCGCTTCGTACCGCACTACACGATGGTCACCTTCCTGCACACGCCGTACGCCGAGGCGCTGCGTCGCACCGAACTGCAGCGCGACATGCTGGTGGCCGCCACCGCCGGCCACGATTCACTGGACAACATCGACTGGGCGGCGCTGGAAGCGCAGATCCACGCGCAACTGCCGGTCCTGGAGGGCGCGCACTGATGGCCGACAGCTTCCTGTTCTACGATCTGGAAACCTTCGGCCAGGACCCGCGGCGCACGCGCATCTCGCAGTACGCCGCGATCCGCACCGACGCCGATCTCAACGAAATCGACACCCCGGTCAGCTTCTTCGTGCGCCCGGCCGATGACCTGCTGCCCTCGCCGATGGCCACCCTGGTCACCGGCATCACCCCGCAGCAGGCACTGGCCGAGGGCATCAGCGAAGCCGAGGCCTTCGATCGCATCAACGAGCAGCTGTCGCGCCCCGGCACCTGTGCGCTGGGCTACAACACGCTGCGCTTCGACGATGAGTTCGTCCGCTACGGGCTGTTCCGCAACTTCCACGACCCGTACGAACGCGAGTGGCGCAACGGCAATTCGCGCTGGGACCTGCTGGACATGCTGCGGCTGATGCGCGCGATGCGCCCGGACGGCATCCAGTGGCCGCTGCGCGAGGATGGCGCCACCTCGTTCAAGCTCGAGCACCTGGCCGAGGCCAACAACGTGCGCGAAGGCGATGCGCACGAAGCGCTGTCCGACGTACGCGCCACCATCGGCATGGCACGCCTGTTCAAGCAGTCGCAGCCGCGCCTGTGGGACTACGCCCTGAAGCTGCGCGACAAACGCTTCGTCGGCAGCCTGCTGGACGTGGCCGCGATGAAGCCGGTACTGCACATTTCCATGCGCTACCCGGCCAGTCGCCTGTGCGCGGCCCCGGTGCTGCCGCTGGCCGCGCACCCGACCATCAACAACCGGGTGATCGTGTTCGACCTGGAAGGCGAGATCGACGATCTGCTGGAACTGCCGGCCGAGGTGATTGCACAACGCCTGTACATGCGCGCCAGCGAGCTGCCCGAAGGCGTGGCGCGGGTGCCGCTGAAGGAAGTGCATCTGAACAAGGTTCCGGCGCTGATCGCCTGGAACCACCTGCGCGCCGATGACCACGTGCGCCTCGGCCTGGACGTGGCCGCGATCGAGGCCAAGGTGGAACGCCTGCGCGCGTTCGCCCCGCAGCTGGCCGAGAAGGCCCGACAGGTCTACAACCAGCCCCGCGCTGCCACCGTGGCCGATGTCGATGCCTCGCTGTACGACGGCTTCCTCGGTAATGGCGACAAGCCGCTGCTTGCGCTGGCACGCACCACCGCGCCGAAGCAGCTGGCCGCGCTGGAAGGCCGCTTCCGCGACCCGCGCCTGCCGGAGCTGCTGTTCCGTTACCGCGCGCGCAATCATCCCGACAGCCTCGCACCGGCTGAACGCCAGCGCTGGCAGGATTACCGTCGCCAGCGCCTGCTCGGAGACGGCGGGCTGGGCGAACTCAACCTGCCCCAGTACCAGCAGCAGCTCGATGCACTGGCCGCCGAAGCGCCCGACGATGCACGGCGCCAGGCCCTGCTGCAATCGCTGCGCGACTGGGGCCAGCACCTGCAGGAGACCTTGTGAGTACCTATTTTTCGGACGCCAGCTTCAAGTTCCTGCGCAGCTTGGCGCGGCATAACGACAAGGCATGGTTCAACGACCATCGCCAACAGTATGAAGACCACGTGCGGCAGCCGTTCCTGCGACTGCTGGGTGACCTTCAGCCGGCGCTGGCCGAGGTCAGCGACCACTTCCGCGCCGATACGCGCGGCGTCGGCGGCTCGCTGTTCCGCATCCATCGCGACGCGCGCTTCTCCAACGACAAATCCCCGTACAAGACCTGGCAGGGCGCACGCTTGTTCCACGAGCGCCGCCGCGAGGTGGCCGCGCCCTCGTTCTATGTACACCTGCAGCCGGGCGAGAGCTTCGTCGGTGCCGGCCTGTGGCACCCGGAACCGGAAACCCAGCGCCGCGTGCGCCACTTCATCCTCGACAACCCGGGCAGCTGGAAGGCGGCCGCGCATGCTCCCGCGCTGCGCAAGCGCTTTGATTTTGAGGAGAGCGAGAAGCTGGTGCGGCCTCCGCGCGGCTTCCCGGCCGATTTCGAGTTCATCGACGACCTCAAGCACCGCAACTGGGTGATGTGGCGCTCGCTGGACGACGCCACCATGACCGGCCCGCGCCTGCTGTCCACGCTGGGCAAGGACCTGGCCGCACTCGGCCCGTTCGTCGACTACCTGTGCGCCGCGCTGGACCTGGAGTTCTGATGCCGTTGGCACAGCAACGCCGCACGCTGGGCCGCACCGGCCTGCCGGTTTCGCCGGTAGGCCTGGGCTGTTCCGGCTACTGGGGGCATCGCCGCTTCCCGGAACAGTCGGCCGCGCACGTGGTCGGACATGCACTGGCACAGGGCGTGAACCTGTTGGACACCGGCCACAACTATTCCGGTTTCCACGCAGAGCCGCGGCTGGGCCGCATCCTGCGCCCGTTGCTGAAGCGATACCCGCGCGAGTCGCTGGTGATCTCCAGCAAGGGCGGCACACTGACCGGCCAGGCCGGCATCAGCGGCGCCGAGCAACGCAATTTCTCGCCGGAAGCCATCACTGCCAGCTGCGAGGCCTCGCTGCGCAACCTCGGCCTGGATTACCTGGATATCTACCAGCTGCACGGTGCCAGCCAGCACGACATCAACGATGACCTGCTGGCCGCACTGCAACGCCTGCGCGAACGCGGGCTGATCCGGCACACCGGCATCAATACGCACACGGCATCGACCCTGCGCTGGATGATCGACCATCCCACGCTGTTCGACGTGGTGCTGCTCGATTACAACGCCCTGCAGCAGGACCGTGAACCCCTCATCGACCAGTTGCACGCATTGGGCATCGGCGTACTGGCCGGCACCGTGCTGGCGCAGGGCCATCTACTGCCACCACGCCCGCGCCTGCCACGACCGGCGGATGCCTGGTACCTGGCCAGGGCCTGGCTCAAGCCAAGCAGCCGTCAACTGATGCGCAGCGCACGCAGTATGCGGAAGGCGCTCGCCGCCATCCGCAGCCAGCGCCCGGCCCAGACCGCGTTTGCCTACGCACTCGGCCATCCCGGCGTGGCCAGTGGCATCCTGGGTACCACCCGCACCGCCAGCCTGGACGAAGTTCTGGCGACACGGCTTGAGGCACTGACCGCAGCCGAACGCCAGCAGCTGGTGGACGCCTTCGGTGATGGCCGCGGATCTCCCAGTCATTGAGTCTTCACCCCATGCTGCTGCGGTTGCGGCAGTCTGGGCGGCATGAAGAAACTCACCGCACTCGTTGGGCTGCTGGTCCTGGCCTTGGCCGCCTGGTGGTTCGGCGGCCCGTACATGACCGTCAATGGCCTCTCCAAGGCCATCGAACAGCGCGACACCGCCCGATTGGAGCGCTACGTCGACTTCCCGCGGGTGCGCAGCAGCGTGCGAGCCCAGCTCAACGACTACCTGGTGCGCCAGGCCGGTCCGGATGTAGCTGCCAGCCCCTTCGGCGCCCTGCTCTACGGGCTGGGCGACCAGCTGGGCGGTGCGGCGGTGGAGACCCTGGTAACTCCGACTGGCATCGGCGCGATGCTGCAGGGCCATGTGCTGTGGAAGCGTGGCCGCAATGAACTGCAGGGGGGCGATGCATTCGGCCCGACCGAACCGGCGCGACCGCTGAAGCATGCCGAGCACCATTTCGAAGCATTGGACCGCTTCGTGATCGATGTCGATCGCGGCCCCGGACAGCCGCCGTTGAAGGTGGTGCTGGAACCGCAGGGCCTGCGCTGGAAGGTGGTGGACCTGCAGCTGGGGATGTCGGGCAGCCCTTGACGGGTCATGCCCCTTCGATGGCCCTGCTTTCGGTAGATGCCCACCTTGGTGGGCATGGATCCAGGACGGCGCCAACCAAGGTTGGCAACTACCGGGGTACAGCGCTTCGGTAGATGCCCACCTTGGTGGGCGCCGATGCATGGCAGTGCCAACCAACGGCTGGCACCCACCCGGCAGGTTTCAACCCTCGTTGGCAACGCCATGCGGCACATGGCCGGCGGCCACATGCTCTCGGGCGCTGTCAATGTTGTGCTGCGAATCATCGAAGAAGATGTCGGCACCGAACGCCTGCAGGAACGGGCCCTTGTGGCGGCCGCCGAGGAACAGGGCCTCGTCCAGGCGCACACCCCACTCGCGCAGGGTGCGGATCACCCGTTCGTGCGCAGGTGCCGAACGCGCGGTCACCAGTGCGGTGCGGATCGGTGCACTGTCTCCGGCCGGGAACACTTCCTGCAGCGTGTGCAGCGCCGACAGGAAGCCACGGAACGGCCCGCCGCTGAGCGGCTCGCGGGCGCGCTCGCGCTCGTGGCGGCCAAAAGCTTCCACGCCCTGCTCGCGCGAAATGCGCTCACTCTCGTCGCCGAAGATCACCGCGTCACCGTCGAAGGCGATGCGCAGCTGGCCGGCCGGGCGACCGGTATCGATCTGGTCGGCCGCTGCCGCAGCGGTCTCGCCCGGCGGCTTGGGCAGGATGGTTGCCGCCGCGATGCCATGGCGCAGCGCGCTGCGCACCGATTCGGGGTTGGCCGACAGGAACAGGTCGGTGCCGAATGGCTTCACATACGGCCAGGTCGGCTCGCCGGCGGTGAACGTCGCGCGGATGATGCCCAGGCCGTAGTGCTGGATCGAATTGAAGATGCGCAGACCGGTATCGGCCGAATTGCGCGACAGCAGGATCACCTCGACCCGCGGGTTCTCCGGGCTGGCGCCCTGGTTCAGCGCCAGCAACTTGCGCACCACCGGGAAGGCCACGCCGGGGCCGAGGATATCGTCCTCGTGCTGGCGCTGGAATTCGGCATAGGCCGCCACGCCATCGCTCTCGAACAGCGCGTGGCTTTCCTCGAGGTCGAACAGGGCGCGCGAGGTCACCGCGACGGTCAGCAAACGGGGGGAGTTGTCGCCCATCGGTGGGGGTCCTTCAAGCGGTCGGCGGGGCCGGCCGCCTATTGTCGTCAAAAAACGAACTGTTCGCTCAGGATCCGGTCTTCCAGGTTGTGCTCCGGGTCGAACAGCAGGGTCACACGCCGGTCCTTCGACTCGCGGATGGTCACTTCAACCACGTCGCGGGTCTCGTGCGAATCCGCAGTGACGCTGACCGGGCGCTTGTACGGATCGAGCACGCGGAAACGCACTTCGGTGTCGGCCTTGAGAATCGCCCCGCGCCAGCGTCGCGGCCGGTAAGGGGCCAGCGGCGTCAGCGCGATGGTATGCGAGCCCAGCGGCAGCACCGGTCCGTGCGCGGAATAGTTGTAGGCGGTACTCCCAGCCGGGGTGGCCACCAGCACGCCGTCTCCGATCAGTTCGGCCACACGTTCCTGGCCGTTGAGGTCGATGCCGATATGCGCCGCCTGCCGGGTCTGGCGCAGTAATGACACGTCGTTGTAGGCCAGCGAACCGGTGCTGGTGCCCGATTCGGTCAGTGCCACCATTTCCAGCGGGCGCAGGTTGGCCGGTTCGGCACGGGCGATGCGCGCCTGCACGTCATCGTCGCCACGATACTGGTTCATCAGGAAGCCGACCGTGCCCAGTTTCATGCCGAACACCGGCTTGCCCAGGTGCCCATGCCGGTGCAGGGTCTGCAGCATGAAGCCATCGCCGCCCAGTGGGCACAGCACGTCGGCCTGCTCCGGCGCGTGGTCACCATAGCGCGAGACCATGGCCGCGCGGGCCATCTGCGCAGGTTCAGTGGTGCTGGCCAGGAAAGCGATGCGGGGGGTGTCGCTCATCGGTGGATCCGGGTGGGTGTGCCAGCAAGAGCATACCCGGTAGTGGGGGGGGGGGGGGGGGGGGGGCGGGCGGCGGGGGGGGGGGGGGGGGGGGGGGGGGGGGGGCGGGGCCCCGCCCGGCGCCCGCCCCGCGGCCGGCACTACCCGCCCCAGGCATGCGCCGCAAAACAAAAACGGCCCCGCTTTCGCGGGGCCGTTCCGTTCTACGCACGCCGGGCATAACCCGGCGTTACATCACTTACGCACCATGTGCGGCCAGCTGGCCCAGGCGCTGGACCGCGACCGAGACGGTCGGGTAGTCCAGAGTCTTCTGCTCGGCCAGTTCGGCCAGCATCGCCAGGGTGAAGCGCAGGCTGTTGTCGTCGCGACCCATCCATGCGGCCACCTTGGCTTCGGCACTGCCACCCTTGGTGCCCAGCACCTGGCCCGCCAGGTTGCGGTGGTTGGCGGCCAGCTCGTCACGCAGCACGCCACGTGCCACGGCGTGCCAACGGCCGTTGACCTCCAGCGCATCGACCTGCTCGAACAGCCACGGCAGCTGCAGGGCATCGCCCAGGCGGAAGTGGACCTTGGACACGTCCACCGGCTTCAGCTTGCGGGTACGGGCCAGTTCGATGATGTCGAACGCCGGCTCCAGGAAGTGCAGTTCGGCCAGCTGCTGCGCCAGCGCGGACGGCAGGCCCTTTTCCTTCCACTCGGCCACCAGGGCTTCGTAGGTCGGACGCTGCGAATCCGGCAGCACACCCGAAGCAACGCGGATGTCGTTGAACGGCCCCTGGTAGCGGTTGACCGCTTCGGTGATGCCCGGCATCGCGCCCGGGCGCGACAGCAGCCAGCGCACGAACGAGCGCTGCAGCTTCCAGATCACTTCCAGTGCATCGATCTGCACCGACTCCGGCACCTTGCCGTCGAGGGCATCGATCTGCGCCCACAGCGCGCGCGCATCCAGCGTTTCACGGCTGATGGTGTACGCCTTGGCGACCTCGGCGATGGAACGGCCGGTGTCTTCCTGCATGCGCATCAGGAAGGTGGCGCCCATGCGGTTGATGGTCTGGTTGGTCACGGCCGTGGCGATGATTTCGCGCTTCAGGCGGTGACGCTCCATTGCGTCGGCGTACTTCTTCTGCAGCGGGGTCGGGAAGTAGCGCTGCAGCTCCTTGGACAGGTACGGATCTTCCGGGATGTCCGAATCCAGCAGCTGGGCGAACGCCACCAGCTTGGAGTAGGACAGCAGCACCGACAGTTCCGGACGGGTCAGGCCCTGGCCGCGTGCCTTGCGCTGCGACAGCTCGGCGTCGGACGGCAGGAATTCGATCTGGCGATCGAGCAGGCCCTGCTGTTCCAGGGTACGGATGAAGTGCTGCTTGGAACCCAGGCGCTTGACCGCCATCCGCTCCATCAGGCTCAGCGCCTGGTTCTGGCGGTAGTTGTCGTTGAGCACCAGCTCGGCGACTTCATCGGTCATCGAGGCCAGCAGCTTGTTGCGCTGCTCGACGGTCAGCTTCTTGGCCCGCACCACATCGTTGAGCAGGATCTTGATGTTGACTTCATGGTCGGAGGTGTCGACACCGGCCGAGTTGTCGATGAAGTCGGTGTTGAGCAGCACGCCGGCCTGGGCAGCCTCGATGCGGCCCAGCTGGGTCATGCCCAGGTTGCCGCCTTCGCCCACCACCTTGCAGCGCAGCTCGCCACCGTTCACGCGCAGCGCGTTGTTGGCGCGGTCGCCGACATCGCTGTGCTGCTCGCTGGCGGCCTTGACGTAGGTACCGATGCCGCCGTTCCACAGCAGATCCACCGGTGCCTTCAGGATCGCGCTCATCAGGTCGTTCGGCGACAGCGCCTTGACGTTCTCGTCCAGGCCCAGCACTTCACGCACCTGCGGGGTGATCTCGATCGACTTCAGGCTGCGCGGGTAGACGCCGCCGCCCTTGCTGATCAGCTTGGCATCGTAGTCTGCCCAGCTCGAACGCGGCACGGTGAACAGGCGCTCACGTTCGACGAACGTGGTGGCCGCATCCGGGTTCGGGTCCAGGAAGATGTGGCGGTGATCGAACGCAGCGACCAGGCGGATGTGGCGCGACAGCAGCATGCCGTTGCCGAACACATCGCCGGACATGTCGCCGACGCCGACGGCGGTGAAGTCCTGGCTCTGGCTGTCACGGCCCAGCGCACGGAAGTGGCGCTTGACCGACTCCCATGCACCGCGTGCGGTGATGCCCATGCCCTTGTGGTCGTAACCCACCGAACCACCGGAGGCGAACGCATCGCCCATCCAGAAGCCGTGGGCGATGGCCAGGCCGTTGGCGATGTCGGAGAAGGTCGCGGTGCCCTTGTCGGCAGCCACCACCAAGTACGGATCGTCCATGTCGTGGCGCACGACATCCACCGGCGGCACGATCTTGTTGTTGACGATGTTGTCGGTGATGTCCAGCAGGCCCTGGATGAACAGCTTGTAGCACGCCACGCCGTTGGCGAAGATCGCGTCGCGGTCTCCGTTCACCGGCGGGGTCTTGGCGAAGAAGCCGCCCTTCGCGCCGACCGGCACGATGACGGTGTTCTTGACCATCTGCGCCTTGACCAGGCCCAGCACTTCGGTACGGAAGTCTTCGCGACGATCCGACCAGCGCAGGCCACCACGGGCGACCGCGCCGAAGCGCAGGTGGGTACCTTCCACGCGCGGGCCGTAGACGAAGATTTCGCGGTACGGGCGCGGCTTCGGCAGGTCCGGCACCAGCGCCGAATCGAACTTGAAGCTGATGACATGGCCGTGCTGGCCGTTGGCATCGGTCTGGTAGTAGCTGGTACGCAGGGTCGCGTCGATCACGCCCATGAACGAGCGCAGGATGCGGTCCTCGTCCAGGCTGGACACGCGGTCCATCAGCTTCAGCAGCGCATCGCGCGCGGCCTGCATCTGCGCGTCGCGGTCACCCTTGCGGGCGTCGACCACGGTCTTGAGCACCTTCAGGGTGGCGTCGTCGCCAGCAGCCAGCACATCGAAGTGGGCCTTCAGCTGGGCCTGGCCGGCGGCGATATCGTCCTTGCTTTCATGGCCGGTAGCCGGATCGAAGCGCGCTTCGAACAGCTCGACCAGCAGGCGGGCCAGCAGCGGGTAGCGCGCGAAGGTGCCTTCCACGTAGGCCTGCGAGAACGGCACGCCGGTCTGCAGCAGGTACTTGCAGTAGCCGCGCAGCATGGCGACCTGGCGCCAGTGCAGGCCGGCGGCCAGCACCAGGCGGTTGAAGCCGTCGTTCTCGGCATCGCCGTGCCAGACGCGGGCGAAGGTCTCGCCGAAGGCTTCATCGACACTGGCGGCATCGATCGCGCCGGCGGTCGACTCGACCTCGAAGTCCTGCACGTACACCGGGGCGTTGTCGACCGACAGGCGGTACGGACGCTCGGCGATCACGCGCAGGCCCATGTTTTCCATCATCGGCAGCGCGTCCGAAAGCGGAATGTCGTCCAGCTGGCGATACAGCTTCAGGCGCAGGCCATCACCGCTTTCGCGCGGCACGGCCTGCAGGCTCAGGCGCAGGTCGTCCGGGCCGGTCAGGGCATCGAGCTGGCTGACATCGTTGGCGGCAACGGCGGTGCTGTTGTCTTCGATGTAGCCGGCCGGCAGCGCCTTGCCGATGCGGGCGGCGATGCGCAGGCCTTCGGTTTCGCCGTGGCGGGTCACCAGTGCTTCGCGCAGGTCGTCCTGCCAGTTGCGCAGCACCTGGGCCAGCTTCTGCTCCAGTTCGGCGGTATCGACGTCCAGCATTTCACCCGGCTTCGGGCGCACGATCAGGTGCACCTGGGCCAGCGGCGATTCGCCCAGTACCACCGAGCTGTCCACGTACTCGCCGTGCAGCGCGTCCTTCAGCATCGCCTCGATGCGCAGGCGCACGTCGGTGTTGAAGCGCTCACGCGGCAGGTAGACCAGCGCGGAGATGAAACGGCTGTATTTGTCGCGGCGCAGGAACAGGCGGCTGCGCACGCGCTCCTGCAGGCCCAGCACGCCCATGGCAGTGCGGAACAGTTCGTCCTCGCTGGACTGGAACAGTTCTTCGCGCGGCAGGGTTTCCAGGATGTGGCGCAGGGCCTTGCCACTGTGGCTGGCCGAGGCCAGGCCCGACTGCTTCATCACGTGCTCGTGGCGCTGGCGCACCAGCGGGATCTCCCACGGGCGACGGTTGTAGGCGCTGGAGGTGAACAGGCCGAGGAAGCGCTGCTCGCCGATGATCTTGCCCTTGGCGTCGAATTCCAGCACGCCGATGTAGTCCATGTAGCCGGCGCGGTGCACGCGCGAACGGGCATTGGTCTTGGTCAGGATCAGCGCGTCCTTCAGCCCGGACGTGGTGTTCAGGCCCTGCGCGGCCAGGGTCTTGACCGGACGGGCGGCGGACTTGTCCTTGCCGCGCATCAGGCCCAGGCCGGTGTCATTCAGCGGCGCCAGCACCTCTTCCTTGCCCTGCTTCTCGACGCGGTACTCGCGGTAGCCGAAGAAGGTGAAGTGGTTGTCTGCGGCCCAGCGCAGGAATTCCTGTGCTTCCTTGCGCGACGCGTCGTCGACCGGCAGCTGGCGGCTGCCCAGGTCGTCGGCCAGCGCCAGCGCCTTGTCCTTCATCGGCTGCCAGTCGCGCACGATCGCACGCACTTCGTCCAGCGCCTTGCCGATGGCCTGCTCGATGGCCGCCATGGCTTCGGCCGGCTGTCGATCGATCTCCAGCAGCATCACCGACTCGGCATCACCCTCGCCGACCTTGACCAGCCTGCCGGCCTTGTCGCGGGTGAAACGCAGCACCGGGTGGCCCAGCACGTGAACACCCACGCCCTGTTCGGCCAGCGACATGGTGACGGTGTCGACCAGGAACGGCATGTCGTCGTTGACGATCTGCAGTACGGTGTGCGGCGATTCCCAACCGTTGGCCTTCGCGGTCGGATTGAACACGCGGACGTTGGCCTTGCCGGCCTTGCGGGCACGGGCGAATTCCAGCGTCTCAGCCGCGAGAGCGGCCCACTCTTCAGCGCTGTGGTGCGGGAACTCGTCCGACTCCATGCGCTTGTAGAAGTCAGTGGCGAAGGCCACCGCTTCGGCCTGTGCGGCCGCGGGGTAACGCTTGCGCAATGCCGTGTACACCGGCTCCAGGGAGAAACCAGCGGTCACTGCGACCTCCGCTTCTGCTGGTTTGGTCTTGTTTTTCACGGTCTTGGCTGCGGTTTTTTGCGGTTTCATGGCAGAGCGATGCGCTTGCTCAGTTGGGAAAATGAAATTGTAGCCCTACCGCACGAAAAGGCCTTGCTGCAGGACGGAATAACCAGATTCGGGTTTGCTGCGGTTTAGACGCCTATTCAGTTCGCACCGGTATGGTGCTGGCGCCTGCTTCAGCACTGCCGACAGGATCGGCAAAGCGTGTTACCGGAAGACACACGCAGCGACGCCGATTCGATTCCACAATCCTGAACTGGACGGTATAGTCCACCGCGTGAACCCGGCCTACCTCCCCGTTGCCCTCGACGCACGCGATGAGCGCGTGTTCGATGCCGTGCGCGAGCTGTTGGCCCAGCAGGGCATGCAGATGAGCATGGACGCGGTGGCCCAGCATGCCGGCTGCTCCAAGCAGACCCTGTACTCGCGCTACGGCAGCAAGCAGGAACTGCTGCGCCGGGTGATGCAGCGCCATGTCGGCCACGCTACCGGCGCCATGGTTCGTGCACTCCGCACTGACGACCTGCGTGCCAGCCTGCTCCAGTTCGCCACCGACTTCCTGGAGCATTTCAACCAACCGCACGTAGGGCAGGCCTGTCGGCTGATCGCCGCCGACGCAGCCCAGTTTCCCGAAGAGGCGCGTACGCTGTACCGGCATGGTGCCGGCGCGCTGACGCTTCATCTTGCTGAATGGATTGAAACCGTTTGCATGCGTGGCCAGCTCCGGCATGACGACCCGCACTTCATGGCCGAACTGCTGCTGAGCATGATCGCCGGTCAGGATTTCGACAAACAGCGTTTCCATACCCCCCATCGTGATGACGCGCAGCTGCGTCGGCGCTGGGCAGAGTTCTCCGTCGACAGCTTCCTGCGCGCCTTCGCGCCTCAGCCGTCTGCGGCCCCATCTTCAAACCAACCCCGGAGTTCCTCCTGATGACCGCCCCACTCCGCACCCTTGCCTTGACGTGCGCCGTTGCTGTCGCGCTGGCTGCCTGCAAGAAGCCGGAACAGCAGACGCCCCCGCCGCCGGAGGTGGGCGTGATCGACGCCAAGCCGCAGACCCTGCCGCTGCAGCGTGAGCTGGTCGGCCGCCTGTCGCCGTTCCGCAGCGCCGACGTGCGCGCGCGCGTGCCGGGCGTACTGCTCAAGCGCGTCTACCAGGAAGGCTCGCAGGTCAAGCAGGGCCAGCCCCTGTTCCTGATCGACCCGGCGCCGCTGCGTGCTTCGCTCAATGCCTCCGAGGCCCAGCTGGCCTCGGCCCGCGCCACCTACGCCAATGCCAAGGTGGCCGCGGACCGCGCGCGTTCGCTGGCGCCGCAGCAGTTCGTCTCCAAGTCCGACCTGGACAACGCCGAATCGGCCGAGCGCACCGCACTGGCCGCGGTCAAGCAGGCCGAAGCGGCGGTGACCTCCTCGCGCATCAGCCTGGGCTACACCGAAGTGACCGCGCCGATCAGCGGCGTGGCCAACAAGCAGCAGGTCACCGAAGGCGCGCTGGTCGGCCAGGGCGATGTGACCCTGCTGACCACCGTCGACCAGCTCGACCCGCTGTACGTGAACTTCTCGCTGAGCGTGGACGAACTGACCCAGCTGCGCGCGCAGCAGGCCAAGGGTGCGCTGGCGCTGTCCGGTGACGGCAAGGCCACGGTCAACGTCAAGCTGGCCGACGGCAGCACCTACAGCGAGCCGGGCACGCTGGACTTCTCCTCGACCACGGTCGACCCGGCCACCGGCGCGGTGTCGCTGCGTGCGCTGCTGCCGAACCCGCAGCAGATCCTGCTGCCGGGCGCCTTCGTCAGCTTCCAGGCCAACCTGGGCGAGCGCAACAACGCCTACCTGGTGCCGCAGCAGGCGCTGTTGCGTGACACCACCGGCGGCTACGTGATGGTGGTCGGTGCCGACGGCAAGGTGGTGCGCAAGAACGTGAAGACCGATGGCGCGCAGAACGGCAACTGGCTGGTCAGCGACGGCCTGGCCGCCGGTGACAAGGTGATCGTGGCCGGCGTGCAGAAGGTCAAGGAAGGTGCACCGGCAGTCGCCAAGCCGTGGACCCCGGGGCAGGACGCCAACGGCAAGCCTGCCGCAGGCGGCGCCGCTCCGGCGGGCGCAGCTCCGGCCGCAGGCAAGGCACCGGCCGACGCGGCCAAGCCCGAGCAGGCCGATGCGGCCAAGCCGGCCGCCACCGATTCGAACAAGCAGTAACGGGAACCTTCCGTCATGCCTAAATTTTTCATCGAACATCCAGTCTTCGCCTGGGTGGTTGCGATCCTGATCTCGCTCAGCGGCGTGATCGCGATCCTCAACCTGGGCGTGGAGTCCTATCCCAACATCGCCCCGCCACAGGTCACCGTCTCGGCGACCTACCCGGGCGCCAGTGCGGACACCACCGAGAAATCAGTCACCCAGGTGATCGAGCAGCAGCTGACCGGTATCGATCACCTGCTGTACTTCAGTTCCTCGTCCGCCTCCAACGGCCGCGCGCAGATCACCCTGACCTTCGAGACCGGCACCGATCCGGACATCGCCCAGGTGCAGGTGCAGAACAAGGTCTCGCTGGCCACGCCACGACTGCCTTCGGAAGTGACCCAGCAAGGCGTGGTGGTGGCCAAGGCCAACGCCGGCTTCCTGATGGTGATCGCGCTGCAGTCCGATACGCCGGCCATCAACCGTGACGCCCTGAACGACATCGTGGGTTCGCGCGTGCTCGACCAGGTCTCGCGTATTCCCGGCGTCGGCAGCACCCAGCAGTTCGGTTCCGAGTACGCCATGAACATCTGGCTGAACCCGGAAAAGATGCAGGGATATGGCCTGTCGGCCAGCCAGGTGCTGGCCGCGGTGCGTGCGCAGAACGTGCAGTTCGCCGCCGGTGCGCTGGGTTCTGACCCGTCGCCGGAAGGCCAGCACTTCACCGCCACGGTGTCGGCCGAAGGCCGCTTCAGCTCGCCGCAGGAGTTCGAGAACATCATTCTGCGCGCCAACGCTGACGGCTCGCGCGTGCTGCTGAAGGACATCGCCCGCGTTGCCTTCGGTGCCAACAACTACGGCTTCGACACCCAGTACAACGGCAAGCCGACCGGCGCCTTTGCCATCCAGCTGCTGCCGGGCGCCAACGCCCTGAACGTGGCCGATGCGGTGCGCGCCAAGATGGACGAACTGCAGCCCAGCTTCCCGTCCGGGGTGACCTGGTTCTCGCCGTACGACAGCACCACCTTCGTCAAGATCTCCATCCAGGAAGTGGTCAAGACACTGTTTGAAGCGGTGTTCCTGGTGTTCCTGGTGATGCTGATCTTCCTGCAGAACTTCCGCGCCACCCTGATCCCGACCCTGGTCATCCCGGTGGCCCTGCTAGGCACCTTCCTGGGCATGTGGATGATCGGCTTCACGATCAACCAGCTGACCCTGTTCGCGATGGTGCTGGCGATCGGCATCGTGGTCGACGACGCGATCGTGGTGATCGAGAACGTCGAACGCATCATGACCGAGGAAGGCCTGGCGCCGAAGCCGGCCACGCAGAAGGCGATGACCCAGATCACCGGCGCGGTGGTGGCGATCACCGTCGTGCTGGCCGCGGTGTTCATCCCGTCCGCCCTGCAGGGCGGCGCCGCCGGTGAGATCTACAAGCAGTTCGCGCTGACCATCGCCATCTCGATGGCGTTCTCGGCGTTCCTGGCACTGGGCTTCACCCCGGCGCTGTGCGCGACCTTCCTCAAGCCGACGCACAACGACAACCCGAACATCGTCTACCGCACCTTCAACAAGTACTACGACAAGATCAGCCATACCTATGTGGGCCACATCACTTCGGCGGTTCGCCATGCGCCGCGCTGGATGATCCTGTTCGTGGTGCTGACCGCGCTGTGCGGCTTCCTGTTCACCCGCATGCCGGGCAGCTTCCTGCCGGAAGAAGACCAGGGCTATGCGCTGGCGATCGTGCAGCTGCCGCCGGGCTCGACCAAGGGCCAGACCAACGAAGTGTTCGCGCAGATGCGTGGCATCCTGGAAAAGCAGGATGGCTATGAAGGCATGCTGCAGGTCGCCGGCTTCAGCTTCGTCGGTTCCGGCGAGAACGTGGGCATGGGCTTCATCCGCCTGAAGCCGTGGGAGGAACGCAAGTTCACCGCGCCCGAGTTCATCCAGAACATGAACGGCGCGTTCTACGGCATCAAGGAAGCGCAGATCTTCGTGGTCAACCTGCCCACCGTGCAGGGCCTCGGCCAGTTCGGCGGCTTCGACATGTGGCTTCAGGACCGCAGCGGTGCCGGCTACGAGCAGCTGACCCAGGCGCGCAACATCCTGCTCGGCAACGCCGCGCAGAAGCCCGAGGCACTGGTCGGCGTGCGTCCGAACGGACTGGAAAACGCCCCGCAGCTGCAGCTGCACGTGGACCGCGTGCAGGCGCAGTCGATGGGCATGTCGGTGTCGGACGTGTACAGCACCATCCAGCTGATGCTGGCCCCGGTGTACGTCAATGACTTCTTCTACGAAGGCCGCATCAAGCGCGTGACCATGCAGGCCGATGGCCCGTATCGCACCGGCCAGGAGTCGCTGAAGAGCTTCTACAGCCCGTCCAGCCTGACCAAGAATGCCGACGGCACCAACGCGATGATCCCGCTCAACACGGTGGTCAAGTCCGAATGGGTGTCGGCACCGCCGTCGCTGAGCCGCTACAACGGCTACTCGGCGATCAACATCGTCGGCTCGCAGGCCCCGGGCACCAGCTCGGGTGAGGCGATGCAGACCATGGAGAGCATCGTCAACGACGATCTGCCGGCCGGCTTCGGCTACGACTGGTCGGGCATGTCCTACCAGGAAATCCTGGCCGGCAACGCCGCGACGCTGCTGCTGGTGCTGTCCATCGTGGTGGTGTTCCTGTGCCTGGCGGCCCTGTACGAAAGCTGGTCGATCCCGGTGGCGGTGCTGCTGGTCGTGCCGCTGGGCGTGCTCGGTGCCCTCGGCCTGTCGATGCTGCGCGGCCTGCCCAACGATCTGTTCTTCAAGATTGGCCTGATCACCGTGATCGGCCTGGCGGCGAAGAACGCGATCCTGATCGTGGAGTTCGCGGTGGAGCAGCGCGCAGCAGGCAAGAACCTGCGCGATGCCACCATCGAGGCGGCTCGCCTGCGCTTCCGCCCGATCCTGATGACCTCGTTCGCGTTCATCATGGGCGTGATCCCGATGGCGATCTCCACCGGCGCCGGCGCCAACTCCCGCCACGCCATCGGTACCGGCGTGATCGGCGGCATGCTGTTCGCCACCCTGCTCGGCCTGCTGATGATCCCGGTGTTCTTCGTGGTCGTCCGCCGCATGCTGGGTGACAAGCTGGATGAACCGTCCAAGGAATTCATGGAACGCCAGCGCGATGCAGATGCTGCACACCGTCCGGATCGTTGATCCAGCGGTGAGTTGAAACGAGAAAGGCCTCGGAGCAATCCGGGGCCTTTTTTCTTGCCGCTTTTGAATCCATGCCAACCAAGGTTGGCATCTACCAGGACAACGGCATGCCCGAAGGTTGGCATCCACCAGAGCAACGGCATGCCCGAAGGTTGGCATCCACCAGAGCAACGGCATGCCCGGTAGCCGCCAACCTTGGTTGGCGCTGTTCGGGCAACGTCTCAGCGCAGCAGCGCAACCACCGCGCACACCGCCACGATCACCAGTGCAGCCCACTGCATCGGCACGAAGAAGAAGTGATGGGGTGCGGCCACACCCTTCTGCCGGGGCGCACGGTTGAGCCACAGACCCAGCAGTACGTTCACCGCTGCGCCGATGCCTGCACCCAACAGAACCTGCGCCAGCGGCGTGTTGCCCTTGGAGCCTTCATGCGGGAAGAAGTACGCCAGCAGCAGGATGGCTGCAATCGGCGTCACCAGCGTCATGAATCCCCAACCACGATAGATCATATTTGCAGACCGCGTAAAAACGGCCTGCATTGGAACAGATCGGGTATCGCTCGGCCAAGTGGACCGTGTATCCACGTATGGCGTGGAACTACTGGCCGCGCCGCCGTTGCAGCGGCGCGGCCGTTGCGACTCAGCGCAGCCCGGTCTCGTTGCGGGCGATCACCAGACGCTGGATTTCCGAGGTGCCTTCGTAGATCTCGGTGATCTTGGCATCACGGAAGTAGCGCTCCAGCGGCATTTCCTTCGAATACCCCATGCCGCCATGAATCTGCACGGCCTGGTGGGTGATCCACATCGCCGCTTCCGAGGCGGTCAGCTTGGCCACAGCCGCTTCCGTGCTGAAGCGCTTGCCCTGGCCCTTCACCCATGCCGCGCGCAGGGTCAGCAGCAGGGCTGCGTCCAGCTTGCACTTCATGTCGGCGATCTTGGCCTGGGTCATCTGGAAGGTGCCGATGGCTGCACCGAATGCCTTGCGCTCCTTCACGTACGCCAGGGTCGCTTCATAGGCAGCACGGGCGATGCCGATGGCCTGCGAGGCGATGCCGATGCGACCGGCATCGAGCACGCTCATGGCGATCTTGAAGCCTTCGCCTTCCTGGCCCAGCACATCCTCAGCCTGCGCCACGTAATCGTTGAACTCGATCTCGCAGGTGGCCGAAGCACGGATGCCGAGCTTCGGCTCGGTCTTGCCACGGCCGAAGCCCGCCTTGTCGGTATCGATCAGGAATGCGGTGATGCCGCGCGCGCCCTTGTCCGGCTCGCTCATTGCGAACAGCACGATGTACTTGGCCACCGGGCCGGAGGTGATCCAGCTCTTCTTGCCATTGATGACGAAGGTGCCATCGGCCTGCTTCACTGCACGGCAGCGCATGGCGGTGGCGTCCGAACCGGACTGCGGCTCGGTCAGCGCGAACGCGCCGATGGCCTCGCCTTCGGCGATGGCACGCACATACTTCTGCTTCTGTTCCTCGGTACCGTGGGTGAGGATGCCGTTGCAGAACAGCGAGTTGTTGACCGACATGATGGTCGAATGGGCAGCGTCGGCGGCGGCGACCTCCACCATCGCCAGCACGTACGCCACCGGGTCCATGCCCGCGCCACCGTATTCGGTCGGCACTTCGATGCCCATCAGGCCGTTTTCGCCCAGCAGGCGGATGTTGTCCAGCGGGAACTCGCCGGTGCGGTCATGGTGCTCCGCGCTGGGGGCGATCTTTTCCTGCGCGATGCGCCGCGCCACGTCCTGCAGCATCAACTGTTCTTCAGTAAAGCTGAAATCCACAACACCCTCCCGGGTACATGAAGTTATGGGCCGCGCACCGCGCGCCCAGGTGCCTCGATTGTACCGGGGCCCGCCAGTTTCCGTACGCCAGCGACTTGACCGCGGAAGGTCTTCTCGGCGAATATATCTCTATATCGCGATAGGTAGATATTTATGGATCTGGAAGACTGGTCGACCCGCCTCAAGGTGTTCGCTGATGCCACCCGCGTGCGCCTGCTGGCGCTGCTGGAGCAGGAGGAACTGACCGTGGCCGAACTGTCGGCGATCACCCGGCTGGCACAGCCGCGGGTGTCCACCCACCTGGCGCGCCTGAAGGAAGCCGGCCTGGTCCGCGACCGCCGTGCGGGCGTGTCGGCCTATTACCGCTTCGACGAGGCCCAGCTGGACCCGGCGCAGCGTGCATTGTGGCATGCCTTGAGCAATGGAAGCGACGACCCGTTGCTGCGGCAGGACGCTGAACGTGTCGCCGCCGTGCTGGCCCACCGCGCCTCCGACCAGAACTGGGCCGACAGCGTGGCCGGCGACATGGAGCGCCACTACTCCCCGGGCCGCACCTGGGAGGCGCTGGCGCGCACGGCGCTGCCGCTGCTGGAGACCGGCGACGTGCTGGATATCGCCTCCGGTGATGGCGTGCTGGCCGAACTCGTCGCGCCGCATGCCAAGCGCTACATCTGCATCGATACCAGCGCGCGCGTGGTTGCTGCCGCCAGCGAGCGCCTGCGCCGCCTGCCCAATGTGGAAGTACGCGAAGGCGACATGCATGCGCTGCCGTTCAAGGACGGCAGCTTCGACCTGGTGGTGCTGATGCATGCACTGACCTACGCCAGCAAACCGGCGCAGGCGGTGACCGAAGCCGCACGCGTGCTGCGCTCCGGCGGCCGCCTGCTGCTGTGCAGCCTGGCCCGCCACGAGCACAAGGCGGCGGTGGAGGCCTACGGCCACGTCAACCTCGGCTTCAGCGACAAGGAGCTGCGCAGGTTCGTCGACAAGGCCGGCCTGCAGGTATCCAGCCTGGAGACGGTCACCCGCGAAAAGCGCCCGCCGCACTTCGAAGTGATTTCGCTGATCGCCAACAAGCCCTGAGCCCGAGATCGCCATGCCTGCCCTGCCCTGGTTGCATCCTGATCGTGCCAACGCCCTGCTCGACGCCCTGCGCGAGCGGATCCTGATCATCGACGGCGCGATGGGCACCATGATCCAGCGCCATGGCCTGCAGGAAGACGACTACCGCGGCGAGCGCTTCGCCGGTGGCTACGATCATGTGCATGGCCCCGCTTGCGACCACGGCACACCGGAAGGTCACGATCTCAAAGGCAACAACGATCTGCTGCTGTTGACCCGGCCGCAGGTCATCGCCGACATCCACACCGCCTATCTCGAAGCCGGTGCGGATCTGGTCGAGACCAACACCTTCAACGCCACCTCGGTCAGTCAGGCCGACTACCACCTCGAACACCTGGTGTACGAATTGAACAAGGCTGGCGCAGCGGTGGCACGCGCCTGCTGCGATACGGTAGCCGCAACCACACCAGGCAAGCCACGCTTCGTGATCGGAGTGATCGGCCCGACCAGCCGCACCGCCTCGATCAGTCCCGATGTCAACGATCCGGGCTTTCGCAACACCAGCTTCGACGAGCTTCGCGACACGTACCGCGAAGCCATTGACGGCCTGATCGACGGCGGCGCCGACACCATCATGGTCGAGACCATCTTCGACACGCTCAATGCCAAGGCCGCGCTGTATGCACTGGAGGAGGCCTTCGATGCACGCGGCGCAAGGTTGCCCGTGATGATCTCCGGCACCATCACTGATGCCTCGGGACGCACGCTGTCCGGGCAGACCGCCGAGGCCTTCCACGCGTCGCTCGCGCATGCGCGCCCATTGTCGATCGGCCTGAACTGCGCACTGGGTGCCGATGCGATGCGCCCGCACGTGGAAACCCTTTCGCAGGTCGCCGACTGCTACGTCAGCGCGCACCCCAACGCAGGCCTGCCCAATGCCTTCGGCGAGTACGACGAGACGCCCGAGGACATGGCCAGCACCCTGCGCGGTTTCGCCGAGGATGGCCTGTTGAACCTGGTCGGTGGCTGCTGTGGCTCCACCCCTGACCACATCCGCGCAATCGCCGAGGCCGTGGCCGGGCTGCCGCCGCGCGCCCTGCTCGGTATCCAGGAGCAGGCCGCATGAATGTCGCCGCCACCGTTCCGCACTTCCCGCCCTATTGCTGTTGAGCTGACGCCTGCCATGACGCCTGTCCGCCCTACCCGCCTGTCCGGCCTGGAACCTCTGGTCATCACTCCGGACCTGCTGTTCATCAACGTCGGCGAGCGCACCAACGTCACCGGCAGCGCGCAGTTCCGCAAGCTCATCAAGGAAGGCCGCTACGAAGAAGCGGTGGACGTGGCCCGCCAGCAGGTGGCCAGCGGCGCGCAGATCCTCGACGTCAACATGGACGAGGGCCTGATCGATTCGGAAGCGGCGATGACCCGCTACCTCAACCTGATCATGTCCGAGCCGGACATCGCCCGTATTCCGGTGATGGTCGACTCCTCCAAGTGGAGCGTGATCGAGGCCGGCCTGAAGTGCCTGCAGGGCAAGAGCGTGGTCAATTCGATCTCGCTGAAGGAAGGCGAGGCGCTGTTCCGCGAGCACGCACGCAAGGTCCTGCGCTATGGCGCGGCCGCGGTGGTGATGGCATTCGACGAAAGCGGCCAGGCTGACACCTGCGCACGCAAGGTCGAGATCTGCACCCGCGCCTACCGCATCCTGGTCGACGAGATCGGATTCCCACCGCAGGACATCATCTTCGACCCGAACATCTTCGCCGTCGCCACCGGCATCGAAGAGCACGACAACTATGCGGTGGACTTCATCGAAGCCACCCGCATCATCAAGCAGACGCTGCCGCACTGCCATGTGTCCGGCGGTGTTTCCAACGTCTCGTTCTCGTTCCGCGGCAACGAAACGGTGCGCCAGGCCATCCACTCGGTGTTCCTGTACCACGCCATTGCCGCCGGCATGGACATGGGCATCGTCAACGCCGGCGCCATGCCGATCTACGACGAGCTGGAACCGGAACTGCGCGAGCGCGTGGAGGATGTGATCCTCAACCGCCGCAGCGATGCCACCGAGCGCCTGCTGGAAATCGCCGAGCGCTACAAGGGCAAGAAGGGCGCGGCGAAGACCGAAGACCTCGCCTGGCGCGAGAAGCCGGTGGCGCAGCGCCTGGCGCACGCGCTGGTGCACGGCCTGGATGCCTTCGTGGAAGAAGACACCGAACTGGCCCGGCAGGCGTCCAGCCGCCCGCTGGACGTGATCGAAGGTCCGTTGATGGATGGCATGAACGTGGTCGGCGACCTGTTCGGCGCCGGCAAGATGTTCCTGCCGCAGGTGGTGAAATCCGCGCGCGTGATGAAGAAGGCCGTGGCCTACCTGCTGCCCTACATCGAGGCCGAGAAGGCGCGCAGTGGCGACACCGCCAAGAGCAACGGCAAGATCATCATGGCCACGGTGAAGGGTGATGTGCATGACATCGGCAAGAACATCGTCGGCGTAGTCCTGGCCTGCAACAACTTCGAGGTGGTCGACCTTGGCGTGATGGTGCCGGCGCAGAAGATCCTCGATGCCGCGCGCGAGCACAACGCCGACCTGATCGGCCTGTCCGGCCTGATCACTCCATCACTGGAAGAGATGAGCCACGTGGCCCGGGAGATGCAGCGCCAGGGCTTCGACCTGCCGCTGCTGATCGGTGGAGCGACCACCTCGCGCGCGCACACCGCGCTGAAGATCGACCCACATTACAAGGCGCCCACGGTGTGGGTGAAGGACGCCTCGCGCGCGGTCGGCGTGGCCCAGTCGCTGATCTCGCGTGACCTGCGCGAGGCCTTCGTAGCCGCCAACGAGGCCGACTATGCCGAGATCCGCGCGCGCCATCGCAACCGTGGCGATGCCAAGCGCCTGGTTTCGCTGGAACACGCGCGTGGGCAGAAATTCCAGGGCGGCTGGGACACCTACACGCCGCCGGCACCGAACCAGCCCGGCCTGCACGTATTTGACGACTACCCGCTGGCCGAACTGGTCGACTACATCGACTGGACGCCGTTCTTCCAGGCCTGGGAGCTGGCCGGCAAGTTCCCGGCCATCCTCACCGACGAAATCGTCGGCACCCAGGCCAGCGATCTGTACAGGGACGCCCGCGCGATGCTTGAGCGCATCGTCAATGAGAAATGGCTGACCGCCAAGGCCGTGTTCGGCCTGTGGCCGGCGAACAGCATCGGCGACGACGTGCGCGTGCAGCACCCGCAGGGCGAGACCACCCTGCACTTCCTGCGCCAGCAGGTGGACAAGCCGGCCGAGCGCCCGGATTTCTGCCTGGCCGATTTCATCGCCCCGGCCGACAGCGGCAAGCAGGATTGGATCGGGGCCTTCGCCGTCACTGCCGGCATCGGCATCGACGCGCACGTAGCGCGCTTCGAAGCCGACCACGATGACTACAACGCGATCCTGCTGAAGGCCCTCGCCGATCGCTTCGCCGAAGCGCTGGCCGAGCGCCTGCACCAGCGCGTGCGCATCGATTTCTGGGGCTACGACCATGCCGAGACACTGGACAACGAGGCGCTGATCGACGAGCAGTACAGCGGCATCCGTCCGGCACCCGGCTATCCCGCCTGCCCCGAGCACAGCGAGAAGCGCCGCCTGTTCGACCTGCTGCAGGCGGAAGCCAACGCCGGCATGGAACTGACCGAGAGCTTCGCGATGCTGCCTACGGCGGCCGTGTCGGGCTACTACTTCAGCCATCCGCAGAGCCAGTACTTCGTGGTCGGCCGCCTCAGCCGCGAGCAGGTCAGCGATTACGCCCGCCGCAAGGGCGTGGACCGCGCCCAGGCCGAGCGCTGGCTGGCCTCCAACCTCGACTACGACCCCGAATGACACAAAAAGGGGACGGAGGGGATTAAGTCGTTTTGGGCACAAACGACTTAATCCCCTCCGCCCCCTTTTCGGCGGTGCACCGACGCGCTGACCACGAACCCGGAAACGACGAAGAACACGTCTACGCCGGTGAACCCGCCCGGCAACCAGGCCCGGTCCAGGTGGAACACGATGACGGCCAGCACGGCAATCGCGCGCAGGCCGTCAATGTGCGGCACGTAGCCACGGCTTGGACCAGCGGTCACCCCTTCCACCCAACCGCGGGAGCAGTGCCGTCCGCGGTGGTTGCGCCTTTACCAGACCAGGTCGTCCGGCACCTGGTACTGCGGGTCCGCGTACGGATCTTCCTCGGCCGGCGCATTCGGATCGACCTTCAGCGCCACCGAGGCGGCGAACACCGCCTCGGACTGTGCCAGCACTTCGGCGGTGACCAGCAGGTAGCGGCCATTGAGCTGGACCACACCCAGCTCACCGGCATTGAGCGCGGTCAGCTGCTCGGCGGTCACATAGATGCGCTTGATCTTGCCGCCATACGGGAAGTGGCGGGCAATGTCGGCATCCTCGGCATTCAGGCCCTTGTCCTTCAGCAGCTCTTCCAGCTTGGCCTTCGCCTCGCGGCGCACGCGCGCTTCTTCCTGCTTCAGGCGCTCGGTCTCGATGCGCTCTTCCTTCTCCCGCTGCGCACGGATGGCATAGGCCTTGGCCAGGTCCATCTCTTCGGTGCTGCGCGGCTTGCGCGGGCCCTGCTGGCCCTGGCCACCGCGCGCATGCCCGCCGGGCTTGCCCGCGCCATGGCCCTGCCCACGACGCTCGCCGGGCTTGTGCTCGCCCTTGACTGCGCCCTGCGGCTTTCCATTGCCGTTGCCGTTGCCACCCTTGCCCTGCGGGCGGCCATCACGGCGGGGGCCATCATTCTTGCGCTCGGGCTTGGGTGCGGGCTTGAAGCCCAGGCCCATCAGCTGGTCGCGGAGGGTATCGCTCATAGGATTCGGATCAGTAGTGCGGCGGCGGCGGTTCGCTCGCCGGATCGGAAGAATTCAGTGCGTTGCGGACCTTGCCCAGGTCTTCCAGCAGCACGCGCAGCACATCGGCGTTGCGCATGCCCTGCATGCGGGCATCAGCCAGCGCGTCGCTCAGCTCGGCCAGCGCCTGTTCCTGGAAGGACACGCGCATTTCCAGCTCGACCAGGCGCGCTTCCAGCGCCTGCTCGCGTTCAGTGGGCAGATCAGACATGCAACGAGCGCCCCCGGCCAATGCCGTAGTACGCAAGACCTGCGGCTTCCACTTCGCCCGGCTCATACAGGTTGCGGCCGTCGAACACCGCCGCATCCTTCAGCTGCTCGCGCAGCTTCTGGAAGTCGGGGCTGCGGAACTGCTTCCACTCGGTCACCACGACCAGCGCGTCGGCACCCTGCAGCGCTTCATCGGCACTGTTGCAGAACACCAGGTCATCGCGTTCGCCGAAGATGCGCTGCGACTCGTGCATCGCCTCCGGATCGTAGGCACGCACCGTCGCACCGCCTTCCCACAGCTGCGCCAGCAGTCGACGGCTGGAGGCCTCACGCATGTCGTCGGTGTTCGGCTTGAAGGCCAGGCCCCATACGGCGAAGGTCTTTCCACGCACGCCCTCGTCCTCGCCCTTGTCGTAATGACGCTGGATGAGGGCAAACAGATGGCCCTTCTGCGCATCGTTGACCGCTTCAACCGCATTGAGCAGCTTTGGCTCAAGGCCATACTGCTGGGCGGTACGGGCCAATGCCTGCACGTCCTTGGGGAAGCACGAGCCGCCGTAACCGGCACCCGGATAGATGAAGTGCCAGCCGATGCGTGGATCCGAACCAATGCCCTGGCGGACCTGCTCGACGTCGGCACCCACGCGTTCAGCGATGTTGGCGATTTCATTCATGAACGAAATCTTGGTTGCCAGCATCGCATTGGCGGCGTACTTGGTCAGTTCGGCCGAACGCACGTCCATTTCCACCACGCGGTCGTGGTTGCGGTTGAACGGCGCGTACAGGCGACGCATCACCGCCACCGACTCTTCGTTCGCCGCACCGATGATGATGCGGTCCGGGCGCATGCAGTCCGCAACCGCATCGCCTTCCTTCAGGAATTCCGGGTTGGACACCACGTCGAAGGCGATGTCCGCGCCACGCGCGGCCAGCTCTTCGGCAATGGCGGCACGCACCTTGTCGGCGGTGCCGACCGGCACCGTCGACTTGTTCACCACCACGGTCGGCACGCTCATGTGCCGGCCAATGGTTCGGGCTACGGCAAGCACGTATTGAAGATCGGCACTGCCATCCTCGTCCGGCGGCGTACCAACGGCGATGAACACCACCTGGCCGTGATCGATGGCGGCCGCGGCATCCGTGGTGAACGCCAGCCGCGCTGCGGCATGGTTGGCCTTCACCATCGGCTCCAGGCCGGGTTCATAGATCGGGATGATGCCCTGGTTGAGGCCTTCCACCTTGGCCTGGTCGATATCGACACAGACCACCTGATGACCAACATCGGCCAGGCAGGTACCGGTCACCAGTCCAACGTAGCCGGTACCGAAAATCGCAACGCGCATGTCCGTATTCGCTCCTGAATGACTTACGGCAGAACGCCCAGCAGCTCGACGTCGAACGTCAGAGTCGCGTTCGGGCCGATCGGGCCGCCCGGGGTGCCGTTCTCACCGTAGGCGAGTTCGCCCGGGATCCAGAAGCGGTACTTCGAACCGACCGGCATCAGCGCGACGCCTTCGGTCCAGCCCTTGATCACCTGGTCCAGACCGAACTCGGCCGGCTGGCGGCCGTAGGAACTGTCGAACACAGTGCCGTTGAGCAGCTTGCCTTCGTAGTTCACGCGCACCTTGCTGCTCGGCAGCGGGCGCTCGCCGCTACCCGGGCGGATCACCTGGTACTGCAGGCCCGACGAGGTGGTCACCACGCCCGGCTGGGTCTTGTTCTTGGCCAGGAACGCGTTGCCTTCCGTGCGGTTGGTCTGCGCAGCCTGGGCGGCCTTGGCCTGCATTTCAGCCTGCTTGGCACCCATGAAGGCCTGGATGGTGGCGGTCGCGTCAGCTTCCGTCATCTTTGGCTGGCCCTTGGTCAGGCCGGTGCTGATTGCGTCAAACAGCGAGGCGACATCGATATCGTCCTTCAGCTGCGCCAGCGACGGACCCACCGAGTAGGAGCCGATCATCTGCGACACCTTGACGCGGTCGACCTTCGGCGGCTGCGAGCCCGGCGCCACGCCCGGCACCTGCTGGCCGCTGCGGGCCATCACCACCTGGCGCAGAGCGGCATCGGTGGCCTTGGCCTGTTCCTGGGTGATCTGCGGCTGCAGGCCCTCGAACGAACGCTCAACGGCGGTGCGCAGGGCGGCCACATCGATCTCATCGGCGATCGGGGTGAACGACTTGGCGACATCAAGGCCGATGGCGTAGCCGAGCTTCTGCTTGGGGGAATTCAAGGTTGCGGTCTCCTTGGCGGCTGCGGGGGCAGCCGGTTGTTGCGACAGAGCGACACCCGAAGTGCCCATCGCCAGAATCAGAACCGACGCCGCGGCGCCGCGCATTCCCATCTTCATTCGCTGCATTCCTGGAAGTGTCTGGGCGCCGACGTCGGCGCGAAAAGAAGCATTGTCGCACGCATGCCGTCGATGTCGAGGCATGCGTGCCGGATATCAACGCGTGGCGGCTGCCGCCAACGCCTTGTCGATGGCCGCGGTCAGCTGCGGATCGTCCGGCGTCACCTTGCTGGCGAACTGGGCAATGACCTTGCCATCGCGGCCCACGAGGTACTTGTGGAAGTTCCAGGCCGGCGCAACGCCGGTCGCTGCGGTCAACCGCTGGTACAGCGGCGTGGCCTGCGTGCCGACCACATGCACCTTCTCGAACATCGGGAACTTGACGCCGTAGGTCAGGGTGCAGAAGTCCTGGATCTGCTTCTCGTCACCCGGCTCCTGGCCCTTGAAGTCATTGGAAGGAAAGCCCAGCACCGCAAAACCGCGGCCTGCATAGCGCTTCTGCAGCGCCTCCAGCCCTTCGTACTGCGGCGTGTAGCCGCACTTGCTGGCGGTGTTGACCACCAGCAGTACCTGCCCGTGATAGCGCTGCTGCAGATTCACCTGCTGCTTGCTGGCCAACGGCCGGTATTCCAGATCGAGCAGGTCGGCCGCCAGCGCACTGGCGGAACCGGCGACGCCGGCCACCATCAGGGCCAGCAGGGACAGGCCGCGCAGGCGGCACGGGGAAACGGTCGGCAGGGGCATCAGAGGCGGTCCGCGGTAGCCATTCACAAGGCCCGGGCCAGTGCTGGCCGGGAATCGGCCGAACTATAGCACCGGGCTCTGGAGCCCTGATGGCACAGGTCCTCCCCGGGCTTTGCGCGGCGTGGCGAATGTGCTGCCCGGGCGCCATTGAAGGCGCAGTGATGACATAGCATGGACATCACTGAATGGAAGGCCGTCCCGGAAAGCCCACTACAGAATATTAATTTCCCTTTTAAATCAATAGACTAAAGGGATGTTTCAGCAATCTGACCACCCCTGCCATCAGTTGGGGACGGCAAGGGGTTGCACGTAGGCGTGCCGGTGTTATAGTTGCATACAACACCAGTCACCTGAGACAGGGGGAAGCCATGAACGTCCGGATCCGTCGCAACCTCACCGCACCCGCGGCCGTCGCTGTTTCGACCCTGCTCGTGCTGGCCTGGTGGGCCACGCCCACCGACCCTGCTTCCGCCGCTGCTGTAGGTGCACAGGACGCGACCCTCTCCCCCGCAGGGAACGCCCCCTCCTCCTCCCCTCCCCCGCGTCGGCTGCACAGCGCGCTGTCCATGCCGTATTTCTCGTTCGCCCAGCCGCTGACCCCACGGAGCTGAATATGAGCGACATCCAGTGGAGCGACGGCGCTCCCATCTACCGTCAGTTGAAGGAGCGCGTGATTGCCATGATGCTCGACGGAATCCTCAAGCCGGGCGATGCCCTGCCTTCGGTGCGCCAGGTGGCCGCCGACTATCAACTCAACCCCATCACCGTTTCGCGCGCTTACCAGGAGCTGGCCGACGAAGGCCTGGTCGAGAAGCGCCGCGGCCTGGGCATGTTCATGACCGAGCAGGCGGCCACGCAGCTGCGCAGCAGCGAGCGCGACCGTTTCCTCAACGAAGAATGGCCGGCGGTTCTGGAGCGCATCCAGCGCCTGGGCCTGAGCCTCGACGAATTGCTGCCCCAGGGGAAAGTCTGATGAATAGCACTGCAAGTGAGTCGGTCATCACCGCCCGAGGCCTGCGCAAGGCCTACAAGACCACGGTCGCCCTCGACAACGCCAGTTTCAGCATTCCAAGCGGGCGCATCGTCGGCCTGATCGGGCCCAATGGCGCCGGCAAGACCACCGCGCTGAAGGCCATTCTTGGGCTGACCTCGGTGGAGGGTGAACTGAGCGTGCTCGGCCGCGACCCGCGACTGCACCGCGACGAACTGATGAATGACATCTGCTTCATCGCCGACGTCGCCGTGCTACCGCGCTGGCTGAAGGTCCGCGAAGCGATCGATTTCGTGGCCGGCGTCCACCCGCGCTTCGACCGCGCCCGCTGCGAGCGCTTCCTGGCCAACACCAAGCTGCAGCCGAAGCAGCGCGTGCGCGAGCTGTCCAAGGGCATGATCGTGCAGCTGCACCTGGCGCTTGTGATGGCCATCGATGCCCGCATCCTGGTGCTGGACGAGCCGACCCTCGGCCTGGACATCCTGTACCGCAAGGAGTTCTACCAGCGCCTGCTGGAAGACTACTTCGACGAACAGAAAACCATCATCGTCACCACCCACCAGGTGGAGGAGATCGAGCACATCCTCAGCGACGTGATGTTCATCCGCGACGGCCGCATCGTGCTCGACGCGGAAATGGACGACGTCGGCCAGCGCTATACCGAGCTGCTGGTCAATGCCGACCAGCTGGACACCGCGCGCGCCCTGAAGCCGATCGACGAGCGCAGCCTGGCGTTCGGCAAGACGGTGATGCTGTTCGATGGCGTGCCGCGCACCCAGCTTTCCTCTCTCGGCGAGACCCGCATCCCGGGCCTGGCCGACCTGTTCGTCGCCATCATGAAGGGGACCTACGCATGAATGCCGTCAACCACCCCGTCAGCCCGATCGGCACCCTGCGCTGGCTGCTCAAGCGCGAGTACTGGGAGAACCGCGGAGGCTTCCTGTATGCCCCGTTGATCGCGGGCCTGATCTCACTGGCGATGAGCATCGCCGGCATTGCCTTCGGCCTGTTCGCGCTGAACCGTGCAGCACGCGACGGCGGCCTGCACATCGATGGCGAGAACGTGAACATCAACGGCCTTAACCTGGCCCTGCTCACCCGTGACATCAGTGCCAAGGACCTTGCTGATCTTGGCAACGGCCTGGACCTGACTCTGGTACTCAGTTCAAGTTGGCCGTTCGTGGTGCTGGCCTTCGTCGTGTTCTTCTACTGCCTGGGCGCCCTGTACGACGATCGCCGCGACCGCAGCATCCTGTTCTGGAAGTCGTTGCCGCTGTCGGACACGCAGACCGTGCTGTCCAAGGTGATCAGCGCGCTGATCGTGGCACCGTTGATCGCGGTCATCGCCGGCATCCTCACCATGTTCGGCTTCATGCTGATCATCAGCGCCGTCGCGCTGCTGCACGGTGGCAGCCCGATGACCCTGATCTGGGGCCCGGCCAGCCCGCTGACCCTGGCCGCTGGGCACCTGTCCTGGATTCCGGTCTATGCCCTGTGGGCCCTGCCCACCGCAGGCTGGCTGCTGCTGTGCTCGGCATGGGCCAGGAGCAAGCCGTTCCTGTGGGCGGTGATGTTGCCGCTGTTTGCCGGCATCATTGTCAGCTCCACCAAGATGATGCCGCTGTTCGGCCTGACCACCGGCTGGTTCTGGCAGAACATCGTCGGCCGCCTGCTGCTGGGCGGCGTACCCGGCATGGACCTGCTATATCGCCTCGGCGCCGACGAAGCATCGCGTCGCGATCTGGACTCGGTCGTCAGCCTGATGTCCCCCGCCTCGCAGCTGAAGTCGCTGGCGATGCCGGAGCTTTGGATCGGCGCCGTCGTCGGTGCAGTGTTCATCTTCCTTGCCATCCGCCTGCGCAAGCGGGCCGGCGAGATCTGATCCCATCCATCCGGAGGCACCACCCATGCGTTCTTTGCTCGCCTGTTCTGCGTTGTTGCTGTAGCCGTTGTCGGCGCTGGCCGCCGATGCTCCGAACTGCAAGTTCACTGCCGCCCGCGCACTGAAGCTGGACGTGGCCGGTGCCAGGACGGTGGTGTTCGAGGTCAACCAGCATGACCTGAAGGTGGTCGCCAGCGCTGGCGGCGGCCAGCTGGACGGCCGCGCCTGCGCATCCAGCCAGGAATGGCTGGACCAGCTGGTGCTGGAGCAGCGCAAGGTCGGCGACAAGCTGGTGGTGAGCCTGCGCCGCGACGGCCGCCAAAGCGGCATCAGCCTGGGCAACAGCTACGCCTGGCTGGATATCCGTGGCAGCGTGCCGGACAACATGCCGCTGCAGTTCAAGATCGGCTCGGGCGATGCCAGCGTGGAGAACGCACAGTCGCTGAGCGTGGACGTGGGTTCCGGTGACGCCGTGGTCCGCGGTACCCGCGGCAGCATCCACGCAGCAGTGGGTTCGGGCGACCTCAACATCGATGGCGGCAGGTCCCTGAATCTGCTGTCGCTGGGTTCCGGCGACGTCACCGTACGCAACATCAGCGGCGATGCCAGCACCGGTACCGTCGGCTCCGGTGACCTGAAGATCAGCGATGTGCGTGGCAACGCGCGGCTGGATACCGTGGGCTCGGGTGATATCGAGTTCAAACGCGTGCAGGGCGGCGTTGAAGTGGGCGTGGTCGGCTCCGGCGGGGTCGATCTGGCCGACATCGGTGGCAATGTGCATGTCCGCAGTCACGGCTCGGGCGATATCAACGTCGACGGCGTGCGCGGCACCCTGACCGTTGACCACAGCGGCAGCGGTGACGTCAATCATCGCAACGTCAGCGGCCGGGTCACTCTGCCGCGCAGCAAGTAAACCCTCTTCCAGACACTACCAGGGGAACACCATGAACCTGTTGCGCCTGTTGCCCGCTGTGCTGCTGTCCCTGCCGCTGATCGCCTGCGGCGGCACGTCGTCAGCACCCGACAAGACCGTTGGCAAGAGTGTGGCCGAAGCCACAGGCGGCGTCGGCGAGACCGTCAAGAACGCCATGGACGATGCCCGCAAGGATATCGCCCAGGGCAACATCAAGATCTCGGCGGACAAGCAGCCGCGTGCGGAGATCACGCCGGATGGCCGCCTGCTGATCGCGGGCAAGGAGATCGCCGCCAACGATATCCAGCGCCGTCATCTGCAGGACTACCGCGGCCACGTGGTCGCCATCGCGATGGATGGCATGGATGTCGGCCTGGCCGGCGCCAAACTGGGTGCCAGTGCTGCCGGCGAAGCGCTGAAGGGCATTTTCAGCGGCGACAGCGAGGGTGTCGAAAAGCGCATCAATGCCGAAGCCGAGAAGATCGAAGCCCAGGCCAAGCGCATCTGCGACCGCCTTCCGGCGATGCTGGCCAGCCAGCAGGCGCTCGCACGTGAACTGCCGGCATTCAAGCCCTACGCGACCATGGACCAGGGCGACGTGGACGACTGCGGCAAGGACACCGTGGTCCAGCGCTAGGCCTGTGACAGATCAGCGCACCCGGCCGGCAGTGGCGTCCGGCTGCCGGCCGTAGTGCGCCGCCGGGCTTACAATGGCGGCCCCGGACGCCCCCGAACCGAATGTCATGAAGAAGCTGTTTCTGCTGTTGACCGCCCTGCTCTGCCTCGGCCTGGCCGGCTGTGACCAGGAGTACCGCAACCACCGCGCCGAGCGTGGCAAGCCCAAGATTTCCGTCAGCGAAGGCATGGTCACCGTGCGTCGCCCGCCCGCGCCGAACATCATCATCCTCGCCGACGGCACGATGAAGATGGACGAGATCCAGATTCCGCTGGACGACGGACAGAAGCAGATGCTGCAGACCATGTTCGGCAAGCTGCAGGTGCTGCGCCAGAACACCCTGGTGGCCGCACCGGCCGATCCCAACATGCAGCCGGTGAAGATCCAGCCGCCGGAGGGCATGGACGTGATTCCGGCGGACCTGATCCAGCGCATCCCGGAGTTCAAGGATTACACCGACACCTTCGGCAACATCGTCGCCGACCGTCGTTGAAGAAAAACGCCGCCCGAGGGCGGCGTTCTTCGTTTCCGTAGAGTCGAGCCATGCTCGACTCCGGAACAACAATCGAGCGTGGCTCGACGCTACAACCGGCCGATCAACCGCCGGCGCCGCCGCCACCGGCCTGGATGCCACCGGCGGTCAGCGCGGTCGGGTCCAGCAGGCGACGCAGCTCGGCCTCCTCCAGTCCACTGTCCTCCAGCGCCACATCCAGCACCGGGCGCTGTTCCTTGTACGCACGCTTGGCAATCGCCGCAGCCTTCTCGTAACCGATGATCGGGTTAAGGGCGGTAACCAGGATCGGGTTGCGCGCCAGCGCCTCGGCAACGCGGTCCTCGCGCACCTTCAGCCCGGCGATCGCACTGTCGGCCAGCAGGGTGGAAACGTTGGCGAGCAGGCCGATGCCATCGAGCAGATTCACCGCGATCAGCGGCAGGGTGACGTTGAGCTGGAAGTTGCCGGTCTGCCCGGCCACGGTGATCGCGGTGTGGTGGCCGATCACTTGCGCGCAGGCCATCACCGTCGCCTCCGGAATCACCGGGTTGACCTTGCCCGGCATGATCGAGCTGCCCGGCTGCAGCGCCGGCAGTTCGATCTCGCCCAGCCCGGCCAGCGGACCGGCGTTCATCCAACGCAGGTCGTTGGCGATCTTGATCAGCGCCACCGCCAGCGCATTGAGCTGACCCGACAGCTCCACGGCATCGTCCTGCGCGGCCAGGCCTTCGAACTTGTTCTCGGCGCTGTCGAACTTGAAGCCGGTCTGCTGCTTCAGCGCCTTGGCCACCTGCGCGCCGAAACGCGGGTCGGCGTTGATGCCGGTGCCGATGGCGGTACCACCCAGCGGCAGCCGGCGCACGCGCTTGAGGCTGTCTTCGATACGCTCCTGCGCCGACGCCAGCTGCGCCGACCACGCGCCGAATTCCTGCTCGAAGGTGAGCGGCATCGCATCCATCAGGTGGGTGCGGCCGGTCTTGACCACCTTGCGCAGGCTGCGGCCCTTCTTGTCCAGGGTCTTGCGCAGGTGCACCAGCGCCGGCAGCAGCTGCTCGTGCGTCGCCAGCACCGCCGACACGCGTAGCGCGGTCGGAATCACGTCGTTGGAGCTCTGCCCCTGGTTGACGTGGTCATTGGGGTGCACGCTGGTCTTGCCCGCCTTGCCGGCACGGTTGGCCAGGGTGGCGATGACTTCGTTGGCATTCATGTTCGACGACGTGCCAGAACCCGTCTGGTAGACATCGATCGGGAACTGCGCGTCCCAGTTGCCGGCGGCCACTTCGGCGGCAGCGGTCTGGATGGCCTTGGCCACGTTCTTCGGCAGGTGGCCCAACTCTGCGTTGACGCCGGCGGCGGCGCCCTTGACCAGGCCCAGGGCACAGATGAAACCGCGCGGCATGCGCTGGCCCGACACCGGGAAGTTCTGCACGGCACGCTGGGTCTGGGCGCCCCACAGGGCGTCCGCAGGCACCTGCAGCTCGCCCATGCTGTCGTGTTCGATTCTGAAACCCTTGCTTGCAGCTTTGCTCATTGCATCAACTCCGCACTACTTCAGTTGGGGAAAGGGAAGCGGCGGCTGGCAGGGTGTCGCTTCCCGGGCTGGCGGCTGCGCCAACGATACTCCCTTGCCCGCAGCGTGGGATGACGAGGGCGGGCCAGATTGTTCCGTCCGCAGGGCCGTGTTGTAGAGCCGAGCCCACGCTCGGCTGCCCCCTGGGCGCCGGATTCTCCGAAGCAGCCGAGCGTGGGCTTGGCTTTACAGGGCACGCCTCGCCGGCACGTCGTAGAATATGGCCCCCGCCGCTCGCCCCAGCCCTGCCGACATGTCCGATTCCGCCCTGCTCGCCCTGTCCCCGCTCGATGGCCGCTATGCCGGCAAGGTCGACGCCCTGCGCCCGATCTTCTCCGAGTACGGACTGATCAAGGCCCGCATCACGGTCGAGGTGGAATGGCTGCTGGCCCTGGCGGCCGAGCCGGGCATCGTCGAACTGGCCCCGTTCTCCGACGCCGCCGTCGCCCGCCTGCGCGCGCTGGCCGCCAGCTTCAGCCCGGCCCAGGCCGCGCGCGTGAAGGAGATCGAGCGCACCACCAACCATGACGTCAAGGCGGTGGAGTACTTCATCAAGGAACAGCTGAAGGACGACGCCGAGCTGGCCCCGGCACTGGAATTCGTGCATTTCGCCTGCACCAGCGAAGACATCAACAACCTCAGCTACGGCCTGATGCTGGAACAGGCCCGCCGCGAAGTGCTGCTGCCGACTCTGGACGGCATCGCCAACAGCCTGCGCAGCCTGGCTCACGCCCAGGCCGGCCAGCCGATGCTGTCGCGCACCCACGGCCAGACCGCCTCGCCCACCACCCTGGGCAAGGAACTGGCCAACGTGGTCGCCCGCCTGGAACGCCAGCGCAGGCAGATCGCCGCCGTCGAACTGACCGGCAAGATCAACGGCGCGGTGGGCAACTACAACGCCCACATTGCCAGCTACCCTGACGTGGACTGGCCGGCATTCGCCGAGCGCTTCGTGACCAGCCTGGGCCTGGTGTTCAACCCGTACACCACGCAGATCGAGCCGCACGACAACATTGCCGAGATCGGCGATGCCGCCCGCCGCGCCAACATCATCCTGATCGACCTGGCCCGCGATATTTGGGGCTACGTGTCGCTGGGCTATTTCAAGCAGCGCCTGAAGGAAGGCGAAGTCGGCTCGTCGACGATGCCGCACAAGGTCAACCCGATCGACTTCGAGAACGCTGAGGGCAACTTCGGCATTGCCAACGCGCTGTTCGAGCACTTCAGCGCGAAGCTGCCGATCAGCCGCTGGCAGCGTGACCTGACCGACTCCACCGTGCTGCGTGCGCTGGGCACCGCGTTCGGTCACAGCCAGGTGGCGCTGGATTCGCTGGCCAAGGGCCTGGGCAAGCTGGAAGTGAACCCGCAGCGCCTGGACGCCGATCTGGACGCGGCCTGGGAAGTGCTGGCCGAAGCCGTGCAGACGGTGATGCGCCGCCACGGCCTGCCGAACCCGTACGAGCAGCTGAAGGCGCTGACCCGCGGCCAGGGCATCACGGCTGAATCGATGCGGGCGTTCGTGCAGGGGCTGGAGCTGCCGGCGGATGCGAAGCAGCGTCTGCTGGAGATGACCCCGGGCAGCTACACCGGTCTGGCCGAGGCGCTGGCGAAGAAGATTTAAGGGGTTTCCTTTGCGGCGGCGGCCGCGGGCGCTGCCTGCGGCAGGCAACGGCAACTGCAGAAGCAACGTCAAAAGCGGCTCTGGATTGCTGCGAGCTGGGCGGGGCGGGGTGGGGGGGGGGGGGGGGGCGGGGATCCCGGCGGGGGGGG